>CAUQZB010000004.1:0-134310 GCA_963522835.1 uncultured Candidatus Saccharibacteria bacterium
TGGCGGAGGAGGGGAGATTCGAACTCCCGCTGCAGGTCTCCCCACACTAACGATTTAGCAAACCGTCCCCTTCAGCCACTTGGGTACTCCTCCAGCGTGTCGGATTGTGCACCAACGTGCACTGGCTATTGTAGCATAGGTGCGGCGATTGCGCTAGACGTTTGTGAGAGGCAATTTTATTCTTACTTCGCCGCAGTGTCGTTTTAGCCATATATTTCCTGCACTTCCCTCCCCTTTATCAAGCAATATAAATAAGTAGACTGCCAAGCGCGTCTCACTAACATACCAATTCCTCACGTTGAGGTTCAGGATATCGTCATAACAGCAAGTTTTCAAGACGTCACCGGCAAAAGAGATGAAGGAAGCGAGTTACCACAGTACCGCAAGCTGAGAAATTTCGCCGCTTTCCTCTCGACAAAAAAATCGCCATATCGTATAATTACAAGATAAAAGGAGCTAAGTTTATTATGCTAAAAAAATGTCTACTATCTATCAGTGCACTCGCCCTCATCGGGGGTGGGATAATTGCTGCTGCACCGCCCAGCGCTGCAATCGGTGGCGTGTCAGACGGTGCCAGCCGCTCACGGGGCAAAGACCAGCCAGCCGATCTCTTTGGTGACGCCGGTATCTTCACACGGGTAAGCAACATCATGCTGTTTCTCGTTGGTGCTATCGCAGTCATCATGATCATCTTTGGTGGTATTCGCTATGTTGTCTCTGGTGGTAATTCATCACAGGTGCAGGGCGCGAAGAATACTATCATGTACGCTCTGGTCGGTGTTGTGGTGGCGCTACTCGCCTATGCGGCGGTGAACTTTGTCATCAACACCATCATCCCCGGTGGCAACATCAACACCACGACCAACAGCAGCAACACTGGTGCTTCAACCACCTAGCCAGTAATACTTGGCTCTCTTCTCACACAAACATATGCGCACACCATCGCGGTGTGCGCTTTTCGTTGCTCTTGACCGAGTTTGCAAAGAACAGAAATAAAGCAAGCACATTGTTTTTCGTAATAAAAAATCTACAAGCATCCTCAGCTTGCAGATTACCAGTATCAGAAATATGGCGGAGAGAGAGGGATTCGAACCCTCGAAGCCTTGCGGCTTACCGCTTTTCGAGAGCGGCCAGTTCAACCACTCCTGCACCTCTCCGTGTGGTCTGCCTTCATTATAACAGATGCGCAGCCGAACGAAAATATCGCGCAGCGGATATCCTTGAGCTCTTACCCCACCTTCGCGTATACTAAAGTCATGCAGGATTCTATCTTTACTAAGATTATCAAAGGTGAAATACCAAGCCATACGGTGTATGAGGATGAGTACACAATAGCCTTCCTCGATATCAACCCACTGAGTAATGGCCATGTACTGGTAGTGCCGAAGCAGCAGATTGACTCGCTGTGGGCGCTCCCCACTGAGGTGTATCAGCACCTCTGGGCGGTGGCGCAGCAGATTGCCCACGCGATGGAGACGGAGCTCAAGCCTGAGCGAGTCGGCGTGGTAGTGGAGGGCTTTGATGTGCCGCACGCTCATATTCATCTCGTGCCGCTGTATGACCGCGAGGTGCTACAGCTCCATCATGACTACCCGACTGATACTAGCGATACTTGTCTGTCTACCACTGCTCAGCGTCTTGCTGCAGCAGTGTCCAGCAGTAGTAGAGACGCCAGCGCATGATCACCATCATCGCCGTTGGCAAGCGACACGAACCCTGGCTAGTCGATGGCATTGCACGCTACGAGCAGCGCATGACCCGTGCTTGGCAGTTGCAGTGGAAGCTCCTCCCAGCTAGCTCGCACAGTGGCGATGCAGCACGCCGTGAGGAGTCGCAGCAGATTCTTCGAGTGCTTTCGCCCCACGCATATGTTGTACTACTGGACGAGCGCGGTACAATGCTCGACTCCCCTGCCCTCTCGCGCAGCCTGCATCAGCCAATGGCGCAAGGCAAATCACTCGTACTTATCATTGGTGGAGCATACGGTGTGACAGAGGTAGTGATGGAGCGCGCTAATCTAGTGTGGTCGCTGTCTCGCCTGGTGTTCCCCCATCAGCTGGTGCGACTCATCTTGGCCGAGCAGCTCTACCGGGCGCAGCAGATTGCCGCCGGGCATCCGTATCACCATCAATAACTAACCAACAATCGGCAAAAACTGATTATCAAAGGCGTGGCGCGTCCCCCGCTGCTTATGCGCCAGATATCTATATTCATCATCGCGCGGTGGTACACTCGGCGTGTGGTGCTGCCCATGGTGCCCTGCCTTGTGCCCCAGCGACGCATGATGTGGGTGAACGTGCGGGTCAGCCGTCAGCTTATCGGACTCAGCCGAGCCTGGTGCCCCACGGCTACGCAGTGCAGCAGGCTCAAGAGTGAGGAGCGCAGTGGTGATCTTATCAAATTGCCCATCGTGCAAGAACACCCCCAGCGCAGTCGCCAAGCTAAAGATCGCCACGGCCGCCTGCGCGAGGATGGTTTTGGGTGAAGTAGTGTGATGTGTGTGTTGCATTGTATGTTTCTGGATGTGTGATTTTCATTAGTTCTATTTTTGTTCATATTCATGGTAGCAGGATGTTTATTTTCTGTCAAGTATGTTTTGTGTCAATGTCGAGATATTCTCTTTTTTGCATGAGCTCTCTTCCCTATTTTCTCGCTTGATAAGCTGTGAAGCCGTTTATCACAGCATATTTATGTTATATAAATCCATGCGATGAACCCTCTTAGTAAGCCTCACTCACCACAAGCCTCAGAAAAAGAATAGTACGAATAGAAAGCGTGATGCGGTGAGATTTTCAACTTCAGGTTGATATAGCACATCATCACAATAACCTCTTTGTCTGTGCTCGCGCTTTCTTCCTTACCACTAAGTGCCCTTTTGTCATTGAGAACGCAAGAGGTTAAATCAACACACTTCATTATCTCTACTCGTCAAAAAGGCTACCATCGTACATCGACGGTAGCCTTCTCTGCTTTGTATAGCGGTCTATGTTGCAGTACTGCTATTCGATCACCTGCAGCTCCTTCACTAGCCGCTCGATCAGCGCTTGCTTGCTTGCCAGCTGCTGGCGCGATTCTTCCACCAGATGGGCGGGTGCTTGGCTGGTGTAGCGCTCGTTTGCTAGGCGTGCTTCTAGCTTAGCGGCATCATTACGCGCTACGACCAAGCGCTTCTCGAGGTTCGTCTGGTGCTCGTAGAGCGTCTCGTCGCTCACATCAAGCCAGGCATCGCGGCCGCTAGCAGCCAGGCGCAGCCCCCGCGCTACATCAGTGTGTTCCACTGCCGCCAGACCAGCCAAGCGCCGCACCAGCTCGGCATTATCCGCTACGAGCGCGTCATCCATATAGAGTAGTGTGTAGCGCTCATTACCTGGCAACTCACTCGTCACATAGCGTGCTTCGGTCACAAGCCGCTTGAGCCGGCCAAACTCAGCCGCTTGCAGCTCGTTATATTCCTCAGCCTGCGGATATCGTGCCGCCGCCAGGAGGTCATTGTGCCAGCTCAGGCTTTGCCATATCGTCTCCGTCACAAATGGCGCAAATGGGTGAGCCAAGCGCAAACACGTATCCAGCACCCACACCTGCATATCAGCGTGCTGCTCCACCTTGGCTGCCTCAATATACCAATCGGCCACATCATCCCACACCGCGTGGTAGAGCGTCTCTGCCGCCTCGGCAAAGCGATACTGCGCCAGCTGCTGCTCCATCGTCTCCCCTGCCCGGCTCAGCTGGCGGATGATCCAATGGTCAGCCATCGATTGCGGCGTCGGTACATGCACTGGCTGCGAATCTCCCACCTGCGCCTCAATGAAGCGAGCGATGTTCCACAATTTATTACAAAAGTTGCGCGCTGCCACCACCTTGCCAGTATTAAAGGCCTGCGGCTGAGCGGCTGAGCGGCTAGCGATAATCCCCATGCGCAGTGCGTCTGAGCCGTACTGGCTAATCGCCTCCATTGGATTAATCACATTACCCTTGCTCTTACTCATCTTCTGCCCATGCTCATCCAGCACCAGCCCGTGCAGATAGACATGACGGAACGGCACCTGTCCCGTGCAGTACAGGCCAAGCATCATCATCCGCGCCACCCAGAAGAAGAGAATATCCCCCGCTGTCTCCATCACCGCGTTGGGGTAGAATTTCGCTAGCGGCCCATCCTGCAAATAGTCGGTGGTGATGAATGGCCACTGCCCACTGCTAAACCAAGTATCAAGCGTATCTTCTTCCCGACGATATGTTGTGCCATTTACAACTATTTCTTTTTCGTTGACATTTGTGTTGAAGATCCAGTCACTTGGGTCGGTCGTGCTCTGGAAGGCTGGGATGGGTATCCCCCACGGTATCTGCCGGCTGACATTCCAGTCTTTGATCTCGCGCAGGTATTTGATGACGACTTCGCCTTTGTTGGCGGGGGTGAAGGTCACATCGCCACGCTCGATGGCAGCAATCGCTGCATCCGCCAAGGGCCGCATTGAGATAAACCACTGCTCCTTAACCATCGGCTCAATGACAGTATCACACTTGTAGCAGTGCCCCACCGAGTGCTCCAGCTCCTCCTCGCCACGGCGCAGCTCTTCGCGCTCCAGCGCCTCCAGCACCCGTTGGCGCGCCTCCGTCGTGGTGAGGCCATCAAATGGTGCGGGAACATTCGTCATTCGCCCATCGAAGCCAATCACCTGCTCCACCGGCAGCCCATGTCGCTGCCCCATCTCGAAATCATTTGGGTCGTGAGCCGGCGTAATCTTGACTGCACCAGTACCATATGACATATCGACATATTCGTCAGCAATAATCGGGATCTCGCGTCCCACTAGTGGGAGTAGCGCCTTAGTGCCGATCAATTTCTTGTAGCGCTCATCTGCCGGGTTGACAGCGATGGCGGTATCACCCAGTAGCGTCTCGGGCCGTGTCGTAGCAACGATAATTTCACCAATATGATCGAGTAGTGGATACGCAATACGCCACAGCTTAGACTTCTCCGTCTTGTGCACCACCTCGATGTCAGCAAAGCTGGTCTGGTGTTTGGTACAGTAGTTCACGATCCGCTCACCGCGGTAGATCAGCCCATCTTGCCACAGCTTATTGAAGGTGCCATAGACCGTCTCTACCACCTTAGGGTCAAGCGTAAAGACCATATCTTCCCAGTCGGCCCCAACGCCGAGGGCACGTAGCTGGAGCTCCATATCGCCCCGCTTCTGGTCGACAAAGTCCCACACCTGCGCATACAGTTCATCACGAGAGTAATCGAAGCGCGTCTTACCCTGCTTCTCTAGCTCGCGCTCGTACACCACCCACGTCTCGAATCCAGCGTGGTCTGCCCCAGGAATAAACACTGCATCGTCGCCCTTCATCCGGTGGTAGCGCACTAAGATATCTTGCAAAGCTGAGCCAAGGGCATGCCCGACATGCAGGTTGCCATTGGCATTGGGCGGCGGCATCACGATGCTATACGGTGTGCCCTCTCCTTTTGGCCGAAATACCCCAGCACTCTCCCACATGGCGTAGATATTTGGCTCGTATTCGTTAGGGTTGTAGGTCTTGGCAAGTTTCATGGCGGTGGCTTCCTTACAGATTATTGATACTTTTCACACGAAAACGGCGCGGTCAATACTTCACGTGAAAAATATGTGTGCAGCATCTGCCAGGCCGATTTTTTGGTGCAACTTCAGCTACCTAGTATAGCACGTTTGATGGTTCAATGGCAGAGGTGACAGGGGTTAGTGATGAGGCTAAGGCGTAGCTGACAGCGGTGATATGATAGATGTCTCGCCTTGCAAATTAGTCACTATCGAGTAGTCACTTGTTCTGATAGTTTCCCATTGTGTAGTTTTTCACGTGGAAGGTGCACCTTGTGACGACCTACGACTAAAGCAATTACAATTTTACTATCTCATCCAGTAGAACATGAGGAATGGGCAGACTACCAGAAAGCAGCAGAAATCTCTGCACTGCAAATGCCTGCGCACATACCATCATGCTGCATTCATCAACGCGTTTCACATAATACAAAAGGAAAGTATGAATAATAAATCAGAGATAAAGATAAGTTGTGTTTATCATAGTTGCAACCAAAATTGAACTGCGATAGGGAAGTGATGGCCCAATTTTTCATCTCTACATATCCTCATTTCACGTGAATAATGCGTGGAACTTTATCAAGTTCTATAGCCCCACATCATCATATGGATCTCATATCATCATCCATCTGAAGTCACGTCTGTAGAGTAGGGCAGAGGAAATAAAAAAGACGCCCCACTAGAGCGTCTTCTTCTAAGTGATCTCTCTACCAACTACTTATGCGAGCGGCGATACGATGCTTGGCGCAGACTGCGCACATGTTGATACAGCGCTTGGTAGAGGTGATACAGCCGGTAGCGCAGTGGGTGGAGAGGTTTTTCCCAGGTGCCGATATAGTCCACTGGTGTACCCCCAAATGATTTCTTAAAGTGCGTGAAGCCCGCCCAGGGGTGATCCTTCGGCACATCATCTGGCGCAATGCCATAAAAGTCAAAGAATTTGTGCCCGGTATCGTGCGCATAGAAGAGGGCAAACACCACTAGTGCTGTAGCTGGGCTGAGGTTGCGCTGGGCGGTGTAGGACGCAGCATGGGCATAGGCCATCGTCGTACCATCACTAAAGAAGATAAGGCTTGCAACCGGTTTGTCCTCCAGCGTGGCATACATCAAGCCAGCTGCCTTGCGCGGGAAGAGCACCTCTGCCATTTGGCGAAAGTAGGCATCACTATGAGGCTGCATGCCAGTACGCTTGGCAACATCGTGAATCATATCAAAAAAAATCTCGATATCTGCTGGCTCATAACTGGTATGGAAGCGCACCCCTGCCTTCTGATTTTTGCGCCAGGTGTAACGCACTGCTTGCTTGGCATTAGCCAGAATGGCGTCGTGATCCATCGTCACATCATTAATAATCGTTCGATCTGGCTGGAGGCTCTTCGCCTTGCGAAAGCCAAGATTTTGCAATTGCTCAAGCCGCGTCGTTCGGGGGTCGACCCGCACAAAATCTGCACCATATTGTCGCCCAGTAGCAATGATATCCTTGAGCGCTGCTTCCTGAGCTGCATCATTATCTGCTTCGGGCCCATAGGGTACATACAACCGATGGTTGAGCCGACCGTGCTCAATAATGCCATAATACTGCCACCCTTTGTCTACTCGCCGCACCGTATGGCGCTGCTGCGCTTGTTGAAAGGCCTCCCATGCCTCAGTCTGTAAAAAATGTTTCATAACATTAGTATAGCAACTTTGCGGCGGATTTTCACTGATGATTATTGCAAAAACACATTCATGAACACCACAACAAAATGATAAGTCTGATGTAAGGTATTATCTCTTTAAACTCCTTCGTTATAACCAATTGTATGTCGCTCATTACCATCGCTCTCTTCCTCTCACCACTCAAAAATGCTATACTATCGCTATCATTATGCAGCTAAAGCCCATCGATCCATCCACTCTCGAGCAATTTGTTGCGCAACATCCACTAGGGAGCTTCGTCCAATCAGCCGCTAATGCCAAGCGAGTGGCACAGCTGGGCTGGCAGCCACATTATTTGGGATTGTTTACTGAGGATGATCGCTTGGTAGCTACTGCCGTGTTATATGAGTGGCACACCTTGGGCTATAGCGAGTTTGAATGTTTGCAAGGACCGCTCGTGGATTATCACAACCCAGCAGTGCTCAGTATGTTATTGACAGAACTTAAGAAATATGTCAAAGAACACAAAGGCATTTTGCTCCGCGTTCAGCCTCCACTCATCCTGCGGCAAGGGAGTGACCCCACTCATCTCACCGAAGTAGCAGGCACAGCCAAGGCGCTGCAACAATTAGAAAAGGCAGGCTTTCGCGCCATCCCCCCACAGCAGACCGACCGCAACGCGCGCTATGTGCGCTGGTTCTTTGCCAAAGATCTCTCGCCTTATCACGACGATGCGGCACTACTCAAGAGCTTCGACGCCAAGACGCGCAGTTGCGTCAAGGCGGCCACCAAGTATGGTGTGGCGGTACGCGAGATTACTACAGTGGATGATCTCGCGCCATTTGCGAAGTTGCTAATCGATACCGGCACGCGGCGTGGCTTCTCAGGACGCAGCGAGGAATTTTATCAACAATTGTTTCACGCTTTTCACCGTAAGCAGGCGTGGTTCCTGATTGCCGAGCTCGACCTTGCTGGCTACCAAGCCCGCCTCAGCGCCCAGCAAGATACCCTGCAAGCCGAGCGCGATATGCTGGCGACTGAGCCAGACAAGCAAGGGCAGGTGAAGGAACTCGATAACCAGCTCGCTGCGGTGTCAAAGCGCCTGGCAGATTATGAAGCGCTCCGTCAAGCGGCCAATGGCGATGTATTGCCACTTGCCGCCGCCATCTTCATGCACACAAGCGATAACGAAGTGGTGTATTTTCTTAGCGGGTCGGACGATCAGCACGCCAAGTTCTCTGGCTCATACGCGCTGCAATACGCAGCAATGCGCCGTGCCATCAGCCTTGGTGCTCAGCGCTATAACTTCTACGGCACGAGTGGGAACTTCAACGGCTTCCCCGAGCAAGAGGGAGTGTATCACTTCAAGAAAGGTTTTGGTGGTCAGCTGGAGGAACGCGCTGGTTGCTATGAATATATTGCTCGGCCATTCATATATCAGGTGGTTCGTTTCATGCGTGCGGCGCGAAAGATTATAGCGCGGTAGAGCACTGCCTTCGTAACAATATCTACACTATTAGGCACCGTGGTGGATAGAACCACCTTACGGTGAGATGAAAAATCCGCGACTTGCAGATCTTCAGCTTATTTTTCGTGTCTATGATATTTGATCTTTGCAATAGTCCATGATACTATTTTGCCATGCTCGTCAAACGCCCAACATCAGAATTATCTATGCAAGAATTACGGCCAGACATCTTCGTTGCAGGCCCTATTTCTGGTGCAGAAGATTGGCAAAAGCAAGCAGAAAAATTATTAGAAAATATTGAGCGCGACGAAGAGCTCATTATTGCCAACCCACGACGCCCAGAAGGAATACCGCGCGTTGGTGATATTGCGAAGGAGCAGATCACGTGGGAGCACCGGAATTTGCAGCTCGCACGCGTGGTCATGTTTTACTTCGTCAAGGGGCCGGGCATCATTACACCACTAGAGCTTGGTAAGGAACTCGGGCGCGGCTCACCTATCGTGCTTGGCATCGACAAAAGCTTCGACCGACCATTTGATATCGAAACACAAGCACACCTTGAGCAGCCAAAGTTACCGATCTATCGCACACTCGACGAAACTGTTGTAGCTGCTGCAGCGCTGGCCAGGCAGATTCGCGCAAAAGAAGGCTAATTATCAGCCCACACCGCTTCGCGCATCGACAAACTTGGCTGGACTTCGAGCAGGTATGGGTCGACTGTGTGGCCAGCTTGGGCGTAGTAGTAGCCGAGAGCGGCGATCATCACTGCATTGTCTGTGCAAAAGGCCATCGGTGCGTAGCTAATGGAGCAGGGCAGGGCGGTGCGCAGCTGGCGGCGGAGTTCTTGATTGGCCGCCACACCGCCAGCAATCACAACGGAGCGCGGCGCATAGTGCTCATAAGCAAGCACGGTCTTATCGACCAATGTCTCTACCGCCACACGCTGGAAGCTCGCCGCCATATCATGGCGCTGCTGCGGCGTGACAAGCGCTGGGAGCTCGTGCGAAGGAAAAGAGGTATCTTTGCCCACCTCGGCTTGCATTCGGCGCAGCACGGCCGTCTTGAGGCCCGAGAAGGAGAAATCGTACTGGCCCTGCATCCGCGCCTTGGGCAGAGCATAGCGCTGCGGGTCGCCCTGCGTGGCGGCAGCAGCAATAGCTGGGCCACCAGGGTAGGGTAGGCCAATGATCTTCGCTACCTTATCGAAGGCTTCGCCCACAGCATCATCCTGTGTTTGACCAAGTAGTGTATAGTCACCATGCGCCCGAAACAGCACCAACTGACTATGCCCACCAGAGACGATGAGTGCCAGCATAGGGGAGCTCGGCTGCGCAGCAGGGAGCGCTAGAGTAGGCTCGGGCTTTGGCCGGCCGTCCTCCACCACAAAGTTGGCATAGACATGCGCCTCCACATGATGAATTGCGTAGAGCGGCTTCTTGTGCACAAGTGCGAGCGTCCGCGCTGCCAGCGTCCCGACCAATAGTGACCCTACCAGCCCAGGCGCATACGTCACAGCAATGCCATCAATCTCATCCCAGCTGCACGCTGCCTCGGCCAAGGCGCGGTCAATCACCGGGGTAATCATCTCAATATGGCTCCGCGCCGCTACCTCTGGTACCACGCCGCCATACTGGGCATGAATATCTATCTGCGAGTGCACGACACTACTCAGCAGGCGCCGCCCATCGGCCACCACCGCAGCCGCCGTCTCGTCGCAGCTGCTCTCAATCCCAAGAATCTTCATAGGGTTATTATAGCAAAGGAGGGGCATGTAATGAGAAAAACCTATGAAATGGCTATATAAAAATAAGATAACGATGCAAAAATACCGACAAATCTCACTTTCTTAGCGCTAGCTCCACCAACCTATCACTGCGCCCAGTGGAATGTGAAAGCTCGTTGCAATAGCTATTTTGTGCTCTGGTGTAAGAGGTGAACATTCTAGAGAGATATTCGTCCTTATAGTGTTCCGTCATCGGGAGTGTGGGAAGGGGGAGTGCGAGGATAAGCGAGGCTTTTGCGATCCCAATCGTAGCACATTTGCTTAATCAAAAAATCATGCCTCTCATGGTTTTAAATACTATCAAAAGTGGTATAATATGTGTCATGGCATTTTCTCTAAAACAAACACTCAAGAATGCTCTCCCACCCAGCGTGCTGGCGGCACTGGAGCCAAGCTATCGGCTGCTTGAAGCTACTGCGGCTGCAGCCAACCAAGGCTTCCCAGCCCAGGGCATGCACGTCATTGGCGTGACGGGGACGAACGGTAAGACCACATCGTGCTTTATGATCCACCGCATGCTAGTCGAGGCAGGTTACAACGTCGGCCTGATGACGACGGTGGCGTATGGGGTGAATGACGACATCACACCGCAAACCGAGCACATGAGCACCGTATCTGCACCCCTGTTGCAGCAGCGTTTGGCGGAGTTTCGGCGGCGTAATGTGCAGTGGGTAGTGTTGGAGGTGACAAGCCACGCGTTGGCGCAGCACCGCATCTTTGGCGTCCCGATCGATATTGCCGTCATGACCAACGTCACGCACGAGCATCTCGATTATCATAAGACATTCGAGCGCTACCGCGCCGCCAAAATGCGTCTCTTCAAGCTCGCGCGGCGGGTTGGCATTATCAATGCGGATGATCCATCGGCGGCGGTCTTCGAGCAAGCCGTGCCGCGCAGCCTGTGCTATGGCATTGCAGGCGGCGACATTCGCGCTACGAACATCACCCAAACCGCCTCAGGCAGCCGCTACGATGTATGGCTCATGGGGCAGATGCATCACATCACCATCAATATGCCGGGTGAGTTCAACATTGCCAACAGCCTGGCCGCGGTAGCCGTGGGGCACGAGGTAGGCCTCAGCCGGGCACAGATCGAGCAGGGCCTGGCTGCACTCACTGGGGTGGAGGGCCGTATGACAGTGGTTGATGCTGGGCAGCCATTCTCTGCCATTGTCGATTTTGCCCACACGCCCGACGCCTTTGAGCGGCTCCTTGGCAGTGTGCGAGCCAGCACCAAGGGCAAGCTGATCGTCCTGTTTGGCTCGGCTGGTCAGCGCGATGAGTCTAAGCGAGCGATTCAGGGCAAGATCGCCGGGCGAATTGCCGACGAGCTTATTATCACCGAAGAAGACGATCGTGACGTCGATGGGCAACACATCCTCGCCCAAATCGCCAAAGGCGCAGAAGCCGCTGGCAAAACCCAAGACACTGATCTCTTCCTCATCCACGACCGCGCTGAGGCCATCCGCTTTGCCGTCCGCCGTGCCCGCACCGCCCGCGACACCGTCGTTTTCCTGGGCAAAGGCCATGAAAAAACCATCGAACGCGCCGACGGCACCTACCCCTGGGATGAAATAACAGAGGTGAGAAACGCTATCCACGAGCGGCAAGCATCGAAGAAGAAGTCAGCGAAAGGCAAGAGCAAGCGCACAAAAGACGCCAGCAAACCTATCTCCAAAGCCAAAGACAAAGCCAAGCGTAAGAAAAAGCCAGCTTCGCGCCACAGCAAGCGGACATCAGCGAGCTAGTGTGTGCACACGGCTAGCTACTCTGTGGGGTATCTGTCTCTCCGTCGGATTGCACAGCCTCCACTTCGAGTATCACATCGTCTGCATTGTTGCTGATGTCTGCTCGTACATAGCGCCCATCAGTGGTTAAGCCAGTTGCTGACCAGCCATCCTCAGCATACTGTAGCGACATCCACTGGATAGAGAGCGGCCTCGGCTCGCCTTCAGATCCACCATAGGGCCATGGTCTTTTCTTGAGAATCGATTGAGCGATTGACTCTTTGAGCACCGCATGTCTCTCATGCTCTTCATTTGACGGCTGCTGTGGTATTTCGTGTGGCATATAGCAATGCACCTCCTTTACCTCTGTTATAGTCGCATGTCTGTGGTGAGATCTACCTCTGTTGCGTTGGCTTATCTAGGATACCATGGCTATACATGCGGGCTACCACCCGTGGCATAACCCAGATAATTTTTTCCTTCGGCAGCATTAGTTTATTGCGATATTCATACCCCTCCACACCAGGGAAGAAAAAGATCCGTCCGTCATCATCATGCTCAGCAGCATCTTCCTGAGCATCGTATTCGTAGTATTCAGACGACTTAAGGTCAATCAGCTTACCATTCACTATCATATCTATCCCACGCACATCCTGGTTGGCTGTGCCTGGCTCATAGGCAATGCCCGCTTCATCCAGCACCCGCATAAAAAGCACTTCGTTGCGAATGCCCACTACTGTCGCATACAGCATATCTTTTCGATCTTGCTTGTTTTGAACATGCTTCTTGCCTGGGCACACGGCTTCTAAGCCGTTAACTATATCCGACACAGACGGTATCGACTTCCATGTCTCACAGGCGTGTGTGGCGTTGTCTATCACATCGCGCAGGGCATGGTTAAAGTGCGTGAGTTTCTTGATTCGCTGCTTATTTTCTTGCCGAGTCAGCGCCGTATCATCTTGTTCGGTCGCCTCCACCCAGCCAGGATACGCTGCAAGCAGCCGCGCCATATCCACATGCGACCACTGTTCTTTGCTCGCATAGTGTTGCACGAGCGCCACAGCACTCTCTCCCAGGGCAGCCGAGCGCCGCTGGCGGCGTTTCTCATTACTCCAGTTGCGACCCTGCTGCTCGACGAGGTAGGCGAGGTGTGGCTTTTGGCTCTTCAGCGCCGCATCAACGGTAACAAGCTGCTTTTTGATATCCGAAGAAGACGTTGACCACTGGCTGGGCGATATGGGCAATACCGACATTGTATCGACGGCATAGCGCTTGTGTTTGTGACGTGGCTTATAGTGGCGTGTTTTTGTCATGGTTGTGTTTGTATTATATATCATTTTTAGTACCATCACAAAATCACCACATCAGTGGTGATAATGCCTATTCTTACTCTATAGGTCGCTACCGCTGCGACAGATAGTCGATCTCTTTGATGATGTCGAGCAGCGCTTGAGCGCGGCGGGTTTCGTCGCGGATTGACTTGGCGATTTGGTAGGCTGGGTCGATCAAACTCTTGTCGTCCGTCGAGCGGATCAAAAGCAGATAGGTGTCGAACTTCTCATCTGGGCTGACGTTGAGCTTATCCACCAGTGGGCGCAGCTCTTTGATGGCCGACTGCTTCACGCCATTGAGCGCCTCACCACTGGGCGCAGGCTGCGACGGCTGCTGCTGAGACGACATGACCGGCACGGACGAGCCCATATTACCCGACATACCCGAGAGTGATGAACGACCAGCACCTTGCCCCGACATCATCGCCTGCGACCGCTGCGACGCTGCTGTGCCCACCTGCGGGCCGATCCCAGCGAGCACCTTGGCAAGCTCTTGATCGTCGGTAATTGATTGTGATGTAGTGCTGATATTCATGGTTCCCACCTGTCTCCAAATATGCTTATGATTCTCTGCTAATTAATGTATCATGGGAGGGTATACTCTTGCAAGCAGAAGGAGACGATTATGCTTGATGATCAGACGATATTGCGCCAACGCGGTGCTGAGGCCACTCTGCATCACGTTGCAACATTATGGAAACAAACGACGCTACCAACAGAGGTAACAAATCAGCTCTCACATATATCACCTCAGCATGATATTCGTAATGTTGTTATTATAGCAACGGATGGTGGTGCAGTGCTGGCTCACGTCGCTCAGCAGCTCGTGCAGCCTCACATAGCTGTGCCTGTACTGTGCTGCGAGGCAGTGCCCGCGTTTGTGGACGCGCACAGCTTGGTGATTATTATCAAAGCCGGTATTTCATCCGACCATGTGAAAAACATGATGTTTTATGCAGCGCAACACAGTGCTCCGACCATTCTGCTCACTCATGATGCTGCCGTGGCTGAGTGCACCACAGCATACCCTGCAGCTACCGTCGTGCCAGTCGCCAGGAGGGAAGGGCAGGTGGAACCACTACACATGCTCAGCACACTAAGTGCGCTACTGACGGCCTATCAGTTGCTGGATGATGATCTTGTGGAAGCGATAGCAAATGGCGCAGCGTGCTCAGCGAACGCGGCGCAGCAGTGGGGTGTTACCGTGCCAACCACTCACAATCTCGCCAGGCAGCTTGCACGCCAGGCAGCGGGCAAGACGGCGGTGTTTTGTGGCAGTGAGGCACTCGCGCCAGTGGCCCAGTGGTGGCAGTGGTGCTGGCAGGAGCGGGCGCACAATGTGGCGTTCGCTACCACTCTTGCCGAGGCCGAGCAGGCTGGCGCTCACGGCTGGCTAAGCCATCCGGTGGATAAGCCATTCGCGCTTTTCGACCTGGTAGGAGAAAATGACGCCGCTACTCAGCAGCGCATGGCAGCGCTCGATCGCCGCCTCAGTGGCCGCCGCCCCCACGCGAAGCCTCTCTTGCTTGCTGGCGAGACAGAGATCGAGCAAATATTACACGGCATGATACTAGCAGAATTCGCCAGCCGCTACCTCGGCGTGTTGAGTGGCGTGAAGCAGGGGAAGGGCGACAAACCTTAAAACTCTAACCTAGCGTGTTTTAGTTTTTGAGAATCGTAGCATTTTGTTTTTTCTATTCTAATTCTTAAGCCCTTATCATGATCTTGTATGGTAACTCGCTGTCGCAAAATGTTACATAAACAACAAGCTGCTAC
Organism: uncultured Candidatus Saccharibacteria bacterium; assembly: GCA_963522835.1. Classification (GTDB taxonomy): domain Bacteria; phylum Patescibacteriota; class Saccharimonadia; order Saccharimonadales; family Saccharimonadaceae; genus Saccharimonas. The sequence goes on from CAUQZB010000004.1 coordinate 15,297, forward strand.
AATAAATTCACCTACGAAATCGCTCATCATCTCAAACATTACATGTGACGATTAATCTGGAATAATATGTGCAGAAATTCTATCATCTTACTCTGTAAATGAGCAGGGTAGGGTGAGCCAGGAATACCACAACTCATACAAAAAACCCGCCACATTTCAGGCGGGTTCTGTGTCAACATAACTATGCTGATTAGTGGTACTGCCGTAGCGACTCGATTGTGTTCTTGCGCGCGGCCCGAATGGCTGGGTAGAGACCGAAGGTGAGGCCAACCGCTAGTGCGAGGCCAATTGCCATCACCGCCGTCTGCCACTCCAGCGATGGCGCAAAGGACAGCCACAGGCTAAAGCTCAGTGCCACTATGTAGCCCAGGATGTAACCCAGAATACCACCGAGCAAGCTAATCGCCAGCGCCTCGATCACAAACTGGGTGATGATATTACCATCAGTCGCACCGACTGCCTTGCGGATACCCACCTCACGCGTGCGCTCCACCACGCTCACCAGCATGATGTTCATGATACCAATGCCGCCAACCACCAGCGAGATCGCTGCAATCAGCGTCAACACTTGGGTTAGTGCTGTGAAGAGTCGGTTGGTCGGCTGGCTAATCGCATCGCCCGTAGCCACAGTAAAGTCTTCTTCCCCTTGGTGATTTTGCTTAATCTTGTCCTTAACGTGCTGAGCAATCTGCCCGACCTGCTGCGATGCATCGGCCTGAATGTTGATCTGCTGAATCTGTGTATGACCACTGTGGATTTTCTTGCCTGCCTCAGTGGTGATGATAGCTGCGTTGTCAAAATCGACGTTGTTATAATTCAGCGGATTTTCTGTAGCACGCATCACCCCCACCACGATGAATTCCTTGCCGCGGATCTTAAAGGTCTGGCCAATCGACTGCTCGGTGCCAAACAGCTGCACCGACAGCTTTGGGCCAAGCACTGCTGGCTTAGCGTCGTGCGTGCCGCCTTCGAGGAAGTCACCCTCACGCAGCTCGAGCTGGCTGGTGATAGCAAGGTCTGGCGAAGTTGCTACAACAGTAGTGGTGGCTTCTCGGTCGTTGCTCTTGAGCTTGTTCTCAGAAGTCATCATTGGTGCTACAGCGCGGATATGTGGCATCTTGCGTACCGCCTCGACATCGGACTCGGTGATGGTGCTGGTGTTGTAGTTGTACTGCGCCACCGAGCTCGCCAGCGACGAGAAGCTCTTGTCTTGCACGCCAGGGCGCACCACAATGAGGTTATTGTTGAGGTCGGACACCTGTTGAGAGATGATATTGTGCAGGCCACCACTCAGTGCCAAGATCGCCACAATGCTGCCCACACCAATTGCCACACCCAGCGTCGCCAGCAAATTACGGCCGCGATTGCGCCGGAAACTACTGCTTGCATTTTCGAAATGGTCGATGATTATCATGCCTGGGGCTCCTTTGTGCTAGATTGGTGAGCAGACGATGGTGTAGTGGGCTGCTGGGCCGGTGTAGCCACAGCTGGCTGAGCGACCGATACAGCAGACGGCGTAGATGATGACTGAGCTGCAGCATGAGCCACTGGTGCTGCAGGTTGGTTGGTTGGTTGTGGTGCAGCTGGCTGGGATTGAGCTGGGGTAGGTTGCGCTGGCAAAGCTGGTGTAGACTGAGCCGGGGTAACTGAGGTTGTATGAGCCGGCACAGCAGAGTGTGCCAGAGCAGGCTGCGCTACCGACGGAGCCTGCGGCGCGGCCGGCAAGGCTGGCGGCACCTCTGGTGGAGCAACTGGCATTGGCTCGATAGTTGGGCCATCTTGAGTATGCGGATCTTCGTAGTCGACCACTGTTGGCGCTGTCTCTGCTGATGCCGTAGCCTTGGCGGGACGACCGCGAGCAATTGCCTTGACGGGTGCAGCTGGCTGAGCAGCCGATGCCGTGCCGTGCGCAATCGTCGGTGTAGTCTTGCCAGCAGGCGCTGCCCGGCGAACTCGTGGCTTGCGGGCCACTGGCGTTGGCGCGGCAGCAGTGGTGCGCATCTGCTCATCACTGGCAATCTGCCCATCAAGCATCTTAATCACACGACTGGCGTAGCTCGTGAGGTTCGGGTTGTGCGTCACCATAATAATGGTATTGCCTCGGCGGTGCAGCTGAGCCAGCTCTTCCATAATGATGTGGCTCGAGCGGCTATCGAGGTTACCCGTTGGCTCATCCGCCAGGATAATCGACGGGTGATTTACCAGGGCGCGGGCAATCGCCACGCGCTGCACCTGCCCACCACTAAGCTGCCACGGCATGTAATATTCGCGTTCTTGGAGGTGGAAATTCTTCAGCACCGCACTGGCTTGCTCCAGGCGCTTGACGCGGCGCATCCCTCCACGATAACTCAGGGGCAGGGCAACATTCTCAAGCACCGTTAGGCGATTAATCAGGTTAAAACTCTGGAAGACGATGCCAATCTGCCGCGAGCGAATCCGAGCGTGTTGACGCTTGCTCAGCGTCGCGACCGATGTTCCATCAAGAAAATACTCGCCGCTGTCGGCGCGGTCGAGCAAGCCCATGATATTGAGCAATGTCGTCTTGCCACAGCCACTAGGGCCCATAATAACGATAAATTCGCCTTTTTCGACTCGCAGGTCGACGTTGTCCAAGGCATTTTGAGCAGCATCACCCAGACCATACTGCTTGGTGAGGCCTCGGAGTTCTATAACTGGTGTAGAAGATCGTACCATAATTATCCTTTAGTATAAACTGTCAAAAAACATTTCTGCAAGCCCAATCTGCATAAAAATATGCAGTATAGCCACGCATCATGCCAAAAGACGAATCAGCAGCGCACTTCTATGGCAGCGTGCCGCCTGGCGCTGATATGGCGGAGAGACAGGGATTCGAACCCTGGGTGACGTTGCCGCCACACACGCGTTCCAGGCGTGCCAATTCAACCACTCTTGCACCTCTCCGTACCTCTGTATTATAGCGGATGTGGGGTGGGGTGGCAATATGTATGGGTGATTCGGATACGTGGTGGTTTGTTAGTGTAAATTATCAGAGTATTTATTAGTTATATTGTTAATCTGTGTGGCTATATTTTTCAATAATAGGGGCGGAAGTATCATCATACATATCTGCATAGATGAGAATTAACTTCCTATATTTGAGCCATCATATTTCATCCATCATGCAATATGTATAAAATATCTCTTATTTTTTACCAAAAAATATCGTTCGAATATATTTCTATGTTAACCTCTGTCTATACTCGTTATCTATTTTTCTCAACAGAGGCCAAAAAATATTTGACCTGCTGCGCAAACAATGGTAGCATGAAACGCAAGTGCGCATATAATAAGCACACATAACCACTAATCCTGTATTGGGGAGGATTGAAGCTTATGACAGAAATACACAATAATAGTTATCCGGCAGGCGTTAGCGGATCTGAAGTGCCAGGCAATGCAGTCTCTCATGAAGATAGCAAACGAGAAAAAGTCGTTGACCGGCGGACTCTTTTTGGTATTCTTGGTGTTGGTACCGCTGCAGCAGCAGGTATAGCGTTCCTTGCTGGGCGTGGTTCTGCTGAGAATAATACGGCTTCAGAAACACCCCCTCCATCAGAATCTCCAAGCTCGAGCCCAGAAGCAACTTCATCTGCCACAGCGACAGAAGCTCCATCACCCACCCAAGAGCCGGTAGAGCCTGGCACACCAAGTAGTGAGCGGCCCGAACCTCGCCGGTCGTATAACTTTGCGAATCTCAGTGAGTTTGACTCTGAAAAGTGGAAAACAATGGGTGATTATGACAAAGGACTTGCGTGTAAAACCTTCTTTGGCAATAACCTTGATGATCCCAATATTATGAAAATTCTTACCGAATCAGGTGCTAATCAAGCAAAAGAGCTAGCAATTACATGGTTTGATCATGTCGATCGACTTCTCCGTGATCTCTGTGATGACGCCCAATCAAAAGCTTTATTCACAAATGCAGAGGGTAGAGAAGTTGAAGTATGGCCAGTGCTGCGATGTTTGGCAGATTATATAGACGTCCCACATTCTAACATTGTTAGAGATTCCAATGATGAGAGTAAAGATGGCGGCGATAAAAACCAATCAAAACCCCACGGTTATTATGGCCGCCTTGTCGAAGCTGCTTATGAAGCTCATACGAAAGGCAAAAAACTAGAAAAAGAAGACCGCATTGCTCTCCACGTTACGAAATGTGCGATCATGGCAGAATACGAAGACCCATTCCCGATCAACGACGGCAAAGAAACCAATCAACCCCAGGTATATTCGGCAGCATACTGTGAGGTGCAAGAGATAGGAGACGAAAATGGAGAATCATACCGCGTCGCTCTTGAGACCCAAAGGCAAATAACCGAAAAAGATCGAAACACAAACCACTACACAGTACATTCGTTCCCCCGTGTACCTTATTTTTATCCAACAAACGAAAACGACTATAAAGCTCGCGCGATCAAACCAAGGGTTACCGCGCCTCTCAACGATATCAAAGAAGGCTAAAAATCTAGCTTTCATCCAGGCCAGCCAAATACCATACATTACTTATGGTATTTGGCTGGTTTTCTTACTTATTTTTGTGTATTATATGTAGTGTATGACAAACTCTCTTGTATCTAAGCTAAAGCGCTTTTCACTCTTTCCATTAGCTATTATTCTTGTACTTAGTTCTAGCGTGTTTATAGACCAAAAGGCTTATGCTGATGACCATGATGACAAAATAGACAAGTGGGCGTATTACAAAGCGCAGGACAGCATTCCTGGCCCTGATACTCAAGACACCAATAATATTCATGAGGGCTGTTTTGAGGGTATTGATAAGATAAGCGGTAATGATGTTACGGGCAGCCAGCTCAAAGGAAAAGGATTCAATGCTAAAAAGAAAACTCTATTTGGTGCTGTAAAGACCTGTAGTCAGCTCTACACTGAGGCAATACCAAAATGGGGCTTTAGTAGTGCTGAAGAGTTTTTGAAAGCAGCAGGTTATAGCAACAACAGTGAGGGCACCTGGGTAGCAGGCCCAAATGGTCGCCAAGGACCAGTCAATAAGGCTATTCGAGCAAAAATTGGTGTTACAACCGACAAAGAGGATAAATATTTATCGCCGGGGGAGCTATATACATACTATTATAAAGACTTTAAGACATACTGTTCGCTTTCGTCTGAAGCTCCTCGATCAAAATTTAGTGAAGGTGAGGTGAAACTCGCGGATGCAGCCAAGAATGGTTACATATCATATAATAAAATCAGCAAAAATAGTAATAACAAAGACGTTGTTGAGCAAGTAATCGCAAAATATTCTGCTCACAAACTGCCAGTCTATCACGATCATGGTAACTCAGGTACCACAGCGGATGACCCGGATAATGAAGGGTGTATAAGCAAATCAAAAAGAGTTACAAGTCAAGCAGATAAGGCAATAAAAGCGGCTCAAGACTCTGCAGCAAAGGATGCTGTCTATAATTCGTATGTATCATCTTTAGCCCCTCTAAAGGATAAAGCATGCAAAGCAGACCAATCAAAATGTCAGGATGATGGATGGGAAAAATCTATCAAAAAATGCTATGAGGCAGGGTATAAGCAAATCACACTCAACACTGTAATAGGACAAAAGGAGAAGAACAAAGACAAAGATGCTGTTGTAAAAGAGACTCTCGCCTCTTGTATGCATAAAAAGTGGCCTAGTCTATCAGAAAAAGAGATAAAAGATGCAATCAACAAAGTTAATTCAAAGGAAACTGCAAAAAATGCAGAGGACCAAGCGAAGAAAGATGGTGCCGATGCAGCAGCTGGTGAAGGAGCTGAGCAAGCAGCAGACGGAGAAGAAACTGGTACCCAGTGCGCTGTTGATGGTATTGGTTGGCTTGTTTGTCCAGTTGTTAATTTCCTTGCAAAGATATCTTCAGACTCTGCGAGTATCCTTGCCCATATGCTTGAAATAAATTCTGGAATACTCACTAACCGAGACGAAGGCTCTACCTTCTATTATTGGTCAAAAATGCGCGATATTGCAAACATTGTATTCATTATTGCATTCCTTGTTGTTATTTATTCTCAGGTAACCGGTTTAGGTATTAGTAATTATGGTATAAAAAAATTACTACCCAAACTTCTTATGACTATTGTTTTGGTTAACTTGTCTTTTTATGTATGTGCGATTTTAATTGATATCTCTAATATTATTGGGTCTTCCTCGTTTAACTTTATTGGCTCACTCGGTGGTAGTGGTGCCGGGCCAGAAGGTGGATGGTCAACAAAAGGTAGTGCAGTAGGTGACGGGCTAGTTGGTCTTGCAGCCACCGCTATTGGTCTTACTGTAGGATTCTTTGCTCTATCGGCTGTTATTACTGGTCTTATATTCATCGTCGTAACTGTTTCTGTAACTGTATTTCTACTTGGTGCTCGACAAGCCATAATTATTTTCATGGTAATCTTAGCACCACTTGCATTTGTCGCTCTTTTATTACCAAACACGGAAGGTATGTTCAAAAAATGGTGGGCTACATTTAAAACTCTCCTTATAATATACCCTGTTATCGGCTGTCTCTATGGTGCTTGCATTCTTGGTGCAACAGTTATCAATAATATGAAAGGTGAGACAAGTTTTGTTTTACAGATTATTGGCTCTGTCCTTACCTTTACACCACTTCTACTAGTGTCACGTATAACGAGTATGATGACCTCTATGATGGGTCTTGCAAATATAACTGAGAAGATGGGTAAAGTAGCAGGAAACTTTGTTGGCAACAAAGCACAAGGAGCTCTTGAGCGATCACCTTACGGACAATATATGCAAGAAAGAGAGCGAGCTAAAGAGTTAGCACGAGCTCAGGCACAAGCTGGTACCTATACAGGTAAGAACCCCTTTAGACGAGCACAAAGTTGGGGTATGAAGAGGATTAACGATAAAGCGCGCAACATTCCTGGCACAATCGGCCGATCCGTACGTCGTGGCCAAAGTACCGCTTCACGTCTTATTGACCAACAGGCCGAGGATGAGCTGAAACTTTCCGAGTCATTCTTTGAAAACTATCGGTATCTAGATAAAGATGGGAAAGAACAAGCTCTTTCAAAAAGTGATATATTTCAGCTGGCAATGGGGGAAGAGGGTATTCAAGGTTATAAAAGAGATAAGGACGGCAAACTTGTAAAGGGTGATGTTCTTGACCCCAAAGCCTTTTCTGATTTTGATAGACGATATATTATTAAAGAGGCAGCTAAAAGTGCTAATTCCGGCCAGTTGCGAGCTCTGACACAGCATGCCAATGATGATCTTGGATCAGGTGATCGCGCTGCTTTGGCTGATGCTTTATTGCGATCACCCGCCGCATCAAAGAACCCATGGTGGACTGGGAAAGCTGCAGACCAGTTACGCGCAGGTGAATTTAATTATGAACAAGCTGTTGTGGAAGGTGCTCTAGGCGGGAAATACAACGCACCCAAGATGGCCGATATGGACGAGCCAGCCTTCAAGGATATGATGGAAGTTCTTAATAGCGACAGTATTAGTGGCATCAGCGAAGATCAGCTTATGCGAGCAAGACAAGCTACTGGCTTGGCAGTTGACGCAGCACTGCGGTCTCAACTCTACAACGCAAAAATGCAGAGTAATGAGGCGATCTATAGACGTGCATCCAAAGCTAGAGAGTGGAGTCAAGACCCGACTAAGCGCTTTCGCGTTATGAGCGATAATGCAAAACAAGACTAGTAAAGTCTTATCTATCCCCCTCATGCTATAATAAATACATAAACTATGTCGAGATATAAGGTTGCACAGGATGTTGAGGCAGAGGATAAAATTCTTGGGCCGTTTAGCTTTCGCCAGTTTATTTATCTGTTGGTTGCGGCAGCGGGGATCGCATTGGCGTGGGGATTGTCACAGGTGTTTTTGCCGCTGGCGGTCATTCCAGTGCCGATTATTCTGCTGTTTGGTGCGTTAGCTTTGCCACTGCGTAAGGATCAGCCAATGGAGGTTTACCTCGCGGCGGTGGTGTCATTCTACACCAAGCCACGCCGGCGCATGTGGCAGCCTGATGGTATCAACTCGCTCATCGAGATTACAGTGCCCGAGAAGGTAGAGATTGAGCGAACGAAAAATCTCAGCCAAGACGAAGCCGAGCGCCGCCTAGCGTATCTGTCGCAGCTGGCTGATACTCATGGCTGGTCCATTCGCCACACCCGCGTGCCCGATGCACAGGGGTCGATGATTAGTGATGTCTATTTCGAGGCGCAGCAAACCTCGGATATGTTTGATGACAACAGCAGCGAAGCGCGGGCGATGACGCGGCGCATTGAGCAATCAAACCAAGCCCGGCGCCGAGCCGCCATTGAGCGCATGCAAGCCCCACCGGCTGCACTGCCTGCCGTAGCTGATGGGCAACCGCTCCAGCAAGCTCCCGTGCCATATCAGCCGGCATGGCCACAAGCTCAAGCTCAGCCGCAGCCATACCAGGTAGCTCCAAACACCCCCCCACAGGCTACACCACCGTACCAACCACCAGTTGACGATGCTGGCTTTGCACCAGTATCACAGCCTCAGCGTATGCCTGAGTCACCATACTCAGCACCAGAGCCTCAGCGCCCAGCGGTGTCGTATTCGTCCACGAGCTTCCCGGAGAATCGTACGGCGTCGTCGCATCAGCAAGCTCCCTCGCCCGATGCTAGCGCCTACCAAAATCAACCAAACCCATACCCACCTCAGCAATCTACCGAGGTATACGAGATTTCGCCAGTGGATGATGCGGCGCATGACGAAACACCTACTGCCGAGCCACAGCCTATGCCGCGAGAGCATGACTCACTCCAGTCTCTGCCAATGGCACTGCCCGCTGTTATTCCGCATGATTCGGTTTTGCCAGACGCCCTCAGCAAGCCCTACACGCCGCCCAAGCCCACAGCAGAAACTGCGCCAGAGCCCAAGCCAGAAGAAGCACCATCTTTCGAAGCAATCTACGCCAACCTACGCCAGCACGCCACTCCCACCACCGATGCCGTGCCACTTGTGCCACCCCAAAAGTCAGCCACACGCACTACAACTACGCCTAGCTATCCACCAACTCAAGCGTCTCCTGCCAGTACTCAGCCATCATTCACCCCGACACCTGCAGAGCAACCCACCCCGCCAGCTACCCCTAATTATCCGCAAATCCCCACACCCTATCCTCCCCAGCAGCCAGCACCTCCTCAGCAACCACCCATTGCGTCAGCTCAGTCTACGCCGGCTCCTGCACCCACACCAGCCGCAGTGTCCTACCGGGATCGCTCGACACTAGCTGATGACAAAAATGTTATCGATATGGCCGTGCGCTACAACCCATACCCCAATATTCACCAGTCGGTCATCCAGCCGCTCGACCCCAGTTATTACGCCAAGACAACCCCCACGCGCGAGGAACGCCTGCGTGAGGAGCAGCTTGCCCAGCAACGCAACAATCTGCCGCCAAACACTAGCACAAACACCGTCTCGCCTGATATAATTAGACTAGCCAGCAACTCTGATTTGTCTGTTGCTGCCATTGCCAATGAAGCCAACCGGATTCAACATCAAGAGCAGGCCAGTCAGGATGATGACGATGATGAGATTGTCATCCCTTTGCGCTAAGAAATAAGAAGGAGAGTGGTGTCACCAAATTCACCCAACAATCAACAGCCACCAGCTGGGCCACCCAGCCAGTTTGGCTATAGCCAAGGCCAGGGCGCTGCGCCAGCGGGCCAGGTGCCAGCTAATTATCCGCAGTATCCCGCTCCACTGCAAGGTAACTACCCCGCCGTGCAAGCACCGGCTCAGCCACCAGCTGTGCAAGGTGGTACAAATGATCAGCCTACCCAAGACACCAAGAAAAAGGCTCCACCCAAGCCCGCTACCACGCAGAATAGCCTCCTCCTCTCGGAGCTGCGCGATGATATGATTATCATGGGTGATGGTAGCTTTCGCGCCGTCATTGCTTGTGAGTCGATTAACTTTGACCTGATGAGCGCTCGTGAGCGCGAGGGGGTGGAGTATAGCTACCAAAACTTCCTCAATGCGCTATACTTCCCGGTGCAGATCTGCATCCGCTCGCAGCGGGTCGATATTGGCCCATACTTGGATAAGCTCGTCGCCATTCAGCGCACCCAAGACAACATGCTGCTCAGCGTGCTGATGGAGGACTATATCAACTTCATCGACGACCTCTCGCAAAACGCCAACATCATGGACAAGAGCTTCTACGTCGTCATCCCGTATTACCCAGCAGGGGAGGGGACGATTCTCGACCAGAGTAAAGGGTTCTTCACCAAGCTCTTCGCTCCCAAGAACACCAACGCCGTGACGAAGATTAGCAAAGAAACCTACGAGCGAGCCCGCGAGGAGATCCGCAACCGGGCCGACACCATCCTCAATGGCTTGATGCAGATTGGTGTGCGAGCAGTGCAGCTCAAGACTAAAGAGCTCGGCACCCTCTATTACAACATGTACAACCCCGACACAGCAGTGCGCGAGCCACTGGGCGATTTTAATAACGTGACTTCCACCTTCGTCCGCAAGGGTGAGGGAGCCGTCCCAACCTCGACAGCATATCATAAAGGAGATTTTTAATGGCACGACGACCCGATCCAATCGACATTGCTGCCCAGCAGCGCGAGCGCGAGCAAGCAGAGGTAGAAGAAGCGTTTATCAAGGGGATGACGACGCTGCGCGACTTAATCGCTCCCAGCAGCCTCGAGATTCACAGCACGTACTTCCGCATCGGCACCAAGTATGGCCGCACACTCTACATCTATGGCTACCCACGTGAGCTCTATACAGGCTGGCTATCGGGGTTGATCAACATCGACCAAGTGCTTGATATTAGCATGTTTATCTACCCCGTCGAGACAGAGATCGTCCTCAACAACCTCCGCAAGAAGGTGACGCAGCTTGAGGCTGATATGGCGCTGAATTCCGAGAAGGGTAAAGTGCGTGACCCAGCCCGCGAAGCCGCTCTGGCCGATGCCGAGGAGCTGCGCGACCAGCTACAGCTTGGGGCGGAGCGTTTCTTCCGTTTTGGGCTTTACGTCACGCTTTATGCCGATAGCCTCGAAGAATTGAGCTTCGTCCAGCACGTCATCGAGACGATCTTTGGTCAGAATATGGTCTACAGTAAAACCGCCAGCAACCAGCAAGAGCAAGGCCTCAACAGTACCATCCCCCAAATGACCGACCAGTTGCAAGTCCGCCGCAACATGAACACTGGTGCGGTGAGCACAAGCTTTCCCTTTACCAGTGCCGACCTGAGTGACGGCGAGGGGATTCTCTACGGTGTGAACCAGCACAACCAAGGGCTGGTCATCTTCGACCGCTTTAGCCTTGAGAATGCGAATATGGTCGTCTTTGCAAAGTCTGGTGCCGGTAAATCCTTCACCGTTAAGCTCGAAGCACTGCGTAGTATGATGCTTGGCACCGACATCCTCGTCATCGACCCTGAGAATGAGTATCAGAAACTAGCCGATGCAGTTGGCGGCAGTTACATTCGCCTCAGCCTCAGTAGCGATACGCGGATTAACCCCTTCGACCTCCCCCGAGTAATCGACAGCGACGAAGCAACCGATGCCCTGCGCGCTAATCTCATCACCCTGCAGCGGCTCTTCAAGCTCATGTTGGGCGGCACGTTGGTGGGCGGGCAACAGATTGCCTTGCTCAGCCCAGCCGAGGAGGCCGACCTTGATCAAGCACTCATCGATACCTACGCCCGGGCTGGTATTACCAGCGACCCACTGACGCATAATTCTCAGCCACCGACAATCATTGACCTCTACGACACCCTCCTCCATATGGGTGGGGCAGGGCCGTCACTGGCCCAGCGCCTACGCAAATACACCACAGGTACCTTTGCTGGTATCTTTAGCCAGCAGAGCAATGTTGATATTAATAACAGCATGGTGGTGTTTAATATCCGCGACCTCGAGGACGACCTGCGGCCAGTAGCGATGTATATTGTGCTGAGCCACATCTGGAATATCGCTCGCACCGTACAACGCCGGAGGATGCTGATCGTCGATGAGGCCTGGCAGCTGATGAAGTACGAAGACTCGGCGGAGTTTCTTCATAGCCTAGCCAAGCGAGCTCGTAAGTACTCTCTGGGCCTGACGACCATCACGCAGGACGTAGAGGACTTTATGGGGAGCGAGAAGGGCCGGGCTATTGTGGCAAACAGCTCGCTCCAGCTCCTGCTTAAGCAATCGACCAGTGCGGTAGATGTGCTGGCAGAGGTCTTCAAGCTCACCGAGGAAGAGCGCAAGCGTCTATCTAACTTCCCTGTGGGAGACGGTCTCTTCTTTGCGGGGCAAAACCACGTCCATATCCGCATTTTTGCCAGCGAGACCGAGACGCAATTTATCACCACCAACCCAGTGGCCAATAACAGCTTATACCAGCAGCCAGTGAGGTCGTAGCCCGTCATGCCTACCCCCATCCCCTCCCAGCAAAAACCCGATCTCGACCGGCATAATCCGGGGAATACGCATTGGAGTAACGATACCTTTGCTGGCCGGAATAATCACGCTGGCAGCGGTGATCATAGCCAATCCAACACCGCCCAAGACCTCCAGTCACGCGAGAATAGTGGGAGTGGCTCATCGTCACGCAGCAACGCCAGCAGCACTGGCGCAACCGGCAGCGACTACGCAAACTCCGTTCGAGGCCAAGAAGGCGCGCCAGGAAGCAACTGGAGCGATAACAACTGGTTCAACAAGGTAGTTCCACCAGACAGCAAACTCTCTGAGCCCAAATCTCGCTTTGCCAAGGCACGGAGTGCGATATTCTCTAAGAAGGGTGGGCCAATGGGCATCCTTGGCGCTATTTTGCTTGGTGGTGGCTCAATGCTCTCATTTTTTAGTGGGCCAAGCCTACTTTTGCTTCATATCAAAGAAAACCTCACCAACCACTGGAATTCACAAAATACCAGCTTCGAGCGGCGCGCTAATAAGGTGCTGTTTAAGCGTATTCAAAACACTGCGACTAGTGGTATTTGCTCAGTAGTGAACGTGCGATGTAAATATAATCGTGTCCCGAACCGGTTACTAAAGCAGTTTGAAAAAAATCAAGTTGAAGCTCTCGATAAAGAAGGGAATGTCATTAAACCCTCCGAAGAATTTGACTTAAAGAAATCTACTCTTGGTGAAAAGGTTGCAAACTATCGGGTGACTTACGACAATGGTACAAAACAAACGGTTGGTCCCCCAGAATTCAAAAAATTATACTACGAGAATCCAGAGTTCAGAGCAATTATGCACCGCGCATATGCACCACGTTGGGTGGCTTTCTTCGATAAAGTGTTTAACAATGGCGTTATAAAAAAATTCTCTCTTACCAAGAAAAACAAGCTCGCTGGTGCCAAAAGCGAGAAAGAAGTCCGCGAAAGCATCGACAAAAATACCAAAGGCCAAGAGATGAAAGGCAAATACGAAGCCAAGGAAAATGACGATGAAGGCAAAGAAAAGGTTACTGAAGATACTGATGTTGGCAAAGCCGCTAAAGAAGCAGTAAGTGAAGGTGCCGAAGGAGCAACAAAATCTATCAGCAAAGAAGCAGCAGCCAATATTATCAAAAACGGTGTCGGCAAAACTGGTAATATTGTTGCCATGATTGCTGGCGGCCTCTGTATGGTGCAAGATGGTGCTCAGTCTATCAGCAAGACGATTCGCCTCATCCAAATGACACAGGTTATTAGCTATGCCATGATGTTCTTTACGATGGCAGACAACATTAAGGCTGGCTCAACAGATTATATGGCCGTTGCTGTGCTTGGGACGATTCTGACCACCGTGCTCGTCAACAAATCTGGCAACGTAACCAAAAAAGCCGCAACCGACGGAATGGGGCTCAAATATGGACTAATGAAAGAAATAGCTCCAACTGGTACCTCCAACTGGACGGAATACGTCCCTGGTGGGGGGTGGGCCCGAAAGATGAGCGGCGTTGCTAATGCCTTAGGATCTAATATTAGTGCACTAAAGACATCCTGCAAACTCATCAATAGCACTGGTGGCCAGCTTCTCATGAGTGTTGCTGGTGGATGGACAAGCGTCGTCGGTGAGTTGGTCTCAAACTTAGCTGCTCCTGTTATTTCTGCTGTGTTTGCTCCGATTCTCAGTAAGCTCATAAATTCTATGGCGGGCACCCTTGTGAGCAGCGCTACTGTTGGCGAGGATGCTGGAGATGCCCTCACGAGTGGTGCAGTAAATATGTTCTCTGAAGCAGCAGCGGCGGGCGGTAATGGTATGCTCAATGTCGACCAAACAATCGCCTACGAACGAGAGACGGCTCGTCTCAACCTTGCCTATGCTGCTGAGCAACGCGTTGAGCGGAGCCCATTTGACGCAACGTCGCCATATACCTTTATGGGAAGTCTCTATAGTTCGTTTATTCCATATATGGGTAGTTTCTCTAATCTTAGTAGTTTTGTTCATAATCTTGTGTCGCTCCCTAAGAATATCGTACCGGCCTTCTTTGGCAACAAAGTGAGCGCCAATACCGAGACAGATCGCATGAAAAAAATTTGGCAAGCATGCGATGACCCAAACATCCCCAAAGACGTCGCTGCTGGGCCATTTTGTAATATATCGTATGGTGCGCTCAATCTCGATAAAGATCCCGACGAAGTTGCCCAATCTCTCGCTGGGCAATACAACGAAGAAACAGGCCAAGCAACTGGCGGCACGCTCAAAGAATGGCAAGAGAAGTGCGGCAAAGGTACCGATGGCGAGAATGGCGTCGACACCGCTTATTGCAAGTTTGACTCTGAGGAAAAAGTCAATGCTGCACTCTTCACAATTGACCAACGCGTCGTCGACACCATGGATAATGAACCAATCTCTGGTGGAGGTGGTGCAAGCCAATCTAGTAGCAGTACCCCCAGCGGCCCGGCAGTCGGGGAGCCAGAATTTGACCAAGCCCAGCCTGCTGCAGAAGGTGGCGATTCTATATCAACATGGAACGGCCTTAAAAACGGCGAATTAGCAGAAGGCGACTTGGTAGCTCTGTCATTTTCGTCCGGCGAGAGGATGCACAAGCAAGCTGCGGCCGCTATGGAAGAAATGAACAAAGCTTACAAAGCGGAGACTGGTGCTGATTTTGGTATCAACGAAGCATACCGAGACTGCCAACGGCAAATTGCATACGCAACACCAGGTAACCCATTATACCAAGGTGGTCTCGCCAAGCCAGCGCCACCTTGTAGCTCGAACCATGGCTGGGGGCTCGCAGCAGATATCAGTGTGGGGGACTTTGGCTCTTCTACTTACAATTGGCTCAAAGCTAATGCACATAAGTACGGCTATGTTCACCCCGAATGGGCAGAACCTAACGGTAGTAAGCCAGAAGCATGGCACTGGGAGTATGCTCGACGCATTGGAGGATCATCATGATCATGCGGTTGGCTTATGTAGCTTTTACCCAGTTTTTCTATTCTCTTTGTGTTTTTGTCACTCGCTGCCAAATACACATCAGCCAAGGATTACTTAGCTTTCTGTCTCTTTTTTCGCCATCGACAACACTCTTTTCTCGCTGTACCACTGTTTATCGAATAAGTTCTCTTGTTTTTGCGATAGTGTTCTCTCTCGTATCAACTCCTGCTTCAGCTTTAGACGCAAGGTTCTTTTCTGGTAACTATATCGAGCATTTCGACCCCGACGCAGCAACCTGCTCTACCAGCAGCACCAGCAGTAGCGATGGTAGTAGCGCCACTGGGGCAGAAGACCTCAAAGACTTTGTCCGCAAATACGTCAAGATGGCTGTCGAAACAAACAAAAAATACGGCACACCATACGAGACAGTCCTTGCCCAAGGGGTTATTGAATCTGGTTATGGCAAGTCTGGGCTTACCGTTAAGGCAAACAATTTCCATGGTATCAAGGCTGGCGGGAACTGGTCGGGTGAGGTGATCGATATGGAGACCGAGGAGGAGTACGCCTCTGGACGAACAACAATCGTCGATGGCTTTCGCAAATATCCTACCGTCGAGGCTGGCTGGCTTGGCTATGGCGAATTCATCACCAGCAACTCACGCTATAGCGAAGCCCTCAAATACCCCGGTGACCCACGCAAATACCTCCAAGAGATCAAAAATGCTGGCTATGCGACCGACAGCCAGTATGTCTCGACTGTCACTGAGTATATCGACAAGATCGAGCAAATTGTCAAGGAAGAGAACTTATCTCCGCCTTCATCCCAAATCCAAGTCGAAGGTGGTAATAATAATGGCGCCAACACCCAAAATGCGTCAGCCACAGGCTGTACCGCAAACGGCAGCAAGAGTGCCGCTGGCGGATCAATCGTCGAAACAGCCAAGAGTCTTGCCTGGGAGGACGGACGGCGAGTCGGTAATGGTGGCGAAAAAGAAGAATACCGAAATGCTCGCCAGCAGCATAATCCAGAAGCGGGTGGTGACTACACAGACTGCGGCAAATACGTTTCAACAGTGATGCGCATGAGTGGGGCAGATCCAAATTACCCACCAGCTGGGACGGTTAATCAGCGACCTTACGTCCTTAGCCACCCTGAAAAATACTACACCAAAGAATCTCCGAGTATGAGTGACCTGCAGCCTGGTGATATTTTGGTCTTTAATGGCCATACACTGTTTTACTTAGGTGATCTTGGTAACGGGTTTGTCGGTGCACAAGCTTCCCAATACCAGCACGTCCCATCTTATATCAAACAAGGAACAATCGAGTGGATGCTTGGAAACTCGGGTGTTGTATTAGCGAGGACAGTCAATGGAAATGCTCAATCAAAAACGTAACCAAATTATCGCACTATTTGCCCTGCTTGCCGTTGGTATGATTGCCTTTACGATATATCGCTTTGTTGATAATCTCAAATACGATAGCACTATCCTCGTCTATGCTATCCCCGATAGCCTTACTATCTCGTATGATACAATCAAAGACCAAAAGATAACAACGCGGGCAAAACACGCCGTGAAGAGTGGGTCGTACACATACACATTCCGAGCTAAAGGCTTTGCCGACCACCAGGTCAAGCTAGACCTCAAAAAAGGCGAAGAAAAGAAGCTATTCTTTGCTATGAAGCCGATAACCGAGGAAGCGAAGAGAGAAGCGAAGAGAGAAAAATACAACGACATTCGCGAAGCAATCGGCGGCCACGAAGCAACGCAAGGAGGAGCAAAGATATCTCAAGAGAGCCCCCTTATCAATAAACTACCTTACTACTCTCGTTGGTTTTATATCGTTACCTGCAACCCGTACCGCACGACCGACCGGTCAAATCGGCTTGGTGTATGCATTGTCACAACAGATAAGACAAGCCAATCACAGGTCGACCAAGCACTCAGCTATCTTAAAAAACACGACAAAGATATTGATAAATACGACATAAAAATCAATGGCAAAATATACCCCACTGCTGAGGAACTAGAAAAGAAGCGTGTTGTCCCGTGCGGCGGCAACAACCCACCGTGGTGCTATATGTACACTGATATATAAGGTAGAGAATCTATCCCACCGCACTCGTCATCACAATCTGGTTATCGACGAATTCGCTGAGGAGACGCTGTTGGCGCTGTTGGTCGAGCTCGCCAAAGACATCGTCGAGTAGAATAAGTGGTGCTTGGCCTGTTTGCTGTTGAATATAGGCTGCTTCGAGAAATTTAAGGGCAAGCACAATGGTGCGAATTTCACCCCGCGATGCAGTCTTGGCCGCCGGATTACCTCGAAACAGCACCGTGATATCATGCCGGTGTGGCCCAACACTCGTCGCACCAACCACTGTATCATACGCTGTTTTTTGCTCATACTCGGCGAGAAGCTGCTGCGCGGTCATACTGCGCTCCTCCGAGTAGTGCAGCGCAACGCTATCCGCCACGCCTGCAATACTTTGGTACATAGCACTACTTTTCTCAGTGAGATAGCGCAGTACCCGCTGGCGCTTGGCAATGATTGATGCGCCATACTGGCTCAACATAAGATTCCACGAGAAAAGTGTCGCCTCGCTAAGAGCAGGGTCTTTCAGTAATTTATTACGTTGTTGCAGTGCTCGGTGGTAGCGGCTCAGCTCATGGCTATAGTGTGCATCATATTGCTGGATGAGTGTATCGAGAAAATCACGCCGGCGCTGCGGCGAGCCAGTGATAATTCGCAGCGTATCTGGCTCGAAGAGGACGATCGGGTATTTTTTGGCATATGGAAGGCGACCATAGGTTGTGCCATCAACGATAAAACGCTTGCGCTTCGTCTCATGTCGGCGATCGTACTGGACGCGGTAGTGTTGCTCATCCGTCACAAGATCAATTGTATAACTTTTTTGTTCATGCTGGCAGACCGATTCGTCACTACCACGAAAGGACGTCCCACGCAGCGCGATATGGATCGCCTCGATAAGCGATGTCTTGCCAGAGCCGTTTGGGCCAGAAATCAGCGTCGTACCTGGCTCAAGGTCGAGCGTCTTGAGCGTATGGATTCGCACATGCTGCACTGCTAGCCGTGTTATCTTCA
The DNA here is from genome assembly GCA_963522835.1 of uncultured Candidatus Saccharibacteria bacterium. Taxonomy (GTDB): domain Bacteria; phylum Patescibacteriota; class Saccharimonadia; order Saccharimonadales; family Saccharimonadaceae; genus Saccharimonas. Next base: position 33,747 of record CAUQZB010000004.1, read on the forward strand.
TCGCTAGCTCTTCAGTGGCATAATAATATGAATGTAGTTTGGCTCGGGCTGAGCGACCGTCAAGACACAGGGCGAGAGCTTGCCACTAAAGCGGAAGGTGATCGTCTCGCCATCGAGAACACCCAGTGCATCACTAATGTACCGCGAATTGAGCGTAATCTGCCCATCACTCGACACCTCAGCTTCCGCCTCGGAGGTATTCTCGCCCAGCTCGGACGCAACGGAGTGAATCCGTAATTTCTGCGCCTCATGGTCGGCGGTGAGTGTGACACTGCCGCCAGACTCACGCGCAAAGAGCCCTGCCACCTTTACTACGCGCGAGAAATCGCCTACTGCAAGCGTCACGTTTGTCTCTGATTGAGCAGGGATGAGCTGCCGATAATTTGGGTAGGTGCCATCAATTAGGCGGCTGGTAATCTCCACTTCCTCTAACCGAAAGCGCACCTGCGTCTCATCAAAGAGCACTTCCACTTCTTCCGTGCTATCACTAAGCGAGCGTAGCGCTTCCTGCAAACTGCTCGCTGGCACAATGGCTGCAATCTGGCTCTGGCTTGTCATCAAACGCCGCTCAGCCAGGCGATAGCCATCCGTCGCCGCCATATACAGCGCACCATCCACTGTATGCCAATACACACCAGTCAAAACAGGCCGAGTCGTATCATTGCTACACGTCACCAAGGTTTGCGCTGCCGCTTGCTTGAAGTCCGTAGCAGCAATGCTATAGCGTACCGATTGTTCTTCATCAATCGTCGGTAGCTCCGGAAAGTCATCTGCCACCACGCCATTGATCGTCGAAGTATACCCGCCAGACGTCAGTGTCATACGCGTGCCATCGGTCTCAAGCTCGATTGGCCCCTTCGGCAAATTCGCCACAAATTCGCTCACGAGCTTGGCTGGTAGGGTAATCACCCCCGGCGTCTCTACCTTTGCACCAATATAGTAGGTCGCGGCGATCTCTAGGTTGGTCGCAGCCAAGAGAAGGCGATTACCCTCAGTACGGAATAGTATATTATTTAAGATTGGCAGGCCAGCTCGGTTGCTCGCAACTCGCCCGACAACCCCGAGCGCCCGGGCAAGATTTTCTTGTGTGACAGACAGTTTCATATCAACAATCCTTTCTTTTTATCTGATTAATCTAGTAATAGGTGCTGTGGATACTGTGGAAACCATGATGAATAACAGAGGTACGACCTGCTCACTACTTGTGCAAAACGCTGCGATCGCTGGCGTGGATAAGCCGGGGAGAAGTGGCGGTTATCCACCAGCCAATGAGGCTGGAGGGTGGTGTGCTTTTGGTGCTGTGGATGACTGCCCCCGAACTGTCCGCTGGTTATACGGCTCACTATACACGACTTTTCCACAGGCGCAGCGAAAAAAACACACGGCCTAGGCATAGAGCTTATCCCGGATGTCAGCGACTTGCTCACGGATGAGGTAGTCAAGCTTAATGGATTTTTCGATTTTTTCGACTGAATGGATGGCAGTTGTATGGTCTTTGCGGCCCAGCTCATTGGCAATTTGTGGAAAGCTCATGTGGAGCTCGCTGCGCAGCAAGTACATGGCAATTTGCCGTGGTACGACGATATGCTTAGCCCGCTTAGCACCACAGATTTCTTTGCTGTCGATCTGGAAATGGCGGGCAGTCTTGTCAATAATCTGCTTAGCAGTGAGGTGCTGGGGACGACTACGCCGGACGTTACCAAGCAAACCCTCCGCTGTCATTACGTCAGGGGCGACGCCACGCATCTCAGCATAAGCAAGAAGTTGATTAAGCGCGCCCTCGAGCTCGCGGATATTTGTCTTGACGTTCTTAGCAAGGTATTCCACGGTGTCGCGCTCAAGTGTCACGCCAGCGAAGCTCGCTTTGGTTTCGACGATCGCGCAGCGCGTCTCAAAGTCTGGCATCTGGATATCGATCGCCATTCCCCATTCAAAGCGACTGCGCAAGCGCTCTGTCAGGGTAGGGATGCTGTGCGGTGGCTTGTCGCTACCGATGATAATTTGCTTGTTGGCTTGGTGGAGGGCATTGAAGGTGTGAAAGAACTCCTCCTGAGTCTTCTCACGCCCGGCAATGAACTGCATATCGTCGACGATAAGTACATCAACATTGCGGTACCGGTCAGAAAAGCCCGCCTTTTTGAAGCGGATCGACTCGATAAATTCTTTGACAAACGTCTCAGAGCTCAGGTAGGCGACCTTTTTGCTTGGATCGCGCGCGAGGATCTCGTTGCCCACCGCTTGGATGAGGTGCGTCTTACCAAGGCCAACGCCACCATAAATAAAGAGGGGATTATACTTTGTACCAGGGCTATGTGCGACTGCTTGGCAGGCGGTGTAGGCGAGGTCATTACTCGAGCCAACGATGAAATTTTGGAAGGTGTAGCGCGCGTTGAGACTCGTCGCTGGTGTTGGAGAACTAGAATGTGAAGGGGTGGTTGGCTTGCTGATGAGCGCCGCCGCTCGCTCTTCGACACGATCGGCTGGCTGGCCAGTGGTTTCGCGGCTAATGACGGTGCGTTTTTTGCCTTGTTTGTTTACCACATAGGCGATGCGCGACACCTCCACGCCACTGTGTTGCAGTGCTTCTTTGACGATGCTATCGTAGCGCACCTCAAACTGGCGAATCGCAAAGATATTCGCCACGCCAATGGTAATCACCCCGTCTTTGTTGCTGAGCATCTCGGTATTGGCAAACCACGTCGAAAAAACACCGCTCGGTATCGACACTTCGATCTCACCCAAAACACTCTTCCACAGACTGTGGTACACTGGCTTTTGCTACTCCTTGTTTGTTATACAATGACTCTTTTTAGTATAAGAAAAAACCGACTTTTCCACAACCGTGAGAAATACAACAACGGGGTAAACCCGAAAAGAGCAACAGGGGTGGAGTTTTTCCACAAAAATGTATTACCCCTGTTAAAGTGTGGATAACTCGCGAACAAATGTGGATAAACAATTTGGCTATGCTTATGGTGAAGGCTGATCGAGCCAAAAAATCCACCAAGCGGGCGAAAAGTTGAAAGATCTGGGGCAATCGCGTATAATAGCAATGATATGCCAAAACGAACTCACCAACCACACACTCGTCATCGTGCTCGGACGCACGGGTTTCGGGCACGGATTGCCACTAAGGCAGGCCGCAATGTGCTCAAGCGCCGCCGCGCCAAGGGCCGCGCTCGCCTCGCACTCTCGTAGTGTGACGATAGCAAAATGACGAAAAATAACCCACTGCTTGGTGGGTTATTTTATCTCTGTTTGCGGGCAGATTTGCTATAATACAGCTATGTTACAGCAACGATATCGGTTTCATGGCTATGGTGGGCTACGCTATTTGTATCGCCATGCGAGTGCCGAGCGATCACGCTTGCTGACCGTCAAGTACGTTGCCAATCGCCGCCGGCGTATGCCGCGAATTGCCGTCGTGGTGAGCAAAAAGGTGCACAAATCTGCGGTAGGGCGCAACCGCATTCGTCGCCGTATCTACGAGATTCTGCGCCAGCACGTACCGCACTTTACAGGGGTGTATGACGTTGCGCTCATCATTACCTCAAGCGAGGTGCTTGTCACACCGCACGATGAGCTAGTGCTGGTAGTGACAAATCTGCTTGTACGAGCTGGCATTTGCCCTGGCGACGCAACGCCAAGCGATGAAAGAGATAAGGCAGAATAAAATCTTATATCCTCTCAGTCTTCTTTGCGCGATCTACTTCATAGTGCTTTGAGTCAAATCAATGCCAAATAGTTCTGTATAAACAGTGGTAAATAGAACTCAAAACATTTATACAAAATTCTTTTCTTGTCATTCTATACCAATGAAGGGCAAGCTAGGTGAGTGTTCTTTTCTAAGGTTATAAATACTCTTATATGTAGTATTGGCAGTAGTGTATCGCATATATCAACGATTGATTTCCAAAAAATACTTCGCCACAATTCATCTTCCGTGGCCACCTATGATACAATAAATGCAGTAATCGGAGTCAATATGTTTGAGACAATAATTTTACAGCCCATTTTTAACGCACTTTTGCTCATCTATAGTATCATCCCTGGTGGTGACTTTGGCGTGGCGGTGATTCTCTTCACGGTTATCATCCGCTTCTTGCTCTACCCACTACTCAAGCGGCAGCTCCACCAGAGCAAACAAATGCGCAAGATGCAGCCTGAACTGGCCAAGATCAAGAAAGCGGCTAATGGCAACCGTCAAGTAGAAGCGATGCAGCAGATGGAGCTGTATAAAAAGTACGGTATCAAGCCATTTCGCTCAATTCTTCTGCTCTTCATTCAGATTCCGATCTTCATTGGCCTCTACCAGGTGATTATGATCATTTCGCTTCACCGCGACCAAGTGGCGCGCTACATCTACGAGCCGCTCAAGAATATCGATGCCATCAAGACGATCATTCACCACCCTGAGCAGTTTAATCACACCATGCTGGGCTTTATCGACCTCACCAAGGTAGCGCTTGGTAAGGATGGTATTGTCTGGCCACTCCTCGCTCTTGCGATCATCTCAGCCCTCACCCAGTATGTAATGACCAAGCAAACTATGCCAACTGGCAAGAGCACTAAACGTTTCCGCGATATCATGAAGGAGACGGCCGCTGGCAAAGAAGCTGACCCCTCTGAGATGAACGCCGCAATGATGCGCAATATGGCGAAGTTTATGCCAGTGATGATGTTTATGATCATGATGGGGCTGCCGGGGGCGTTGGCGCTCTACTACACAGCGTCTAACTTAGTAGCGGTGGCGCAGCAGTCATATCTTCTCCGCAAAGACAAGCAAGAGCTCGAAGCAATTGCCGATCAAGTAGATATTACAACACCCGCCAAGAAAAAGTCGACGAAAAAGCGCGCCAAAGCAGCCACAGAAGCCAACATCACACGCATCAAAGCCAAAGAATAACAGAGGAGGAGAACCCGATGGATCGATACCAATCAGTAACATTTGCCCGAGAATATCTCCAGAACATCATCTCGTTTTTTGGCGAAAATATTGCGGTATCGGGTGATGATGATGGCGAAGTAATGACACTTCGGGTGGAGTCGTCGGACATTAATAGTATCTTGATTGGCCGCGGGGCAGAGACACTACGGGCACTGCAATATATCGTTTCGTCGGCACTGCGGGCGCAGCATGCGGCCATAGTGCGTGTGAGCGTTGATATTGCCGACTACAAAAAGCAGCACGAGGAGAAGGTCGCCGACAAAGCCCGGGGCTGGATTGAGCGCGTGCGTGCAACTGGTGAGCCCTACACCGCCCACCTCAACCCAGCCGATCGACGTATCGTCCACCAAGTTGCTGCCGACGCAGCTGGCATCACGACCGTCTCCGAAGGCGAAGGTCGCGAGCGCCATGTGATCATCCAGCTGGAAGAAGCTGAGTAAAAGTCTACATACAACAGGGGAGTGAAACACTAAAGAATATTCACCCCTTACTCTGTATATCTTTGAGAAAAGGTGGCGTATTTAGTAGAATAACTGTTTGACACCGCAGAGAAAAAAGTATTATAAGATTGTTATATACTAAGAACCACGAGGAACCCCTATGCCACGTTATGAAGACCCATATTATGAGCAGAAAACAAAAGAACTAGCAACAGCAGATTTTAACACTCTCGTCGATAAGCGGCTCAATAATGAGCCAGTTGTGCACCATGGCGACCTATACAATGGTATGAGTAGGCAAGAGAACTACATAACAACCTACACCTTGGAAGATCTTACAAATATTGCAGAGCAAAATATGTCTGAGACCATTATAACGTTCCTGCAAAATGTGAGGGAAAAAGCTGCCCATGTAGCACAATATAAAGGAACGGATGATAATGTACGTGTTGCAATAAGTATTACAAAAGAACACAACAAGGAGAGTAATGAGCAAGAGCCATTGAATTACCGCGAAGTAATCATAGATATTGCAATGAGTGAAGAAGTAGCGAAATGTGATATGAATACAAATATACCCTCCAACAACCAACTACATGAGTCGGGGTTGATGGCAGAGGGGTCAATGATTGGGTCTATAAAATTCTCAACAGACGATAGTGGCCAGCTTGATATACATCAAATGGTAGAAAATATGAGAAAAAAGAATAACCCATCATTGGATGATACAGCAACTCTTGGTATATTACTCGATCCTTCGTGGAAGGAATCACAGATAGCACAAGCTCGAGGTGCTGCTGTGCAAGCCTTGGTAGAACGAGCGACGAGTATGTCTCGTGCGTAGCCATAGTAGCAGTTCCTTTAGATCCTGTATTGAACCATAGGAGCTGCTACTATATATAGGTTACTCTGTTATTTTATATATCACACTTACTGCTTACCAAGCGCTTGCTCATACACCGCCAACGTTTCCTTGCCACAGCGCTCCCACGAGTAGCGGGCAGCTTGAGCTTTGCCTTTGACGATGAGTTCGCGACGGCGAGCTGGTTGGCTGAGGACACGGTCGATTGCGCTCGCGATGGCATCAACGTCGAGTGGGTCGAAGTACTCGGCAGCATCGCCCAAAATCTCGGGCATACACGAGGTATTGCTCGATATAACAGGGGTCGTGCCATACGCCATCGTCTCGAGTGGTGGCAGACCAAACCCCTCCATGAGGGATGGAAAGACGTATGCCTCGGCTTTGTTAAGCAGCCAATCGCGCTGCCCGTCGGGGATGAACCCAGTGAAGTGAATATTGCGATAGCCTTGCTGCTGGTAGTAGGCTTGGTTGCGCTTGGTGTCTTCGTTCATTCGCCCGACAAACACCAGGCCAAGGTCTGGCCAGCGACTCAACAGCTGCTGGTGTGCGGCCGCGAGGCGGCGCAGATTTTTATAATCAGGCTGCTGCCCAACGTAGATGATGAACCGCTTAAAGGGGAGGTCGATATATGGCGTGAGCTGTTCAGGGTGCACCTCGCCCGCCTCGTAGATGACCGAAATTTTGTCATCAGGTATCTTGGTAAAGTCCTGATATTCTTGCTTAGTCGTCTGAGAAATAGTGATGATATGCTCGCTGGTGCGGGCAATCCGCCGAAACACCCAGCGCCCCACCAATTGCTTAAGATGAAAAACCAGCCAATTTTTGTCAGAATTATACGTCTTGAGGAGGGTCATATCGTGCACTGTTGTAACGTGCTTACCTCTGTAAAAGACCGGTTGCTGCGGCATGCAAAAGTGTACTAAGTCGGGCCCTAGCTCATCTAGGTAGCGCCGGAAGCCAAGTTGCTCTGCTAGCGAATAGTTGGCAAAGTCGACCGTGCGGATGGTGAAGTTGGGGTTGTGCGGTTGCCAGTAGTCGCGATCCTTGGTGGGGACGAGGACGCTATAATGGTTGGTCGTATCAAGCCGCTCCAGCTGCTCGAGCAGCTTCACGACGTATGTGCCCGTGCCAGAATTAATCACACGGGCGTCGATTGCAATATGAAAACTCATACCCCTAGTATACAGCTCCTGCACCGAAAGCGCCAGATGAGTAAGCATGTGTCAAGGCGGATAATAATAACCCAACTCTGTATAAAAGTGTTATAATACCCATATTATCGTAATATGATGAAATTACCGCAACACATAGCAGCTCAGACAAGCGTGGCGCAAATCGAGCACGTTCTTCGCCAGGCGGGCTACCATATCACTGGGACAGACAGCCAGCGGCCATGGGGTGGGTTTGTTTGTGTTGACCCGGCGCAGGCAGGGCAGTTTGCGGCGGATTTCTTTGCGGCATCGGAAGTAATAGCTAAGGACAATGCTCATGCGCCGCTCAGTCCTAAGATTCTTTTTGTCCGGCCAGGGGCGCGCCTGAGCTGGCAATATCATCATCGGCGGGCGGAGCTGTGGCGTTTTCTGACCGCTGGTGCGTACTATTGCAACATGAGCGACGAGCTACCAGCCCAGCCAACGCCAGCTCAGGCAGGCGATATCGTAAGGCTGGCGGCAGGGGAGCGCCACCGTGCTTGCGGTGATGCTCAGCACCCAACGATTATTGCTGAGCTCTGGCAACACATCGACCTAGCACACCCATCAACAGAGGATGATATTGTGCGGGTGGCGGATGATTACCAGCGTCAATAGTTGCTTATAACCATATGGTGGGTTTATGACTGCTGAACAAGCCAGCTATCAAACAAACAACGGCTTATATTTTATCTGATAGGGATGTGAGATTAAAGTGCGTCAATATGCGATATTCTTGAGAGTTGAATACGACCTAGTGCAGCTATACGATACTAATAAGAACTTATTATAAGTAAAAGACTCACTTCTCCGTTGTTCGAAAAACAACATGATCGTACAAATAATAATTCCACACCAGCGATGCACCAGTAGCAATAATTTTTGCGAGCAGCAGCACAAGTGACTCAGCATGAATAACAGAGGCCAGGATAGGCGAAATGCAGAAAATAACCGCATTTTGCAGCCCCCACAAACCCGCCAGAGTGACAACAACAAACAAAATCAGTTGCCGGCGCACATCACCCTGAGCGCGAAAGGTGTACGACTTATTAGCAAAAAAGCTAAAAATAAAGGCTAGGCCCGTTGATACTGTATTAGCTGCAAGCTTTGGCAGGCCAAGTGTGGTGAGTCCAAATAGCAAGCCAATATCGATCGCTGTATTAATCCCGCCAACGAGCGCAAACCGCAGTAACTTGCCTCTGTTATTTGCGATGACGAGCCTCACGATGCTCCTCAACGAGATAAGGTGGGCGCCGCTTCGTTTCGCTAAAAATCCGGGCGATGTATTCGCCAATCACCCCCAAACTCAGCAGCTGCACTCCACCAAGAAAGAGAATCACTGCCATGAGCGACGAATAGCCTGCACCGGTTGGCACACCGAACAGTGGTCGGATGAGCAGATAGAGAATATAGATAGAGGCCAAGAAGGCGATGAGGAAGCCCAGCACGGCCGATATGCGCAGTGGTGCGGTCGTAAAGCTCGTGATGCCGTCAATAGCGAGGTTGATGAGCGTGCGCGGACTTTGCTTGATGGTGCCAGCAGCCCGTGGGTCGCGGTCATAAAGAATCTCCTTCTTTTTGTAGCCCACCCAACTAAAGATCGCTTTGGTATTGCGCTGAGATTCGCGCAGTTGGGTGATAGCAGTGACGCAGCGTTTGCTAAGTAAGCGGAAGTCACCCGTGTCGATCTGAACAGGAATATGCGTCGTACTCTGGAGGAGGCGGTAGTACCAAGCGGCAGTTTTTTTCTTGAGCCAAGTCTCACCTGAGCGGCTTCGGCGCCGCGCATATACATCATCATACCCTTGTTCCCATAGCTCGATCATCTGCGGGATCAGCTCTGGTGGGTCTTGCAGGTCGGCATCAATTACCACGACAGCATCACCCGCGGCGTGGTCGAAGCCAGCGAGCATAGCAGCTTCTTTGCCAAAGTTGCGCGAGAGATTGAGGTAGACAATGGCGGGGTTGTGTCGCTGCTCGATCTGAATGAGCTCGAGCGTGTGATCCTGGCTGCCATCATTAATAAATAAGAATTCGAACTGGTAGCGCTGGCGATCGACACTGCGCTGCAGCGTCTCGAGCCGGGCAAACAGCTGTGGTAAAACAGCTGCTTCGTTGTAGGCAGGAATAAGAATGGTGATTGTTTTCATCGTAGCCTTATTGTATCACTTATTGGTTGGTATGAGCGCGATGAGCGACTGGATGGACGATGCCACCACTGCGCCACTGGCCTCGAGCCGTGCCGTCTTGGCCTGGGCTGACTCCAGCTCATTTGTGCCAAGGATCGCCCCAGCATGGCCCATCTGTACTCCAGATGGTGCACTGTGGCCCGCAATGTAAACATAGACTGGTTTGCTTATATTGTGCTTAATATAATCTGCCGCGGCAATCTCGCTCGTGCCACCAATCTCACCGATTAGCACAATCTGCTCCACCGCCGCATCCTGCTCAAACAACTGCAAGCAATCAATAAAGCTGCTGCCGCTAATCATATCACCGCCAATCCCAATCACATAGCGTTGGCCAATCCCTGCCTGGGTGAGGAGGCTCATTGCTTCGTATGTGAGGGTGCCGCTACGGCTGACGATGGCAGTGTGGCCTGGCCTGGCGAGCGCAGCAGGAATGATGCCGAGGTTGTGCACGCCGGGGATGAGAACGCCAGGGCAGTTGGGGCCGATCAGAACAGAAGAACTGGTTGCTAAGCGTTGTTTTATACGCAACATATCGTGGACAGGCACACCCTCAGTAATACAGATGATGAGTGGCACCTCTGCGTCGATTGCCTCCATAATCGCTGCTTTGGCATGGGCTGCCGGTACAAAAATGACGGAAATATCAACGGGCTGCTGCGCCTGAATCTCGCGAATCGTCTGGAAGACCGGCACACCGTGCACTTCTGCGACTGATTGGTTAGGTGATGTGCCACCAACGATATGCGTGCCAGTCGCTAGCATACGCTCGGTGTGAAATGAGCCATTTTTGCCCGTTATACCCTGGACGATGACATGCTTGCCGCGAAAGATATCAGGGGTCATCATACAGCCTCCTCTAGGATGTGAGAGAGATTATCATAGAGTGGAATATCCTCGCGGGCGAGCAGTGCCTTGGCCTCAGCTTCGCGGTTGCCCGTCAGGCGGACGGCCAGTGGTGGGAGTTCTGGCAATTGTTGCTTGGCGCTAATGATGGCCGCCGCTACATCATCGCAGCGCACAATACCACCAAAGATATTGATAATGATGAGCGCCACAGCGGGGAAGCGGGCAATCTGCTCGAAGCTAGCCAGGATCTTCTCTGGAGTGGCTGTGCCGCCAATGTCAAGAAAGTTAGCTGGCTGCACGCCGCGAGCAGTCACCGCATCGACGGTGGCCATTGCCAGGCCTGCACCATTGGCAATCGTCGCAATCGTCCCATTATGGTCGAGCGTGACGAAATTATGATCCTCCAAGGCTGCTTCGTGCCACTGCGGGTGGCGAAACAGCGCTGCATCGTCAATCGTCATCTTTGCATCACCAGCGATGAGCTGGCCATCTGTCGTCACAACAAGTGGGTTAATTTCGAGTAATAGACAATCGTTGTCAATAAAGCAACGCAAACAATTCGCCACCATATCCTCAAGCGCAAAGGCCTGCTCTGGCAGCGACAAATACTCCGCTAGTGCTTCGGCTACAGTATGAACTGTTTGCGGCGTAATGGCCTGGCGAAAGAACGCTGCGCTCTCATGCTCCTCTACATCGATGCCACCGCTGGTGTGGGCGAGCAGCTCGATGGATGAGTGCTCGCGGTTGATAGTGAGCGAAATGTAGCACTCACGGGCAATGGAGAGAACCTCCTCAGCAAGAAGCTTCGTAGGGGTGTAGCCACCAATATCGAGGGCAAAGAGACGCTGAATGGTTGGCACAACGGCGGATTGCTCGCGGACGACTACCACACCACCTGCCTTGCCGCGGCCACCGATCGGCACTTGTGATTTGAGAACAATGGGGGCAGTGGGTGTTACCGTTGCAGATTCTACAACATTACTCTGCGGCACTGCCACACCAGCCTTAGCCAAGCACTGCTTGGCCTGATATTCAAGAAGACGCATAGGTATTATTGTACGCATAGATGGCGAATATGCAAAATGATTGCGTGCGTAACAGGGGTGATAAGACGCAGGTTAATTGTGCATTAGTAGAGTATGGTATGCTACTTTCGCATAAATAATTATACAAGAAAATATCTGGAGGCCAGTAACCTAGCAGACGGAGAAGCACTATATAGAATCTGGCCGGAACATTTTCGGTATAATTATCATGCGAAAGCCGGTCTTAAAATTCACTTTTTTGGCTCTCGTTTATCCCCTTATGAATGGAGAATAGAGCATTATCGAGGAAGAGAGTGGTGATGCGTGAATATTTAGAGATTTTGCGAGGTTCGTCCTGTGGCAGAACAACTAAGCTGAACTATTTGCCAGTAAAAAACTTCCGGAATTTGAGCAAGCCTGTCTGATTGGATAATGGTCCGTTGTGGATAATACTACGGATATAATCGACCGACACCTTGCGCTGCCGCTGGATAGCAAACCGCTGCCGATAGGCCGCTGGCTGGCGGACAACAGAGGCGAGCATACCACGCAGTGCTGGCCAACCATTGCCATGGCGCAGTGCACTCAAGAATATCAGCCAATAGGTGAGGCAAAAGCGCACGCCAATCGACCAAAATAGCCGCCCTGGCACATTCTTGATAAAAATCAGCGGCAAGTTCTTAAAGGTATTGTATACCGCGAGCCCTGGAACTTTGCTACTGCTGGCACCAACCTTGTGGTATGCGACGGCGTGCGGCGTGAAGCGCACTGTCCAGCCTGTTAGCTGCGTGCGAAAGCTGAGATCGACGTCTTCGTAGTACATGAAGAATGCTTCGTCAAAAAGATCAACAGTGTCGAACAGTGCCGTGCGATATACTGCTCCACCACCCGTTGCGCCAAACACCGCTCCGGCCTCTGTTGGCGCATGGCTAATTGGCTCATCACGGTGGCGCGGGCCAGGCAACCCCCAGGTGGTGTAGAAGTCGCCCGAGCTATCGATGGTCGTCCCATCGCGGCGAGCCAGTAGCCCAGTGGCAATGCCACAGTCTGGATGAGCTCGCAGCTCGTCCACTAGGGCTTGGCACCAGTGTGTGTTAGCAACTGCGTCGGGGTTGAGCACGCCAACAAAGCGGAATTGCTGTTCTTTGGCATAGCGCAGGCCTGTGTTGATACCACCGGCGAAGCCGAGGTTGCGCTGATTCTCAATGATGACGAGACTAAGCGCGGGGTGTTTAGCTTGATATGAGCGGAAGCGTGCCACCGAGTCATCATGCGAGTCGTTATCGACCACGATGATGGTCGGCACCAGCGTCTGCTGCGCCAATGAATCAATGCATTCTAGGGCATCATCGGCGCCGTTCCAGTTAAGAACTATGATTGCAAGATTGTTTTTTACCACGGTCATATTATATAATGGCCAGAGAAACTATGAAAGTAACAAATCTTTTGCAACGAAAAAATCGTATCTTGCTGCGCGAGTTGGTCGTAACGGACTTCAAGCTGCGCTATCAGGGTTCGGTGCTGGGCTATTTGTGGTCAATCCTCAAGCCGATATTTTTGTTTATTATTTTGTTTGTCGTGTTCGATAAGTTCTTGGGCCTTGGTCGCAATATCGAGCACTATCCTGTCTATCTGCTGGTGGGGATTGTGCTGTGGAACTTCTTTAGTGAGGCGACGGTGCAGGGGCTGCAGTCGATCGTCTCGCGGGGCGACCTGATCCGCAAGATCAACTTCCCCAAATATATCATCGTTATCTCTGGTACCATCTCGGCCTTTATCAATCTCGCCATTAATATGGTGGTAATCTTAGGCTTTTGTTTGTTTAATGGTGTGCATTGGTCGTGGGAGGCGCTGCTTGTGGTGCCACTCATCCTCGAGCTTTATGTGCTTTCCTTGGCGGTGGCGTTTTTCCTTGCGACGATCAATGTGAAGTACCGCGATATTGGTTATTTGTGGGAGATCTTCATGCAGGCGGCCTTCTACGCCACACCGGTTATTTATCCTCTGCAGATGGTAGTGGATCGTATGCCAACTGCTGCACCATACCTCATGCTCAACCCAGCCGCCCAGATCATCCAAGATGTCCGCCAGGTGCTCGTAACACACCAGACCATCCAGCTCTACGACCTCGTGGCGTACCCCATGGTGCTCATACCATTTATTTCGATTATCATTATCATTCTGTTGGCGGTGTTTTATTTCCGGCGTAACCAACAGTATTTTGCGGAGAGTATCTAGATGGCGCAACCAATCGTTGTTATCAATAACCTCACCAAGTCCTTCAAGATCCCACTGGAGGCGAGCTCCGGCATCAAGCAAAAGCTCATTAACCTCCTCAAGGGGCGCAAAGGGTATCGAGTTTTTACGCCGCTTAAGGATATCGACTTCACCATCAACGAGGGTGATTTCTTTGGTATTGTTGGGCGCAATGGCTCGGGCAAGAGCACACTGCTCAAGACGATTGCCGGCATCTACACCCCCAATAGCGGGAGCGTCGAGGTGGGTGGCTCGCTGGTGCCGTTTATCGAGCTGGGCGTTGGCTTTAACCCAGAGCTCACTGGTCGCGAGAATGTCTTTCTCAATGGTGCACTGCTCGGCTTTAGCCACGACGAGATGGAGGCAATGTATGATAAAATTGTCGATTTTGCCGAGCTGGGCGACTTTATGGAGGAGCGGCTCAAGAATTATTCCAGCGGGATGCAGGTGCGCCTGGCTTTCTCCATTGCCATCCGTGCCCATGCCGATATCTTGCTGCTAGATGAAGTCTTGGCGGTGGGGGATGAAGCCTTCCAAAAGAAGTGCTATGCCTACTTCGATAAGCTCAAGCGCGAAAAGCGCACCGTTATCCTTGTCACGCACGATATGTCGGCGGTAGAGCGCTTTTGCAACAAGGCGGTGTTTATCGAGGATGGGAAGGTGAAGATGATCGGCAAGCCATATCGCATCGCCGCCGCCTATAGCCGGAGCAACATTAAGAGCTACAACGAGTCAGAAGGGTTAGACGAGCAAATCTCAGACGACTTCGACATCACCCTGCGCGGGAGCGATGGCAATGAGCAGACGGTGTATGAGTATAACGAGACTATGACGGTGGAGCTAGAATGGCAGCAAACAGGGGTTAAGCATGTTGGTGTGGCAATCTTCCGCGAGAATGGTGAGTATGTCTATGGCCCTAACACCTATCAAGAAAAAGTGAAGATTGCTGACAAGAATCGCGCGGTCTACACTGTGCAGCTCAACCTCAACGAGGGGAGTTATTTCATCAAGGCTGGCTTGATGGGGGCGGACGACACGAAGACGATCGCCTTTACTGAGGAGGGGCCGCACTTCTCGGTGCAACGTGATTATGATCATGGCCGGTGGGGTGGTGTTACCAAGCTCAAGCATACCTGGAAATAGGGAGAAATGTCGTATATATTACATCGTTTGACGCACCTTATCAAAGCTAATCGCCATCTCCACCGCGCGGTACGTTGCCTTCTGGCGCCGTATCGGGCTCATCTCGATGCTCGCCAGCGCCGCATCTACGATGCATGGCAGCGTCAGCACACCGAGCAGCCACCAGCGCTTGCCTCGCTTACTGAGCAGCCGCTTATCTCCATCATCATACCAACGTATAATACGCCAATTCCATTCCTGCGAGAGATGGTGCAATCGGTGGTGGCGCAGTCGTACCCACGTTGGGAGCTTATCATTGTTGATGATGCCTCGACTAACGAGACTACCCGCCAGGCGATTCGTGACCTAGCCGAAGATACACCGCAGCTCAAGCCATTCTTTTTGGACAAGAACCGTCACATTGCTGGTGCAACCAACTATGGCATCGCACAGGCTACGGGCGAATACATTGCGCTGCTTGACCATGATGACACCCTCCACCCTGATACGCTTCTGTGGGTTGCGGCTGCGATCGACCGTACTGGCGCGCAGTTTGTCTACACCGATGAGACGAAGATGGATGAGCATGGCCGGCCCTACCAGCCGTTTTTCAAACCCGATTGGAACGAAGATTTTTTGCGCGCGGTGAACTACATTACACACTTTGCCGTCATGTCACGCCAATTACTCACAGAGGTTGGTGGCGAAGATGGGTCGTATAATGGCACGCAGGATTGGGAGCTGTTCTTGCGCCTGACGCGGGCTTTGCAGCCCGAGCAGATTGCTCATGTGCCGCAGATCCTCTACTATTGGCGTGTCCACCAAGCCTCTACAGCGAAAGACCTTGATGCCAAGCCTTATGTCATCGATGCGCAGCGTCGCGCCCTCGAGGCAGACAGCGCTGCTCGCCAGGTGCAGACCCAGGTGGAGCGCGACCCGCAGTATGGTGCTCAGTGGCAGATGAGCTATATCTTAGACCAAGCATATAGCACTCACACTGTGCCATTCGATGAGTCGACCACTGTTGGTCAGCTACTAAAGGCGACCACCGCCGAGATGATATGCCTGACGCAGCATAATGCGCTGCCTTCTAGCACGCTGCAGCATCTCGCTGCCGATGCCGCTCGCCCAATGATTGGTGTAGTGGTGCCGCAAATTACTGATGAGCAGCAGGTGATTGCAAATTTGTCGTCGATTTTACAACCATCGGTGGTAGGTCTGCTCCAGCAGCTCAGTCGGCGCTCATTTACCAAACATATCTACTTGACAGCCCGCTATAATCTTGGTATTATCGACGCACCAACAGTGGTGGTGGCGCGCACCAAACTTGCCGCTCTTGCGCCAGATACACCGCTTACCAGTGCTCAGATAACTGCTGCACTCTGTGGTAAAGGATACAACACACTATATAACCCGCACGTAACGCCAGAGGAGGACGTATGATCGGTAAAGTACACAAAGCCGCCAAGAAAAGCATGAAGATTATCAAAGACGATGGAATGATTGGCTTTGGCAAGCGCGCCACGAAGTATGCCTATTATCGTAAATTCCCCGAGCGCAAGCAGAAGTATTACAAAGACATCCTCTTTATCAACGGCTGCACCCTGCCGCACCCCGAGCGCTATCGCGTGGCGCATCAGATGGAACAGCTGATGTCGCAGGGGCTAACGGTGGAGAGTGTGTTTTATGATCGACTCTCGTTGGATGACCTCAAGTATTATCGTGGCTTCGTGTTCTTTCGCTGCCCAGTGACAGAGACGGTGCGGGAGTTTATCAAGCAAGCAAAGTTCTTCAACAAGACCTGCTTCTTTGATATCGACGATCTTGTCATCGATCAAACGTATACCGACGGCATTAAATACGTCCAGCAGATGAACCAAGCCGATAAGCAGCTCTATGACGATGGAGTGAACCGTATGCGTGAGACACTTAAGCTTTGTGATCACGTTGTGACAACTACAACGCAACTGCGCGATGAGCTGCAAAAGTACACCACTGGTGATGTCCTCATCAACCGTAATGCCGCCTCTGATGAGATGATCAAGACGTCTAATATGGCGCTGGAGGATTTGGCTGAAGGGAAGATTGCCAAGGACGCAGACAAAATTATCATTGGGTACTTTAGTGGGAGTATTACGCACAATGAGGACTTTGAGTTAGTCATCCCAGATTTGATTCGGCTGTTCGATGCGTATCCGCAGCTCCACCTCAAGATTGCTGGTATTCTCGACGTACCGGCTGCGCTTGAGCCGTATAAAGAGCGGGTGATGACGTCAGGCTTTGTCGATTGGCGGGAGCTGCCTAAGGTGATGGTGGACTGTGATATTATTCTTGCACCACTGGTCGATACAATCTTTAACCGTGCGAAGTCTGAAAACAAATGGCTTGAGGCTGGCCTCGTCAAGGTACCGACGGTGGCGAGTCAGGTGGGGGCCTTTGCTGAGCAAGTTAAGGACGGCGAGACGGGCCTCTTGGTTGGCGCGGATAACGATTGGTATGCAGCGCTCGATCGCCTCATTACCGACAAAGCGCTGCGCACCCAGCTGGGCGAGAATGCGCACAAGATTGCCACCAATGATTATTCGACAGTCTACACTGGCTACACGCTTGCATCGTTTGTGCGGGAGCGCTTGGCGCGCAATATTGGCTTTGTCTTGCCTTCGACGGATATCTCGGGTGGGGTGATCGTTGCCGTCAAACATGCCGATATTCTACGCAAGGCAGGCTGGGATGTAACGCTGATCGATTCAGTGAGCAAGCACGCCCTTAAGCAGGCCAAAAAGACCTACCAATACCGCTCCGAATTGCCAGGCTTTAATGTTATTACAGCGCACAAGACGAAGATAGAGGCCTTCTTTGACACGCAAGTGGCGACGCTGTGGTCAACAGTAGAGATTATCAAAAAGCACCCCAATGTACGCAATCGGCTCTACTTCGTCCAAAACTTCGAGACTGATTTTTATATCCCCGGCACGGGTGGGCCACGCTTCGCGGCCAATGCATCGTACTGCGACCAGTCGGGCGTGCGCTATGTAACAATGTCGCTCTGGTGCCAGAAGTGGCTCAAAGATATGTTTGGCAAGGATGCGAAGTATGTCTCGAACGGTATCGATATCGAGTATTATCCATACCGCGAGCGCGATTTTGACAGTGGTCGCAAGATAAAAATCCTCGTCGAGGGTGACAGCAAGAGCGAGTATAAAAACACCGACGAAGCCTTCCGTATTATCAACCAACTCGACCCTGCGAAGTATGAAATTTCATACCTATCGTACCGCAAAGAACCGAAGGACTGGTACCGCGTCGATACATTCTATAATCGCATTGCGCCCGAGAAGGTCGGCGAAGTATACGCCAGCTGTGACATCCTTATCAAGACAAGCATCCTCGAGAGCTTCTCCTACCCACCACTCGAGATGATGGCAACTGGTGGCCTCGCAGTGGTAGTGCCCAATGGCGGCAATGTCGAGTACCTTAAGGATGGTGAGAACTGTCTCCTCTACCAACAGGGTGATATAGCGGCTGGTGTAGCGGCCGTAGAGCGCCTGGTAGCGGACAAAGCGCTGCGTGACAAGCTCATCGCTGGTGGCCGCCAAACTGCCAACGACTATCAATGGAAGAATATTGAGGAGAAGGTAGCGGCGATTTACGAATAAAGCTGTTGCCTTGCTGTGATATATACAACAACCTCTCACAGATGTGAGAGGTTTGTTTTGTACACCTAGTAGTTACTCGTTACTTTTCTCGATTAGTTTAATCATCACTGCTTCGACGTGTGAGCCGGGCCGGTCGCCAGCTACTTCGCCATTCTTTTTCCAGCCCTGCCAACCTACCCAGGAGAGGTGAGTGTTGTAATAAATATCGTAGCGAGCGGCGTCGGCGGGACTGAGGCTAAGCTTGAGGGCTTCGAGCGCTTTGCGCTGGCCAGTCGTGCCACAGGGCTGCGATGGTGAGAGAGTGACTGATGGAAGCCACTGGCCAGCAGTTTTTGCTTCGCACTGGATGGTAATGGGCGAACCATCGCGCAGCGATACGGCCTTGCCAAGGCGGATTGCCTCGAGATAGCGTGATTTTCCAGTGGTGCCAGCCATGATAGGGTGTGACACATCGGGCATCCAGCCGATGTAGCCTACGTGGGCAGCGTAGCTCAGTTGGTAGAGATCGGGCACAGCAGTATTGGTTGGGTTATAAAAGGCACCGCCAGGCAAGCTGAGTGTATGCTTCGGCACAAGGCGCACCTCTAGTGCTTCGAGTTGTCGGTAGGCACCAGTCGAACCAGCTGGTTGGCCATTCTTAGCCCAGCCCATCCAGCCGACGTATTGCGAGTAACCTCGGTACCAGATGTCGTATGTAGTGGCAAGTTTGCCGGTAAGTAAGAAGCGGACTGCTTCGATGGAGCGGAATTGCCCTGTCGTGCCAGATACGTCGCCTGCTTGTTTCCAATCTTGCCAGCCGACGTAGCTAACGTGTGATGAATATTGGATGCTGCCTGGCAGGCCCGTTGTGTTGTGGAGCGATGCTTTGATTGCTTCGATGCGGCGGCTTTGGCCAGTGGTACCGCTCATCATCTCATCGCGCACTTCTGGCTGCCAGCCAACCATACCGACATGTGAGCTAAGTGAGAGCTTGAGGGGCGATGGATCGCCATGTGCCGCGATATTTTTATACGCTACTCCAGATGACTCAGGTGCAGGCGTTCCTTTACGCACAAGCTTTATTTCGACCGCTTCGATAGCATTGTTAGCTCCACCAGTTACACCAGCCACTTCACCATTCTTGGCCCAGCCCATCCAGCCAATGTAGCTCACGTGGGCGCGATAGTAGATGTCGTACGCCTGGGCGAGAGTACCAGTTGGCTGGATCTTGACGGCGGTGATTGGTCGGCCAAGCCCTGTTGTACCCGATTGCATACTGCCCTGCACAGAGGGCTGCCAACCGCGTTCGTTGCTGTATGAAGTATAAGTTACCTCGCCATCGATCGTGAGAGCTTGCATTGCCTTGCTTTGGCCAGTGATACCTGTAATGCCACGGTTATGAATTACCCCTGTCCAGCCGATGTAGCTGCTGTGCGATCGGAAGCTGATAAGTGGCCGGCTATGCTGGGTCGAGCCAAACCAGTCGTTCCACACGCGCCAAAAGTTGCGGTTGCCATAGGCGCTGCAATGATCGCCTAAGCCATACATATTAGCCAGGGCTGCTTGATTGGGCTGGTAGGGTGTGTAGGTGTAGAGTGCCGCTGTGGCCTTGCTCTCGATATATATATCGCCAGCACCGCAGCCTCGCTGCACCACATTCCATAGGATACGATTAGTCGCAAACGGCTTTTTATACGACCACCACGGTTGCTGCATACTATCCAGATACCAACGGATGAGCTGTGCTCCTGAGGCAACTTGCATCGAGAAGCCAGCGTAGTTGCGGTCGCAATTGGCGCTGCCACCCGGACCACTATCGGGGCAGTGCGAACCCATGGCATAGGTGTATTGGTTTTGAAGGGGCCAAGTGTCAGAGGTGAGTGGGCCAGCCGACTCGGTGGCGATCTTTACCAGCAGGACTTTGGGATTAAGATTATTCTGCTTGGCAGCATCGTAGATAATCTGCGCAGCACTAACTGCTCCAGCAGGGATCGCTCCACCGAAGTTATTGGCGGGGATGTAATTGCCCGGTGTGTATTTGGGCACTTCATAATAGTCTTTGAGGCAGACATATGGTGGCCCGTGCCAACCGCGAGCGGCGGCATACTGTGCTCGGCTGATATCGCGCCGGCCATGCTCAGTAGCGGGCTGCCGGCCATAGGTGTCGCATTGTGGGTTGAGACTATTGAGAAACGCCTGAATATCTGCCACTGACATATCGTCACTATTGGTAAAGAGCAAATCATCAACGATATTGCCTGCTCGCCAATCGGCTGCCGTTACTGCTTGGGCTGGATAGGGGAGGATGGTTGCAGCACATATACTCACACACAAAACACCAGCAAGGATATATCGCCAATATGTCGAGAAGAGACGAGCGGTGGAGTATGATTGAGCCATCATCTAGCGAATCTCCTTATCGAGCGTCTTCGTGAGTGCCTTGCCACCAAGCGGCGTGACAGCGAGAGAGATATGCCACGTACCTTTGGGTAATGATCGGGCGGGCACAGAGAAGCCAGCACAGGTGGAGTATTCTGGTTGGTAGATGATGGCAGCGTGCTGCTCGGAGCGCTGCTCGCTACTAGTGATCGTCAGCACGCACTGACCAGAAGAAAAACCTTGTTCTCTTAGCTTAGTAGTCACAACAACCGTTTCGCCTGACTGCTCAGCAGAGAGCTCAATATGCTTCGCTGAGGTTGGGACTGGCGCGGGCTGAGCCTGGGTGGTGCGCTGCTGCGAAGTGTCTTTGGCATTGGTCGTATTATGATCTGTGTTATTGTCTAAAAATGATTCTTTCGTGGCGGCATCGGTCTTGTGCTGCGTTTGTTGTTGGGTTGGTGTTGGCTCATCCGACAGAGGTGGCAGCGGGGCAGGGCGCGTTGCGATATAAGCGCCATAACCGCCTGCGGCGACGAGCGCAATGCCAATACTAATGATGAGCGTGAGACGTTTTTTGGATAGAGTACGTAATAATTTCATAATGCTTGTGCTATTAGTGTTCCATGTCACTATAGCATAAGCGTCATGAAAGGGGAAGGTGGAATATGGAATATCAAAAAATCCTTATATAATCCTATCTTCTCAATGGCATGTCAGAACCTTACCAATTCTCGTATCGCTCTGTTTTTTATCACTCTCTCATTCAAGACACTACAAAGAGTACTGCTTCTCTATAAATATCAACCCCCTAGTGCTAGCACCGAAATTTATGCCACCGGTGGTACCGGTATCGGCGCGTGGTAAGCCCAATAGGTGCCAAAGGTATAGTACAGCAAAATTGCCCCGCAGCCAAAGAATATAAGGGCGTGAAACACCTTAGCCGAGGCGGTATGGAACCAAATATACTTGCGTAGCCACACCCCACAGGGGATGAGTAGCACGAGTAGTGCCGTAAAGTAACGCCCCTGCACTCCATCGGCGTAGTATGCACCAGCACCAAAGCGAATTGGTAGCAGCGCCCAGGCGGTATACATCGCGTATGAAACCGCCACAATAAAGACAGCAACAGTGGTGAGGTTGGCCACGGCTAATCGACCAGCAGCTGGCGCTAGTGCTTGTTCCTCAGCCTTATCACGCTTGATGAGTGCAAGAAAGACCAGTAGAAAGAGTGGAATCAAAACAAAGAGCGGCAGGTGATATTTGAAGCTTGAGAAGTCGCCCACACTACCACGTACTACGATATCGGTGTAGCCAATATTTGGATTGATATAGGTATTAAAGAGGATGCGGATAAACCTAAGTGGATTATGATGCAGCGGATTATCGGCTGCGCCAGATGAAAGGAGCGCACCATCATAGATCTTTTGCCAGATGAGTAGTGCCGCCAGCGATACAATGCCAGCGCCCGCGATCAGCGCCCACTTATGCAGGTTGAAGGGGAGCTTCTTGAAAAGTGATGGCAGCTTCGGCAGCCTCGTGTTTGAGATGAAGAGTCGCCCTGGCAAAAACAGAAGCGGGAAGAGCAGCAAACCGTTAACCGCCTTGGTCAGTGCCAGCAGCGCTGCTATAGCTAAGAGGCCAGCAACTTGCCGGCGGCGGATTGGTGTTTCTTGGGTGTAGAGATTGAGCGTCATGGCGGTAATAAGGAAGATTGCCACGTTGGTCATCACATCGCTCGAGAGCGAAGCGGCGAGATGAACCATTAGTGGTAACAGCCCCACCACCACAAAAACCCACTTGCCAATCCGCACCCACTTGATAATGAAAAATACACTCAGCGCATAGAACAGCAAGTTGGCGATCCGCCCAAAGAGGATCGTCAGGCCCGTCGACCCATTGAAGAGATTAGCGATGAAAATACCAAGCGTTTGCGGCGCATGCATAATGGGTGCGTAGCCCACAGCACTGTTGCACTTGCTTGTTGTCTTGAGATCTGAGCGGTTGATGGGGTGCGAATAATCAGCGCTGATATTGCCATGATACACCGACGATGCCCGGCCATTAACATCCGCTGGGTAGGTGCAGCGCTTGGATTCTAAGCGACCGTCAGCCAGCGCATAGGCCCGCAAATAGTGCATATTCTCATCACTCACCGATAGCTGCGGCACAAAAAACGCCGACAATAAGCCAAACAACAAACACAGCGAAAGAAAGACTCGCTCTGGCCGTGCAATAAATGATTCGAATAATGCCCAATATTTCTTCATAACACGCCTGATTATAGAGCACAAATCACAACAGAGCAAATTATGGTCTAAATCGCGAGAAATAACCAACCAGTGGTATACTAAATAAGATTATGCAATCTAAAAATTATATCTGGAATTCCATCGGCTCCTTTTTGCAAAGCGCCATCTCGCCGGCGCTCCTGCTGCTTATTACGCGGCTGAATGGCATTGCGGACTCGGGGGTTTTTTCCTTTGCGCTGTCGCTCTCGGTGGTGTTTTGGGCGATTGGCTTGTGGGGTGGGCGTACTTATCAGGTGTCGGATGTGCGCAAAGAGTTTAGTAGCAGCAGTTACCTTGCCGTCAAACTCGTGACGTCGATCGTGATGATGGTTGGTGCGGTGCTGTTTTGCGTGGCAAATAACTATGATGTCGTGAAGTCGAGTATCATCATCGCGCTCGTACTCTTCAAGGCGCTGGAGGCAGTAGCCGATGCGCTCTATGGTGTGCTGCAAATCCACCACAGACTCTACGTTGTTGGCTATTCGCTTACTATTAAGGCAATGGGTGGTTTTGGAGCATTTTTGCTCGTCGATATGCTTGTGCACAGTGTGCTATGGGGGGTGGTGGCAATTGTGGTGGTCAATGCTCTCATGCTTATGTTGTATGATTGGCAACAGGTACAGCGGTACGAATCTATCCAACCCCATATCGATCATCTCGTGCCTAAGCTGCGTCATGTTGGTATGATCATGCGGCGCTGCGCACCAGTGTTCCTTACCACATTTTTGACGATGTTTTCGCTTAATATTCCGCGCTATTTTCTCGATACATTCCACACGCACGAGATCGCGTATTTTGGTATTATGGCTATGCCCATTACATTACTCTCGCTGTTTATTACCTTCATTATTCAGCCCAATATCGTGCAGCTGTCGGAGCTCTATCATCAGCAGAAGCGCCTTGAGTTCCACGCGCTGGTGAGCAAAATTATCCTCATCGTCTTGGGGATTAGTGCGCTGACACTGATTGCGACATGGCTGGTTGGGGCACCGCTTCTTACTCTCATTTTCAATGCGCGTATTACCGATTACCGCACCGAGCTACTCATTATGGTAGTGGGAGCGGTGGCTAATGCGCTGGTATCGATTTATATCAATATCCTCACCGTGCTGCGCGAGTTTAAAGGGCAGTTCTATATACTTTTGCTGAGTAATATCGTACTCACAGTCGTGTCATATAGCGTGGTGCAGCACTATGCGATGCTGGGTAGTGTGCTGTGTTTTATGGTGGCAGGCATCATCCAAGCGGTGCTGCTCGCGGCAGTTTATCGCCGGCAGCTGCGCTGTATGGCTGCGTAGTATTGTTCGCCGCTGCAAAGTAAATCTTATTGGCTTTTTGCAAGAGATTATCAGGCCTTCATCGCCTCTACCTAAATTGCAAAATCTTCACGCTCTGTCTTTCTACACCCCTCCGATAGATCACTAAAGGGTCGATGTCTACGAGACACCGGCCCTCTTGTGTCAGAGCCAGCAATTGATCGTAACGATTGATTTCACAGCTCATCAAGGTAAAGTTTGGAGGAAAATCCAGTACCGAGAGAGGCTGTGAGATTCAGATTCTCTTAGCTTACTACGTGGCAAAATTGATTGCAATGATATCCCAAGGGGGATTGAGCGAGACTATATGAGCGTTTAACAGTAGTAAAATGGCTTATCAGCGTGTTTTTTATCCTACATCGACCATGCGATTTCAGATATTTCAAAAAGCTTACGCTAACTGTGCTATAATAGCGGAAACAAAGGAGGGTATATGAGCAAGGGGATTGTAATATTGGGTTGTAATGGCCAAGTGGGGCGGGCGCTCCAAGAAATATATCCAAAGGCAACGGCGCTGGGCCACCAGCAGCTCGACATTTCGGACGAAGAGCAGGTGCTTGGGTATGATTGGTCGGGTGTGGATGTTATTATCAACGCGGCGGCGTTCGTCAATGCCGATGGATCAGAAACGCTTGAGGGCCGCACCAAAGCCTGGCAGGTCAATGCGGTTGGCCCACGCAATCTCGTCAAGGTAGCGCTGGAGCATGATATTACATTGGTGCATTACTCATCCGACTATGTCTTTGATGGGACGAACAAAAACCATGGTGAGGATGAGTCGCTCTCACCACTGTCGGTCTATGGTGATGTCAAGGCAGCAGGGGATCTACTGGTTAGCCTTGCGCCGCGCCATTATGTGCTGCGTGTCTCCTGGGTGATTGGCGATGGGCACAACTTCCCGCGGACGATGAAGCGCCTGGCTGACATGCGCATTAATCCCAAGGTTGTGGATGATCAATATGGTCGGCCAACCTTTGCGTCGGAGATCGCGCGCGCCACCAAGCATTTGATAGATACCAAGGCTGAGTATGGTTTGTATCATGTTTCTAACTCTGGGCCGATCAAATCGTGGGCAGAGCTTGCCGAGGATGTATTCGAATATGCAGGGCACGATCGCGATAGGGTTGTAAAAGTGTCAACACAAGAGTATAGTAAAGATAAGATTCCGTTTGCGCCTCGACCAATGTATAGCGATATGAATTTGTCGAAGCTGCACAACACCGGATTCATCAGTGAGAGCTACCAGCCATTACTGGAAAACTACGTAAAAAACATAGCAGCGGTGGAATAAAGGAGAGAGGCAGGCCATGCCCAGAGTCAAAAAGAAAATCTTAAACGTCTTGTATCAAAGTGACGATAACTACGCAGTTGTCAGTGCGATTTCGATCGCATCATTGCTTGAGAACAATAAGACGCTCGACGAGATTCATATTTTTTATTGTGGGTATAAGCTAAGCAAGCAAAGCAAAGATCGCCTCAAAAAGTTGGTTGAAAAATACCCCAATGCCTATTTGACATTCATCAACCCTAACGCGTACCACAAGAAATTACAGAAGCTAGGCGTCAAGCCGTGGCACGGTGTGTATGTGACGTGGCTCAAAATGCTGGCTCTTGCCGATCTTGAGATCAAGACCGATCGCGTACTCTACCTCAACCCACACACGATCATTACCAGCTCCCTTGATGGCTTGCTGGAGCTTGATTTTGAGAAAAATATCATGGCACTGGCCTACGACACTCTCACCAATCAGCACAAAGCAACGATTGGACTCCAGCCTACCGATGGCTATTACAACTGTGGTATCATGCTCATCAATCACAAAAAATGGCTCAAAGATGATGTGTCGAGCCAAGTCGTCGAGCATCTGTCGAAGAAAAGCGACTACGTCATTGCCGATCAAGACCTCTGTAATGTTATGTTCCGCGGGCAGATCAAGACGCTCGATATCGCCTATAATTTCTCCAGTGCGTTTTATGCTTATCGGCCGCAAGATCTGCTGCGCATTAACAACCTCAAGCAGCCATATTTTTATAGCTACGATGAGATCATGACCAACTACTACAGCCCCAAGATTATTCACTCGCTCTATGGTATTCAGGGCAAACCGTGGGAAGTTGGCAACAAGCATCCGAACCGGCTGCTGTGGCAAAAGTATTTTGCACTCACCCCGTGGAAAAACACCGAGCTCCCACACGCCAAGAAAACACTGGTATGGTATCTGTATGATGTCTTACCTCGCCCAATCTTTATGCAGCTATACATCATGGCAGTGGAGCGCAAGTTTGCCGAGGTCGATAAAGAGAAAACCGAGACTACTGAAGGAAACGTAAGGTAAGGTGTATAATAAAACAAACCGGCTCGAGGAAATCGAGCCGGTTTTGTCGTGCGCCGCAAAGGGGTAATACTTTTTGATGTAGAATAGTGTCAATTTTTTATGCTCTTACTATCATGTATATTACTCAAGACGGCGCGTTATTCTAAAATTTCTCGATATAAAAAAGTGTTTTATAAAAGTGAAAATCGATTTCGCGTCCAGTATCTCATCTATAATGAAACTGGAATGAGCTAATAGAGAAAATAATAAGCGAATTGCTGCTAATAAATGTCATTCTCTAATTTTATTATGCAATAGTGCAAGAGCAAAGAGATACTAATTTACTCACAAAATAACCTCTATTTTTATAGAGGTGAGAGGATATTCAAATTACATTAACTACGACAATAACTGATGAATACGCGATGTAATATGGAGCCGTGCTGCCCGAGCGGCTTTATGCCAGCCAACCGATGCGAAGCGCTGAGCATAGCTATTATATACCGCATTTTCTTCTGCAAAGCGCACGCCGTCCTTTGACTTTTCTTTGCTTGAGAGCGACTGGGCAAAGCGTCGGTATTGGAATGTTTCAGTCTGATCAAAAGCAAGTACTGCTCCGTCAAGAATAAAATCAAACACCAAGACAAGATCTTCTAGTATAGTGTACGTCGCATCAAAGGAATACCGCTTGAGCGTCGCTGTCTTCCAGACAATCGATGGGAAGTAGAGCCAGTCGCCATGACTCAGAGATATTGCGAGTTTTTCGCCCGAGTAAATACCTGATTTATGAGGTTGCAAAAATCGCTTAACACGGTCAACCAACGGGAGATATAGCTGCCCCTTATCATTAATCACTTGCACTCCTGGCTGATAAAAATCTGCCTCACCAATTGTCTGCAGTGCCACTGCTACGCACTCCGGCAAGAGCCGATCATCACACCCCATAATCATACAGTGCGGTGCCGTTACGTGCTGGACGGCAAAGTTGAAGTTATTGGTAATGCCGAGGTTTTTCTTGTGTCGGATATAGGTGATGCGTGGGTCGGCGAGTTTTGTGTAATAATCGCGTGCTTCGGTCGATGGGTAGTGGTCATCAAGAATGGTCAGGTGCCAATCGTCGCTTGTCTGAGCCAAGACAGAGTCAACCGCCTCTTTAAGGAGAGTGAATTCGCCCCAGTAGGGGATGACGATATCGAGTGATTTATTTTTTGTCATGAGCCGAGAGTTTAATTGACAATTCTTGATGGAGGTCGCGCACGCGGCGTTCGTTTTGGTCGATCCGCTGGCGCTGCGTGTTGACGATGTAGAAGAGTAACACGATCGCTGTCGTCTGGACAATATCAAACAAGCTCAACTCCGACGAATCAAACGGTGGGTGGCCAATCGAAATATTATACAGCGGGAAGCAGCTCAGTAGCACTGCCATCACCACCAGCCACATTACCACCTGGTGGCGTAAGCGAGTGACGGTGATTTTATTTAGTTTGTATTGGGTGATGATGTTGACGAGTGCCAAAAGAATAATTGGCACATTGAGCAAGACAAGAGCAAAGTATCTCATTCGAAGAGCTCCGTTAAGCGTTGTTTGAATAAGCGTTTGACGATATTGATGGCATTCCAGTTGTTTTGGCCTTTGGCGCGGGAATAGTCGGTGTAGATTGCCTTGATTGGGTATTCGCCAATTTTCATCCCCGCTTGCTTGGCACGCCAGATCATCTCCGAGCAAAATTCGTAACCAGTTGACTTCCAGTCGAGATCATCGATGGCGCGGCGCGAATAAATACGCAGGCCAGACTGTGAATCTGTCACATTAATGCCAAACAAGAGCTTAGTGATCAAGCTCAAACCTTTGTTACCGAGCACCTTCGTCTTAGACATACCAGTGCTGTCGATAAGACGACTGCCAATGAGTAAATCTGCCTGGCGCTCATCGATCTGCGTGATGCCCGCCAACACATCTTCCGGTGCGTGCTGGCCATCGGCGTCCATCGTCGCAGCGATGTCATAGCCATGCTGCCGAGCATACGATAGACCAGTTAAGGTTGCGCCGCCCGCACCAGAGTTAAGGATATGATCGATCGTAATGGCGCCGCCTTTTTTGGCTTGAGTGAGCGTGTCGTCCTTCGATCCATCATTTACCAGCACAACGTCGATCGTATAGCCAGTTGCCTTGGCTTTGGCAAAGACTCGCTTGGATTGTTTGATCACGTCCTTAATGACCGTCGCTTCGTTGTAGGCTGGGACGATCACACACACTGTCTTGGTATTCGTTTTCATATTGGTATTATTATACTACGCCGAGAGGTAATTTCCGTAGCCTGATTTTTTTAGTGGCGCAGCAAGTTCGGCAAGCTGCTCGTCAGTGATCCAACCGTTGATGTGCGCAGTCTTTTCGGGGCTACCAACGACTTGGCCGGTGCGATTCTGTACAACACGCACAAAGTCCTCAGCATCGGTCAGGCTGCTAATCGTCCCAGTATCAAGCCATACATCGCCGTTGTCTAGTGTCTGGACCTTCAGTTTGCCGCGACGCAGATACTCAGCGTTCACAGAGGTAATTTCTAACTCACCACGGTCACTTGGCTGGACATTCTTCGCGATTTCTACCACATCATTGTCGTAGAAATAGAGCCCTACCACTGCGAAGTTTGACTTAGGCTGGGCGGGCTTTTCTTCGATCGATACCGCGTGGTTGTCATCATCAAAAGCTACGACGCCATACCGCTCTGGGTCAGATACCTTGTAAGCAAAGACCACACCGCCGTCTGGGTCAGTGCAGGCACGCAGTGAGTCATCGAGCGCTGCGCCGTAGAATATGTTGTCACCCAAGACGAGCGCCACCTTGTCATCACCAATAAACTCCTCACCAATGATAAACGCCTGGGCCAGGCCATCGGGGCTGGGCTGAATAGCGTATTGCAGATTGATACCCCACTGCGCACCATCGCCAAGCAAACGCTGGAAGCCTGCTTGGTCGTCTGGCGTCGTAATGACGAGAATGTCACGAATCCCGGCTTGCATGAGCGTGGTGAGAGGGTAGTAGATCATCGGCTTATCATAGATGGGCATCAGCTGTTTGCTAATTGCTTTAGTAATCGGCCACAGGCGTGAGCCCGAACCACCTGCCAAAATAATACCTTTCATACGTAAAACTCCTTATGTTCTAACTATATACTTATCATACCAGATAAAGTAATAGTACCATAATACCGAAGATAATGGGAATATATAACAGTGTACGAAAGAGTCAGTCTAGATAATGCGCGAAGTCAAACAAAATTATTGACGTTGTGAGATGATAATCTAAAAGCTATGACAAATAGCCAAGGACTACTTTAATGAATATTTAGAGTAACATATTCACGTAGTGCCTTGCGCCAGTCTTGGCTCGAAAAGCCAGTCGCGTGTAATTTTTCAAGGCTAAGGTCGCTATTGAGTGGTCGCGGCGCGACGCCAGGCTTATTGGCAAAATACTCGGCGGTGGTCGTGTCTGTCACTGGTAAGTCGTTGCGCCCCGCCAAGGCAAAGATCTGCCGCGTGATATCTGCCCAGCTTGCCAATGGGCCGCTATTTGTTACATTGTAAGTGCCGTATGGTGCCTTATTTTCTACCAGGTGGTCAATCGCGCGCGCAATCTCTGGCGTGAAACTCAGGCGGCCGATTTGGTCTGCTACTACTGTTGGTGCGATATTTTTTGCGGCCAGGCCGAGCATTGTTGTTACGAAGTTTTTACCATCGCCAATCACCCAGCTGGTGCGGACAATATAGTGCCGCGGTGTGGTGCTGGCAGCAATATCGCCCGCTGCCTTGGATGCACCATAGACACTTAAAGGGCTAAATAGCTCATCTTCGGTATGTGGTGCTGCCTCACCATCAAAAACATAATCGCTCGACACATGAACCAAGGTAATATCTCGCTCGGAGCAGATACGAGCAAGCTGTCCCACCGCTTGGGCATTGATGCGCCAGGCTGTCGTGCGGCCTTCGGCTGTTTCTGCGCCGTCAACATTGGTGTAAGCAGCAGTGTTGATGACTGTCTTAATGCCAGACCAGTCGAAGGTTGCAATAGCTGCTGCGTCACAGAGGTTGAGGTCATCATGCCCGACCGCCCGAGCACTAGGGTATTGCTGCTGCATTGCTTTGGCCAATTGCCCGTTGGCACCAATGATGAGGGTAGAGGTGTAATCTGTCATGCACGCTTCCTTTCTTTTTGTAATTCCATTGGCTGTACGTCGCGCAGGAGTGGGTGCGCAGCATCTTTGTGTGAGATGATCGCCTTATCTTTGCCGAGTGGCCACGCGATATCGAGCGCTGGGTCAAAGAGATTAACAAAGGTATACTGCGCATCTGGTGACCAATGGGCATCAACCAGGTAGGTATATGCCACATTATCATCTAGCGTTTGGTAGCCATTTGCTACACCCTTTGGTACAAATACCGCTGTGCCAGGATTAATCTCCACAGAAAATGTCTGGCCAAAGGTTGGGCCTTGGCGCACATCGCACCACGCACCAAATACGCGGCCATTAGCAGTGCTGATGAACTTATTCCAAGGTTCGGCGTGTAGCCCACGTGTTGCACCAGCTTTGTCATTAAAGCTGACATTGTTTTGTACAATGGTAAAGGCAGGTAGTCCCAGCGCTTCCATCTTCTCCTTCTGGTAATTTTCTTTAAACCACCCACGGTTGTCACCATGGACGGGCAGTTTAATGACGAATAGCCCTGGAATTGGCGATTCAGTCACGGTAAGGTCGTTGTAGCTTGATGGGTCGAAATTCATGCGTTCTCCTTTCGCCATATATGATAATAATGGAGGCCAGCTAATGTCTGGCAGTCGTTAATATCGCCTTGGGTAATAAGCTGGTCAATTTCCTTGTGGGTGAAGAACCGCATATCGCTAAATACTTCATCTGATTGTTCTTTGTTGCCACCAAAAGACAGGTCTCGTGTCAAGCACACCGCCATTTTCTCTGTCATTAGGCCGTTGCATACATATGCTTCACCGAGCTTCTCCCACGACTGGGCAACGATACCAGTCTCTTCCTCTAGCTCACGCTTGGAGGCGGTGAGTAGATCCTCGCCGTCACCACCGCCACCGGGCAATTCCCAGCCAAAGCTCTGTGAGGGGTAGCGGAAGCCGCGCACCAGGTAGATTCGCTCATGCTCGTCGACAGCGACGACCATGCACGAGTTTCGCGACTCCATATAGCCATATACCCCCAGGTTGCCTGCGTGGTCGCGTGTTTGGTCTTCGTGGATGGTGATCCAGGGGTTTTGGTAGGCGATCTTGCTACTCACGCGAGTTTTGCTGGGGGTGTCAGGCACTGGCTTATTGTCCTTGCTTCGCGTAGGTTGCTTCTACAGCGGCTTTTTGGGCTTGCCACCAGTCGCGGTTGGTGGTGTACCACTCAATGGTTTGGCGCAGGCCGTTAGCCATGCCATCTTGGTCGGTATATTGTGGTTGCCAGCCGAGCTCACGGCGCAGCTTGCTCGAGTCCATGGCGTAGCGCATATCGTGGCCAGGGCGATCATTGACATGCTCGTACCAATCCTTACCTTTGCCCATCAAGTCGCAGATCATCTCAATCACCGCTTTGTTGTTGACGTGGTCGTTGTCTGCACCAATGATGTAGGTGTCGCCCAGCGTGCCTTTTTCGAGAATCAAATGTACCGCTGAGTTATGGTCATCGACATGGATCCAATCGCGTACCTGCTCGCCCGTGCCGTAGAGCTTTGGTTTGATGTCGCTCAGGATGTTAGTGATTTGCCGCGGGATAAACTTCTCGATGTGTTGGCGAGGGCCGTAGTTGTTGGAGCAGTTGCTAATCGTCGCCTTCACGCCAAAGCTGCGAATCCAGGCGCGGACTAGCATATCACTTGATGCCTTGGTGCTCGAGTAGGGGCTGGATGGATTATATGGTGTCTCCTCAGTAAAGCGGTTTGGATCGTCAAGCGCTAGATCGCCAAACACTTCATCGGTGCTAATGTGATGGAGGCGCTTGTTGTGGTTACGCACTGCTTGCAAAATAGTATACGTGCCATACACATTGGTGTCGAGAAAAGGCTTTGGGTCGCGCAGTGAGTTATCGTTATGACTCTCCGCCGCAAAGTGGACAACGATATCCGTCTCGGCAATCAAGCGATCCATCAGTTCGGCATCGCAAATATCGCCCTGCACGAAGGTAATCTGCTCGCGCACTCCATCGAGGTTGTGCGGGTTCGCAGCATATGTCATCTTATCGACGACAGTGATTTCATATTCCGGCTTGTGATGAACGGTATAATGCACGAAGTTCGAGCCAATGAACCCCGCACCACCGGTGATAAGCAGTTTTGTCATAGCTGTATTATAGCGTGAAATAGGGGATGGTGTCGAGATATACAAGAGTAATGGTATAATATAGCAACAGAAGCTTTCTAATGATAAACAACAAGGAGATAGTAATAAATGCGAGTAGTAATTGTCAGTGGTTATTTTAACCCGCTCCATGGTGGGCATATCGATATGATCGAAGCAGCTGCCGCAATGGGCGACAAACTTATTGTTATTGTCAACAACGACAAGCAACAATTGCTGAAAAAAGGCAAAATTATCCTCAACGAAAGCAATCGCCTGCGTCTCATGCGTGCTCTCAAAGGTGTTGACCAAGTGATTCTATCGATTGACGAAGATCCCACGCAAATTAAATCACTCGAGATGGTTGCTGGCCAATATCCTGGCGACCAACTGATTTTTGCCAACGGCGGTGATCGTGACACGGAAAAGGCTATTCCTGAAGCAGAAGTGTGTAAAAAGTACAATATAGAAATGCGCTTCGACGCCGGCGAAGGTAAACCAGATTCCTCAACCCGGATCAATCAAGCGACTGGTCAAGAGTAGAATTGCTCGAGTAAGCTAACTTTTGCTATTTGCACTAGAAAACAGCCCGTAAATAGTGGGCTGTTTTTGTTTTCGTAGGTTTACATTTGGCAGACGAGCACAGCCTGAATACATTTATTGTTCACACGAGAAGCACAGATTGTTAATAGACCAATATTTTGAACAGCAAAATTATAGTACGAACAAATAATATATTCAAACTGAACGTACATCTATATTATTCATTGCAAAATACCCCATGGGGTATTATTTAAATTTAACCGTTATACCCATTTGGGTTATGAGATTGCCAGCGCCAGGAGTCTTCACAGGCTTGCTCGATCGAAAGCTCTGCATGCCAACCAAGCTCTTGCTGTGCCTTGCTGCAGTCGGCATAGCAAGCTGCAATATCACCAGCTCGGCGTGGTTTTATCTCGTATGGAATGTCATGTTTGCACGCTTTGCCAAAGGCGCTAATGATCTCCAAAACAGAGGTACCATGGCCAGTGCCAAGGTTGTAGGTGTGCTCGCCTTGCTTCATGTGTGATAGGGCAGCCACATGTCCCTTAGCAAGATCAACGACATGAATGTAGTCGCGTACACCGGTACCATCAGGTGTGTCGTAGTCATCACCAAACACACCAACGCTTTGCAATTTTCCAACCGCAACTTGTGCAACGTAAGGCAAGAGATTATTAGGGATGCCATTTGGATCTTCGCCAATCATACCTGATGCATGGGCACCAATCGGATTAAAGTAGCGCAAGATGGTCGCTTGGAAGTCGGGGTGTGCCGTGCAATAGTCACGAATGATCTGCTCAATCATATATTTCGTCCAGCCGTATGGATTGGTAATACCGGTGCCAGTGCGTGATGATTCAGTGAGTGGCAATGACTCTGGTGTGCCATAGACCGTTGCGGAGCTCGAGAATACAAGCCGGTGCACTCCATGTTGGCGCATTGCCGCTAAGAGGGTGAGGGTTGAGCTAAGATTGCAGTCATAATATTCGAGCGGCTTCTCGACCGACTCACCAACTGCTTTGAGTCCAGCAAAGTGAATCACAGCACTGATGTCATACTTAGTAAAAATCGCATCGAGTGCTGATCGGTCGCGCACATCTGCCTCGACAAAGGGGATGGTTGTACCGGTAATTGTTTCGACGCGCTGCAGGCTTTCGTGGCTCGCATTGGCGAGGTTGTCAATAACGACGACGTTAAATCCTGCCGCAATAAGCTCGATAATGGTGTGGCTGCCAATATATCCAGCGCCACCAGTGACTAAAATCGTTTCTCTACTCATACCACTTAGTATACCCCTTCGTCGAAAAAATGTCGAACATATCGTATTATCTTCGTCTATAAGTATGAGCATATCGGCTTAACTATTGCTGAGAATGAGCACTGCATTCGTTCTTGCTTTTTCTGTCGTTTTTCTCTATCTTTTATGGGTAAAGTGCTATTGATGTAAAAACGCCAACACAATCTAACAGAGAAAAATCATTGTAATTTTTACATTCTTGCAAAATTATTTAAAAATGAGAGTACACTAGAAGGCAAAGACTATAGCGTCATAATACAAGAGGAAAGGAAAAACCTATGTGTGGAATAGTTGGATATATCGGAACGCGGCCAGCGCAGGGTGTACTGCTGACGGAGCTCAAGCGGCTTGAATATCGCGGATATGATAGTGCTGGTATCGTCACGCTTGATAAAGATACTGCGCCAACACTCCTCCGAACAAAAGGCAAGGTGGCTGCGCTGAATGAGCTAACAGCCCGCCACAAGACGACTGATACGGTTGGCATTGGTCACACTCGCTGGGCTACCCACGGCGCACCAAGCAAACGCAATGCCCACCCACATCAAGTGGGGCAGATCTACGTTGTACATAACGGTATTATCGAGAACTATCAGGCGCTCAAGACGATGCTTGCAGCGCACGAGTATGAATTTAAGAGTGATACTGACACTGAAGTATTGACGGCGCTCATTGACTATCTGCACAAGCAAGCACCAGACCTCTTGGCGGCAGTGCGAGGTGCGCTCAAAATGGTGGTAGGTACGTATGGCTTAGCAGTGGTTCAAGCAAGTGACCCTGATGAGATTATTGTAGCACGCAAGGGTAGTCCGCTCATTGTTGGGCTGGGTGATGGCGAAACGTACATTGCCAGTGATGCATCTGCCCTGGTGGGGTATACCAACCAAGTGGTCTATCTGCACGATGGCGAAGTAGGGCGCTGCACCCGCACTGGTCTCGAGCTTCAAACAACTGATTCACAAGTGGTCGATGTGCAAGTAGAGACGCTGGAGATGGATTTGCAAGCTATTCAAAAACAGGGGTACGACCACTTCCTCCTCAAAGAAATATTCGAGCAACCGACCAGCCTTGCGGCAACGCTAGCTGGGCGAGTGATTGCCGCGCAGCGCTATGCCCGGCTAGGCGGCATAGGCTTAAGTGATGCTGAATTGCGACAGATCAAGCATGTGATGATTGTGGGCTGTGGCACGGCGTATTTTGCGGGAATGCAGGCTAGTTATTTTATTGAGCAGCTGACTGATGATGTGACGGTGAGCGTGGAGATTGCTAGTGAGCTGCGCTACCGAGCATATAACATCCCCGAGCATACCGTTGCGCTTATTGTGAGTCAGAGTGGTGAGACGGCCGATACATTAGCTTGCCTGACGGAGCTCAAGCGACGGGGTGTGACGTGCCTTGGTGTCGTCAATGCAGTGGGGAGCACGATTGCACGCGAAGTTGACGGTGGAGTATATGTACACGTGGGGGCAGAGATCAGTGTGGCCAGCACCAAGGCCTTTACTTCGCAAGTGGCCGCAATGACAATCTTTGGCCTGATGCTTGCAGCAGCCAAGGGAACAAACCCGCAACTGATAGGTGAGTTTATTAATGAGCTTGAGATGCTGCCAGCTGAGATTGAAAAGACGCTGGCTAAGCAGGCTGATAGCGTCAAAAACATCGCACATAATTATGCTCACTATAATCATGCGCTCTATATTGGTCGCGACACACTCTACCCAGCTGCACTTGAAGGCGCACTTAAGCTTAAGGAGGTAAGCTATATTCATGCTGAAGCCTATGCAGCAGGTGAGCTCAAGCATGGGCCAATTGCCCTGATCGACGATCATTTCTTCGAAGTGTGTTATTTGCAGGACAACTGGCTGTACGAAAAATCGCAGAGTAATTTGATCGAGATGAATGCACGTGGTGCTCATGCGATTGTTATTACCGATACGGATAAACGCGTACCTGCCGAGACAGTGGTGCGCGTTGCAACTAAGCTGCAGCACCTCACGCCAATTTTGTTTAATGTTATATCACAGCTTTTTGCTTACTATATGGCAGTGGAGCGGGGACACGACGTCGACCAGCCGCGTAATCTTGCTAAGAGCGTGACGGTGGAGTAAGGTATAGGTAAAATCTCTCCTTTGCGCTACACTGATACTATGAGTAAACAACCCAAAATTGCCATTGTCTGCGACTTCTTGACAACAATGGGTGGTGCCGAGAATGTCGTGTTGGCCATGCACGAAGCTTTTCCGGATGCGCCGATCTATACCGCAATGTACAATGAAGACAAAATGCCAGCCTTTGCTGAGCTTGATGTTCGGCCGTCGTTTTTGCAAAAAATCCCGCGCAAGGTGCGCACGTATTATAAGCTGTTTCCAACACTGGCTGTTAAAGCGATGCGGCGACTTGATTTGCGTGAGTTTGATATCATCCTCACCAGCTCATACATGCATGGTCACCAAGTGAGAAAGACGCGGCCCGATCAGATTATTATCAACTATTGTCACACACCACCACGATACTACTGGAGCCACTACAACGAGTATCGGCGCGACCCAGGCTATGGTAACCTTAATCCACTCATTCGCACACTCATGCCACTCATGGTGCCACACCAGCGCAAGCTAGACCTTCAAGCGGCTCGGCAAGTCGATGTTTTCTTGGCAAACTCTACCGAGACGCAACAGCGCATTAAAAAATATTACAATCGAAATAGTATCGTCATCCATCCACCGGTAGATATAAGCCGGTTTACGCCTGCTGCCAAGCGGGGTGATCATTATGTGACGATTGGCCGGCAGTTGCCATACAAGCGGTACGACTTGGCAGTCACGGCAGCGACGAAGCTTGGCAAGAAGCTGATCGTCTTTGGTAATGGCCCCGCACACAATAGGCTCGTTGATCTGGCTGGTCCAACAGTTGAGTTCCGCACCGATCGCTTCGGCGATGCGAGCGATGCCGAGTATGAGAAGGCCATTACAACAGCACGTGGCTTTATCTATCCAGCAGAGGAAGACTTTGGAATTGTCAGTGTTGAAGCGCTAGCGGCTGGTGCGCCAGTGATTGGCTTAGCGCGTGGCGGGACAACAGATATCGTGACGTCACCCGAAGTGGGTGTGCTATTTGACAGGCAGACAAGTATCAGCGTTGCTAAAGCAATTGAGCAGGCCGAGAAACGAACCTTTGATTCGACGGTCTTGCGTCGCACCGCACAGCGTTTTGATAAGACGCTATTTCTAACCAAGCTACGCAAGGTAGTGCGTGACCAGATGATACAGTAGAATAGTTTGTGACTTAACTAGAGGACTTATATCGAGGTTACTCTCTTACACGGGCCTTACAATGACATAGTGTCATGTGTTATTTTGCACCTGTCTTGCGTAGCACTACACCAATCGTCTTGAATAGAATCTTGATATCTAGCCAGAAGCTCCAGTTTTGGGCATAAAATAGCTCAAGCTCGATCCGCTCATCGAAGCTCAGGTTTGAGCGCCCAGATACCTGCCATAAGCCCGTCACCCCTGACTTCACGCTATGCAAGAGTGCCGTGCGGGCTGAACTAAACTTCACTTCTTGGGGTAGAATTGGCCGCGGCCCAACCAAGCTCAAATCACCACGAAAGACGTTGAAAATCTGGGGTAATTCATCGAGTGATGTTGCCCGCAAAAAATTGCCAAAGCGAGTGATGCGTGGGTCGTGTTCGACCTTGCGATTTTTTTCATACTCTTCAGCTAGGTCGTCACGACCCATTGCACGGAATTCATCAGCCGCATCTTGCTTGCCATACTGTGCGCCCATACTACGGAACTTGATGAGCTGGATTGGCTCGGAGTAGCGACTGAGGCGCTTTGAGATATAAAATGCTGGCCCAGGGTTAAAGATCTTTTGCATAATGATGAGGAGTACAAAAAGCGGCGCAAGGATAATGAGCAATATGCCAGAAATAATTGTGTCGAAAATCCGCTTTGCGATTTCTCCCCAGCCAATGAGTGGTGTTTGGCTGACGGTAATCATTGGGTAGCCAAGAAAAACATCGATGGTGTTTTTGCCAGTATAAAATTCTGGCTCGCCAGGGATGAAGTTGTATTGGATATGGTTAACCTGTGCGGCACCAAGCACTTTTTGATTCTTTTCTTCGTTTTCGTAGAGGTTGGTTTGGATGATGGTGTCAATCTTGAGCTCTTTGATCTGCGCCAGAGCGGGGTCGAGTGATGCAAAATGAACAACATCGAGCCCAGGTGGCACAAAGCGCTTGGGGCCAGCCATTGCCACGACGCGAAAACCTGACTTGTAGGTGGTCGAGATCGACTCAGCGATGTCTCGCGTTGCTAGCGATGTCCCAATCACCATCACACGGTTCACGCCATGGTTGTACTGGAAGAGCCAACTCCGTGTCAGGCGAAACAACTCGCGCACTGTGCCAATTGCCAAAAACGAACCAAGAAAGACATACATCGCCACCAAGCGGGCCGGAAAGATATACATTCGTGTGCCGTACTCCCAGCCAATCACGAGCAGAATGCCCATGAATGTACCGAGCAACAGCCGCCCCCATTCGACGAGTCGCCGGCTATAGACGCTTGCGCTATAGAGTCCAAGTGAGGCATAGAGAATAATCCACACTGGCGCAATGACGACGAAACCAAGCAGATAGTCGCTAGCATAGACAGTATGGAGCAAATCACGGTGATCGATTTGCGTGCGGACATAGTATGCGATGAAAAACACCGCCATCAGCACAACAAAATCGAGGCCGATGAGAATGAGACTATAAAATTTCGTATTTTTTGACGGCATAACAACTGTTACTATAACACTTTTTACCGAAAGTTTGCTACACTAGAAAGAGATGAAGCGGTTATTACGAGAAAAGATACCGGCTTGGTTTTTGTGTACGATATTTTTCGGACTGGCTATCCATGCGCCGCTGACCGTATGGGTGGGTACTCATTGGCCAGATTATGCGCTCTTTGTCAAGGCATGGAAGGAAGTTTTACTTCTCATTGTTTTGCTTCTTGTTGTTATCGACGTGACGCTACGTCGACAGTGGCAGCATTGGCTGAATGATCGCATTATTCAGCTTGCGCTCGCCTTTACGCTATGGCACGGCGTGGTGGCGCTGCTTGTGCCGACGTCTGGTTTGGCATTGCTATCAGGTTTGTTGATTGATCTGCGTTTTGTGGCGCTTGGTGTGGCAGTCTATGTATTTGTGAGTAATTATCCGCAGTATTGGCGCTGGTTGCTGCGTATGCTTGGTGCGGGTGCAGTCATCGTGATTGGCTTTGCAGCAGCGCAGCTTGCCCTGCCACGTGATGTGTTGGTGCCGCTTGGCTACGGGCCGACGACGATCGAGCCCTACCAAACAGTCGACTCCAACAGCGCCTATGTCCGCATTAATAGCACGCTGCGTGGGCCAAACCCACTTGGGTCGTATGCAAGTACTGTCCTGACACTTATCGTGGCGTATGGCGCATTACAATGGCGGCGTATCTCGCATATGCGGCGTTGGGTGCTTGGTGGTATGGCACTGCTAGCGGCACTTGCCGTGTGGCAGAGCTATTCGCGGAGTGCGCTGCTCGCGGTGGCGGTTGGCGTTGGCATTGTTGCGATTGTCAGGGCATGGCAGTCGCAGGCATCTCGGCGTGTCGTATTGTGGGGTGCTGGTGCAGTACTTGGCTGTGGGGTGATTGTTGGTAGCATTGGCTACGCTATGGATCCACACTTTATTGATAATGTTATCTTGCATAACGACCCAACGCATGGCCCCGCTCAAACATCCGACAGCGACCGAATCACTTCGTTGCAAGCTGGCCTAGGGCGCGCCTTGCAGCAACCGCTTGGCACTGGCGTAGGAAGTACTGGCTCGGCATCGCTTCTTGGCAATGGGCAGAGCTTGATTATCGAAAACCATTATTTGTTCGTTGCTCACGAAATTGGCTGGATTGGATTACTATTATTAGTTGCATTAACCACTGGTGTACTGGTAAAATTATGGCATCGCCGGTCGTATTGGCTGGCTTTCGGTAGTTTTGCTGGCGGAATCGGCCTAACTGTGATAGGATTGTTCTTACCAGTTTTTGTTGACGACACTGTGTCGATGCTCTGGTGGGGGCTGGCAGCACTAGCGATAACGGAGGATGGATTATGACAAGCCCAACGCGAAAACAACGTGAATTATTGACATTTATAGACACATTTATCAAGAGTAATGGTTACGGCCCAAGCTACCGCGAGATTATGCGTGCCTTCGACTATAAGTCGGTCAGTACGGTAGCAGCACATGTCAACGGCCTGATTGTTCGTGGATTTTTGGTCAAAAAGGATAACTCAGCGCGTAGCTTGCAAGTGGTACCACCCACCCAGAATGTTGCGGATGTTGTGGTGGCACCAGTCGAGCAGGTGATTCGTGCAAAAATAAGCGCATTAGAGCAGCAGGATAACGCCGCTGATGATATTGCGGTTTTGCAGCGCGCACTAGAAATTTTGCAGAGCGACCAATCGTCATAGATGATATAATATCTACATGATGTACACTCCTCCGCGCGCGCAGCGTCCGTACCCCCGACGCCGCAAGGCAACTATTGCCGAGAAACTTCGTTTTGCCGATTGGCGTGTGCCGGTGCTGCGTATTCGCTGGACACGGCGCAAAACATATATCACTATTGGTATTATTCTTGGGCTCAATGTGCTGTTTCAGCTGGTGTATCCAAGTGATCGATTGCTCCCAAATGCGCGGATCGACGGTGTGTCGCTTGGCTGGCAGACAATGCCAGAAGCTACAGATACGCTTAACCAAGCCTACCAAGAACACTCCGTGAAGCTAGTGGGCGATGGCACAACCATTGCCTCGCCGACGAT
Source organism: uncultured Candidatus Saccharibacteria bacterium (assembly GCA_963522835.1). Classification (GTDB taxonomy): domain Bacteria; phylum Patescibacteriota; class Saccharimonadia; order Saccharimonadales; family Saccharimonadaceae; genus Saccharimonas. The sequence continues at coordinate 75,584 of CAUQZB010000004.1, forward strand.
TGAGCAGCTTGCTATTACAGTAGATAACACGGATCGGCTTGCGCAGGCGCAGTATCCCTTGCTGTGGCGAATTATGCCGTTGTCGTCGTTCTGGTGGCAGCCAGATGTGCCAAGCTCGCCAAAATTGACAACCACGACGCGTACCGAGCAATATATTACTCAGACGATCATGCCAGTCTGTAAGCGTGCACCAGTCGATGCGAGCCTCAAGGTCGAACATGGCAAGCTGGTGGTGAATCAAGCGCGGCGTGGTGGTGAATGTCAGCGTGATGCGGTATCGCATAGCATTGGTGCGATTAGCCCACGTCTTGTACAGGGCACGACCGTTGAGATCCCAATGCGCGGCATCGCCCCGGCTATTACAACTGATGCAGCGAAGGCGCTCGAGCAAAAAATCACGAAGGTTATCGGCAAAGGCGTCGCCCTTAAGGTAAACGACGAGACAGTGACATTGCCAGCGAATGAAGTTATTCAATGGGTTGTTACTCAGCCAAAGGACAAGACATTAGTAGCAAGCATTAGTGCATCGCAGGCCTCCGGCTATCTCACGAAGCATGTCACGCCAAAGGTGAATATTGATCCAGGCACCACAAAAGTTGCCACGTACGACCTCACCGAAACGTCACGCACAGATGGTAAACCAGGGCGCACGCTCGATATTGACGCAACTACGCAGCAGCTCTCAGAGTTTATTAATCAAACACGCCCACAGCCAGCCGCAGTGATGAAGACGGTGCCAGCCAAGGTAGAATATGACCGCAATTATAGCTCGACCGAAGACGGACTCAACGCTCTTCTCAAACACTATGCTGAGGACCACCCAGGGACGTATGGTGTCTCATTCTTAGAAATTGATGGCAAGAAGCGCAATGCCAGCTACAATGGCAACAAGCAATTTGTCACCGCCAGTACATACAAACTATTTGTTGGTTATAGCGTGCTTCGGCGCGAGCAGTTGGCAGGCTGGCGCTGGGAGGACAACCAAGTTTGCTTCAACAAAATGATTAGCCAAAGCGATAACCCATGCGCAGAGAATTACCTCAAGGTCATTGGCTATGACGTTGTGACAAAGGATGCAAATGACATTGGCTTCAAAGATACGACCTTCGCCAAGTCTGGTGGGCCATACACCACAGCAAATGACCTTGCACGCTTTATGGTGATGCTTGATGCGGGGCAGAACTTTAGCAGTGCCAACCGCGACCGATTTCTCTCTGCGCTTAAAGCCAATGTATATCGCAAGGGCATTCCTGCTGGCACGAATGGCACGGTGGCAAATAAGGTTGGATTCTTGAATGGTCTCCTGCACGACGCAGCGATTGTCTATGACTCAAACGGCAAATATGTACTTGCCATCATGACAGATGGCAGTAGTTGGAACAATATCGCTGAGCTAACTAAGCGGATCGAACAATTCCGCAGCCAGCCATAGCACAAAATACCTATTTTGCGGCGTGACTCTTGACGAACCACCCCTCCAACCGGTATACTTACAGAGTAATCCGGAGTAGCTCAGTGGTAGAGCGGGTCGCTGTTAACGATTAGGTCGCTGGTTCGAGCCCAGTCTCCGGAGCCACGATGCATGATAAAGACCGATGAAAATCGGTCTTATTTTATTAAAGCTTATATCGCCCTTGAGCCGCAAAATTCAAATACTGAGAGACTAACCCCAGTAGACAAGCGAGCTTACACTATAATGTAAGCTCAACGACGACTGGGTAGTGATCCGACGCTCGGTCTGATAGTGGTGTTTTGACAACATTGTATGAGGTTAATGCAGGCTGCAGATCTTTCGAGACAAAGATATAGTCAAGTCGGCTGGTTGGGTGATCAGGGTGTGGCGGCAGTGGTGTTGGAGCCGTCGAGGTTGCGTGTTGTTGCAAAGCAGCTGCTGTATCGACAAGGCCCGCCTGCGCCATAAAACGAGTGACATCATGAACAATTGTGCCATCACGAGTAAATTTACGTGTTAGGTTAGCATCAAAAGAATCTACTATATCAGGCGGATATGTATCATAAAACGAGAGTGAATTACAGTCACCCATAACGACAGTATGAGTACTATTCTCACCAATATGGTTAATGAGCCGGTGCACCTCTTGCAGCCGGTCAGCTTCGCATCGTGGTGAGAGATGAAGGCTACCAATGGAGAAAACATGATTATCGACTTGAACGCGGCTTACTAAGAGTGATCGACTACACGGGTAGAGCAATGTTGCATCCAGGATAGGATATTTTGATAGCAACGCTGTATGGTACCACGACCCATCGCCGCAGAGCGCAAGGTGAGTATAGGGCATAGCGGTTTGTTCTGAGACGTATGCAAGGCGTTTTCTTGTGTCGTTCTCGAAGCCATTTGCTTCGTTAAGCGTCAGGATATCTGGCTTTACTTCGTTGATAACTGCAATAACGTCATCGATCGTTGTCTCGGCACCATTGTAGATGTTGTATGTCATGAATGTTAATTTCATATAGGGAACTTCCTCTACTAATTAATTTAATCAATGATTTACAGCTTGGTATAACTGCTCAGCCTGCATCATTACCACGCGAGCGGTCGAAGGGCGGATATTCATAAAGATACGCCATGGATTATGAGCTGAAGTTGCATTAGCTCGTGGGAGAGCGAGTGGCTGTAAGCCGTGCTTGCCTGTCAGTCCAGCAATCCACGCCAGTGGTGTCTTGCCATAAAGTCCTTCTTCGCTAGCAGATCCGTCCATGCGCCATGCAGCGTAGGTTTGAGTAATGGTGGTGGTATCGTCTGGGTGAAGGGGGTAGCGCTGGGCGCTGCTGCGAGTAAGTATCTCATTAGCATATGGAGGTGTATCCACGCCAGGTGCAACGATAGCAGTAAAGACATCGAGTGGTGTGCCATTTGCCTCTGCCACGGCGTTGATCATATGCAGAGCAGCAAGTACAGCATAATCTTGATCTGGTGATGATGTCGTGGCATCGATCGTAGTATTGGCACGGTAGAGTACATCACCACCGGTGTCGATGCCACAAACTGCATCAGCTCCCGTCTCGCGGATGAGAATCTGCAGATCGTGAGCAATCTGCTCCGGCTCGATTGAATTAAGCAGATAAACTGGTGCGATTGTCTCGTCCTTAGCAATAATATCCTCGAGGAAGCGCCAGTCACCAACTTTGGTTGTTTCCTTCGTAATCTCTGCGAGTGCGTCACCAATCTGTTGGCCAGTATGAGCAAGCTGTTTGTTGCTATCGGCAGCGAAGTTGCGCACCGACACGATAGCTGTAGGCTGCACGGCATGGTGCTGCTGATGAAGCTTGCTTAGCATAGCAGCCTGGATACCATCCGAACCACCACCCATCCCAAGGTAGATAATCCGCTTGCCATGTAACTGCTCAGAGTCAAACACCGGAAGTGAATCAATAGCAAGCTCGGGCGTGTCCTGATATTCTGGCACAAGCATTTCACCGCTGTGGTGGAAGCGCAGCTCTGCCTGGTGTGGATCGAGTGTGCCTTGGTTGGCAGCTTGGGCGATGGTGCTGAGGTCTGCCGTGACGATACCTGTCTCGCCGGCTTTGCGCGCTGCTTTGTCGGCAATGTGTACTTCTTGCAAGACGTGAGCAAAGTAGGTGAGTGCTGTGCCGAGGCTATGATGTCTCTCGAGTCCCTTCAGCAAGGCTGGGCCATAATAAGGCAAAGTAGCGCGCTGATGAATACCATCATTGCTAAGCTCTTGAGCGAGGATAGCTTGTACAGGGCCAGGTAGTGTATCTAGCGCATCTGCAAGCTGCTGATACTCCTCTGGTGTATCGTAGCGTAACATACACGCAAGGCGCACCGTGTGGATGTATGCTTGGCTGTTGATGAGCTGCTCAATAGCATCGTTATCAAGGCCAAAGCGCTGTGCTCGCTTGGCGAGGTAATGGCTATAGCGTGTTTCGTCGGTCGAGAGGGTGTTATCGGTCAAGACGTCACAGGCTGCTGTCATTTGGTTGTACAGAGGAGAAGTGAGGAGCAGAGAACTCTCAGCATTAACGTGGCCCAGCGCACCAGCAATATCAAATAGCGTATGCATGATATAGAGCGAGCGCACTGGCTCAACACTCTCCGCAAAGCTTGCCAGCACTGCCGGCGGTGCTTCGGCTTGGATAAACTGGCCAAGATTGAGTTCTGTGTTGATGACATCGCGAATGATTGCTTGATCTGCTTCGCTGAGCTGGCCGAATGTTGGCAATAGCTCTGCGCGCTTTGCAGTGTAATCTGGCTCGAGCAAACGGCGCAGCACTTCGTCGTGATCAACCGAATCAGCGGCGTCCTCGCCCATCACGGCACTCGTGAGCGTTTGGTTCTTGCCTAAATCATGAATAAGCATAATGTAGCGCATCACATTAGCACTATGCTCACCAGGCAAGTTGCTTGCAACCCACTGATGAAATTCTTCAAATTCTTCGCGCGTGAGGCGATTGGCGTCGCTCTGAGTGGCAGTTAGTTTGTGATAATTTTCATCGCCGCCATAATATAGATAGTCCATAACATTGAGCGAGCAGACAGTTCGTTGATATTCTGCGCGCTGATTGGCTGCTTCATCTGCCCCTTGTGACTCTGGCGAGGCTTTGATATGTTCGCCGATTAGCAGCTTCGCCTCAGGAAGCTGCAGGACATCAAGCTGTTGCTCGACATCACGAATTTCAGAGACGGGTATTTGATGAGATAAAGGTGAATGTTCCATAGCATTAGTGTAGAGGATTACACGGTGAAATGGTAGCATGAGCGGTTTATAAAGACATTACTGCTTATATTGAGAATATGACTCGCCAGCGCTGAGGGGATGGCCAAATAGGTTCTTGACCGTGACAAATCTGTACCCTTGCTTTTGTAATGCATCGAGGATGCACGGCACGGCATCGACACTGGTTTTGTGGATATCGTGCATGAGAATAATCGCACCAGGTGCAGCATTGGCAACGGCACGGCTGCAGACAATTGCTGCATCGTGATCGGCCCAATCGCGTGTATCGATTGACCACATAATGGCTGGCATAGTAAGTTGCTGGAGCTGCGCACGCACCTTGTCATTAATACCGCCATATGGCGGGCGGACCATTGTTGGCGTCACGCCAGTGGCTGCGGCAACGGCACTGTTTGTACTCTCAATCTCTTGGCGGATGACAGCTTCGTCGCGCTTGGGGAGGAGTGGATGATTCCACGTGTGGTTGCCTACTTGGTGTTTGCGTTGAACTGCTTGCTGGAGCGCGATACTATATGGTGCAACATTTCGCCCCACCACAAAGAAGGTTGCCTTAGCATGATAGCGATCAAGATGCTCAAGCAGTGTTTGCGTATATAACCCAGGCCCATCGTCGAAGGTGAGTGCGATACAGCGATGGCGCACGCAGTCGGTTGATGATGATAATGCTGACGGTGGAATATCAAAAAGTTTCTTGGTGGTTGGGTTTTGGACAAAATGGCTGAGCTGCTTGATTGGCAATTTCAGACTAATGATTCCATCTACGCCAATACCAAGCGAGCGTTTATTGAAAAGAAAGCCAATTGTTTTTCGGTCGTGTACTAAAAAGTTCGTGATAGATTCTGGAGTAATGACTCCCGCTACTTTTACTGGCTCTACATGCGGGTAGTGTTGCTGCACCTGTTTACGTAGAGCAATAACAATCTCATTTATCCCTGCGATTGATGTATCAACGAGGGCAGACGATGTAGTTGGCTGGCCGCTCATTTTATCGAATGTCCAGTAGTGAACCGTGTTGGTTGGTAGAGCGTGAGGTATAGTAGTACGGATAAACACAGCGAGAGAAATCGTCGTGTCATCTTGGTGAATAATACGATAGGTAATAGTGTTGCTGCGAGCTGCTATAGTAGTTGGAAGTGTTTGTTGAGATGGGATAGCATTGTCGATGATTGTGGCAACTGTTTTGTCTATATTGGCAATACCTGTTTGTGGATAGGTGACGATTGTTTGGTGTGATGCCGATTGATGCTTGATGATGCGTGAGCGAACAGCACCACGAGAGAATGATAGTGTGTAAGTGTGCGTTGTTGATGGTGGTATATGTGTGATGTGTGATGTTTTTTGTGATTGTTGGCCATACCAAAGCGAACAGATTAGTAGACTAGTAATAATAAGGCAGAGCCATGTATAAAAAAAGCCGCGAGATTTTGTAGATGTTGTATTACTTTCAACACCAGAATAAACTTGAGCAGCTGTCTCTTCCACCTTATAGAACATAGCTATATTGTAGCGCGAACCGAGGTAAGAACAAAATGGGATAAGCGGAGTCTGATACAAAAGACATTATAAAATAGAATATGCACTACTTTATGTTCATTGCAAAATACCCCATTGGGGTATTTTGCAATGAACTATTAATAAATATCATTCATAAAATAAGATAAAATTGCTACATACCCCTAGTGAGGTAGAAGCCTTTTCTAACAGATGATGATATAATATAAAAACAAGAGTAAATTACTTGAGTTAGATATAGTTAAGCGAAATCTTGAAAACAACGCTACAGAAAGGAGAAAATATGCGCCACCTTTTTATTACACGTGGAATTCCTGGGTCTGGCAAAAGTGCCTTTTTGCAATCTGCTGGACTTGACCCATATACACTATCTCCTGACGCTCTGCGCCTAGCATATAGTGGCCCGGTGATGAATGACGCAGGACGTATCGTTATGCCATATCGGGATGATCGGCGGGTGTGGCAACAACTTCATGAGTTGCTTGATATGCGGATGGCTCGTGGTGAGTTCATTGTGGTTGATGCAACACATACAACGAGCTCGTACTTTCAGCAGTATGCTCGGCTTGCGCGGAAGCATCGCTACAAGCTGTACGTTATAGATTTTGCGGATGTGCCTCTCAGAGTCTGTCTGGAGCGTAATCGTCGGCGTGCACTACATAAGGTAGTCGATGATGCAGTTCTCGAGAAGATGCACGCTCGCCTCTCCACGTGTGTCATACCAAAACAATACACTGTCATACAGCCAGCGGAAGTAAAAGAGCTTATCGCGTCATATCAGCAACCGATTAATTTGAGTCAGTATGAGCACATTCATCACATTGGTGATATCCAAGGATGCTATACGCCACTGCGTGAATATTTTGAGCAGCACCCCTATGTCGAGCACGATTATTATATCTTTACAGGTGATCTGCTCGATCGTGGCACAGAGAATGCAGAAGTATTGCAGTATGTGTGCGATAATTTTGTCGACAGGCCGAATGTGACGTTTATTGAGGGCAACCATGATGGTTATATTTGGCAGTGGCTTACTCACCAGCCGATAAGAGCACGAGAGTTTAATGGCCGAACTCGAGCACAGCTAGAGCGTGCCAATATAGATAAGCGTGCTGTTAGTCGCTTGATGAACTCTATGCAAGATTGCCTCTACTACACATGGCATGATAAGCGGGTATTTGTGAGTCATGCGGGAGTGAGTAATTTACCAGAGAATCCTATGCTGCTAGCCAGCCAGCAGTATATTCGTGGTGTGGGGCGATATGATCAAGTTGGTGCTATTGACGATGCTTTTGTTGCTCATACCTCTGATGATGTCTATCAAGTGCATGGTCATCGCAACGCTCAGAATTATCCAGCGCAGTATAATCAGCGGTGCTTTAATCTCGAGGGCAAAGTGGAGTTTGGTGGCACACTACGGGTTGCGCAGCTTGCCGAGAAGGGCTGGTCGGTTGTTGAGATAAGCAACCAATCGGCTGAAGGTCTCCTCCATCCAGAAAATGCACCGCTCATCCATAGTCTACGCACCAATAAACTGATTAGCGAGCGATCACTGCCGGGTAACATTAGCTCATTCCACTTTAAACCAAAGGTGTTTTATGATAAAAAATGGACAGCGCAAACAGTGCGAGCCCGTGGACTATTTATGAATACACTCACAAATGAGATTGTGATTCGTGCCTATGATAAATTCTTCAATATTGGTGAGCGACGAGAAACTGAATTTGCTGCGCTCAAAGATCAACTTGTTTTTCCAGTGCGTGCCTGGGTGAAGGAGAATGGCTATCTTGGTTTGGTAGGCTATGATGCGACACTAGGTGACCTCGTTTTTGCGTCGAAAACAACAACGGAGAGTGATTTTGCCGGATGGTTTCGTCGCTTATTTTTGCAGCGCTATGGTAAGCATGTCGATGCGATCCGTCAGTATCTTGCCGAGCACAATGTCTGTTTGGTCTGCGAGGTGATACTCCCGACAGAGGATCCACACATTATTGAGTATGCACAAGACCGGATTGTTTTGCTCGATATAGTGCATCGCCAGGCAAAATTTGCCGCTGTTGACCAAGTTGAACGTGAGCGATTTGCAGCTAGGTTTGGTATGGAAACCAAGCGGCTTGCGGTGACGCTCCAGACATGGGAGGAGTTTGCGACCTGGTATGAGCAGGTGCAGGGGCTCGACTATCTGTATGATGGTGTACCAATCGAAGGTTTTGTGATCGAAGATGCTCAGTATTGGCAGGTCAAAGCCAAACTCGATTATTACTCATTTTGGAAGCGGATGCGTGGTGTGCTTGATGGACTTAAGGCGGGGCGCAGGCCAAAGCGTGCCGCTGCCTACCCACACCCTGAGTACGCAGCGCGCGCCATTACCTATATGCAGAGTATTCCTACTGACGCGTTGGCTCAGATGTCGATTATTGATGTCCGTCACCGTTGGCAGCGAGAGCAAGAAAAAGCCGTATAGCCGTATTACTACCTCACCCTTCGCGGTATAATAGAAGTATGAAAATGACTCGTTGGTTGGCGAAGCGGTGGCGCCGCATTGCGGTAGTGGCTGGGGTGCTCGTTGGGATGGCTGCACTTCGCCTGGTGTCGGCACAAACAGGGCAGTGGTCGCTGCCCGACCGGTTGCAAGACTGGGTAACGCTGAGCTTGAGTGTGATGATCGAGGCATTGCCATTTGTAATACTGGGGATCTGCATCGCGATTGTCGTGCAGGTGTGGCTGCCGGCTGAGCGCTTGCTTGCCTATCTGCCGCAGCAGCCATTATTGCGCCGGGCTTGTTTGTCGCTCCTTGGTATTACATTGCCAGTCTGTGAGTGTGGCAACGTCCCCCTAGCGCGCAGCCTGTTAGCAAAAGGGCTTACACCCAGTGAATCTCTCGTGTTTTTGCTTGCTGCACCAATTCTCAATCCAGTGACGATCATCACAACGCAGCAAGCATTCGCTGGGGATGCAACTATACTATGGGCGCGAGTGCTTGGTGGCTTTATTATTGCTAATCTTGTTGGCTGGGTCTATGCACGCCGCCCGGCAGAGGAGCTATTGACCAATACGTTTGTTGCTTCGTGCCAGGCAGATCATGTGCAGCAGAGCAAGCGAGTAGCAAGCCTTGCGATATTTCGACGTGAGGTGCAGGCGATGCTGCCAGCCTTGGTGGTTGGTGCAGGGCTCGCGGGTCTTGTGCAAGTGCTAGTGTCGCGCGAGGTATTGGTATCGCTGGGGAGCCAGCCAGTGTGGTCGGTGATTGCAATGGTGGCGTTGGCATTTATCGTCTCAATTTGCTCTAATGTTGATGCGTTCTTTGCTTTGGCATTTCGCCAGACCTTTATGACCGGGGCGCTTGTAAGTTTCTTGACCTTTGGCCCAATGATCGATATCAAGATGCTGAGCTTGCTGCGGACGACGTATCGGCCGAGTGTACTGCTTCAGGTGAGTGCGATCGTTGGGTTAGCATCGATAACATTGGGATTGGTGGTGAATTATGCGTTTTAGGTTGTTCTGGGCTAGAGTTGCACAGCAACAAGGTATAATACTCCTTTTTATCGTTGTCGTGGCGACGCTGTGGCTAGCTGCGACTGGTCGTTTGACACTCTATATTCATCAGCGGTATGTCGTCTTTACGACTGGTATGGCAGTGGTTGCTCTTGTGATGGCGAGTGCGAGTATTATTGCGCAATCGCGCACCTACCAGCATACACACTTTGCTTGGTGGCGTTGCATTGCTGCGTGTGTGATGATATGTGTGGTCGCAAGTATGGCGCTGCTCGTCCCACCAACGGCGCTAACGACGACAACAGCCACGCAGCGCGGTATCAACAAAGGGGCAGCAGCTCAGCTGTCTGCAGAGAAGCTATCGCACGCATCCCTCTTTGCTCAGCGAGATTATTCGCACCTCACGATTAAAGAATGGGCAGGGTTACTCACGCAAACGCATGACAGCGCATTTTATCGTGGCAAGACAGTCAATTTGACGGGGTTCGTTACGCCAGATACAGCGGATTCGCAAATTTTTTATGTGTCTCGATTTGTCGTGACGTGTTGTGCGGTTGATGCACAAGCGGTTGGCGTGCCAGTCTATGCGCCGGGTTGGCGTGAGCGCTACCAACCCAACAGTTGGGTAACAGTGATGGGCGACTTTGCTGCGCATCCACAACAACATCGTCAGCAGCCGATCGTTGTTATGCCGCGCTCGATCACGCCAACGACTCAACCAAAGGAGCCGTATGAATACTAAAGGCTGGTGGTGGATATGCCAGCGGAGGCGATTTTTATTCGCCGTGATTGGATTATTGATTATACTGAGCACACTCATAGCACTTAGCTATTTACAAGGCCCACGCGTACGCCACGCGGCGCTCGTAGATGATCTAAATACGGGCTACCAGACGCTCCAGCTGGAATTCAATCAGCCGGTCAAGCCGATAGAACCCCATGCAATACAGATCACACCTCAGGCAGACTTTACAGCTACGACAAACAATGCAACTGTGACGATTCAGTTTCGGCAGCGTTTGCTTAGTAACGCCCAGTATCACGTGGCAATTGCTCAGATAACGGGTGCTTCTATACAGCAGACTACAGCAGCCAGCTACCGCTTTGATACACCGCCAGCACAGCTCTACTATCTCAAGCATCATAGCCTTGCCGAGACAAAAACGGAGTTCTATGCCGCACAATCTACGGATGCCATCGTGCAGATGAATCTGGCAACAAAGCATGAGAAGACACTCTATCAAGCAGCACAAATTGTCGAATATGCAGTGGTGGGTTCTCGCATCGTTGTCCACACAATGAATGATGCGAAGATTAGTGAACTGCATCAGGTTGATGCAAAAACTGGTGTTGTATCGCCACTGCCTTTGCCCGGTAAAGGTGTGGTGTCTCGCCTGCGAGTGATAGATAATGGAACGGTGGGGTATCTCTTTGCAAAGGCGGATAGCAAAGACAAGACTAACAATCTCATCGTGCATGATATTGCGGCGCAGCGCCACCACACTATACTTGGCCTTAACAGGCAGCCTTTACTAGTGTATGATTGGTGCCCAGTATCACGTGGCGCAGCAGTTGTGGTGCGAACTCGGGGTGACGACGTACTGCTTGTTGACCCGACTGGCGAGCACGCTATGCAACCGCTCGGCCAGGCAGCGGTACTTGGCGATGTATCATATGATGGCAAAAACATCATGATGATGAAAACGGGGGAGGGGTATTTTGCACTCAATCTAGAAAATAGCAAAAAATCGCCTATTACTCACCAACAAGGAAACGATGTCATATCATTAGCTGCATTCTTACACACCCGCAGTGGCTATAGTATGGAGATAACAAGTGTTAATCAACAGCACATATTGCAGCGCCAAACAGTGCTTACCCACCCCACTAGGCAAGTGATTCATCAGACAACACCACCGGCATATACAACAAACATCACTGTGTCGCCAAATGATCAATATACCGCCATTGAGCAAAAAAGCACCGCTGGTAGCTCCACCAAAACGCATATTATTGATAATAAAACTGGCCAGACAGTATACACGCTAGACGGGAAAGCAGTAGTTTGGTCATAACAGATACTACAGTAAATAAGACCTGAAGCAACTGTAAACTGGATCTTAAGAGTAGGAACTGTATCTGCGCTGAATGATGAAAATATATAATTGGTGTTTGCACAATGTTCCGGTATACTATAAAAGATATAGCGTGAAGGGAGATGATGCCAATGCGAATGCGCGACAGACGACCAAGTGACCGCCCGCGAGAGAAACTTGCGCGAGATGGAGCGGCTCGCCTGAGTGACCTCGAACTCCTTATGGCGATTATCGGCAGCGGTAATGCACAAGCTGACGTTGGCAAAATTGCGCGCTGTGTACTTAAAGCCCTGCGTACACATGGAGGTGATCTAACTCATGAGGAACTCTCCAAGATAACTGGCCTTGGTGCTGCGAAAGTAACGGTGATTCTTGCAAACTTTGAACTGGCGCGGCGCTATTTGCTCAAAAGTGACCAGCCTATCATTGATGAACCGAGCAAAGCAGCAGAGCAACTCACCGATATTCGCGACAAACGGCAGGAGCATTTTGTCTGCTTAACGCTCGATGGAGCACATCGCTTGATTGCTAAACGCACGATTACCATTGGCACGCTAACTGCTAGCTTGGTGCACCCACGAGAAGTCTTTACGGATGCGATTGCCGACCGAGCGGCAGGGATCATTGTGGCGCATAATCACCCCAGTGGGCAGCTCATCGCAAGCCAGGCCGACCGGGAGACGACGCAGCGTCTGGCCGAGGCAGGTAAGCTGCTTGGCATCCAGTTGCTCGACCACCTTATCGTTACGAAACACGACTATATATCGATCATCGCCGAAACATAAGGAATGATCTGTTAGCACTCTTGCAATCAGAGTGCCAATTGGCTATACTAGGACAGATATGGCGAAGCGAGATTATTATGAGGTGCTTGGTGTTGCCAAAAGCGCCAGCGATGATGACATCAAGCGGGCATTCCGCAAATTGGCAGTGAAGTACCACCCAGATAAAGCGGGTGGGAGTGAAGAGAAGTTCAAAGAGATTAATGAAGCGTATGAGGTTCTGAAGGACAAGCAAAAGCGCCAGCGATATGACCAATTTGGCCATGCGGGCGTTGGTGGTGCTGCCAGCGGTAGTGGTGGCGGTAATCCATTCGCTGGCTTTGGCGATTTTGGCCAAGGGCAGAACATCCACTTTGATTTTGGTGATGGTGGCCTGGGAGATATCTTTGGCCAGTTCTTTGGTGGCGCTGCTGGCGGCAGTGCAAGCCAAGGCCCGTCACGCGGTCGTGATGTTGAGACGAGTGTGACGCTCGAATTTGAAGAAGCGATCTTTGGCAAAGAAGTTGCTCTTGCATTAACACTTGACGACGAATGCGAGCATTGCCATGGTAGTACTGTCGAACCCGGCTCAAGCCTTAAGAGTTGTCCAGATTGTAAAGGCACTGGCCAACGCGTGCGGACAATGAACACAATGTTTGGCCCCATTCAGCAGGCGGTAACGTGTGAGACATGCCAAGGCCGTGGGCAGATTCCTGAGAAGGCCTGTACAGTCTGTCAGGGTAGCGGTGTGCAACGTCGTGAGCAAACGATTACAGTCAAGATTCCCGCTGGTATCGATAACGGCTCAACGATTCGTCTCCGTGGTCGTGGCGAAGCTGTCGGTGGTGGCAGCAAGGGCGATCTCTACGTGCAAGTGCGAGTCAATCCACACAAGACGTTTAGCCGCGAAGGTGACGTGATCCTGAGTGAGGAGCATATTGGCATGGCGGATGCAGCGCTTGGTGCTGAGCTCGACGTCAAGACGGTCGACGGGACGATTACAATGAAGGTGCCAGCCGGTACACAATCGGGCACAGACTTCAAGCTATCTGGCCACGGCGTGCCACACATGAGAAGCGACAAGCGTGGGCCCCATATCGTAACAGTAGTGGTCGACACCCCAACCAAACTAAACCGCCGCCAGAAGGAAATCCTCCGCGAGTTTAATGACACGTTAGGGCGGAAGGGGATATTTGGGCTGTAACCCTAGATAGGTACTAGTGTACAACCAAATCCCTTGTGATGAGAAGTTTAGTTCTAACTTGCTCGCCGGATAATGTAGCTTTACTAAATTATTTTAGATTTGATGGCGTAACGTGGTTTTGTCCACAGTGCTCTGCAAATATAAGAGAAAGAGTCTTGATTTATACGGTGGTTTATTGCTAAAATATCCTCACTATGATGACGAGCTATACTCTCGAGGATAGACCACTTCCATCTCATGATATACAGGTGGAAGAAGCTCAGCGTATCCAGAATAGCTCTGTCGATATAGATCCTGAAGTGTTCCGAGGAGAGTATCGGGAGCTTGTTGAGCGATCACCGAAAGTTATTGAATCACTTGTTCCCGATCAAGAAAGCAAAGAAGCGGCAATTAATAGTCTGATTATAGGTAGTACCACATCTTTTCAGCAAAAGTATCCGGTCATTGAGAAGTATTCCAATGAAGATTATACAACCATGCAAGATACTGCAGAAACGCTGATGTCTATGGCTGAGTCTATGTCAGAGCCAGAGAGGACAGTCTATCTCCAGGCGATTGAGGCTCGCAAGCAAGAGGCGAACTTGATAGTAGCGATGAGGGATTATAAAGCAGCAACAGACCCAATAGCAAGAGAAGTAGCAGCACAGCGTTTTATGGAGATAAATATTACGCTCTATGGTGAGCCAGATAAGACAACATATGAGTCATTACTCGGCGAAAAAATTGCCAACATCTTTCATAAAAAGCGTAGTCAAAGTGCCGAGATAATCTTTCAGGAGCTTCGGAATCTTCTTCCAGAAAATGTACTAGATGGTACACGTGTACAAGATCGATTTTGTCCATCTACTGAGACCATGAGATGGATGAACGGAGTTGTTCATGGATTGTATGACAATATGCTTCGACATGTTGATAGCTATGTAGAAGTGCATAAATCAGAACTTCAAACAGAATCACACGATGAGACGGTTATAAAAATCCAGCCGACACACCTTCAAGATATCTTTCGGAATATCTTGACTGAGGAATTCCTTGCGTCATCCAAAGAGGTTGAAGAAGGTAGACAGACAGGTGATATTCAGGATGCACAAGCTGTAACAGACTGGGACAATACCGAGACGAGAGATGTCGAGAAAGATATGGATTGGAAGGTCGAGGTGACAGAGGCAAAATCAATCAATGTTGATCCGGATACAAGACATATTAGAATACCCCAAGACCGAGAAGCTATGTCTGTTAATGAAGTAAAACGGCTAGTTGTGCACGAAATAGGTGTGCATGTCTTAACGCGAATGACTGGTGGTTCGACAAACCTTGAGCCGCTCGCACAAGGCTTAGCTGGTTTTAATGATACGCAAGAAGGGCTTGGGAAAGCAATGGAGCATGCCCTTGAAGGAGAATATCAAGAAGCTGGTATAGATCACTATATTACTGCTGGACTTGCCTATTTTGACAACAAGGACTTCAAAGGCGCTTATGATGTGAAGTGGCGCCTCAAACTTCTCGAGAGCCTCAAGCCTGATCAAATACCAACACAAGCACAGATTGACAAAGCTAAGCAATGGGCAGCAAACACAACGATGCGTATCTACCGGGGTACTGATGACTTGCCACTCTTTAAGGATCTCTGCTATTACAATGGGTCGAAAGAGGTCTGGGAATATCTAGAGAAAATTTGTGGTGATGATTTGCAGCTGAGTTTATTACTAGCTGGTAAAATTAATACTTCGAAGAAGCACCAGAGAGTCATACTTGAATCACATAGTACTTAGACTAAATACGAGCAATGAAAGTTCAATACGATAAAAGTTTAAAGATAGCAGGCGTTAGTATACAACCATGGGCAAGAATTGGACCTGAGCAGTGGTTTGATAATTACAAAATTGCTTCACTAGCTGGCTGGAATATGCATAGCCAGAATGTACAGCACGTGAATACTCTCGCTTATGTGCGCGATCAGTGCGAGAAACCTTATGCGGATGAATTAACTACACAGGCTCTTTTGCAAGACCCGATATTCCAAGATATGATAATAACTCATTTGCCCGAGTATCATATTTTTACGTATAAACCTTTCGTAATTCCTGAGCGATTAAAACAAAGCAGTTTGCAATTTTTGCCTAGCAACGATATGTACGCGTTGGCTCAGAAGTTTGAGAATAAATCGTGGTTTCGGCGTATTTTTGCAGAGCGTCTTTGCAATATTCCACCACATAAAATATACCCTTGGCGAGAAATGTTATTGGATGAGGAATATTTTTCTAGACTCTGTAATGGACGCAGTAAGATTGTTTTGCAAGATGCTGCACTTGGTGGAGGGAAGGGGTCGTTTATTGTCGATAGCTTTGAGTCATTTTGTTCTGCAATAAACACGATGCAAAATAGCAATGGTTTGGTTGGTGAGGTAGTTGTATCAGACTATATTGCTGATGGCCGTGATTGGTCGGTACAGGGCGTTGTAACGCGCTACGGGGTCTTCATAGGGCCAGTGCAGCGACAGATTATTGCAGACCCGAATTTATCAAATACAAGCATTCCTGGTACTGAGAAGTTTTGTGGTATTGAAATATTAGCAGATGATCAACACACATGGCAGAGTAGTCAACTAACGAAAAATGCGCGCGTCATAGGCCAGGAATTATACGACAGAGGGTATCGTGGTATTTTTGGTGTTGATTCTTTGGTGACGGATGATGAAGTGTATACTATCGAAGTTAATGCACGCATTACGGGTGCTACACCGCTTCTTACAATGAGCTATAATGCAAAGAAGCATATCCCCTTCTATCTTCTTCATATCTTAGAACTAACGAATGCTGATTATACTATTGAAGACAGCTCATACAGTAATGACTATAATGATTGCGCGCTGATGGTTCTCCATCAACGAGACATTGAGACAGGTGTTGCTGACAGCCCTCGGTCGGGATTATATAATGAAAAGATGCAATCCATAGACGATATAATGTCATTTGATAAGTCTTCCTGCGCGAAACAGGTTTTTGTACAGGATTATACAAGGAGCGAGAGGTCTATTGCGCCAGGGTCTCGATTAGCGTCTATATTTACTAATTTTCGTGTTATGGATGAGGAGGGTGTGCTTATGAGAGAATCAAGAAATATTATTGATATAATTGAAAATAGTTCGAAGTAGAAATGTATCGCTATGAATATGGAGCAAGAAAGCAATAATAATATCAAAAAAGCAGACCTGTCACGGTATGGCATTACTTCTCGATTACTAATGAAGGAGGCGCTCCGAAAAGGGTACCAGGTCACAACAGTTCCAGGTCGTTTAGCAACATCACATGTGGTGCGCTGTGAAAAGGACGGCAAAGAGCTTTATTTTTATAATCTTAATACTGCACTAAACCCTTCATATGCAGTTCAGGTGAATGAGGACAAGATCTGGACGAATAACATATTACACCAATCGCATATACAAATACCAGATACATATCCATTAAAAATAAATAGACCCGAAGACGTGGTAATTGACGATACACTTCGAAAAATGTTAGAGGCTTATGAGCTTCTTGTTGTCAAATCTGCTACAGCAATAATGTTCTTGTTAACGCTGGTGATGAAGAAGGTTTGCTTCGTGCAATACACCATGTATATCAGAATAGTGGCGGACAACCTGATATAATTGTTCAGCAAATGGTTTTTGGGCAAGAATATCGCTTCTTAGTGTTAAATAAAAAAGTCATTGCAGTAGCATGTCGTCGACCACCATATGTTGTTGGAGATGGAGTGTCAACAATACGAACCTTGATAAGTAGAAAAAATAATAATTGCTCAAAGTATGACAACAGACACGCTAGTTTAGTAGCAAAAATAAACATTGAAGATGTGTCGAGACATAAAGGTACTTACTTTTTGCAACAAGTTCCCGAGAAAGGTCGTGCTGTTGAGGTTTTAGATACATTGAATCTGAGCAGAGGAGGTGAAGCAGTTGATGTCACGAGTTATGTGTCTGATGAACTCAAAACTATAGCAATTCAAGCAGCATCAGCGTGTTTTTTTGGTATTGCTGGTATTGATATTGTAACGGATAATATTAGTGGCGATGGAAATGATAGCTATGTCGTAAGAGTGAAGGCGTCTCCAGGGATACGAATGCACCAATTTCCAACAGAAGGCAAACCTCGGAACGTTGTACGAAAACTATTTCATGCTATTGAAAAAACGGCGCATCCTATCGGCAAAAAGATAGTTATGATTGGCCGAGTTGAAAAGGTTGCTTTGCCTGATCTTGTTAACGAAAAATTTAAAGCTCGGATAGATACAGGGGCAACAGTCTCGTCTATATGGGCAAGTGATATTCGAGTTGATAAGACAGGCCTCTATTGCAAACTATTTGGTGAAGGATCCCCAGTGTATACTGGTGAGGAGTTGCATTTTTCTGAGTATTCCATGCGCTCTGTTCGGAGTTCGAATGGTTATGAGGAATTGCGGTATCAAGTTGTCATTAATGTAAGTTTGGCAGGAAGGCGAGTGAAAGCAAAAGTTACACTAGCAGACAGATCGGGGCAGATCTACCCAATGCTGATTGGAAGAAATATTTTGCGTAACAAATTCATCGTTCATGTTGCAGAGGGCGATATTGATAAAAAGGCTGAAAGTAGTAACCGTCAAGAACTACGCCAAAATGGACTACAATGAGAGACAGAGAGCATACAACAAGCAAAATTGATAAAATAATAGTACGAGGTATGGAGTGAAAATCGTAATACTCAGTAATGGCAATGTGAACTACTCAACGCTTCGCCTCAAGGAAGAGGCGGAGAGGCGTGGACATAGTGTGAGAGTGATTAAATACCGCAAATGTTATGTGACGATTGATGAGAAGAACCCAACGGTGATGTATGATGGTGAAGCAATCGATCAGTATGATGCAATAATTCCGCGCATTGCAAGCTATATGACTCGCTATGGCACAGCAGTGGCACGCCAATTAGAAATGGCGTACCCACGCACACTTTTTGTTAATCGCTCGATTGCGATTACCCGGGCGCGCGATAAACTGCGTTCGACACAGCTGCTAGCCCGAGGTGGAGTAGCTATTCCTAAGACAGTGTTTAGCCGCAACTCGGCCGATATAGACGATCTCCTTAACGAACTTGGTGGTACGCCAGTCATCATCAAGCTCGCTCGTGGTACTCATGGCAATGGTGTGGTGCTGGCGGAGACGAAGAAGGCGGCAAAGTCAGTGCTTCAGGCGTTGTACCTCACCAACGAGGATGGGACAAACATCCTGTTGCAAGAATTTATTCGTGAGTCGGCTGGAGTGGACATCCGCGCCTTTGTGGTGGGGAGCCGTGTAGTGGCGAGTATGAAGCGCCAGAGCCTAGATGACGACTTTCGCTCTAACCTCCATAAGGGAGGCGAAGGAACGCCGATCCGCTTGACGGATACCGAGCGTCGTATGTGTTTGCGGGCAGCTAAGGCGATGGGTCTGACGGTAGCGGGTGTTGACTTTATGCGCTCGAGCCGTGGGCCGCTAGTGCTTGAGGTCAATGCGAGCCCAGGCTTTGGAATAGAGAAAATTACGCGGCGCAATGTAGCCAAACCGATCATTGAATATATTGAGCGCAATGCGAAGCGACAGCACAAGAAGGACCGCGTTGGGGCGTAGCTATCCAAATGTATTGGCGTTTCTTATAACGCTTATGTTGAATCGGTACCATGGTATAATGATGGCATGATGTTGCTTGGATTATTTGTTGGCATGGCTGTGGTTTTGGCTGGTTTGGTATATATAGCGAAGCGGCATTTTGGGCTACCAGTAATGGGTCTGGCGGTTGGTATGGTAGTGACGCAGCTATGGGCGGCAGATGTCATGCCGTATGCTGCTGGGGTTGGCATAGGCATTGACCGATCTGCTTTGCTTGCAGCGGTGACGATTGTGCTGACGGTGCTACCAGCTGTGGTGCTGGTGTGTTGCGGCTCGGTGGTGAGTCAGCGCTGGTGGCGCATTGGTGGCTCACTGATCTTTGGTGTTGTGGCAGTGTACGTGTTGTTTGGCGCGCTGAGTAGTCTCGTACCACCAGTTGATGAGACAAGCAAGACGGTTATGGCAGCGCTGGATGGGTCTCATGCAGCGGTTGTAACGATAGGGTTTGCATGTGCCCTTGTTGACACGCTCGTGGCTCGTACAAAGGGTGTAAAACCACACAAGAAAAAGTGATAGATATACCTCTTGTGCGTGTCACTCTATGAGTATGTTTTTGCGAGAAATATACGTGTTGATGTACTTAGCAAAATGACCCTCATAATAAAGGGTCATTTTAGTGTTGTGATTCGCGTGTAGCTCTAGTGGGTATTACGCGGCGTTCGTTGCAACGTTTGTCACATCATCGAGTGCTTCAAGTGCATCGATAATTTTGGTAAGCTTGCGGGCGGTTTCGTCGTCCTCAATAGCAACGGTGTTGTTGGGCACATACTGAAGCTCTGCATCTTCAACAGTCATGCCAGCTGCGAGCAAAGCTTCGCGGACTTTGGAGAGCTCCTTTTTGTCGGTATAGACGGTGAGGCCGCCATCTTCTTCTGTTGCATCCTCAGCCCCAGCGTCTAGCACGGTGAGGAGTGCTTCTTCACCACTGGCTGCTACGCGGATCACGCCTTTGCGCGCAAACTGAAACATCACACTGCCGCTATCTGCCATAGTGCCGCCATTCTTGGTGAGAGCGGTGCGGACCTCTGGGTAGGTGCGATTCTTGTTGTCGGTTGCTGTCTCGATAATGATGCCAACGCCACCTGGGCCGTAGCCCTCATAGACTGCCTCTTCGAGTGCGGCAGCATTTTTATCATTGATGCGATCGATTGCTCGCTGGATATTGGCGTTGGGCATGTTGGCTGCTCGAGCCTTCTCAATGGCTAATGCGAGGCTTGAGTTGGTGGTTGGGTCGGTGCCACCACGGGCTGCAATGGCAATCATATTGCCAAGCTTGGTAAAAGCTGCGCCGCGCTTTGCATCAACCACGGCCTTTTGGCGATGGGTCGTGGCCCATTTACTGTGTCCAGACATAGGTTCTCCTTGATTGTTCTATCTTTCACTCATTGTAGCATATTGAGCAGTTGTTATTCTACGAGTGAGGTATCGCGTAGTGAGTAACCAGTTGCCCGCCAGAGCCACCAGCAGAGGCTAATGAGCCCGCCATACCACAGTGCTACACCCCACCAGGGCAGTGTAAAATCGAGCTGCGCCCAGGGGAAGGAGGCGCATTGCTGGACGACCCACAGCATGGCATCGAGTAGCCATTGTGCTGGTGCGCCAAACACTGCCGCTGCCGCTGGCCAGACAAGTGCCCCAACCCCAGCAATGCACGTGAGGAGCATCGCTAGCGGCACCCATGGCACAATGAGCAGATTGGCTGGCAGCGCCACGAGCGATAATTGCCCAAATGCTGCGAGGCTAATCGGTAATGTGGCAAGCTGTGCAGAGATTGTCTCGCCCAAGACCTGGCGGCCAATTGATGGCTCTGCTGGGCCGAAGAAATAGCGCTGCAACAGTGGCGCAAGAATCATCACTCCAGCGAAGGACGCAAAGCTTAGTTGCCAGCCAATATCTCCCCAGACATAGCTTGGGTTCCATAGTACAGTAGCAGCGCTTGCAACTGCTAGCAGTGTGACAGGATGAAATGCGCGTCCATAGGCCCACGCCCAAATACTAAGCCCGGCCACCAAGCCAGCGCGTGTCATGCTTGGGCTGAGCCCAGTAATAGCAACAAAGCCAAGGACGAGGCTCACACTGGTAAGCACTGCGAGATAGCGCGACACCTTGGCAAACAAGCGCCGAGCGAGGCGGACGAGGATTGTGAGATTGTATCCACTCGCCACCACAATGTGAGTGAGGCCCGTTGTGCGCATTGCTTCTTGGATATCGTGCGACAAAGCACGCTTTTGGCCGAGGACATAGCCACTGCCAAGGCTAGCCGCTGGCTCGTGAATTGCGTGGTGAATATGCTCAGCAAACCAATCGCGCACCTGCAGAGCGACATCGCCAGGTTGCGGCTGAACAATGTGCTCTACATGAGCACGCTGCACAACAGCGGCAAAGTTGCCAAAGCCAGGCTTGAGCTTGCCTCGCACAACCAGCCAATCACTGCGGCGGACTGCAGGGTTGCCGTGTAGACTCACCCATACTGTGCCGGGCAGCGAGCGGCCATTGAGGCGGATAGCACTCAGCCTCACGACGAGTTGGTTGCGTTGATTTGTATCGGGGTCATCCTGCACCTGCCCAGTGATAGTCGCTACGTGTCCAAACGATGCCGCATAGGAGCGCTGTTGCTGTTGATCGCTTCCACCGCGTACCAGGCCAACTATAAGCCCAGCAATCAATATGATAATAAGGCACCACTGCCGGCTTTGACGCAGCGCATAGGCAATACCGCCGCCAGCTACAACAAGCCACCACCATGCAGCGTACGGCCACCACTGGGCTAGTGCCACTCCACCAACAATGCCACCGCAGCACAGTGTGAGCTGCCATGTTGGGTGAATTCGCCGTTGCCACCACGTCATTGGTTATCATTAAACTATTGTATCGCTGGTGTGTCAATTTATTACGTCCAAATCGCGGCTTTTCTGTTAATTTCATGCTGCTTGCTCTGTTTTCTGTAGAGTGTACCAAGAGAGCTAGAATTTTTATGTATTTGCTTTCTCGTAGTGAAATTATTGAATCTTTTGAGTCTAGCAAGAGATCTTTATATCTTACCGGGTGAGGTAGTAAGGTATAATCTCTCACGGAGGAGAAAGACGAATTTTGCTATAGATAGTAGAATTTTGGAAGAGTGATGATGGATCCAGTGTTTCCTTCGCTTGACAGTCTACCACGACCAGTGCTATACTCGCAGAGTCTACGGGCCCATAGCTCAGCAGGTTAGAGCACCTGCCTTTTAAGCAGGGTGTCGTGAGTTCGAGCCTCACTGGGCCCTCCATTGATCAATTAGCAGGCGAGATAGCCTGTTTTTTGTTGTATCTGATTGAAAGCTTGAAGATCCGCATTATACAATCTTAATTCCTATTTCCTATTTCTCGCTATTGTTTATGCGGTAGAGAACAAAATCCGACCACCGTATTAGTTTGCGTGATCAACAAAACAATGTGCTTGTGCTTGACCAAGAGAGATACTTTGCGCATAATCGTGGCGAGGAGGAAAAACAAAATGCAAACTATGCGGAATTATGCCCGGCGAATTATTGCATATGGGCTTGCCGTAACCATGATGATACCAGGAATAGCCGGAGCTTCTGCGCTTGGTGCTGATTCTTCCACTGCTTATTTTGCCACCCCAGTCGCCGCCATCGGCGATTTTTTATTTGAGCGGGCAGTGGCGCGTGATGATACTGCTAACAGCAAGCTTCCAGCAGGGCAGCCTATAGTGCATCTTGCTGCCCATGCAGAGCATGATACGCTGATGATCGGGGCACTCCACACAACAGACCGGCGCATGGTGAGTGCAGTCGAGCTGCATAATACTGCGCGTCAGTTTGTACCGCTTAGTGATGTCGCGCTTGTTGTCAGTGTTAGCACAAACCACACCGACTACACGTGCCGCGTCAATCTACAGGGATATGCACCGCCGCAGTCGTCAGTGCGCTACTATCATCCAGCGGTAGCCCCGGCAGATGGCGCACAACTCCGGGGTTGCCTAAGCGTGCCAGATGGTGAGCAAGTCACGCGGTATGATGTGGCGCTGGAGCGATCGGGTACGACTATTGATAAAGCAAGCGCAGCCGTAGATGAGCTCGCAGGTGCACTCGTCTGGGAGCGTACCCACTGGACGGCAGCGGCACGGACTGGGGTATTTACCAAGGATTTTCGGGCACGAGCTGGCGAAGCCGAAGTAACTGTGCCGTACGAGACGCCAGGTGAGCCGTCATTGCAAATTCTTGAGGTCTTGCCTCATCCACACACCTGCGACGCAGCACCAGATAATTGCCAAAAATACGTCAAAGTCAAGAATACTGGCGACCAGCCAATCGACCTTGCTGCCTATCGTTTGCGTAGTGGTACGCCTGGTAGCAATAGTACTGTGCGAAATACCTCGTCTCTTGCAGGGGCTATTGCACCAGGCCAGGTGCTGACGATTCGTGCTCAGGCAAATGGTGCGGAGCTTGCAATATTGCGTAGTGGTACACTGTGGTTTGAGGATCAGCATGGCTTGGTGAGTTTTTCGCCACATATCGATGCATATAGCGGTGCAGAGCAGGCTGCGCACCAGGGCAGGTCTTGGGCATACAATTCGCAAACTGGCACGTGGCAATGGACAACGCCGAACCCCGACCAAGCCGATAATATCATCACTGATACGCCAGCCTCACCTCATCAGCCATCGGGTAAACCGTGTCCCGCTGGCCAAGAACGCAACCCAGCAACGAATCGTTGTCGAAAAATAAACAACGGTGAGAAGCGATCAAAACAGACGGCCGGTAATGCAAAGGCAGCGCGTACTACCTCTCGCACCCAAAAGCTAACCATCTGCAAACCAGGCCAAGAGCGTAACCCTGAAACAGGCCGTTGCCGCGCAATATCTCTCACTGGCCAGCAATTAGCTGCGTGCAAGGCGGGGCAGTATCGCAATCCTGCCACAGGGCGCTGCCGAGCGCTCGCTGGCGGCAAGGCACCAGCTGCCGCATGCAAAGCAGGGTACTATCGCAACCCAGCGACTGGCCGCTGCAAAAAGCTTGGCGCAGCAAATAGTCACCAGCTAACGCCCTGCAAGCCAGGCTGGGAGCGTAATCCATCGACCAATCGCTGCCGCAAATCGACGAGCAAGAATAGCAAAGCACCAGCCGCAGGCTACGCTGTTGAGCCAGGTAGTAATAATGGACAGACAGAGATCGTCTGGTGGATGATTGGTGGGGTAGCTATCGTGGCAGTGGGCTATGCTGGCTGGGAATGGCGCAGTGAGATTGGCCAGTGGCTGCGCCGGATGGTGCGCAAAGGTTAGAGTCTCATTAGCTATACCATAGCGGTATATAGCAGAATCCCTCAGATTCGGCTATACTAGCATCATGCGAATCATTGGTATAGACCCGGGCACTGGCATCCTTGGCTTTGGTGTCATTGACGCTCATGGTGGCGCAACGCGACTCGTCACGGCGGGTGTCATTACAACGCCAGCACATACGCCAATACCAGAGCGCCTTGGTGAGATATTCGATGGTCTTACGAGTATTATTGCAGAGACACAGCCGACAATGATGGCAATCGAAAAACTCTTCTTTACGCGTAATATAACCACCGCTATGAGCGTGGCTGAAGCGCGTGGCGTAGCGCTGCTGACTGGTCAGCGGGCAGGGCTGCGGATTGAGGAATATACACCACTCCAGATCAAGCAGACAATCACCGGCTATGGCAAAGCCGATAAAAAGCAAGTGCAAGAGATGGTACGGCTCCAACTAGGCCTTCAGACGGTGCCCAAGCCAGACGACTGTGCAGATGCTCTCGCGGCAGCGATTATGGCAGCGTTTATGACGCGGCGGAGCTAGCGATACCTTGATATCTACGTCTGATGAGGTCAGAAATACATCGCAAAAAGGCGCAGCTCGTGTTGTGTCAGAGATGAGGAAGGGAAATGTGCTAAGATCAGTGTTTTCGGTACATTGCGCCAGAACGATGGTATAATTAAACTATGCAACTACCTCGAGGAAGACAACAACCAGCCCGGATGGGCAGATATGCCAACTTTGGAGAGGTTCGCCAGTCGAAGCCACCGCGCCGAAGACGCGAGCATAAGCATTTCTTGTGGTTTTGGAATATGAGTAAAAAGAAGAAGGTGATGGTGATCCTGACGCCGTTTTTGCTGTTTTTGCTGATTGTGCCGATCTTGACATACCTATATTATGCACGTGATATTTCTGACCAAGAGCGGCTGATGAACCGTAACAACACTGGTATCGTCCTCAATGATGTCAACAACAAGCCACTCTATAGTGTGGGGCGAGCTCAGCACCGCAATATGGTGAAGCTGGCTGATATCTCTGACAGTATGAAAAATGCGCTACTGGCTAGTGAGGACAAAGACTTCTATAAACACCCTGGGTTTAGTCTAATCGGTATCTTCCGGGCAGCCTTCCAGCGCCATGGTGGTGGCTCGACCATTACGCAGCAGCTCGCCAAGAACACCGTCCTCACAAGCGAGCAGACCTTTATGCGTAAATATCAGGAGCTGTTCGTAGCGCTCGCGATCGAGCAGAACTATACGAAGGACCAAATCCTCGAGATGTATCTCAACTCTGTGTACTATGGCGAAGACTCATTCGGCATCGAGGAGGCAGCCAAGATTTACTTTGGTAAAGCACCAAAGGACCTTACATTGGCTGAGAGCGCTATGCTTGTTGGTGTGCTACCAGCCCCAACTGCTTACTCGCCAATCAGCGGTAGCCCAGAAAAGGCCAAGCAGCGCCAAAAGACAGTACTCGGCCGCATGGTTGATGTGGGTGCCATTACTAATGAGCAAAAAGATGCAGCGTATGCGCAGCAGCTCTCGTATGCATCGACGGCAAATACCGTTAAGTCGATTGCGCCACACTTTGCACAGATGGTTATAAACCAACTCAAACAGAAACTATACAGTGCGGAAGATAAAAATGCGTATGATAAGTTAATGCGCTCGGGCTACCAGGTGAAGACAACGCTCAATATGGATACGCAACAGATGCTGATCGATAACGTCTCCAAGCAGATTCCATACCTCAACAACCGTGGGGGGACGAACGCAAGCGGTGTTGTGATAGACGTTAAGACAGGTCGGGTGCGCGCACTAGTGGGCAGTGCCGACTACAACAACCCACAGTGGGGTAATGTCAATATGGCCACAACGCCGCGCCAGCCAGGCAGTAGCTTCAAGCCGATCTACTATGCAGGAGCACTAGCCGAGGGGGTTATTACACCAGCGACAATTTTCCAAGATAAGCCAACGGACTTTGGCGGTGGCTACCAACCGCTCAACGCTGACAAACGTTGGCACGGGAGCGTGACGACGCGTCGAGCAATTAGCTGGTCGCTCAATATCCCGAGCGTGGAGATCATGAAGAAGTTTGGTATTAGTAAGTCGGTTCAAACGGCTAACAATCTTGGTATCTCGTCGATTACTCAAGCAACAGGTGAGAAGAATGGCTTGTCTCTCGCACTTGGCTCGGGTGAGGCATCATTGACACAAATGACTAATGCCTACGCAGCATTTGGTAATCAAGGGCAGCAATTTGAGCTGGGGCTCATCGAGCAGGTTAATGACAAATACAACAAGAAAGTTAGCTGGCCCAATGCAACGAGTAAGCGGGCAATTAGTGAGGGGGCTTCCTATCTGATCTCAAATATTTTGTCGGATAATGCGGCACGAGCTAGTGTGTTTGGCTCAACTCTCACAGTGCCTGGCCATACCGCGGCCGTCAAGACAGGGACGACGAATGATAATAAAGATGCGTGGACGATTGGCTATAACCCAGAGTATGCCGTTGGCGTTTGGGTTGGCAACAATGATAATACACCAATGAAAAATGGTGGCTCAGACATGGCAGGGCCAATCTGGCGCAACACAATGACGAAACTCTTAGCAGGCCAGTCGAATACCCAATTCTCTGTACCAAGTGGTGTTGTGCAGCGCTCGGTTTGTACGAGCGACGGTGGCCTGGCTACTACTGAGAATGCCAAGGGGACATACAAAGAATACTTCCTAACTGGGGCATTGCCAACTAAGCAGTGTAATGTTGTGCGCACCAAGATCGAGGTCTGTAATCTCAGTGATAAAAAGATGGAGTCTATCTACGAAGATGACTTCGACAGTACGAAGTATTCAAAGAACAGCTCAGACTGCTCCACGACGAAACAGCAAATCCGTGTCTGTGACGTTGAGCAAAAGCGCATCATTACCATCGACGAAAAAGACTTTGACAGTAGTCGTTACTCAAAGAACATTGCAAGCTGCCGGTCGTCAAGTAGTAGAGGGAGCTCTGGCAGTACAAGCGACGACAGCGATAATAGCTCGACCATCAACGGTAATACTCGCCGTCGCAACAATACCGGCAACAGTGGTAACACCGGTGGTACGAGTGGTGATAGTTCTGGTACCGGTGGTACGAGTGATGACGACAGTTCCGGGCAGAACAATCAGAACAACGCCGGTGGTAACAATAACTTCTTCAGGTCTAACTTCTAGCACTCCGAGGAGGTATGTATGATTGCTCATATTGCTGGCCAAGTTGATGAGAAGTTTGCGGGTAGTGTCATTATTGATGTGCAAGGGGTTGGCTACGAGATAGCGGTCGCAGCGCATGATTATGATGCGATGCAGATTGGTGGGGCAGTTAAGCTCTATACATACCACCACATTCGAGAGCAAGCTCAGGAGCTGTTTGGCTTTTCGTCGCGGGCAGCTAAGAAGCTATTTGAGCTGCTCATCACAGTGCAAGGCGTAGGTCCCAAGGCGGCACTGGCTATCCTCAGCCTTGGTGAGGCTGAGCAGGTGCGTAATGCCTTGGCTAATGCGGATGCGGCCTTTATCCAGAAAGCCAGTGGGGTAGGCAAAAAGACTGCCGAGCGTGTGGTGGTAGACCTGCGAGATAAGGTGGGTGTGCCAACGTACTATGCTGCTCACGACGCGCCTGTGCAGGCGGAGCTTGATACAAACGACGAAGCACTCGAAGCGTTGGTTGCGCTGGGCTATACGTTGGCAGATGCCACCAAAGCACTCGCCCATGTCGATACAAGCTTGCCCACAGCACAGCGAGTGACAATGGCTTTGAAGCAGTAATAATATAAAGAGAGGAGATGGGATGGCAAAAATATTTGTATCAGGGCAGATTGGTGATATTCCTGTAGTGCAGCGAGTGCAGGCAGCGCTGATGGCGGCTGGACATGAGATCACTCATGATTGGACACGCAACGAAGGCGGAAGCAAAATGTTGGTTGGCCAGCAGACGAAGTTCGATCAAGCAGCAGAGTCAGCACGCCGTGCCACAAATGACATGAATGGTGTGGTCGAGAGTGACGTCTACGTTATCTGCACCGATAATGAAAAAGCAGGTAAGGGTATGTATGTCGAGCTGGGTGGAGCGCTTGCACTCAATACGACTACTGGCTCACCACGAATTTATCTATTGGGTCAACGCAAGCATGCAACAATCTTTTATTTCCACCCCTCAATTCGCTTGTGCGACTCGGTAGATGAAATTATCGCTGACCTTGATCATTGATTAGGAATACTGCAAAAAATATGAGATACTAGCACATAGTGTGAAAAATCCTAAGCAGAAAAATTTGGAGAGACCGGATGTGCATCACATATCTCGCCTAAGAGAAGTGGCGAGTGTGGGGCTGACGGCGCTGCGCTATGGTGGCGCAGAGTACATTGCACGGCGAGCGCGTGATGACAAGCCGATTGGGCCTGCACTTGCAGCTTTTATGGCGGCTGGTGTTGCCGATGGGCAAATTCTTGACGATACGCCACTGCGCCGTGTAACTGATGGTGTGGTGGACACGGCCGCTGTCGTGCGGGTGATGTATGAGCTAGGCAAGCGCTACCCTGAGGCGCGAGCGGGAATTGCTGCCGTTGCACTTGGGCAGGCAGCAACTGGCGCAGCCAATGCTTACCACCTGGCAAAAACTGGTGAGGTGACCAAGGGTGGGCGCTACAAACGAGCCGCTAATATCGCTACGGCGACGCTTGCCATTGTAGCGGCACGTGGTAATCCAGGGCGAATGCGCCTCGCAGGCGGTATAGCAGCTGGCGTTGTTGCAGCTACAACAGTACCGCATCTGCGTGGAGTTGGCAAGCCGACTGGCAAAAAAGTTCGTCGGTTATAATACCCACAGCTGAGGTGTATAGGCACCTCTGTTGACAACTGATGAATTTACCCATATAATAGGACATCTATGTTTGATAAATTTCCTCATTCCTCTAATTCTCAGGTTGATAGTGTACCTGAATCGATTAGCCAGTCAAAGGAGCATTATACAAAAGCCTTTGAAGGGTCGGTAGTTCGAGCTAGTAAGCGCTATCCTGAGCTACCTTCCCACCATCCTGGGCATATGGCAGATGTGATGCAGGCAGTTAGTGAGCTTGTGGAGCTTTTGCCTGGTGATGGCTATCGGCGTGCTATAAATCCATGGCACGAAGAGCTCCTTGTCTTAGCGGCGGCCTGGCATGATGCTGGTTTTGATGAAAAGGCAGCTCAGGCATATCCGACGAAGGAAGAATATGCGATACTGCTTATACTGGAAGACCTCGAGAATAATAAGATTGATCTGACTGGTGGTGACATTAATTTTCTTATTCGGGCCATTGGGGGTACAATTATGACTGGCTCACCCCAGCGTGATACGCCTGAGGCGAAGCTGCTCCATCACGCTGATATGGCCTATATGACAGCTGATTGGGAGACATTCTGGCGCGGTGCTGAGGCGTTCCATCATGAGGAATACCCGGATATGTCGTGGGAGGACTTCCAGAGGTTTGAGGCAAAATTCTTCCCAATATATATGGAGTCATTGAAGGATGACTTTCAATCACTTGGTATTGCTGAGGACGAAATCCAAAAACGATTGGATACCCTTGAATCTCACCTTAAGCGCATTATGGAAATGAACAACCCGTGGCTTAAGCGACAGAATAATCAGTAATGACAAGCAGCATCTTCTCCTCTACAATAGAGCAAGAGAAGGAGGTGATAAAAGTGAAAAACTGTGACATCTGCCCATTTGTGGTAGAGCAAACAACTGACGACCCGGCGGTTGTCTTGCAAACTGATCGGTGGAACGCGGTGCTTGATCGCAACCAACTATATCTTGGCAAAGGGTTTGTGACACTACGCGAGCATAAGTCATCGCTTGGCGAGCTCGATGAGACCGACTGGCGCGAACTCCACGAGGTGATCCGCAGCATGGAGTGCGCAATGACCCAGGCCTTTGGTGCAGACGTGTGTAACTGGGAATGCTTGATGAACAATGCCGTCAAGGCTGGGCAATCGACCCATGTACACTGGCATCTCTACCCGCGCTATCTTAACGGTGCACACTTTGCCGGGGAGGATTTTCCTGACCCAAAGTGGCCACGGCATCTAGAGAGTGGCGAGCACCGTGTGAGTGAGGAGCTGTTTGGCAAGATTGTCCTGGCGGTGCAAGAGAACTTACCCTAAGCAAGGAACCATGCCGCTGCAAGGTATATAGCAGCCAATACAGCTGGTGCAATTACCATACCCCACTCTTGCTTTTTGAGCCCAATAATAACATCACCAATTTGCGCTAAGCTTGCTGCAGCAAAGACAAACTGCAGCGCAGAACCATTACACACAAAGGGAGCAACTACCGTAAGTAACCCCAGTGGCAGTGCTCGAGAAGCGTACATTGCTGCGTAGAATCGCTCGCCATGAGTGATGGTAGTCGAGCGGCTCATCATACCAGGCTTGATGAGTGCAATAATTGCAGCGATGATCGTTGCAATGGATGATAGGGTCGTGATGACAAGTATGACAGTATGCATGAGTATAGTAAACCATATGATGAGGTTGCTATGCAATCTATCCCCACTACCAATGCTATAATAAGCATATGGCGATAGAACGAATTGTTGATACCAGTAGCCACGCGGATGATAGCGAAGAGCAGCGTATTGAGGTGACGCTGCGGCCACAGCGCTTTGCGGAGTATGTGGGGCAGGAGCGGCTGAAGAAGAATTTGCAACTGGCAATTGCGGCGGCCAAGAAGCGTGGTGAGCCAATCGATCATGTTTTGCTCTATGGCCCACCTGGCCTTGGCAAGACAACGATGGCGGCGGTGATTGCCAACGAGATGGGGGCTGGCTTGCGAGTCACCAGTGGCCCGGCGATCGAGAAAGCGGGCGACTTAGCATCGATCTTGACCAACCTCAACGATGGCGACGTATTGTTTATCGACGAGATCCATCGCTTGGGGCGAGCTGTGGAAGAGATTTTATACTCGGCGATGGAGGATTTTAAGCTCGATATTGTTATTGGCAAAGGGCCAGCGGCCCGCAGTGTCCGGCTCGATCTACCGCACTTTACGGTAATTGGCGCAACGACACGGACGGGGAGTCTCGCAGCGCCACTGCGCGACCGATTTGGGCATATCTATCGTTTGGAATTTTACACCCCAGAGGAGATTGCGCAGATTATCACGCGGGCAGCGACCATCCTCGAGACGCGCATCAAGCCAGAGGCGTCGCGATTACTCTCCACGAGGGCGCGCCTCACACCACGGATTGCTAATCGATTGCTCAAGCGGGTGCGTGACTACGCGGATGTAAACGGCGATGGTATTATTGATGTAGCAACGACAACACAGGCGCTAACCCTGCTGGAAGTCGACGAGCTTGGCCTCGACCCAGCCGATCGTAACTTGCTGCTCTCGATGCTCGATACCTATGGCGATAGCCCGGTTGGCCTGACGACAATTGCTGCTCTGACGGGTGATGAGACAACGACGATCGAAGACTTCTATGAGCCATATCTCCTGCAGATTGGTTTTATAGAGCGGACGCCGCGGGGCCGACGGGTGACACCTCGAGCGCAGCAGCATCTTGGCCGCGCAATGGAGTAAGAGGCATGAGGTGATGGGCCCAAGATATGCTACAATATACCCATGAATTCACAACGATTGCAACGCAATGATCCACCACGGCCCGTCGCCTATGATGTCGATGGCAACCCACTCTATGCCGAGCCGCCCACGGCACCACGGGCGAGCAGCACACTCTACGATGTGAGCGGCAAAGAAGGCGCTCCCCACTACCATGCGCCGCGCCCAGAAGCGAACCTGCCACGGATGTCATCAGAAGTGCGTCGCCGCCATGATGAATCAGTCATGGCCTTCCCGAATCTTAACCTGAGTGAGCAAGAATACATCATTAGTGTGGTGCGTCGCCACCCAATTGGCATGTTGCCAGCGATTGTTATGTCTACCTTGATGACGAGCATCGTCTTGGCACTGATGTTTAATTACGATTATATTTTTGACCTCCTCCACTTGCCAACTTCTGCTTCTG
This sequence comes from uncultured Candidatus Saccharibacteria bacterium, assembly GCA_963522835.1. Classification (GTDB taxonomy): domain Bacteria; phylum Patescibacteriota; class Saccharimonadia; order Saccharimonadales; family Saccharimonadaceae; genus Saccharimonas. The sequence goes on from CAUQZB010000004.1 coordinate 108,382, forward strand.
GATCATTTATGTTGCTGTGTATGGCGCTCATCTTGGCCTTTATTCTTGGTGGCTATGTATCGGTCTGGGTCTATACGCGCAATATGTTTTATCTAACAAATGAGAGTGTTATCCAGGAGATCCAGACGAGTATTTTTTCACACACTGAGCAAACGGTCAGCCTGATGAATATCGAAGATGCTAGCTACAACCAGCGTGGTGTCCTCCAAGCGATGTTTAATTATGGCTCTATCCGCCTCAGTACGGAGGGCGATGAGACGACCTATCGCTTCTCATTTGTAGCCAACCCCAAGCAAGAAATTGCGACGCTCAATAATGCGGTGGAGGACTTTAAGAACGGCCGGCCAGTGGCAAATGACTAATACTAGCAGACGTTGATGATAAAAACACCGAGCAGACAAAGCTCGGTGTTTTTGCATATCTATATAATAGAGATTTAGGTATTATTGCGATTGGTCTTGGTGTAGTCTGCCTCACGCTCTAAGTTGGCGGTGAGTTTGTAGCCTTTGCACTGGTTGTCGGTGGTGCAGTCGGTTCCACTGTAGTGGTAGCTAGACTGGGCGCTGCCAAGCTTGTGGCCATTTGGATCGGTAAAGAGCGATGGGTCAACTGAACGTAGCGTCTTGCTATCGATCGTGTTGGGGTAGTGGTTATTTTTCTCAAAATACACTTCTTCCAGGCTATAGTACATTGCGTTAATGGCGGTCTTGCGCTGGTTGTCACGCTGCGTCGCTTCGGTCGCGATTTTCTCGCTGAAAAAGAGCCAGCTACCCGCTGCAAGGAGAGCGATCACAACGATGAGCTCAATAACGGTAAATCCTTTACGTGCCTTCATGGTGTTATTATAGCATGTCCATCACGAAAAATGTTTTCAAAAGGCTCGTTGCTGTTTAACGCTCCATACCGGTAGAGTTGTGGAAGCTAGAGATTATATACAATAAATAAATCGGTGATATTGAGGCTTCATCAATACAAATCAATCTCTGCACGGACAACGGCAAAAGATTCTGGTATAATAAATTCTTGAAGGAGAGGGGACGTATGACCAAACAATCGAATACGACACAAACCACAGACGACGGCAAGCTCAAAGCGCTTGGCCTCGCGATGGACCAGATTACAAAACAATTTGGCGATGGTGCCATTATGAAGCTTGGAGAATTCCATCAGGCAGATGTAGCAGTGATTCCGTCTGGCTCGCTGAGCCTCGATCTTGCACTGGGTGGTGGCTACCCTAAGGGGCGCATTATCGAGATTTATGGGCCAGAGAGTAGCGGTAAGACGACACTCACGCTGCATGCTATTGCGGAGATTCAGAAACAGGGTGGCACAGCGGCCTTTGTTGACGCTGAGCATGCACTCGACCCGAGCTATGCCAAGAAGCTTGGCGTCGATACAGACAACCTTTTGGTGTCGCAGCCAGATAATGGTGAGCAAGCGTTGGAGATTACGGAGACGCTGGTGCGGTCGAACGCCGTTGATCTCATCGTGGTGGACTCGGTGGCAGCGCTGACGCCCCAAGCAGAAATTGACGGCGACATGGGTGATTCACATATGGGTCTCCAGGCTCGCTTGATGAGCCAAGCACTGCGCAAGCTCACCGGGATTATCAACAAGAGCAAAGCAACTGTCATTTTCATCAACCAGATTCGCATGAAGATCGGCGTAATGTTTGGCAATCCTGAGACAACGACCGGTGGTAATGCGCTCAAGTTCTATGCCTCGCAGCGGGTGGATATCCGCCGGATTGGGCAGATCAAAGTGGGTGACGACATTCGCGGTAACCGCACAAAGGTAAAGGTGGTAAAGAACAAGATAGCGCCGCCCTTCCGCGTTGCTGAGTTTGACATTATGTACAACGAAGGTATCTCCAAGACAGGAGACATCCTCGACCTCGCAGTGCAGCATGGCATTGTTGATAAGTCTGGCGCTTTCTTCAAATACAGTGGCGAGACAATTGGCCAAGGCCGCGACAAAACCAAAGAATACCTCAAAGAACACGCCGATACCCTGGCTGAGATTGATGGTAAAGTCCGCGAGGCAGTGAAGGCGGCGGAAGAAGCGTAGTTTCATAGCTCATAATAAAGCTGCGCTACCATCGATTTATCGACCACGGTCATTTCACCTTCAGTGCAATGCAGACGCGAGCGTTTCCAGAGCTGGTAGAGATTTGTTTAAGAGAGGAGAAGAAATGACTGAAAATGATGACTTGAAAGACGAAAGTAACGTGCTAGATGCACTTCCCACGACGCAGATTGATATAACGCGCGTAGCGAATCTGCGCGAGATACTCAAAGAGCACGGGCACAAGACGACAGAAATATGTAGCATGCAGCTTGGCTATGATAATCATCTCTATGTTTTGCTCTCGAGTAATATTCCAATGAGAGATGGGTGGGCTTGTTTTACAGAAATCAAGGTAGACAGTGTCTTTTCGGTTCTTGAATTCGTCATTGATTGGGAGAAAGAGACGGTTAAACAGGTAATACACCTTGACCTTGGCCGGCGTTTTATTAATTTTTGCTACATTCAGCCGATTGGTGATAAGCTGCTGCTGGTCTGTCCACGGATGGACTATGAGGAGCCGTCTATGGGTAATAATGCAGAGATTGTTGATAGAACTGGTAAAGGAATTATGCTAGGGTGCTTGGGTGATGCGGTTGGCGGGGTGATTGTCACAGAGAATAGCGACATCATCACCAGTTATTTTGATGAAGGCGTATATGCGTGGGATGATCCAATCAGTGGCCTTGGAGTGAGAGCGTGGGATGATAAACTGCGAGAGAACTCTGATAAGATCCCGGCATTCACACAGGACGAAGTCATCTATATGTTCTTTGATGAGTGCAAGAATTTTTGGTACAAAGATATATCTGATTTTAAACTAAGAAAGGTTAGTCCAGCAGACATAGGCACAATATATGAACCATGTATTAATGGTATGAGAGCTTTTCTTGCCTATGATAATGCTAATAAATTGCTTGCTTATGAAGGGTATACTCAACGCAGTACGTTCTATGTTGTTGACGTATCTCCCGCTCGAGATGAGCAGACACGCCGGCCAACTGTTATGATTGGGGATATGGTACCAGTAGAGAAAATAGAGTTTGTTTCTGATGGCGAAAGAGTTGAGGAAATAAATAGCGATCAATCAACTTTTCGTACCAATAAAGCCGTCTTCATTGATGAAGCATATAACATCTATCTCAAAGCATTTCAGTAGGGGGGTTGGCATAGCTCATTTCTAGAGAAGTGAGTTGGGTGACACGACTAGATAAACTTGCGTATAATACATATATGCCAACAGAAAAAACCTACACCATCACTGCGCTTACTGCACAGGTGCGGAGCGCCGATCGGGTGAATGTATTTATCGACGGCACGTATGATTTTAGCCTTGATGTGGCGCAGGTGGTGGATTGTGGTGTGAAGGTTGGGCGGGTGCTGACTGAAGCCGAGCTGGCTGAGCTGCGCCGCGAGGGGGAGTTTGGTAAGCTCTACGCGCGGGCGCTCGAGTACACCCTTATGCGGCCGCACAGTGCGCGTGAAATCCGTGACTATCTCCAGCGCAAAACACTGCCACGCAAATATAAACAACGCAAAACTGGCACGCTAGTTGAGAAGCCTGGTGCTTCACTAATGGTTGTGCAACGGGTGTTTGCGCGCCTTGAGCAGCGTGGTCATATCGATGATGAGGCATTTGCCCAGTGGTGGGTGGAGAATCGCCACCAGAGTAAGGGTGCGTCGCGCCGCAAGCTGGAGGCAGAGCTACGTGCTAAGGGCGTTGCACCAGAGGTGATACACCAAGCATTAGCGCAGTCGAGGCGGACTGATGAAAACGAGCTAGTTAAGGTGATTGCCAAAAAACGCCCCCACTACCCAGATGAGCAAAAGCTCATCGCGTATCTCTTGCGCCAGGGTTTTGCCTATGATGACATCCGAGCCGCGTTGGCGGGTGATGAATACTGATATGTTAGCGACGCTCGTCGCTCTTGATTGACTCTCGGGCTTGCGATGGCTTACGGAAGGGGTTGACGTATTCGCCACTACTCATAGCTGGTTGGGTGGCCTTTTGCTCGGGTTTTTTGGTCTCAGCCTGCGATTGGACGATGATAGCGTCGTTATTGATCTCGATAATTTGTGACCGATGGATAACTAGCTCAGCATCATTGAGGCGGTGGAGCCACGAGCGCCGGACGATGAGTTGCTGGATGACAAAATTACCCGTCTCGATCGTATAGTCGCTAATCTTGCCCAGGCGTCGCCCGCGCTTGTCTTGGACGGGCATACCCAAAAGGTGAAACTTGAGCTCGTAGAGGCGCTGGATCTTGATAACGTCGGTGGGGGTGATGAGCTCGTCGACAGAGTCGATAATCATACCAAGCTCACTCATCTCACGCACATCAGCGAGGCGGAGTAGCATGGTTGCGTCGTTAGCAAATGAGCCGTCCACAGTGTAGGCAACGATGGCTAGAGTGGCTGGATCGACAAGCGGCTGCGCGAGGCTGCCAACTTTGCCGCCCATTTGTAAGCTCATCACAGGATAGTTGGCGAGTGCAGATCCGAGCAGTATCATATGTGTAGTATAGCATTGCGCCGCAAAAAGCTCCACTGCGGCTGTGTAAAATGTTACTCAACAAATGGGTTACGCGAGCTAATCGGTAGCTGGCTGGCACTTTGGTCGGACTCGCTGGCTGTTTTGAGTTGCTCGATTCTTTTGATGGTGGTTTGGTCGATGCCATTGGTAGGCTGGGGCGGAGCAGCCTCTGACGCTTTGGAGATGGTGATGTTGAGCAAGAAGGTAGTAACCGCTAGGCCGCCAAAGGCGATAATGACGAAGAGAATAATGTGGTAACGGTGGAGAAATTTGCTACTGGCGCGCCCAAGCGCGGCGAGTGAGAGATCGCTGTTCATGATCGGAGATATACCTCGATGGTTAATGTGTTACTAGTAATACTATCGGGTGGCTGGCCCTGAGCGGTGCTGCGCGAGAGGTCAACATTGGCTATGCGCATCTTTGTCAGGCTTTGCTCGACAAGATACATGAAGGTAAGAAGCTTGCGATACTCGACGGGGTTCTTGACGGTGACAGATGCAGTAGTCGCTTTGAGTCCGGCAATAGCAGGCAGGGATGTGCCCGTCTTGCTACTACTCGATGAGCTACTTGACGAACTGCTCGATGAGCCGCCCTTGGCGTTGTCGTCGGCAAAGGTGATGTCTGAGATAGTAATGCCAGCCTTGCGGGCAAAGTCATTGAGGTCGTTGATGATCTGATCTTGATATTGGTAGCTTTTGCTCTCGGCAGCGATCTTGGAGGCGCGCTCGACGGCATGATGCTGCGTTTTGAGCATCTTTTCGGTCTGGGAAAGCTCTTGCAGCTCAGACTCACTGGCGGCAGCTTGCGAGGCGACAGTGCTGGCATCGGCCGCAAAGCCATCAAGCCAGTTGTAGGCCAGGGCAAAACCACCAGCTCCAATTGCAGTAATAACTACGAGCGACACGGCAAGGATAATCCGGAGATTTGTCGCCGTTAGCGTGAATTTTTTGCTCATTGTTGGCCGATTCCTTTCTTGAATGTGACACTGTAGGTTGAGGTGTAGGGGTAACTACCAGCGTCTTTTTCTTGCAGGGTGATGGATTGGAAGCTGACGCTGGAGAATATGGCAGAGTCATTGAGGCGGTTGCGCAATGCAATGGCATCGTTGTAGCCTTTGGCGCGGATACTCAATGTGGTGGGTGTGCCAAAGGTAGTTGGGTCGATGCTGAGCTGCTCGATGATAACGTTGGGTGGGAGACGATCGGCAATGAGCTTGATGAGGCGGGTGTACGAGACCTGCTGATCGAGGATGGCTTTGGCGGTAGTGAGGTTGGCCTTGAATTCAGTGGCTTCACGCTTGACGGTGGCGTATTCGGCAGTTTTGTTGTGGTTGCGCTCTACGGCGGCTTGGTTGCGACCGCGCTCGGTCGCGATGAAGAAATACACGCCGCCAATCTCAGCCAAAACGACAAAGACCAAGACAAAGAGTAGCACAACATAGCGGCGTAGCAAGGTGTTGGTGCGGCTCGCAGCGAGCTGCTTTTTATACGCTGGTGGCAATAGATTAATCATTTCCAAATCTCCCCACTACTAAGGCTAGCCAGGCCTGCAACACTGATATACCGAGGCCGAAACTGTTTTTGTGGCTGCTGGAGCTTGCCAAAGTCGAGCTTTTGCCATGGATTAACGACGCGCACTGGCATGACGAGGTCGTTGGTGAAGAAGTCGCCCATGCCTGGTACATTGCTACCACCACCGACGATGACGATTTGCTCGATCTTGCGCTCATCACCAATCCGGTCGTTATAATAGCGGATCACTTTGCGAATTTCGGTGCTAATGCGCTTGAGGCTTGGTTTGAGTGCCTCGGTGATGCCAGCTTGGCGCGGCCCAGGAGAGAGGCCATTAAGCACTTTGAGCTGGTGGGCATTCTCGAGTGTGATGTTGAGATGCTTCGAGATATCGATGGTGAAGGTATTACCGCCAATTGCCACTCCACCAGTGAGGCGGACGGCGCTTTTATCTAGCACAGCGATATCGGTACTCGCTGGGCCAATATCGACGACGAGCGTGAGAAGGTTGCCAGCATCAGCGCTGTCGAGCACGCGCGCAATAGCGTTGATATTGGGCTCGACAACCACCGGCACGAGTCCTACTGCCTCGGCCGCTTGCAAACAGGCGTCGACCAGCTGCTTGGGCACGGCTGACATCACAACGTTGAGCTGCTCTTTGGTGTGCTCGATCACTTCATAATCAACGTAGAGCGAATCGAGCGGCAAGGGGATGTACTGGTCGACCTCCACCTGGATAGCGCCATCGAGATGTGCTGCTTCTTTGGCTGGGATCATGAAAGTGCGCGAATAGGTGCGGCTGGTCGGCACACCAATCACTACGTGATCGCTACCAAGGTTGCCAATGAGATGTTCGTTGATGAGTGAACTGAGGCGCTCGGCCAGGTAGGAGTCATCAGGGTTGTCGAGGGACGTCTGGACTTCCTTGGGGTCAAGGTCGAGCGAACCATAGCCCAGTACGAGCCAGCGCTTGGAGTCGATCGACATGATTTTGATGCCTGTCTGACTAATGTCGAGACCGATGATTGGTTTGTCGCGATAAAATAACTTTGCCATGATACGTTCGTTTCCGTCATTATAGCATAAGCGATATGATAAACGCTAGCGTTTTGAGGAGGATTGTCATGGATCGGTAGACTGTTGTTCGTGATGTGATAATGGCAAAAAAGACAGGGCGCTAGCCAGTGGCAGATCACGCCATCAGATAAAGAGCTAATGCGTGGCTGAAACGCCGACGGAGAATGGGGAGCCCAGCCTTACTTAATCTGATTTGCCATATTCGAGATTGGTAACATCACCGAGGCGGCAATGAGCCCGACCATACCGCCCATGATGACGATCATGACGGGCTCGATGATGGAGCTGATGCCGTCGATCGCGACGTCCACTTCCTCCTCATAATAATCTGCCACCTTCACAAGCACGGTATCGGTCTGGCCAGTCTCTTCGCCAACGGAAAGCATTTGCGCTACGATGGGTGGGAAGAGCGGATTTTTTTCGATGATGCTCGAGAGGTTGCGCCCATTTTTGACTTGCTCGGCAGCATCGTTGAGGGCGTTTTCGTAGACTTTATTGCCCACCGCTCGGGCAGTCACGCGGAGGGATTCGAGCACTGCTACTCCCGACCCCATCAACGCCGAGAACGTGCGAGCAAAGCGAGCAACGGCGATTTTGGTGATGATATCGTTGATTTTTGGTATCTTGAGAATGATGGTATGGAGCCAGAGTTTGCCTGCTGGTGTCTTGATATAGCGGCGGAAGAAGTATATCCCCGCACCGAGCGCAGCAATGATAAAGATCCCATACTGGATGATAAACGCGCTCAGCCCGAGCATAAACTCGGTAATGGCGGGCAGCTTGGCGTCCGGCCCGCCGAGGCCGCGCACAATGCTGCCGATTTGTGGAATAACAAAGACCATCAAGCCAAAAAAGGCGGCAATAGTGATAACAATGAGTACGGTAGGATATGTCATGGCGCTTTTGATCTTCTTGCGCATACTGGCGTTTTTTTCTTGTTGCATGGCGAGGCGTTTGAGGATGTCATCAAGAATACCAGCTGCCTCACCCGCACGCACCATGTTAATAAAAACGGTGTTGAAGGTCTCTGGGTGCTTTTCGAGTGCGTCGGCGAGTGCCATACCGCCCTCAACATCGCGCAGCAGGTCGCCCGTCACTATTTGGAGGGCTTTACTACTGGTATGGTCGTGCAGCGAGCCCATGGCGCGTAGCAGCGGCACACCAGCCGACACCATGGCACTGAGCTGGCGGGTAAACATTACCAAGTCTTCACTCTTGACTTTGTTGCCGCCAAAGAGAGCAAAGCTGGCGCGCTTTGGCTTGACCTCTTCAGCACTAATTGGTCGCAGGCCTTGACGGCTCAAGCTAGCTAGGGCACTGGCACGATCGGGGGCGTCGATCGTTCCATTGATGGAGTCGTTTTTGTTCGTGATGGCGATGTAGCGAAATTGTGGCATGTTATTCCTTTGTGACGCGGAGCACTTCTTCTACAGTGGTGTTGCCGCGGATTGCTTTTATTAATCCATCGGTGAGCATGGTGGTCATCCCTTCGGCGACGGCTTGGTCTTGGATTTCGTTACTGGTATTGCCGCCGATAATCATCTTTTGGATTTCGCGCGAAGTGCCGAGGACTTCGTAGATACCCACCCGGCCCTTGAAGCCGGTGTGATTACACTCATCGCAGCCATTTGGGTTTGGCCGCCAGAGGGCAGCGATGGTCGTGTCCGTCGTGCCCCAGGGTGTCTCACCACCGACTTTTTGGACGATAGCCTGGGCCTCAAGTTGATGGATGTAATAGAAATTTTGGCCCGGTGCAAGGTGGAAGAGACGAGTGATCTCTGCAACCTCTGTTTGGTCGGGCACGTAACTCTGGCGGCAATTCATGCAGAGGCGGCGCACCAGGCGCTGGCCCACCACGGCCTTAACGGTACTGGCGATAAGGAAGGGCTCGATCCCCATATCGAGCAGACGTGGCAAGCAGGTGGCGGCGTTATTGGTGTGGAGTGTACTAAATACTAAGTGGCCGGTTAGGGCAGCTTGGACGCCAAGATTAGCTGTCTCGCCGTCGCGAATCTCACCCACCATGATGATGTTTGGGTCTTGGCGTAGTAGAGCGCGCAGGCCACTGGCGAAGGTCATGCCAGCTTTGCTATTGGTTTGGGTTTGGTTGACGCCGGGGATCTTATACTCGACTGGATCCTCAATGGTTGAGATATTAACCTCAGGTGTATTAAGCATCGAAAGGACGGAGAAAAGTGAGGTAGACTTGCCGCTCCCGGTTGGGCCCGTCACGAGGATCATCCCATTGGGCTCGGTCAGTGCTTGATTAATAACAGCCAGCGAATGGCCCCAGTAGCCGAGCTGTTCGAGCGTCACTGCTTGGTTCGACTCGTCAAGGATACGCATCACCACCTTCTCACCATCAGCGATGGGTAGCGTGCTAACGCGCAGGGCATATTGCTTGCCTGCGACTTTGATCTTAAAGCGACCGTCTTGCGGCACGCGGCGTTCGTCTATCTTGAGGTTAGAGAGGATTTTAATGCGGCTTACGAGCGCACCAAGCACATTCTTGGGTAGGCGGTTTACTTCTTTAAGGACGCCATCAATCCGGTAACGCACCTGCACGAATTGCTCGCGGGGCTCGATGTGGATATCGCTGGCGTTGCTGCGGATGGCATATTCTAGTAACAGGTTAACCGTCTGGGCGATTGGTGAGTCTTCCGCTACTTCTGCTTCGGTCACTTTTTGGTTGGAGCCGTCATCCTCGCGCTGGATGTCGATCACTTCCTTGAGCTCCTGCGTCACATCGCCGCGATATCCCTCAAGACACTCCAAGATGTTACTGCGTGGCGCAATGTAGATGCGAGTATTGGTGCCAATTTCCTTCTCGATAAAGTTGACGGCTTGCACATCGTCTGGGTCGTCCATCGCGAGGTGGATGAGCCCATCAGGGTCGATCTTGAATATGACGGCATTATACTGGCGGGCGATCCGCTCAGGGATGCGCGTAAGGATATCGGAGGGAATATCACGCGGATCGGGCTCGATATAAGGGATGTCAGCGTAGGTAGCGTAGAGCTTAGTGAGGGCACGCTCGTCGATGAGGTTGTTTTGCAAGACGATATCTTGCAGGCGCAAATTAGATGACGCAGCCTCACTCACCAGTGGCTGGAGCTGCTGGCTGGTCGCAGCGCCACTGCGTTCGAGGAGTTTGACGATAGTAGAATCAGATATATGCATAGTACTTACGCTTAATTGTAGCTCATTATGCTTATGCTGGCTAGAGGATAGCGCAATATTCGTGCTAGCAGAGGTGAGGCTGTGCTATACTAGAGCCAGTATGCGTGTTATCTGTCAATCACTTACTGATACGTTACAGCTTGGTCAACGCCTCGGCCAGGCGTTACGCGGTGGTGAGGTGATTGTGCTAGTAGGGGATATTGGCGCAGGCAAGACAACGCTCGTCAAAGGAATCGCGCGCGGCCTTGCCATTACTGATGATATCCAGAGCCCGACCTTTACGATTAGTCGGTTGTATCATGGGCGCGATGATATCCAGCTTGCGCATTATGATTTTTATCGTGTGGGCGATGCAGGGGTGATGCAGCTTGAGCTGGCAGAGGCGATTGCCGAGCCTCATACCGTAGCCATCATCGAGTGGGCTCAGGCGGTGGCAGATGTCGTCCCACCCGATCACCTAACGATCACCATTACTGCACAGAGCGAGACGGTTCGTCAGCTGGATATTGAAGCTGGTGGCACCGTGTCGATCCAGCTTCTCCAGGAGGTCTCGGCATGATTATTTTGTGGAACAGCGCAGGGATGGTCGTGGAGCTAACATTGGTAGATGACACTGGTACTCAGACGAGCTATGAGTGGCCAGCTGGCCGCACTCTGGCGCGTGATATGCTGGCTTATCTGCGTGATCGCCTGGCCGAGCATGGTAAGACACTAGCGGATGTCACTGGCATCGGGGTGTTGCCTGGGCCGGGGAGCTTTACGGGGCTACGGATTGGTCTGACGGTGCTTAATACACTTGCGCACGAGCAGCATATTCCGATCGTTGGCGCGGTGGGTGATGATTGGCGCGCTGCCTGCCTTAAGCGGCTGGCAAATGATGAGGATGATAGCATTGTCTTGCCTCAGTACGGCGCAGCTGCACGTATCACTCAGCCAAAGAAGTAGCGAGTATGAAGCATAAGGGTAATAAATCGTTACCTCTGTAAATAGATAGACCGCTATATTGCCAGTTGCGCAAATTGGCCAAAACGCGATACAATATACTAGTCTGTAGATAGTTTTAATGTTTGATAATACCGGTGTGGGCTGACGTAAGTCTGATGTAATAAAAACAACACATATCCGGAGAAAGGAATACCATGATAGAAGTACTCTTCGCGGCGATTGGCGTGGCGCTTGGTTTTGGTGGCAAGTACGCTTACGATCGTCAGCAAACTACCAATGGTCAGCGGACAATTGACAAAGAATTGGCTCAGGCCAAACAGCAGGCGGGCGATATCGTCCTCAAGGCCAAGGACGAGGCGCTGCGGATCGAGAATGAGCGCCGCCGCGCCATGCAAAAGACGGAGAATCGCTTGCTTGAGCGCGAAGCAAGCCTCGATCGCAAACTCGATGAGCTCGACCGCCGGAGTGAGAAGCTCCGCAAGAGCGAGACAGAGGTCGATGAGCTGAAGAATGAGATCCGCGAGATTCGGGGTCGGCAGCAGGCCAAGCTCGAGAAAATCGCTGGCCTCACCAAGCAAGATGCTGCCAGCAAGCTGATGCATATGACAGAGCGCGACATTCGCCAAGACCTGACTGGCTTGGTTGATAAATTACAGCGCGAAGCAATGGACGATGCCGAGGAGAAGGCCCAGATGATCCTCGTGACAGCGATGGAGCGCATGAGCAGCGAAGTGACGGCCGAGCGCACCGTGACTGCCATTAAGCTGCCCGATGATGACATGAAGGGTCGCATCATTGGCAAAGAAGGGCGCAATATCCAGGCTTTGCAGCGAGCCACTGGTGTTGATATCTTGGTGGATGACACGCCAGGGATGATCGTCCTCAGTAGCTTTGATCCAGTGCGGCGCCAAGTGGCACGCCTGAGTCTCGAGATGTTAATGAAGGATGGGCGAATCCACCCTGGTCGCATCGAGGAGGTCGTGGCCAAGGCAAACAAGCAAATCGACAAAGAAGTCGTACGGGCCGGTGAAGACGCGGCGCGCGAGATTGGCGTAGCTGGTATTCCAAAGGAGCTGCTCCACCTTGTGGGTGAGCTGAAGTTCCGGACGAGCTACGGCCAAAATGTCTTGAAGCACAGCACTGAGATGGCCCAGATTGCCGGGCTAATCGCAGCAGAGATTGGGGCAGATGTACGTACTGTCAAGATCGCTACACTACTTCACGATATGGGTAAGGCAGTGACGCACAAAATGGAAGGCAAGCACCACCACATTGGAGCAGAGCTAGCGCGCAAGGCAGGCTTGAGCGAGGCAATTTGCCACGCTATTGAGGCTCATCACGATGATATTGAAGCCACAACGCCTGAGGCGATCGTTGTGCGGGTGTGCGATGCAGCCAGTGCTGCTCGGCCTGGTGCGCGCAACATGAGCGCCGAGAACTTCGTCGAGCGAATGCGCGACCTCGAGAATGTTGCCACCAGCTTCCGTGGTATCGACAAAGCCTATGCCATCAGTGCTGGGCGTGAAGTGCGCGTCATTGTTCGGCCAGAAGTAGTGGATGATCTGAGCGCCATCAAGCTCGCGCGAGATATCGCTACCAAGATTGAGAGTACCATGCAGTATCCTGGTACAATCAAAGTCAATGTGATCCGCGAGACACGAGCGATTGAATTCGCCAAATAGAGTCTAATGACTCAACTTATTACAGACAAAACCGGTCGAATAAATTGGCCGGTTCTTTGTCGTGTGGGTTTGTAGTTCGAAGCGTGAATGCGCACATGAGCTCAAGTATATCCCCACTTCGTGACGTTGTGATGGCAATGAGATATGCATCTTTTAAATCGCCTGAGAGTTAATCATCCTTCAGCTCCAGGCTTGACCGTCAGCTTAGTAGGTGTTTATACGCCTCTTGTATGAATGGCAGGAGTATGAGTAGGTACAAAAAAGCGATAGCCTTAGGTCTATAAACTCAACACCACAAAAGGGTTGGTGTGGACGAGACGCTACCTTTCTACAGTAGAGACAGGGGTATTAGGATTAGAGTTAGGATAATGAGAAGCTTTTATTCTGTGACAAGCAGCCAAGAAGGAAGAAGAGAGAAATAATGACTTTTGGAGTCCGCAAAATGCATGATAGCGCATAAGACCAAGACAGCTGCAAAGGCAAAAAGAGTTGCCATCCCCAATAAAATCATTAATAGGGGAGTTTATTGTGCGAGCGATTTATCTAAGAATGATCTTGTAGCGTGCAAAAACACCGACGCTACGATGCCGCCTCGCCCTGCTTTTCGGCAACGATCACGACTCGACCAGTTTTGGCACCGCCTAAGTCGCAGCTGTAGAGCGTCAGGCGGGCGTCTTCTGTTGGGGCTTCGATCTCGACACTGGTTGGCTTGACGTCAAACTTCTTGGTGATTTTGTAGTTGTAGCGTTTGCCTTGGTAGTCGGCGAGAATTTGGTCGCCTAGGGCGAGCTTGTCGATATGAAAGAATGGTGACTTTTCTACTGTGCCGCCAGGCGTTGGCTGGATACTAAAGCGGTGGGCTGCCACGACGAAGTTGCCACCCTTCTCAGGGTTGCCGTGGTCTGGGTAGCGCCACCACGCACCGCGATCAAGCGCGAGCCTGCCATTGGTGCCGTACGGGATATTAACGCCAATCTTAGGGATGATAATGCGATTGTCTTTGGCTTCAGGCTTGGCGAGTGTCGCCACAGTGATTGGCTTGGTAAAATGTGGTGCGATAATAGGCGATGTAGTAAGTAGCAGCAAGTACCCCCCAATCAACAAAAAGAGAATTGCAATAGTGCCGAATATCCAGTTTGGTATCGAAATACGTGGCAAGCGCATACGCGAACGACGCGGCGCAGATGGCTGCCGCTTTGATTTATTCATTGCTAGCATAACAACTCCTCATCTCTGTCTATTATACGGCACGATGGGCAGCACGCCAATAGCATGACCATCATGGTATCAACGAGCATGGTGTGTGATCCTACTAGAGAGTGGGATGGATAAAGATGTCTAAAACTAAGTGCTAAATGTCTCAGATTTCTTTATCCACAGATCTACTCGATGTAGTATGGAAGCTAATTACAATCTGGCAGTAGGGTCAAGTGCGGGGTGTTGTCTCTTGTAATGATCTGAAGAAATGAGCAATGAGTGAATAACCAGATACTGAAATGATGATCCTAGAGATGTATTCTAAAAAAGCCACCCACTCAAAGTAAGAGTGGGTGGCGTAAAGTAGTGCCGTGTGGCGAGGTAGGCTACTACTGCTTGAATGGCTGCGCAAGCGTGAGACTCTCGTCTGCCTCGGCAATGCGGAGTAGCTCGTTGTACTTCGCTACGCGGTCGGTGCGCGAGAGTGAGCCGGTCTTGATCTGCCCACAGCCCAGGCCAACTGCCAAGTGACTGATCGTGGTGTCCTCAGTCTCGCCAGAGCGGTGGCTCATCACAGTGCGCCAGCCAGCGTTTTGGGCAAGCTGCACGGCTTGGATTGTCTCGCTGAGAGAGCCGATTTGGTTGGGCTTGACGAGGAGTGCATTCGCCGCGTCTTGGTCAATCGCTTGTTGGATGAGGCTTGTGTTGGTGACGAGTAGGTCATCGCCTACCAGCTGGACGCGGTCGCCGAGGCGCTGGCGGAGCTGCTGCCAGCCCTCCCAGTCGCCCTCGGCTAGGCCGTCTTCGATGCTGACGATTGGGAATTCATCGACGAGGGCAGCCAGCCAGTCGATCATCTCACTACTGGTTAGGCTCTTGCCCTCGCACTTCAGCTCATAGCGGCCGTCATGGTAGAACTCACTCGAGGCAGCATCCATCGCAAAGACGACGTCTGTGCCAACAGTGTAGCCAGCATTGGTAATAGCTTCACTAAGCAAGGCGAGTGGCTCGCGGTTGCCCTGGCGGACGCGTGGTGCATAGCCACCTTCGTCGCCAACAGTGGTGGGGTAGTCGTGTGCTTTGAGGACTTTGGCAAGAGCGTGGAAGATTTCGGTGCCCATGCGGAGCGTATCTGCAAAGGTCGTCGCACCCTTGCAGATGATCATAAACTCTTGGATATCAGTCGCAAAGGCGGCGTGCGCACCACCGTTGAGAACATTCATCATTGGTAGGGGAAGGCTTGGTGTGCTGCCAGTTTGCTCGGCAATGTAGCGCCAGAGTGGTTGCTGCTTGGCATGAGCAACAGCCTTAGCAGTGGCAAGGCTAACGCTGAGAACAGCATTAGCGCCGAGCTTAGACTTATTATCCGTCCCGTCAAGAGCAAGCATTGCATTATCAATCGCCTGCTGGTCGCTCGCATCGTGGCCTACCAATGCCGGAGCAATGATATCGTTGACGTGGGTAACTGCTTGGCTCACTCCTTTGCCAGTCCACTGGTTGCCACCATCGCGTAGCTCCAGTGCTTCGCCCGCACCGGTACTTGCTCCGCTCGGGACAGCCGCTCGGCCCAGCGTGCCATCAGCAAGGATGACGTCCGCTTCGACGGTGGGGTTGCCGCGGCTGTCTAAGATTTGTCGTGCTTTTATGGTTTGGATAGAGTAGTTATTCATATCTTCTAGTATACCATCGAATGGAAGGCGATCGCTATTACCGTTGAAATAGCATGAATCAACTGCGAAAATTTTCATGCCAGACAAGGATATTGACAAAAGGTCATTTTGTAGATTCAAGCATTGTATTTGCTGACACACATGGTACAATATAATTACGGCAACGGTTAATGAAGCGGAGGGTGGCAGTAACCCTGCGCTCTTCGTTTCGCACCTACACAGTAAGGAGGGCTATTCCCATGACATTCAAAAAAGTAGGTATCCTTAGCGTATTGGCAGTTGGCTCAATGGCGGCAGGATCTTTGCTGTTTAATACAGCACCAGCGTCGGCAGAGAGTTTCGGGCCGACCGCCAATGACAACGGTACGTCCGTTGTCCAATACTACGATGGGACGAAACTGTTTTGCGTTTCTGATGCAAACTACCTCGACGGCACGCCTGGCACGACAGCCTTTACGGTTGCGCCAACCCAAGGTAATGGTCCAAGTTATGGCCAAATCCTTGGCGCTGGCGAGACTGGCTGTGTCAGTCTTGAGACAGCACCAGAGGGAGCAGCATATCACTACTGGCTGTTGTCTCACACCGATGGATCGGTGTACCAAGGCGATTTCGTTCGCTAAATAACTACTCACTGAAATACCCGATATACCCAAAAACGAAAATGAAAACCCCCGTTGTCGCGGCCCCCTCCTGAGGGGGCTTTTGGGACCCCAAATATAGAATGATTGGTAGACATATATAGCACTCGCGCCAATAGTGCCGTATAATGGAGACATGACAGGAACACTTATCATCAGCCGGCACGGCGAAAGCGAATGGAATCTACAAGGTAAATGGACAGGCTGGACAGATGTAAGCCTCACCGAGAAGGGCAAAAGCGATACACGTCAGCTTGGTGAGTTCTTGCGTGGTCGCACCATCGATGCAGTGTATACCTCGGCGCTCAAACGAACACATGAGACACTTGATGCGTTGATGGAAGGTGCAGACAACCCAATCCGCTCAAGTGATGCTGCGGTGGTGCACGCGTCTGAGCTTAACGAGCGTGACTATGGTGACCTAACTGGCAAGAACAAGTGGGAAGTCAAAGAGGAGATTGGCGAGAAGGCCTTTAATGGTATTCGGCGCGGCTGGGATTACCCTGTACCCGGTGGTGAGACACTGAAGGATGTGTATGAGCGCACGATCCCGTATTTTGAGACAGAGATCTTGCCACGACTCCAGGCGGGCGAGACGGTATTGATTGTGGCGCACGGCAACACGATTCGCGCGCTTATGAAGTACCTCGACCGAATCCCGGAGGAAGATATGGGTACAGTGGAGATGCCCTTTGGCCAGTTGCTTGTTTACACGTTTGAGTCCGATACAGTATATCCTACTGCGTGTGATGTGCTTAAAGCAGATATTGTACCACCCAAAGCGTAATAGTATCAGTAGTCTACGTTTCCGTGATGCGCCAGCTATATGCTGGTTGGTGATTGTTTACTATAGTTTCTTAGATAAATATCGCAGGCGACCTTGTGCTTGTGGGGTGAGTATATTGGTTTTGATAGCAAGACAGTAGACAAGCCGCCATATTGTGTGGTATGATGGCAAAGTCTTGTATCGCGGGGTGTGGCGCAGCTTGGTAGCGCGCACCGTTCGGGACGGTGAGGTCGCTGGTTCAAATCCAGTCACCCCGACCATATTTTGCCCTGGCAAAGAGTGGTCGCCCGTGTGATATAAAGCGTATCGGGGTGTGGCGCAGTTGATAGCGCGCGCGGTTTGGGACCGCGAGGTCGCTGGTTTGAGTCCAGTCACCCCGACCATTTTTGCTTTAAGTCTTACTCTCACGCTATGGATGTTTCGGACGTAAGGCTTTTTTATTTGCTTTGCTCTAGTCATCACTCACTATAATGCAAAATACTTGCATGAATATTACATAGATTGGTTGACTGTTTTATAATGGCAACCATTATGAGCGAAAAAAGCACCCCCGAAAACAAAGCAGATGAAATGATGTTAACGCAGAGTGAAGTTCAACAGCAGGATGACACTTGGTTTCTGAGGGCTATCGCGAAAATAGGGATAGGCGAACTTAGGAGTGCGCCGGTAACTATTCCGAAAACGAAGAAAAGGCCGATTGCTACAAGCCAAACGAGTACTTAGCTTGATAAAGCGCGTATCGGCTGCTGGAATGAAGACTAATCTTACGACTAATGGCTTCTGGGCAATAACACCAGAACGTGCGGCCAGAATGATAGGCGACCTTGAATCTGCGGGATTATCTCATCTGACCATAAGTTATGACAACTTTCACGCACCATATGTTAAACCTGAACGCATACGCAATGCGTTGGACGCTGCATCAAATAGCAGAATTCCGACAATACTCAACATGTGCGTCAGTAGAAGCCATGACTCTTTAGATCTCCTGAAGGAACTTGGAGATTCTGCTCTATGCGTGAAGGTGACTCGATTCCCTGTGCAGCAATGCGGAACTGGACTCTCGATCCCTGATGAAGATCTTATAGTGAAACCGTTGGACAAATTGAAGCTGAGGTGCCCTGGATTTGAGTTGATATACCATCATGATGGGAAGGTATATCCGTGTTGTTCTCCACCTATATTCGACACAGATATGACCCTCGGAGATGCAGGTATGCTTCCGCATGAAGAATTCATCAGAAAGGGAGAAAAGAATGCTTTGCTTGCGGTTATCAGAACGAGGGGAATAAAGTGGCTTTTAGATAGAGTCCGCGAGGCTAGCCCACTTGCTCCAGCTGCGCGGATGACTGAGGCAGTTTCGGTTTGTGATGTTTGTACCACCATTATGAAGGATAAGGACGTATTGAATAAGCTTCGACCTACGATTCTGGAAGAAGCTCGGAAAGCTCATGTGCGACCTTAAGGAACGTTATCGCGTATACAATGATGACGTTTATGAGGTAGCTATTACCAGTAAAAATGTTGTGATACATGATAAGCTGTCAAACAAGTATTACGGTGCGCGCTCAGACGATGTTCCAACAGAGATCGTTCGGTTGGCGCAAGAACGAGCATCAGTCTTTTCGGTAAGAACGTCATTATTCTTCACCGCATCTATGGTGGCGCTACTCATCGCTAATATGATGTTTAGTGTACGATCCAACACGATAGCCACACCCCATTTTTTCTCTGGTTCATACCGTACATGCTTTTCAGCGTAATTCTTCACGAAGGGGCTCATGTCGTGGCGCTCCGCATCTGCGGGCGGAAGGCAGACAAAATTGGCGTTAAAATGAACTATTTGATTTTTCCTGCATTTTACGTCAGGATGAACCAGATATTACTTCTTCCAGCCTCAGATAAGGTTCTTGTGCATATCGCCGGAATTTGGGTTAATCTCGCAATAAATTTGCTCCTTTTTGCACTCAACGCGCTGTGGGTTCACAGTTCAGATTTAGGTCATTCGCTAGCATTCGCGGTTGTAACGCTATCCGTAAACGCGCTGCCTGTACTGAACTCAGACGGCTATCGATGCTTGCTTGCATGGACTGATGTCAACGAACATATCGATAATCGACGGAACCCTCGATGGGTGTTTGGATTGAGAATCCTTAGTTGGATCATTGTAGTAGCCTACATTGCTCGATTTTTACTGAATTATGTGGTATGGTGAATATATGAATACGTTACTTGAACTAGAAGATCTGGTCGTTTCCAGGGGGAGGAGGTTCTCCCTCGCTCCGCTGACCATTCGTTTCGATCGCCCAGATATTGTGGGACTTTTTGGCCACAACGGAGCCGGAAAGACGACGTTACTGAAGGCATTGGCCGGATTGTTGCCCATTCAATCTGGCTCTGTGAAGCTCCGTGATGCGACGATCCCGACCCTACTTCCAGACGTACCATTCATTTATAAGTTCTTGAAGGTGGGATCGGTTCCCAATGTCCTAGCAGACTATTTCGAAGACTTTGATCTTGAGCGTGGCCACTCTATTATTAATGATCTATCGCTGGACAAATCGAAGAAGGTTAGTGACTTATCGAAAGGAATGGAAGAACAGTTGAATCTTGGCATGACCCTGGCTCGCCGATCGTCGGTCTATCTCTTTGACGAGCCACTAGCTGCTGTGGATCCTGTAACACGAGATCGCATGCTCGACCTTATTAAGCTACACAAGCCCGACGATGCGTTACTCATCATTAGCACTCATCTTATCGCCGGCCTCGAATCACTCTTCGACGAATGTGTTGTGCTCCATAATGGGAGAATGCTACTTCGGTTGCGGGCTTCAGATATTTCTCCGGGGCAGAGCCTGGAGATTAAGATCAAGGAGGCAATGCTTAATGCGTGATATTTACACCGAAGCGCGCAAACACTTTGGTTTCTTCTTAGCGTGTGCATCAATTCTTTTTGGTATTTTTGTCTTGAGGGAACTTGTAGACTCATACAAATCCGTGCTCGACGTGATCTGGGTTTTCGCTGTCGTGCTAGTGTCATCCGGTGCCACTTTTTATGTCGCTGCGCAGATCTTTATGTTTCTAGTGCTTAAACGCGACACGCTTCTTCATCTTTCTACCCACTCGACACTGCGTAAGTTCTTTGTCAAAACGGCCTCGCTCTCCTTCGGTTTTATAACGGTAGGTCTCGTGTCGCTTCTGGCAAGCACAACGATGTGGCCGAAAGATGACAGGTTAACGAAAGCGGTTGCTTACGCAGTTTGTGCTAAATTGGTATCGAGCATTACCTTGGTGTCTATGGCCTGGGTTCTCGGGGCAGTTACCGCCCACTTTAGGGGATTCTATTCGCGACTTCTTACCTATGCGGGTGGATTTGCTGTGCTAATTGGTTCACAGATTGCCGTATTGTGGCGTGTGGCAGATCTGGGCGGAACTACGTGGATGATCGGAGGCTCTACCTCATTTGCTGGTTATCCTGTATATTGTGGGCCGTTAGCGATCTCGATCGGAACTCCATTTTCCTTTAAATTAACGGAACCTTACGTTCTTGGTCTTGGCTTAAATCTGATTTGGATCGTGTTGGGCCTGTTTGTCATTCTGCTACAATCTCGTCGACACCGCGCGAGCCTTCGAGCCAGGTGGGTTAATCGTATCCCATGATTGGGACTTAACCTCTGTTGCTTGGACACCTTCCCGGTAGCCACACAGCAGTCCTCGGAATTCATGTTCATATACATTCTATGGATGTGTCTTAAGGGCTCACGCCGAGTCATACGCTGCGTCTGGCCTCAGTTCACCCATATCCTTACTGACGCCCAATAGCCGGGTGGTGTGCTTAACCATCCCGAGCTGTAAGCCTGCCGCACCCGCTCTTGGAAGGCAGGGTCGGCTGGGTCGGTGCGCAGCGTTTCCCCTGCCTGCTTGAGGTGCCGCGCCACCGTGGTGTGGTGAAAGCCAAAGCGCTTGGCGATCTGCGCCACCGTCTGTCCCGCCTGGTGGAGTACCACCATCTCTTCCACCAACTGTGGACGCAGGTAGCGGTTGATCCGCCGCTGCGGAGTGGTGGAAGACGTGGTAGCTGGCGCGGGTGTCCGCTCTGCCGGCCACGTCTAGCGAGCTGCCAGGATCCTCCGCCAGTGAAGAGCCTCGCCCCGTCGGCACTACTGCAAGGTCAACGACACCCATTACATACCGCCAACACGCCTCCCATTGTTTTGAGTGGGGTAGGGAGAGGGCGACCATGTTTGTGAATTATTTGATCTGGCTTGTGTAGCCAGATTATTTTTTGATAGGTACACAATACTTAGTGCGAACAAGAGCACCGTGAAGAGAAGACTGGGATGAGCGAGGATGAAGTGCTCGTTTTTGCAGCTACAACTCTTAAATATGATTACCCTGCCACACAATACAGAACGCGGCATCCTGATACAGTTACCCCAGCTGAGATAGCGGCAATGGATCCGTATGAATTTTCAGATTTTGCAACTGCACAAAGTGTGATTGATGATTTTCGCACTATTCCTCCCGCTCATCGAAGGACCGATTGATCCAAGTCGCTTTTCATCTGCTTTGCTAAGGGTGAACTTTATAGCTATAACGACAAATGGGTTGCCAGCAACCATTGCCGGTTAATTAAAAGAACAGTGGTAAAACCACACACCATAGCATCAGTTTGTGCTGTCGTGTATAATGACCAGTAGTTATGGTATCGCAGTCTTCTCAGCCAGCGAAGTCGAAGGAGCAGCCCAAGCAGCCACAGCCGCGGCGGTTTGCGCTTTTGGTGACGCATTTCTGCGCGTCGATGGGGTATCTCTTTTGTTTGCTGCTGTGGGTGTGGTGTGCAATGCAGCTACTCTACCCATACATCACGCGAGATAAGGCGCTTTGGGTCATACCGGAGCCGCACGACCAGCCAGAGATCACGCTTCCACAGGGTATGCCCTCAGGGGCAGACTTGCCGCAGCCAATAGCGATTGCACTGGTGGCTATCATCACCATCGTTATGATTGGGTGCGGTCTCTATATGTTGGTCATGTTGCCGCGCAACATTGCCAAAACAGGCGAGCGCGTAGTAAAAAAGACAACGAAAGCAGTTGCACCCCTGGCAGCAAAAAACCACCAGCCAGTGAGCAAGAAGCAGCGCACCATCCTCAACGCGCGCATTGCGGCAGGCATTAAGGTGCTGGCTTGTGTCGTGCCAGTGATTGTTCTAATAATCTGGCCGGGTGCGGCACCACTGTCGCAGCATGTGGTGCGGATTGTTGCAGTGTTCTGCGCTAGTGTTGCCTCCTTGAGTTTTTTGCTCCAGTATGCGCTGGCACGGATACTTGGCGTGCCTGACACCTTGCTCAAGTAGCTATCTGTGCTATTTTGACATAAGAATACCTCTGACAGGACCAGAGGTATTTCTTATATACAAGTACTATCCTCGCGGTGGGAAGGGATCCTTCTTGGGCGGGACGGTATCGGCATCGCGATACTGAGCGGTGTCGTCGGCACGCTGAATTTTGAGCTCACCACCACCGTGTTGGCGCATGTAGCGCCGCGTTTGGTCAATGACTTCCTCCTGAATTGTGCCTACGAAGTGGACACGCCCAGTGCCGTCGGCGACTGCTTGGTAGCCTTTGAGTTTGTTACCGCTAATCGTAAAATTTTGTGCCATGGAGTACTCCTCGTGCGGCTTTAACGATATTGGTATGCAAGGTGCCACCCCTGCCTCTTTCTAGCCTAATACAAGATTGCTTATTAGGCAAATTGGTACTATGAAGAATGATAGGTCAAAGAACAGCAATAATGATTTGATATATCACAGATAGGATTAGCAGCACGTTATACGTGCTTCTGAGAGGGGTAAAGTATAGCATACAACATTGGTGGCTTATATTTATATACAAAATGGCTATGACATATATGCGATATGGCCAAAGTGTGCTATAAATATAAGCATAAGAGTATTTTGGAGGGGGAATAATGAAACGATGGGGATTGAGCGTCGTGCTGCTGTGTGGTGCACTCTATGGGCTGGCGATAGCTCCGCCAGTGCGGGCGAATACGTCGCTGTGCGGCACAAATGACCAGCTATTTCGAGCGGTACGTCGGCCACTGGCGACTGATTCTGCGCCGACAGCACGCGCGATGACGTGGCTCAAACAGATGATGGAGCCCAAGCGCAACCAGGGTGATGGCAGTACTATCACACCAGCACAGGCCTATGGCTTTGATTACCAAGCAAAGGTGGGCGGGCGCTTTTCACTTGCGCACTCACGACAAACTGAAAGTGCGACGCCGCTCACGGTTCCTCATGCTGCGCATGCTGCCGAAGGTTACCGCGGCACAGTAAAAGGAACAGCACCAACTGGGGCTAATCCACGTGAAGTGCGGGCTTATCTCTACAGTGATGCTGAATATGAGCAAGCGACCGTTGCGCCAGCGGTGGTACAGCCGGATGGCACATGGACGCTCGATCTTTCGCCCGTTAACCCAGCATTTGCGGGGTCATGGCACTTCCGGTTATACGACACAGTGACGGGGCAGCAGATTGGTGAGAGCTGGCCGCGACCTGTGACGTATAAGAATCTGGAGGTGCAGCTCTACGCGGTATCTGATAAAGAATACCTCCAAGCCACGCAGCCAGCTCAGGCAGATAATACCTTTAGCTTTGATGCGGTAGGTAAGGGGCATAAATTAATTCGCCTCTATGACACGGCAACTAAAACCATCATTGCCGAGTATTTCAAGCCAGAGCTGGTGGGGCTCATTCGCTCGTACGAGTATGCACCGGGCCAAGACGGCTATGGTACGCCACGTGAGTCGTACAGCTATGTGTATGATCAGTCGCTGGCGCTACTCGTGGCGATTGGTGCGAACGATCGGGCAATGGCAGATAAACTCGTGCATGGTCTGAGCGCCATCCAAGTCAAGACGGGTGAGCAGAAGGGGGTGTTTCCGGCGAGTGCGCACCAGCTCGACTATACAGGGATTCAGCAGCCGATTTATTATACTGGTGGTATTGCCTTCGTGCAGTATGCGCTCATCCGCTATATGGAAAAATATGGTGACCAACAAGGGGTGCGCCAGATGATTCTTGATACCTTCCGCTGGCTCGAGACGATGAAGACGACGACTGGTGATGCTGCTGGGCTATTTCGTGGCGGGGTACGGATTGACAATGGCGTTAAGAAGGATATTGCGTGGCATGCTACCGAGCATAATACCGACATGTGGCATGTGTACGAGCGAGCAGCCCGCGTGCTGGGCGATAAGCAGTATGCCCAGAAGGCGGATGAACTTGCCAAAGCAACGGTGGCAAAACTATGGAATACATCCGAGGGGCGCTTTAACCAAGGGTATAACGACAGTAGTAAGGCGCTTGATACAACAAGCTGGGGTGCGATCTTTCTCAATGCGATTGGCGAATACGACAAAGCTAAGCAAGCACTCGCTCATACTGCCATCTACAAAACAACCGATGGTGCGGCAAAAGGCTATACACCGTATTTGACAGGTAATTACGTGCCAACCGTGTGGTTTGAAGGGACGTATGGCGTAGCGCAGGCGCATACTATCGCTGGGGACACGGCCACAGCGCGGGCAATCTTGACAGACACGTACCCAGCGCAGCGGCCCAATGGTGCATGGCAGTACGCGTCCAAGGCAGATCTGCCAAATGAGCTAACCAATGCAAACTCAGTGGCATCGACAGCGTGGTATGTGTTGGCGGCTAGCTACCCAGAAGCAATTTGGTCGGAGTGCCGCGCGGCACTAGCGACAAACCCGCTCGATCCAAGCGCGCCCAACCAACCCACCCAACCAGCCAAGCAAAGCCAATTCCACGGCCTCTTAGCCGACACTGGTGTATCACTCTGGCAATTTGTCCTTGCGACGGCAGCGCTGCTCGCTGGCGGGATGCTGGCAGCACGCTATGCACGACGGCGCGATACTGGCTACTTCAAACCCCGAAAAGTGCTTGATTGAATATTCTTGCTATCAATCCCTTTGTCTTTCAAAAACTTCTTTATTACCTTTACATCGTCAGGCTGTCCAGCTAAGAGATACTGAGCCTGATTGCCATATTTATTGATTACCTGTGCAACGTGCTCTTGGCTCTGGGCAAGATTGACATTGGTCTCATAGGTCATATCGGCTGTTTTATTTGCTAATTCCGAGAGCTCCTTGTCAAAGACCGTTACTCCCTTGTCTAAATGATAGAGAATGATAGGGCGCTTACCGGCCCACTGCCTGACGATTGGTCGCATCGCCGAGATACCAACATCAGATGCAAAGCAAACCAGTGGCACGTCGCCGTCTGTAACTGATAAAGAAGAGTCTAGCCAACTCATCTTGACCTTGCTGCCTGCCGGTAGGTGAGTTAAAGCCTCCTTGTAGGGGCTACCGCTATTGTGCGTCACTATGACGATTTCATTATCCTCAGGGCTAGAAGCAATGCTCAGCCAACGGCTTGTTTGATCACCCGTATGGTTATTCTTTTTACCGCCAGATGCCGTACTGGGTAGCGTAATCTTGGCATAAGAGCCAGCGTTCCACGTCATATTAGTAGGCTTTACCAGGCGAATGACATGAAGGTCTCCGCTAGGGTTTTCGATAGATTTGACCGATAACGTTTGGCCTCTCCCTAAGTAGGCGAT
>CAUQZB010000005.1:0-129961 GCA_963522835.1 uncultured Candidatus Saccharibacteria bacterium
CACCTGTTCTCATTCCGAACACAGAAGTTAAGCTCCCCAGCGGCGATTATACTGCTTTTAGTGGGAAACTAGCACGGTGCCGAATTATATAAGAGCCATCCGAATAGGGTGGCTTTTATCTTTGGAGACGATTTTTATTAATGATTTGATGCTTGCCAGTATGGTTTGCTCAAACGTGATACTAATATGCTTCGGACGATACTTTGGCCGCGCATTGCTACTTTCATCAACATGCTGGTGTCTTTTGTCGGTGAGACGTAACAGAGGTTGAGAAGTAACGGATTCGACAGTGGTCATAGGTGCGAAGTTTGCTACTTGCTTGCAAAATCCAGAGAGATTTATATGGAGCACCTAAGCAACAGAAACTAGGAGCAGCAACATGCTAGTCAGAAGCTCTTAGCGAATACAATGCGAAGTGTAACCCAGAATACTTGATAGAGCAAACCAGCCAGAGCTATGAGAGCGGCAAGACAGAAGAAGCGGCACGAACGCTTGGCTACATGGCTGGACGCTAGAAGGGCTTGAGGCACTGAAGTTGGCAGAAGAAGTCGAGCAAGAATAGCGTTATTTTAATTAAAATGAGCACAAACCAGCTTATCACAGAGATGAGGCTGGTTTTTTGCTGTACAAATTGCCAAAGTAGGTGCATTTTCTATAAAATTCAGAACGTTTTTCGTACAAATGTACCATTCTATTGTATAATCTCTAGAGAGGGGTGCTTACTCTGCGACTTGGCGTGGCTTGGGCGAGTGGAGCACCGCCGCGGGTGGGTAGTTATTAGTATACAGTGACGACGTGATAACCAT
Organism: uncultured Candidatus Saccharibacteria bacterium; assembly: GCA_963522835.1. GTDB lineage: Bacteria > Patescibacteriota > Saccharimonadia > Saccharimonadales > Saccharimonadaceae > Saccharimonas. The sequence continues at coordinate 807 of CAUQZB010000005.1, forward strand.
AACCAAAAGGAGTGTTCTTATGACAGAACAACGACCACCATCAATCAAGTACCGCTATGGTGAGCCACCAATTCATTCGGCGGGCGACATATTGTATTATGACAAGGTGATCACTCGGCAGCAGAGAGTATTTGCTGCGCCAGCTGGCAGTAACCCGTATGGCCAAGAGGCGCTCGTTACTGGCTCAGATGGAATGCAAATTGATATAGAGCGAGAAGCTCGACTGTTGCCACAAGACGGCAGTGATGTACTCTACACGCTCTACGCACCGAAGGTTGGGGCGGCGCTGACGATTAGCCATGAGCGCGGTATTGGCTTGCTTTACCCCTGTACTTCAGATGAGAATGGCCAGCCAGTTGCTCAGAGGATGGTGAGCAATGCGATAAAAACCCATATAGTTGATATGACTCATCTGCCCGATGCACGGTTTATTACGCTTGGAGAGCCGTATATCTCTCTCCCAGACCCACAGCACCACCATGCTGCGCTGAGCATTGTGCCAGAGAAAGTAGGTGTCTTTGGTGTTGGTACGGAAGGAGGTGTTGGGAGTAAGATGGGTATGATTCAAGATGATGTGTCACCTGATGTGAAGAACGTCATGAATGCACTATACCCACAACTTGTAAAAGGGTATGAGGCCCTCCAGCAGCGCCATAGCGGCGAACGACCGCATCCTCGAAATGGTATTGGTCGTCGAGCAGTCCAAAGCGGCGGGTATAGTTGGTTCTAAACCCCAACAAATAGCAAAGCGTTTTCAATATCAAAAACAACCCTGTATGCGCAGGGTTGTTTTTTCATTCTCGAATCTCGCAGCAAACGAGAATTGTTGTGGTGGACCTTGGTGGAAACGACCCAAACCAAAGCTAATACTTAGTATATAGCATAGGCGTCTTAAATGCAATACCAATAATGCAATCTGAAAATGCTCATGTAAACGTTGACAAAACATATACAGTATGCTATATTTAAATCATGATACATATCATATATGGTATGTAGCGAGGATTTGCTAGCCTACACTGGCAACGTACCTCTGATAAATATATAAATAAGGAGTAACCCTATGGCGGGAACAAAAGCTGGCGGCCTGAAGGCTGCGCAAAAAAACATCTCTAAAGACCCTAACTTCTACGCCAAGATTGGCGCCAAGGGTGGCAAGAATGGCCGTACTGGCGGCTTTGCGGCCAACCCACAACTCGCTCGCGTGGCTGGCGCTAAGGGCGGCCGGATCTCTCGCCGCACCAAAAAGGCCGACGAGAATGCTGCCGCAGCTGTTTCGCAATCGGACGTTGCACTTGCCGCCTAAAGGTAACGTAGGCATCGCTTAAAACACCTCCCACTGATCCGGGAGGTGTTTTTGGAATATTGTGTTGGGGATTTGCGGCTTTTTTATGGTGGTTTTGCGCTGCTGCTATGGCTGTAGAGTGTGTTTGGTCATAATGAATTGACCCTTAACTTGGTGCGGTGGGTGTGAAAGGGTTAGCCTCGACATAGAGAAAGGGGCTAATGTGAAGATTGAGAGTGAAGGCTGGACACCAAACGAGGTAGGCGGGTGTCACTCTGTCTAGTCGCGCGTGAAAACCAGTTGCTACAGCGAGCTTTCAATGTAAGCATGAGAGATTTGTTTTTGGGAGACATTCTCTTGCATTGTGTTCGTGAGGACGAAGTGGCGAGCAGCGTGCAAGGATCGCTGCGATAATAAGGTCGAGTTATATCATCGTGCTTTTTACAACATAACGTCGAAGTTGGCAGGTAGTGGCGCTGTTGGCGTGCCAGTGGGTGAAGCAGGCGAGGCAGGTGTATGTGCCATCGCTGCGCTGTAAGCCAGTTGCGTTGCAGTGTGGGCAGCGCGAGCGGGCGTGGAGCCAGTCGCGGTAGGTGTCGAGGGCAGATTCGATGAGCTCGTCATCGACCGTCACTTGCCAGCCAGCCCCAACTCGGCAGCCGGCATTCCACGCTGCGCGCTCCATAGCAACAAGCTGCACATCGCGCGCATAGCCGCAGTGCCCGAGGAGCGCATGGCCATACTCGTGGAGGAGGTAGGCAGTGGCCTGGGTGTCGTGCGGATCGTAATGAATTGTGCGGCTTGGGTAGTGCCAATGAAAATGGCTGCTTGAGCGAAAAGTAAGTGGCGCAAGGCCCGACGCATGGGCATGCTGAGTGAGGTGAGGGATGAGCTGATCGAGTGGCATACGTGGTGGCGATATAGACACGTCTATCGGCATGCGAACCTGCGAGCGAAACAATGATTACTTCGCATGATTTGACAGAGGTGGAGATTATGATTTGTTCGTGTATTGTACGCGTCATGATTAGTGTAGCACAGCGCACTCGCAATGCCTAGTGGGTGGTGCGAAGTATCGAGGCGTGGTGAGCTTTGAGAAGGGTGGAGCGAGAGGTGTGGCACAATAGGTGATTTGTGTAGCTCGTGCGTTGCGTTTTGCGATCGATTACGGTATAATAGAAAGAGTAACGTAAACGAAGGTTTGGCAATGAAGCAGCAAGGATCAATTATCGGATACGTCGTCGTCGGAACAGTGTTAACGCTTGCACTGGTTGGCGGGGTCTTAATCGTCAAGAATAGCCACAACAGCAGCGCCCGGCAAGTGGCAAGCACTACCACCACTGACGCTAAGAAAAAGGAATCAACCCAGAGCAATAAGAGCGCCAACGACAAGCTAGTCGATAGCCTTAACAGCAAATCAACAGAGGCCAGCAAGAGCAAAGAGACGAAAGAAACCCAGTCGCAAGACAAGAAAAACACTACGTCGACTGCAACAAATGGTGCAACCAGTGGCGCATCGAGCACAACTACACAAAGCCAATCGACTCAGTCTACTCAGTCTACTCAGTCTCAAAGCTCAAGCACGCCTGCCGCGACACCATCGACCAACTCCAGTACTCCTTCGCAAACTCAATCTACCCAGCAGGTGAGCGCCTTGCCGCAAACCGGCCCGGCTGAGAGCCTGGCAGCCGTTGTGGCGGTGAGTAGCCTAGCTGGCGTAGCGCTGGCTTACCGCAAGTCGCGCACACCCGCGCTGTAAAGTATACAACATATCCATTGTTTCATTGACAATGCTACACCTACCCCTGTGTAATGCAGGGGTAGTTGCTTTGTGGAGGATGATATATCTGTTGTGATTATGGCATCGTTGTGTATATGACGGTGTAATAGTTTTGAGTACCATCTCACAAGAAAATATCTGAAGGTCAGTGACTATGGGGTTGGCTAAGCTCTGTGATTTATCTGGCCGGAGTATTTTCAGTGCGATGAGTGTGCTGTGTAGGCTATCTCTGTTTGAACTGATTATTCATAGAGATGAGACCTAAATGCATGGGTTTTGACGCTCGCAGCGACTTTGTGTATAATACAGAGGAATGGTGCGTCGCGATATGGCGACGTGTCTCATAATATAATTAATAAGAGGAGTCTGTACCAAGACTTATGGCAACACAAGCCTTAACAATGGATGATTTGCTCGCTGGCGACGGCGTCAAGCAACTAGTAACCGGCGAGGTCGTAACTGGCCGCGTATTATCGGTGCGCAAACGAGATGTATTAGTAGACCTAGGCCCGCAAGGGGTTGGCTATGTGCCACGGCGCGAGATTGGCCCGGCCAAGACGCTAGCAGTTGGTGATGAAGTAACAGCCAGTGTGGTAGATAGCGAGCTGGATAATGGCTATAGCCTGCTGAGCCTGCGCAAAGCAGCCAAAGACCGTGGTTGGGAAGAAGCGATGGCTAAGCTGGATGCCGGCGAGATCATCGAGGTAGCGCCATACGACGCTAACCGCGGTGGTATGTTGGTTGAGTACGAAGGCGTGCGAGGCTTTTTGCCAGTGTCGCAACTGTCGGCCGAGCACTACCCACGGGTGGGTGGTGCCGATAAGGATGAGATCTTGGCACGGCTCAACACCCTGGTGGGCCAGACGCTCAAGGTGCGCATCCTCGACTGCGACCGCAAGGCCAACAAGCTGATTTTTAGTGAGAAGGAAGCTATCAAGGATGGCCTGGCTGCTCACTTTGAGAAGCTCAAGGTTGGCGACACCGTCAAGGGTGTCGTGACTGGTGTGGTGGACTTCGGCGTCTTCGTAAATGTCGAAGGGATCGAGGGGCTCATCCACATCTCAGAGATTAGTTGGGAGCGCGTCAACAACCCAGCCGACTATGTGAAGGTCGGCCAGAGCGTTGAGGCGAAGATCATCAGCATCGACAAAGATCGCCTGAGCCTGAGTATGAAGCAGCTCACCAAGGATCCATGGCTTGATGAAGTGGATCAATTCACCAAGGGCCAGACCATCGAGGGCACAGTCACGCGCATTACCCCATATGGTGCCTTTGTTCAGATTAGCCCAGCGGTCGAAGCGCTGGTGCACGTGAGCGAGCTGGGCAGCGGCGGTGCCGACCCAGAGAAGGTCTTTACTCTCAATGAGCGCAAGAGTTTTGTCATTCTTGACATCGACAAAGATGCGCACAAAGTGAGCCTGAGCCTCGCCGACAAGAAAAAATAACCAGTAAATTACAAAAGATGACCGGCTGTGGCCGGCAGAAAGGAGTGTGTATATGAGTCAGTCTGAAAAAGTGTTGGTCATTGCCGATTCGATCACTGTTGGTGAGCTGGCCCAAACCCTGAATCTGCCGGTCACAAAGCTGATTGGTGAGCTCTTCAAGAATGGCTTTACCGTAACGATCAATCAGCGGATTGATTTTGAGATTGCTGAGATTATCGTGGAGGAGCTGGGCCTGGCAGTGACGCTGCAGCGCAAAGCCGCCGAGCAGCATACTGTGCAGCACCTGCATAAACCGTCGAGCAATGCTGTACCGCGCCCGCCAATTGTGGCGGTGATGGGGCATGTCGACCACGGCAAGACAACGCTGCTCGACACCATCCTCAAGATGAAGACAGTCGCTGGCGAGGCTGGTGGCATTACCCAGCACATTAGTGCCTATCAAGCCCAAAAGGGCGGTCGCACGATGACGCTGCTTGATACCCCTGGTCATGAAGCCTTTGCGGCATTGCGTCAGCACGGTGCAGCACTGACCGATGTGGTGGTGATCGTTGTGGCGGCTGATGATGGCGTCAAGCCACAGACGGTGGAGGCAATCCGTTTTGCGCGCGATGCCAATGCCAAGATCATCGTTGCCATCAACAAGATTGACAAAGACACGGCCAATCCTGATATGGTTAAAGCGCAGCTTGCTAGTGAGCACCACCTCAACCCTGAGGAGTGGGGTGGCGATACTATTATGGTGCCAATCAGCGCCAAGACTGGCCAGAACATCGATAAATTGCTCGACACTATCCTGCTCGTGGCCGATATGGAAGAACTCCGCGCCGATACGGATGTGCCAGCTGAGGGGCTCGTTATTGAGGCGCATATGGAGAAGGGTCGTGGCTCGGTGGTGAATTTGCTCATCGAGCAGGGCCGCTTGGCACCGGGGCATTTCCTCGTGGCAGGGCAGGCCTATGGCAAGGTGCGTACTTTGCTCGATTATACTGGCGCGGCTATCAAGGCAGCCACCCCCGCGACGCCGGTGACGGTGACGGGCTTTAAGGAATTGCCGCAGTTTGGTGATATCTTCACGGTGGTCAAAAATGAGAAAGAAGCTCGCCTGGCGGTGCAAAAGGCCAAGCTCGACCAAGCGCGCAATGCCGCCACCACCAATGTGACTGGTGCTGACTTGCTCAAGCTTATGACGCAGAAACACGATGCTCAGGAATTCGACGTCATCGTCAAGGCCGATGTACAGGGGTCACTTACCTCAGTGATGGATAGCTTGCGCCTGGTGGAGACGGGCGGGGCGATCACGCTGCGGATCATTGGCCACGGTGTGGGTAACATTACCGAGAGCGATGTGCGCCTGGCGGGCAGTAGCAATGCAATTATCTACGGCTTTAATGTCGATTTGCCACCAGCCGTCAAGCGCCTGGCAATGCGTGACAAAGTGACGGTGCGCCGCTACCAAGTGATCTACGAGCTGCTCGACGATGCACGCAGCAGCATGGAAGCACTGCTTGCACCAGAGGTGGTGGAGACAGAGATTGGCCAGCTGGAGATTAAAGGCGTCTTCCGGACGATGCGCGATGCGGTAATCGCCGGTGGGCAAGTGACAAAGGGTAAGGTGACGGCAGGGCTACTGGCCCGTGTGATGCGCGGCGAGGAGCAAATCGCCGAAGTCACAGTAGCCAGCGTGCAGCGCCAGCAGCAAGAAGCCAAGGAAGTCTTTGAGGGTGAGCTCTGTGGCCTTAACCTCACGACCAGCAAGAAGCTCCAGCTCGAGATTGGCGACACCCTCGAGTTCTTCACTCGCGAGTTGGTGAAGCGCACGCTGCAGTAGTGGGCTTGGCGGTGCTTTGTCCTGTAGAATCTTAGTATATTTATATTGAGTGGTAACTCTGTTTTGTCGGTTTTTGCCAATGGTATACAAAACTCGCCGTGGTGATGGCGAGTTTTTGGGATTGGGGTGCTTCTCTTATTGACACATTACCTCTGTTGTGGTAGGATGTGGGCAGAATGTATAAGGAAAGAAATTAGGACGGGTAGTATGGCACAGAAATATGAGTATCGTGTATCGCTCGCAGAAGATGCTAAGCTGCAACTTGAGTTGCCAAGTGGCGACACACTTCCTGTTGAAAGAACTAAAAAACCAGCAAAAAAAGATCAACATACCATGCGTGACAGTGTTATACTGTTGCCGATCGATGAGACGATCAAAAATATGACGCATGGAACATTTGAGTATTCACAGTCATCGAAGCAAGAAACAGGTCCTTCTCAACTGAATATTTTAAGTGATCGGATAGTCGAGTCTCTAGATAGGCGTAGGAGAGAGATAAAAGGATTACAAATAATAGAGCAATATTATATTAAAAAAGGTAAACTCCCTTATGCTGATAAGTACGCAAAAGCTCAAGGGCGCAAACAGGCTATCAATCGTTTTGCAGCCTCTGTAGCAGCACCAGTCTTTGCTTTTGACATGGCAACAAAGATTCCTCGACCAATAGATCCGAGAAAGCTGGAAGAAGAACAGAAATACCATACCCTCACTCTTTCTGAGGCTGTAATACCAGAAACAAAAGATCTTGCAGTGGAGATGCCAAATACCATACTTACTACAGTAGGTAATAAGCAGGAGCCATCTCCTGCTCTACCGGTGGTAGAAAGCTCCACGCGAAATGAAGCCGAAGCGCAGCAAAACCAAACCCCAACTCCTGAGCAAACCCCACCAGCTGAGCAAGAGCAACGTACTGGTGAGGAAGCAACCCTTGCTCGCCTCCAAACAGAAATCGCAGCACTGACTGACGAGAAGGTTCAGGAGATTAACACAGCAGAGTCGACTACAGACGCGGCATTTGCCAAGGGTATGGCAGATATTGCGGTGCAGAGCAAAATTGCGCATGAGGTAATCTTGCCATATTCGGCGGAGGGGATTGCCCGGCTGGAGACGATGCGCAGCAACGCACTTGCTACCTTGCAGCAAGCCCTCGACGCACGCAACCAAGGCGCACAGCCTGCCGCTACTCCAAGCCAAGAACTAGCCCCAAGCGGAGCTCAGGCAGAGCTTGCTCCCGCACCAGTCTCGACGAGTGAGCAAACGCCACAACCAACCGGCTTCGAAGCGCAGGTGAGCGAGCTAACGGACCGTACTGCCCAGGAGATTATGGCGAGCCACTCAACTATGGATGCGATCCGCATGAAGGGTGAGGCGGCAAGCGCAGTGCTGAGCATGACGGCGCGTGAGCTGATGCAGCTACACCTCTCGCACGAAGATGCAGCGCAGCTCAAAGACACGCGCGACCGGGCACTCGCAGCACTCCAGGCAGCACTTGACGTGCGGCTGGAGTCGCCAGACTCTCACCAAGCCACCTCTGTAGCGACAGAGGGCCAGCCTCTCGCAGAAGCAGCACAAGCCCCCGAAGCAACCACAACAGAGCCAACACACGAGGAAGTTGATGGCAGTGTTGAGGAGAATCGCGCAGCAGCTATTAAAGCGGCTACAGAAGTAGAGGGGGAGAAAAAAGACCGATTGATACATCGGGCACAGACTGCTCTGCATATGGCCCAAAAAGCAATATGGGCTGTGAAAGATTGGTTTAGCCAGAAAGTGCCAGATCCAAAACCAACGCCCAACCTTCCTCTCAAAGACCATTCCTTTACCAAAGCGTCTAATGGTGAAGCGCAAGAACAACCAGTAGCAGTTGATACCGAGGCCCAAGCTACTCAGCCGCACACGCCATCACAAGAGAGGCCAGTTGCTAATACAGGAGATCCCTTTGCACTTGCAGAGGCAGTAGGGGTTGTTAGAGGGGGCAACGACCTTGGTGAACCAGTCGTGACGAGCCACGATGAAGCTGCTCATCGTGGTGAAGGCGAGCCAGAAGCTGAGCTAGCTGAGGTTATCAATTTCCCAGCTGGTGCAGAGCAGCCTCCCGCTAACGATGAAGCACCCACCGAAGAACTCGAAACTGTCGCCGAGGCAATCAACACGCAAGAGGATGCCCCGCTTTCGCGCGATGAAATGCGCCAGATGGAGCAAATAGCAAGAAGCAAGATACAGCTTGGTGAATATGATTTGTGGGCAGAGATGAGAAAGGCTGACCTCAATGGTGTAGAGGTAGATATTGACGGGCTCATCAAAAACACCCGCACAGCGATACAGCAAAATGTGCGAGGCTGGCTCCAAGAAGAAGGCCGGCAGCACCAAGCAAGCGGTCTATACCTGAGCACGCTAGAAGCACGAACAATGGAAAGTGCGGATAGCGCCCTTGAGTCGATTAAACAGGCGTATCTCAAAGCCAAGCAAGCACGAGAGAGCCGACAGGATAGCGCAGCCTAGCGGTAGAAAATCATGAGTGCAGCACCCCTCCCAATAGATGACGACAACCCCTTTTCATCTCTCATCACCCAACACGATCTCGATCGCCTTGGGATTACAACGCGCGACTCGGCAGCGCTGCTGCGGGAGGTGAATAACACGCTCTACGAGCGGGTGGGGCTGGAGGTCATTAGCCGCTTGTCGGACGATGACCTTGATGAGCTAATGCGCCGCCAGGAGACGGACGATAGCGCAGCGCTATTTGCCTGGCTGTCGCAGCGGGTTGCGCACCTCGACGAGATCCTGAGCGACGAGCGCACGCTTATCCTCGGCGACCTAGCCAAAAAGGCTGATGAGCTGAGCGATGCAGCGTGAGTTCTGTGTGAGTGCTGTAGTCGCATTGTCGCATTGGTGCGAATGTGCTGATTGACGACCACGCGAAGCATCTCAATACCATTCTCGCGATGAATGACGAATGCCCAGCCCCTGCGATGCGCCGCATTGTGCATACCATTCTCTTTGGTGAATATCCGTGGCAGCCATGCCCAGACGAGCGTGATAGCCGCATCATCAGTTGCCCCACCTGGCTGGCTGTTGAGTGCACGATAGCGCAAATCGCTCAGGGTGAGGAGGTGTAACAGAGGTAGACAACACTACTGAGGGAAATTACACCACATTTTGCCATTTTTATTGTATGAGGGGTGGGTTGTTTGGTATACTAGGGGTAGGAGGAATTGAAAAACATGTTTCAATTAGACGATGCTTTTTTGCAAAAAATCGGTATAGCAGACTGGCCCCCAGAGGCGCGGCAGCGCTTTGTCGACAACTTTCGCCAAGTGCTGGAGCTGCGCGTTGGCACAGTGCTGAGCGATGGCTTGAGTGAGGTGCAACTGAATGAGTTTGAGTCGTTTATGAACCAAGACGCTGCAGTCATTACAGCGTGGATCGATGAGCACGAGCCCGACTACGAAGATGATGAGATATACCAGAACCAGCGCAAAGCCTACGAGAAAGCGGCAGAGCAGCGTGGTGTGGAGGTAGACCAGCTGGCACTCTTTGCGGAGTATGCGCAGCTTAAGTGGCTCACCCACAATCGCCCAGACTACACAACTGTCGTGCGTGAGACCTTTGAAGGCCTTGTGGATCTCGCCAAGGCAGACCCGCAGAAGTTCCTTACCCAAGAGGGCTTGGCTAGTATCTTCCAGAGTAGCGATGCGGCAGATGGTGATACACCAGACGAGCTTGAAGGAGGCCACCCCGACCCTGATGTAGCGCTTGCTGCGTAGTGATAATGACTAAGTAAAAAAATACATATGGCCCCTGTGAATGCAGGGGTTTTGTGTTTGGTTGGTATCTTTGATTAGTCTCGCAATGCCTTGCTACCAAACAAGAAAATATCTGGAGGCCAGCGACCGGGCAAATGGAAAAGGCTATCTCTATGATCTGGCTGGAACATTTTCTACTATTCACACCCGATACCCGCGCAAAAATGCTGCGGCGCTGAGTTCTTTGCCGCTGGGGGCGATAAGCTGGTCGATGACGAGATAGGCACCGTCGCTGCAGCGCGGATCGAGTGTGGTGACAGGCGCCGGCGCGGTGTGTGCCTGGGTGATGATATACTGCCGCTCGCCCAGCTGGAGGCGAGCCCGTGGGTAGTGATGGTAGGCGCGCACCATTGCTTCGGCCGCTGCGGCAGTGTGCTGAGCGGGGTTGATAATGCCGCTGGCTTTGGTGAGGAGCTGGCAGTAGCTCGCAGCCGACTCGTCTTGCGGTGTGGGCTGGAGGCTACCACTCACGATGCGTGGCAGGAGTTGCACTAGTGCCTTGCTTCCAAGCTGGCCTAGTGTGCTGTAGAGCTCGAGCTGCTGCTCGTCACCGCGCAAGGGGTGGGTGAGCTGCGCATAGACCGGCCCGGCGTCCATAGCGGCGCTGAGCTGCATGATGCTGACGCCAGTGGTGATATCGCGATTGGCAATGGCACTCTCGATCGGTGAGGGGCCGCGATAGCGTGGCAGGAGTGATGGGTGGAGATTGATAATCCCTGGGGAAAAACAGTCGATTACTACCTGGGGGATGATCTTACCAAAGCTCACCAGCACGCCAACAGGCTGGCCGAGCGCTTGGATATCGGGGATAATATCGCGCAGTTTGGTGGGCTGTAACACTGGAATGTCGTGCGCCAGGGCAAGCTGCTTGACTGCTGGCTGGCAGAGCTGCTTGCCGCGCCCCCGCCGGCTATCTGGCTTGGTGATGACCAGTCGAACAGGGAAGCTATGTTCCAGCAGCTGCGCGAGGCTGATAGCGCTGAAGTCTTCAGTCCCAAAGAATACGATTGGTCTTGATATGCTCGTCATAATCAACTGGTTGGAGCTCGCCCTTCTCATCGAGCTGATAAAATGCGCTGGTATCATCGCGAATGCGGTCAATAAATACAATGCCATTGCAGTGGTCAATCTCGTGCTGTAGCACCCGCGCTAAGAAGCCGTCGGCCTTAAGGCGGATGGTGTTGCCATTGATATCAAGCGCCTTGACCCGGACGCGGCTGTAGCGTGGCACTTTGCCATAAATCCGACCCGACACGCTCAGACAGCCCTCATAATCACTCACCAGCTGGCCTTCGTATTTGACGATTTCTGGGTTAATGAGGGGGATAAAGGTGCGGTTCTCTTTGTCGTCGAAGTCTTCGCGTACAATAACGACTCGCTCTAGCTGATCGATCTGCACTGCCGCCAGCGCTGCGCTAATCTCGTGCGGGCGGGAATTCTCCCAGTCGATGCTGGCGCTAGTCATGTCGGCCACCAGCTGGCGCGTCTCGTCGGTAATAACATGCACCCGCTGCGATTTCTGGCGCAAGTGCGGGTTGGGTAGGGTAATAATAGCGTCTTTTTTCATTAGCTTTATTATAGCAGATGGTGGATGGGGTGGGCGAGTGGGGGCATGGTGAGAAATACGAAAACCTCACGAACGCTCCTGCAATAACTCACCGCACCGAAAATGTTCCGGCCAGATGGCAGAGAGAGCTTATCCGCTGGCTTTATCGCTGGCCTCCAGATATTTTCTTGTTCGGTGAGTTATTACAGGGGCTCGGAATTATGCATGGTTGCGAAATTTGATGGTAGATAATTGTGGTCAGATCTACCTACAATAGCGACTGTGGGTCGATATCCACCTGCCAATGTTTGGCAGGCACGTCGGCAATGACGGCGAGGAGGTCGCGGCGCTGGGCGGCTTTGATGATGAGCTGCCAGCGGTAGGTGCTGCGCAGCCGCTCGTGGAAGGCGGGCGTGGGGCCAAGGATGCTGACCGCGGGGTGGTGCTGGCGAATGTGCTGGGCGAGTGCTTGGCTATTGCGGATAGCGGCTGCCTCCGTCTTGTACACACACGTGAGCTTAAGCAGGTGGACGAAGGGCGGGAACTGCCCACGGCGGCGCTCGGCCAAGGCTTGGTGATAAAACGCGGTATAATCCTGGGCCAGGCCAGCCTGAATCACTGGGTGCTGGGGCTGATATGCTTGCACCACCACTGTAGTGGCGTGAGCAGAGCGCCCCACGCGCCCCACCACTTGAGCAAGCAGCTCGAAGATGCGCTCGTTAGTAGTGTAATCGGGCAAAGCCAGGCCAGCGTCGGCCTGCACTACCCCAACAGTGCGCAGCTGCGGCAGGTCCAGTCCCTTAGCCACCACCTGTGTGCCGATGATGATATTGGCTGTGCCATCATAGAGGGCTTGATATTGCTGCTCGAGGCTGCTTGTGCTGCTGTCGCCATCAAAGCGGACGATATGCGCCTGGGGCCAGCGCGCGGCTACCTCTGCCTCGATGAGCTTCGTCCCAATCCCACGGTGGACGATATCGGTGCTGTGGCAGGTGGGGCACATCGTTGGCACTGTGGTGTGGTAGCCACAGATATGACACTGCAGCTGGTGGCGGTCGGCGTGGAGGGTGAGGGGAACAAAGCAGCGTGGGCACTCGGCTGCCCAGCCGCAGTTGGTGCAGAGCGATACATTGGCGCTGCCACGGCGATTATGAAAAAGCAGGATCTGCTGATTCGCCGCAAGTGTGGTGTCAATGGCGGCAATGAGCTGATTTGACAAAAAGCGATGCTGGGTGAGGTTGCTCCGTTGGGTGAGGTCGACCAGCTGAATGGTGGGGGCGGTGGCCTCGGGCCGAGCTTTGCTGGGTAGGGTAGCGATTGGCCGCTTGGCGTTTTGCGCCAGATAGTACTCGCTAACCAATGGCGTGGCCGACCCTTGCACCACGGTCGCGCCATGCTGCTGAGCCAACACACTCGCAGCTCGCAGCGCCGAGTAGCGGGGGGATTTATCTTGCTTGTAGCTGGCCTCGTGTGCTTCGTCGATGATGATATACCCCAGTTGCTGCAGCGGCAAGAAGAGGGCAGAGCGTGGGCCAATTGCCACCCGAGGCTGTGTGCTTGTCAGGGCGGCCAGCCAGGCACGGTGGCGCTCGGCCTCTGTCTGGCGTGAGTGAGTGAGGATGATATCGGCAAAGTGTTGCCGAAACTCCGCCACCAGCTGGGGCGTGAGGGCGATCTCTGGCACGAGGACAATCACCGACCGGCCTGCAGCCAAAGCGTGGCGTGCAAGCTCGATATACACTGCTGTTTTGCCGCTACCTGTCACACCGTGAAGCAGTACTGTGCCAGGGCTGGCTTGGCGAATGGTGCGAATGGCCTCCTCTTGCTGCGGATTAAGCGAGAAGGGGGGTGTGCGGCGCTGTGGCGGTGGGCTCGCAGGGCGGCGCGGCGCGCGGCGCTGCTTGGCAATGCCAGCTGGTAGCACTGTCTGTAACACAGTGGCGAGGTGCGTGGCATAATAATCGCTCAGCCATTGGCTCGTCGCTAATAGGGGAGCAGGCAGCGGTGGCAGCGGCACGACGGCATCAAGCGGCTTAGTAGTATATGTCGGTTTTCTGGTGCGCGTCATGATGATGCCTACCACCTGCTGCGCACCAACGCTCACTTGCACCACCTGGCCCAGCGGTAATGCTTCTGGCCAGTGATAGGTGAAGCTCTTGCTGGTAGCGCGGATAATCTTGAGCGGTGCAACTTCGTAATAGTGCATAGGGCTTATTATACCCGACAGCACGCGAGAGTGCAGAGGGGCTCGTCTCTCCGTCGCTACTTCATCTGGGTGGCGTGCAAAACGTGCACATCAATCTTGCTCGCTTCGCCCAAAGCTGGTATGATAAAAAGCAGACACGTGTGTCGTGTGGATGGTTGATGAGTCGCAGTTGCGAGAGACGAAACGCACAATCAATTGGTGGGTGGTCTTGCCAAATTACCATCAAAAAGTGTAGAATAAAAAGCAACAGTTGAGTAGAGGTAACGGAAGCGAGAATTCGCTAAGGGAAGCATGTTAGAAACGTTTATTACATCACGGGTGCGGCGCAAAATCATTGTGGTCTATGCTAAGTATCCGGAGTTCCACACCCATGTCCGCGGCTTGGCGAAGTTGATCAAAGAAGACCCGGGCAATATCCAGCGCGAGCTAAAAAATCTCGAGAAAGCTGGTTTTTTGATGGCCGAAAAACAGGGTAATACCAAAATGTATTATACGAACAAACAATATATCTTCTTCAAAGAATTGCAGAGCATGGTGATCAAATCATCGCAGCAGCAAAAGGGCCAGCAAGCGGCGGATACTGTGCAGCTCTGATGAGTTTGTTTGCGCAGATATTAGCGGCGCGGGGCTTGCAGGGGGCAGCCGCTGAAGAGTTTTTACACCCCGATTATGACGCGAAGCCCGATCCATTCTTGCTCTCCCAGATGCAGACGGCGGTGGATCGCTTGGTGCAGGCACACCAGCGGCGCGAAACAATTGTGATTTATGGCGATTATGACATCGACGGCCTCAGTGCGACGGCCTTGCTGCTTGATGCCTTTGCGAGCTTTGGCTTTGCTGCGGTGGAAGCCTTTATTCCTAATCGCTTCGTAGAGGGTTATGGCATGACTAAAGGTGCGGTGGATAAGGTGGCGGTGATGGGGGCGCAGCTCATCGTCACGGTGGACTGCGGTAGCCTTTGTCATGAGGAAATTGCCTATGCGAAGGAGCGCTACGGCATTGACACAGTGGTGACCGACCACCACAACATAGCACCAACTCGCCCACCCGCCACCGCCACGGTTAATCCGAAGTATGACGACCACCACTACCCCTTCCGCGATCTGTGCGGGGCAGGCGTGGCCTTTAAGCTTGTCCAGGCGCTGCAGACGGTGCTGCCGGGCTTGCCAGCTGGCTATGAGAAGTGGCTGCTGGACTTAGTAGCGCTGGGTACAGTGTGCGACATTGTGTCGCTCCGGAACGAAAACCGCGCCAATGTATACTGGGGGCTCGAGGTGCTGAAGAAACAGCGCCGCCCTGGTCTCAAGGCACTGCTGGCGGTGGCTGGTGTGCAGCCAACCCAGATTACCGCTCGGACGCTCGGTTTTGGTCTTGGCCCGCGTATGAATGCGGCAGGACGATTGGCATCGGCTGAGTATGCCCTCGATATGCTGCGAGCGCGCGATGGTTTGGCGGCGCTTGAGGCAGCTCAGCGGCTCGATAGCTTCAATACCGAGCGCAAAGCCATCCAACAGGCCATCTACGACGAAGCTTGTCAGCAGGCCGAGCGCTATGCCACCGACCCCGTCCTCGTCGTGAGTCAGCAGGGGTGGAATCATGGCGTGATTGGGATTGTAGCATCTAAGCTGGTAGAGGCGTATCACAAGCCAGTCTTCATCATTGGCGAGCGAGGCGAGACAGCAACGGGCAGTGCGCGCAGCTTTGGCGATTTTTCGGCTGAGCGAGCAGTGCGCGCTGCCGATGATGTCATTCTACGTGGCGGTGGTCATGCGGCAGCGGCTGGTGTGACGCTCGAGACGCGGCAGATTGCCGCCTTTCGCCAGCGAGTGAACGACTACTACCGCTCGCTCCATCTCTCTAACCAAACACACTACCTCTTGCCGCAGGCTGATGTGGTGATTGATGACCTATCAGAGGTAACAGAGCAGCTGGTGGCCGATATTGCCCGCCTTGAGCCCTTTGGCAATGGTAACCCAGAGCCTGTTTTGCAGCTGCGCCGCGGCACCGTCTCGCAGCTGCGCCACATGGGCAGCGACGGGCAGCACATCAAACTCACCGTGCAGGATGGGCAAGGCACAGCGCTGCAACTATTGGCCTTCAACGCGCCACCGAACTTCGTACGCCAGCCGGGCGATGTTATCTCGGCTTGGTTTCAACCAACTATCAACGACTGGCGTGGCATGCGCAGTGTAGAGGGGCGGCTGCTCCATGTAGAGCTGGTGGATGAGTAGCGTTGCACTGCAGCATCGACACACGATGCTAAACCAGCTATACTACCACTAGAACTAACCCAGGAGACCGACGCAGTGCCACCCCTCTACCTCGATACCAGCGCGCTCGACTTTCGCGCCATTACCGATACCTACACCAAAATTGCCGACCCGAGCAAAGCGGTACATCCGGAGTTTGCCACCGAGCGGCAGGCCCTGACCACCAGCTTCGCGCGGGCGGATGGCCAGCAGTATGTAGAGACGGAGAACATTGCCGAGGTGGGCGATGCCATTATCACTGGACCAGAGGGCGAGCGCTATAGCATCCCGGCAGCGGATTTTGCCGCCCTGTATGAACCGCTACGTGGTGAGGATGGTGCGGTGGTGCCTGGCGCGTATCTGCCCAAGAATCAGATCAAAGCCATGCCCAACCCCACTGGCCGCGAGATCGTCATTGATGCACCGTGGGGCGGCCAGCAGCATGGCGAAGCAGATTGCTGGCTGGTGGAAAGCCAGGTCAATGGCAGTCGCTACATCATTGAGGCAGCTGCCTTTACTCAGACATATCGGCTGAGTGAGCGGTAGAGAAGGTGTGCTCATTTATCGCTAAGTGAGCCGATTATTAACAGGGGTCAATAGCGACTGGCTCCTTTGCCTTGTGTAGCGTTTTTAGTAGTAACCGCTTGGTGGAGTTTGGCGCCGTGGGTCGTAAAGGTCGATATCTGAATGGTAGCGACGCTCAAGATCTTCCATACTCTCCCACGTGTGAGGTGCCTCAAGCATAAGGGTAATATCCCATGTGATTATCGAGAGCGTCACCCGCGCACCATCATCAAGGTACCACTCAATGTGTGCCATATCATCATCACGCTCGATCTCCGTTCCCTCACCAAACTGCGCATCAAGAGCTGCCTCGTATACGTCATAAGCGTTTGTTGGTACCATATAATACTCACCGTGATATAAGTCATCTCTGCCTGCTGCATCGCCACCTTCGAGAGAGGCAAGGGATAACCCGATAGATTGCGGATGATCACCACCTGGTACGCAGGTAATATTAGGGTATGTTGCCACTTGCGCGTCTAATTCTCTGTAAGATTGTGGCCACTTACTGGTCAAGTCAGCCACAGCTTGCAGCATCGTCTCAACAGATGCGGCGCGATATGTGTAGGGGCGTGGTAGAGTTGGTGTGTCGTCTGACATGGTGTTTCCTTGCTTTAGATTCCTTATCAGCCAGTGTAGCAAATGCTTCGATTTGCGCCAACCCGATCATCTGTGCTATAGTAAGGGGCAAACAAACCATACCAACAGAACATCCACCACATAACCACGGGAGACCCCATGGAAAAACCTCGTTCGATAGATACGCTAGGATTGCAAGAATTAGAAGAAGCACTGCAGCCACTCGCTGTTGCATTGCTAGAGAGTGCTCAGTGGCGGCAGCTGAATAAGACCAAGGAAATGACTGCTAAGGACGTGCAAGAGCTGGCCAGCGCCCAGGCCGCTCGGGCGGAGCAATTAGTGCCATTCTTGCAAGAGTATGGTTATGATGCGGATAATAAACCACAGCCAGCCAGCGAGCAACTGGCCGACCGAGAGAGTGCGCTCTACCGCGACGCGCTTGCGGCGAGCTATATCCAAGAGCTTGAGGCTCAAGGGATAGAGCTGAGTGATGTCGAATTAGTCGCAAACGATGTACCTCTGTCGGGTGAACTGTCCGAGAGTGAGCAGCGGCGCTTGATACTGCCGATTGAGCATGCTTTGCGGGCAGCGGAGCACGAGCAGCAGGAGGATAAGAAAAACGAAGAGCCTGAAGTGTTTGAAGAGAATAGTATATCAGCATCGACGGTGATATTTTTTGGCAAAACGGCTATCGGGAGTGATGGTGATGGAACCCAAAAAGTTATGTGGGGTAATCGGTATGAAGTCGGTGTAACGAGCTCGTCAGACAAGAGCCAGTGGACTTTGGGAGCGTAAAACTACTAATATAATAGACAAGACAAAACCAGCTACAAAGGCTGGTTTTTAACTATTTGCATTGCTTGCTTATTGTACAAAAATACTTGAGAAAGTTAGTGGATGAGAGGGGATAGACAGGAGGAATCTGAGTCAGTATATATGTCATGAAATATTGGTAATGCTATTTTTAGCCAGAATATATACATACTTCGCACCCTCCTATCATACCTTTACCTCTGTAATTATGCGCACAAATGTACTATGTTCCAAAATTAGACAAAATGGTTGTATAACTTTGGCAAGTACGTTACAATGGAGGCATGATGCAACAGGAAGGACCAAATCGCAATGAGTTTTGAGGCAAGTATTAGGCAACTGCGTGGCAATGCGGGGCTTTCGCAGCAGGCGGTGGCCGATGCAGTTGGGATTGCCCGCGCGACGTATATTAAGCTAGAGAATGGTGGCCGCGAGCCAAAGCTTGGCGAGCTGACGAAGATTAGCCAATACTACGAAGTTGGCGTGCAGGAGCTCATCAGCGGCATTGCCATGACGGACACTGTTGCACAGCAAGCTCAGCACAGTCCGTGGCGGGTGGCGGACGATGCAGCACTGTATGTGAATGATACACCAGCCGAATACCGCCACGATGATGCGCAGGGTGCCCAGCCTACAGCTGCTCAGTCGCGCGATGCTATCCCGCGGCTCCACACCACCAAACTGCGCCAGGTGTTACTCTATACGCTGGGCAAGATTGGTGCGCGGCCCAATGTGGGCGAGGCGGTGCTGCATCGGCTGTTGTACTTTATCGATTTTGATTATTACGAGCGCACAGGCAAGAGCATTACTGGCCTGGCGTATCTGCACGAGACCTATGGACCCGCGCCGGCTGCAGATTTGCAAGCTTTGGTCGATGAGATGCGGGCCCGCGAT
Organism: uncultured Candidatus Saccharibacteria bacterium; assembly: GCA_963522835.1. Classification (GTDB taxonomy): domain Bacteria; phylum Patescibacteriota; class Saccharimonadia; order Saccharimonadales; family Saccharimonadaceae; genus Saccharimonas. Next base: position 19,799 of record CAUQZB010000005.1, read on the forward strand.
GAGCTTGATGTTATCGAAACGAAGCACTTTAGCCACAAGCAGCGCAAGTTCCTTCCGCTCAAGAATGCCGAGCTGAGCGAGCTCAGTGCCAACGAGATCAAGCACATCGATGCCGAGCTAGAGCGCCTCGGGAGCAAGAGCGCTGCTGAACTGAGCAACCTTGCTTACAAAGATGCGCCATGGGTGATTGCGAAATATGGACAGACGATTGATTACCGCGACACGTTTTATCGGACGGACGTTACCTCTGTAATCGAGTCAGATGATGATTTATAAGCAGGCAACAGAATTTTCAAGTGATCTCCAAACGCTGGCACAGCGCATTCCCACGCTGCCAGCCGATATCGAGCGCGTTAAGCCGCGGCTGGTGCGTATCTTTGCTGAGCCAAGCGAGGCGGTGGTGGCGGATTTTCGCCAGCAGCTCTTTGCGTGCGGCAAGGCGGCCATTATACAGCAAACTGCTCAGTGTACAGTAGTGCAGCTCTGCCTCGATACCGACACAGCAGCGTATCGGCGGACGGTCTGGCTGGTGTTTGCAGTGGTGCGGGCACTGCCTCGTGATACACCACCGTCGCGGGCTGCTCGAGCTGCCAGCACCATTATCCTTATCGAAGTCTACGCCACCCCTGGCAAAGCGCATGGGGATGAGCGGCGTATCAAGCGAATCATAAGCAAATTGGAGGAAGCATAATGTAGAGCAACAGGGTACTCACACTGGTCGAAAATAAGCTGCGTAGAAGAGAAGAGAGCCACGCATGGCTGATGGGGTTGACAAACAAGACGCGATTTGCTAGAGTAATGTCCTTGGGTCTGGGGTATAGACAATGCTACTCTTATCCGGTTTGCTGTCTTGTGACTGTGTGTACCACTGTTTTTTGCGCTCCGCTTTCTACCGCTTATGCTTCCTCCGACCAAATACTCGCTCTAGGCTCCCAATATTAGAGCGAGTATTTGGGCTGAGGCATCCATATCTCTCGAGATGCGAGAGGTGCTCCATCGATGTGGTGCGCGGCGTAGCTACAAACAAAGCACCCGTCACAAACTATTCATAACAGTGTAGCACATTTGTTGCAATTTTGTGCAAAATAGGTAAATAAGTATCAGTCGCTAGCGATACATACCACGCTTGCGATTTTGCAAAAATAGCACAAGACTGACGACAAAGGCAATGGCATATACGGTGATAAAGAAGGCATAAAGGCATAATGAGATAATTGCCTCATGAGAAGGGACATTCCAGAGGTTTGGTGCTATCACATAGGTTTGTTTGGTATAGCTTTCTCCAAGCACCCCGACTGTTGCGTGGGCAATTATCTCAAGTAGGTTAACAATGAGCATGCCACCAGTAACGAATAGACCCTGCGACACACTGCTATCACCCTCCGTTTGCTCTGGTGCAACAATGAGCAGAATCGGCAGTATACCAAGGTTTACATAAATAATGTAGCTGTACGCAGCACCAAGAATACCAAAAATGGCAGCAATGACGATGTACAACACCAACAGCGCAAATAATAGCCCGGCAGACACCCAGCGAATAACTGCGCCAAATGATGAGCCAGTGCGCGGCATGGCTGTAGACGAATAAGCTGCCGGCATTGGCGCTGGCGCGCTTTGTTGTGGCTGAGGTGGGTACTGTGGGTGTTGTCCGTATGGCTGTGGTGGTTGTTGCTGGGGATATGGTTGCTGGGTGTACGGCTGAGGCTGCTGAGGTTGCTGTGGATATGGTGAGGAAGGTGTCATAGTAGATTGATTATAATACAGAGACAAGCGATGCGCCAGCAAAAATAGCACAATAGCGCAGCCCTAGAGTATCTGTGCTAACACCAGAGTAGTGAGAGGGATGCAGTGTACTTGAGGGCTGGTTTTGTGGGCGACACAGCAATTTGCACAACTTTGCGCGCGATAGAATTGCAAAAATTGTCGCATCTGCTATAATGAGGAGCGATATGGTACAAGTAACACGAAAAGACGAGCGCGAGGCGAATGAGAACATCATCCGTCGGTTTAATAGCCGAGTGTTGAAGAGCGGTGTGCTAGCAAAGGCACGGGCATCGATGCGATTTGCCAAGCCGATCAGCAAGACCGATCGCCGCAAGAAGGCGATTACCCGTCGTCAGCGCAAGGCTGACAAGATGGCCAAAGTTCGCCTGGGGATCCGCTAGGTGACGACGCTCAAGCAGCGTATCAAAGACGAAATGAAAGCCGCTTTGCTTAGCGGCGATCGTTTTGTTGGTGACACCTTGCGCAACCTTGGGGCTGCTATCCTTGATGAGGAAGTGAAGCGAGGTGTGCGCGAGACTGGCCTGGAAGATGCTGCCGTCGAGCAGGTGATCGTCCGCGAGGTGAAGAAGCGGCGTGATGCCGCAGCAATCTATCGCACCAATGGTCGCCCTGAACTTGCTGAGCCCGAGGAGCGCGAGATGGCAGTGCTCCAGCACTATCTGCCGCAGGCACTGAGTGATGAGGAATTACAAGCCGCGGTGACCCAAACGATTGCCGAGCTTGGGGCAGATAACCCGCGGATGACGGGCCAGGTGATTGGCGCTGTCAAGGCCAAAGTGGGCAACCGGGCCGACGGTGGGGCGATCGCTCAACTGGTGCAACGTGCCCTTGCCCCGTAGTTTTATGACAAGAGCAATAATTTTTCTTAATAATAACGATAACCACATAATAACAAGGAGGCACAGATGATTCTTTTGTTTGGCCCAACTGGTGCCGGTAAGAGTATGCAAGGGCAGATGCTGGCAGTGCGCCAGGGGTGGAAGTGGCTCTCGACGGGTGAGATGCTGCGCCAGAGCACCGATCCAGCGGTGATCGCTACGCTCAAAGCTGGTGAGCTCGTGAGTGATAAGCTTACCTACCAAGTCTTTGATCATGCGGTGCAAGAGGCGTATCGCAAGCATTACCAAAACATTATTGTTGATGGATTCCCGCGTACGAAAGAGCAAGCCGCCTGGCTCGATGACCATCTGGCACACACCGGTGATAATATCGACCTCGTGGTGGTACTAGAAGTGCCTGAGCAAGAAATCATGCGCCGCTTAGCCAAGCGAGGCCGGATGGAGGATACACCCGAGACGATTGCGCGTCGCATGGCCATCTACCGCCAAAAGATGTACCCAGTGCTTGGTATCTTTGCTGAGGCTGGGGTGAAGATCATCCACCTCGACGGGACTGGCACCGCGGGCGAAGTGCACGACCGGATTTATGACGAGGTAATGCACGCATGGCCCAACTAATTACTGGCATCAAGACACCCGAGCAACTCGAGGCAATGCGTGAGGGGGGTAAGCGCCTGGCGCAGATCTTTGCTGATATCCGCCAATTTGTCCATGCCGGGGTGAGCGAGAAGCAGATCGATGCCTTTACGGCCGAGCGGATTGCCGCCTATGGCGCTGAGCCAACCTACAAGACCCCAGAGGTGAACTTCCCTGGGGTGATTTGTATTAGCACGAACGAAGCGATCGTCCACGGCGTACCAAGCGATTATATCTTGCAGCAGGGCGATGTCGTCAGCTTCGACCTCGTCATTACCTACCGCGGGATGAAGACGGATAGCGCCTTTACTATGGTGGTGGATGACGCACCCACTGGGGCTATTAAGCACCTCCTCCACACTACCGAGCGCAGTCTCTATGCTGGCATTGACGCGATCAAAGGGCCAGTACGCACTGGCGACATTGGTGCAGTGGTAGAGGCGGTGCTGCAAAAGGGTCGCCTTGGGATTATTCGCGAGCTGGTGGGGCACGGTGTGGGCCTCGAGATGCACATGCCACCCGATGTACCCAACTATGGCCGCAAAGGCACGGGCCCGCTGCTCCAGCCTGGCGACACCATTGCCATCGAGCCGATGGCTACCCTGGGTGGTAGCGCTATCTACAGCGACACCGCTGGCGATGGCTGGACAATCTACAGCCGTGATGGTAGTCTGGCCGCCCACTTCGAGCACACCGTCCTCATCACTGAGACAGGGGCGGAGATTATGACGAAGCTGTAATGCCTCGCCCTGGAGGGGTAGCTACCCTTGCTGCCACCATTGCTGCAGCATACCCAAAACTCGCCAAGATACCAAATGGCGAGTTTTATAATTTCGTTTTTCCGCCTATATTGTACAAGACACAGCATAACCTGTATAATGGTACTATGCATGAAAATTCTCAATACGCAGTAGGAATAGATGTCGGGACGACGACGATTCGATGCGTGGTGGGGCATATGAATCCAGAGACAGGCACGCCGACGATTGTGGGCGTAGGGCAGGCACCGAACAGTGGTATGCGCAAGGGCATGGTGGTCAATCTCAGTGGCCCGGCCCGCACGATCGACGAAGCGCTGGGCGAGGCCGAGCGGATGAGTGGCTACGAAGTCAACAGCGCAACGGTGAGCGTCAATGGTGCGCACATTGCCAGCACTCGTGCCACGGGGATGATTGCCGTGGGCACGATCGATCACGAGATTAATAATGATGATGTGGCACGCATCGAAGAAGTTGCGACAACAGGCAAAGTACAGGCCAACCGCGAGATCCTCGAGGTCGTGCCGCATAGCTATACGCTCGATGGCCAAGCGGGGATCAAAGACCCGCTGGGTATGACGGGCACGCGGCTGGAGATTGATGCCAATGTCGTCTCGGCTTTAGCGCCCTATGTAGCGAATTTGCAAAAAGCGGTGGAGATGGCGACCGTCCACCCTCACGCCATTACACCAGCGGTATTGGGGGCGGCTAAGGCAGTGCTGAATGAGCGGCAGATCGAGAGCGGTGTGGCAGTGGTCGACCTTGGTGGAGCAACGACCAGTGTGGCAGTCTTCGAAGAGGGGGACTTGCAATACGTTGGCGTCATCCCAATGGGTAGTGTGAATGTGACAAATGACCTCGCTATTGGCCTCAAAACTGACCCTGATGTCGCAGAATTGGTTAAGATCAAGCATGCTGCGGCTGGCATCAAGGCAAGCGATGCGGTGGCTAAGGTGCGGCGCGATAAGGAATCGTACGAGTTTGCGACTGGGGAGATTGACGAGATTGTTGATGCCCGGCTGGAGGAGATTTTCGAGGCGGTGCAGAAGGAGCTCAAGAAGGCCGGCCGGGCTGGCAAACTGCCCAGTGGTGTTGTGCTGACTGGTGGCATGGCTCAGATGCGTGGCATGGCGAGCTATGCCAGGGAACAGCTGGGAGTAGCCGCTCGGGTAGGCCGACCAACTGGCTTTACGAGCGGGGTGGCCGACCAGATAGAAAAGCCGCAGTTCGCCACTGCAGTCGGCTTGATGCTCGCCGATAGCGAAGGTGGTCAGCAGTCCACCCAGGCCTATACCAACAGTGGTACAGCACACGCCAAGGGTGCAATTAGCTGGCTTCGTCGGCTGCTGGGAGGGCTCAAGGCCTAGAATCATACTGATGAGGATGATATACTAAATGGTAATGGTAAAGTTGATAGTTGCACAAGGGGAGAAACGTGAATGCCGGAAGTAAAACCAAGCGAGATCCAAACCTTTGCTAGTATCAAAGTCGTTGGCGTCGGAGGCGCTGGCGGGTCTGCTGTTAATCGAATGAAAGACGCCGGCCTGGCTGGTGTGCAGTTCATTGCAATGAACACCGATGCGCAGGCGCTGCATAATTCGCAAGCTGATATTAAGATTCATCTTGGGCATAACACCACCAATGGTCTTGGTGCTGGTGCTGACCCCAGTGTAGGTGAGGCTGCGGCCCGTGAGTCGCTCGACGAGATCCGTCAGGCGCTTGAGGGGGCAGATATGATTTTCGTGACGATTGGTGCTGGTGGTGGCACAGGCTCGGGGGCTGGCCACGTAGTGGCAGAAGTAGCGCGCGACCTCGGCATCCTCTGTGTGGGCGTGGCCACCAAGCCCTTTACCTTTGAGGGCGAGAAGCGGCGCATCAATGCCGAGTGGGCTATCAAGCAGTTGGGACGGCAAGTCGATACGCTTATCACTATCCCGAATGACCGCTTACTCGATACGATTGACCGCCGGACGCCGCTGCTCGAGACCTTCAAGATTGCCGATGATGTGCTGCGCCAGGGTGTGCAGGGGATATCGGAGCTGATTACTGAGCATGGATTGATTAACCTCGACTTTGCGGACGTCAAGGCAATTATGAGCAGTGCTGGTAGCGCACTGATGGGGATCGGCCGAGCGAGTGGCGAAGACCGAGCTCAGATGGCCGCCCAGCAGGCGATTGATTCACCACTGATTGAGGTGTCGATTAACGGTGCCAAGGGCGTACTCTTCAATGTGACGGGTGGCTATGATATGAGTATGGCCGAGATTCAAGAAGCAGCCGAGATTATCACTGGTGCGGTGTCGTCCGATGCCAACATCATCTTTGGTGCAACGCTCAAGCCCGAGCTGGAGGATGAGTTGATTATTACCGTTATCGCGACTGGCTTTGACAGTGATTCGTTCTTTGATGACGACGAACCAAGCGATGCCGAAGATGACGAAGAGTCGGCCGAGACGGTTGACGAAGCGGTCGATAGTGTCGATATGGCCATCGACCCCGAGGCGGCTGCTCACTTTGCTCAGGAGAATGAGACGAATATTTGGGATCAGTCGATGGACGATGATGAGGATGACACCCCGGCCTTCTTGCGCCGACGCCGCAAAAAGGAGGCGGACGCGTGACGACCCACCGCGACAAGATTGGCAACAGCCGTGTGTTAGAATCGCGTGAGTCGGCTGATGGTGTGACGATTCGCCGCCGCCGCGAGACTCCTGATGGGCACCGCTTTACCACCTATGAGCGGATCGAATACCCAACGATTGCAGTGCTCAAGCGAACAGGCTCGCGCGAGCTCTTTGATCGAGCGAAGCTCCGCGCCTCGGTGCGCCGCTCGGTTGGTAAGTTCTTCAAATCCGAGCTAGAACTGGAGGCAATTATTGATGCCGTGGAAGATCGGATCCACGATGCGGGTGAGAATGAAATTGAGTCGCGCGTGATCGGCGGCTTCGTGCTGGATGAGCTTGCCGCGCGTAACGAGGTGGCGTATGTACGCTTTGCGAGCGTGTTTTATAAATTTAAGACGCTGGACGATTTCGTCAAGATATTAGAGCAGCGTCGGAGTGCGAAGCAGCAAGAAAAACAGAGGTAGAACTTATGCGCGTCCTCATCATCTACCGGACAGAAAGCGACTATGCGCGCCGCGTCTTCGATTATCTGCGTGACTTTAGTCGGCGCACGAGCCATGCAATCGAGGAGTTTGACCCAGATACGCGCGAGGGGCAATCACTCTGCCACACGTACGACATTGTGGAGTACCCCACTATCCTTGCCTTGGCGGATAACGGCCAGGTGCTGGGCATGTGGCGCGGCTTGCCACTGCCAACCATCGACGAAGTGGGGTACTATGCCCGCTAAAGTGCCCAAGACACACACCACGACCACTGTTGTGGTGGATGATGTGAGCCGCGCACCCTGGCTGCGTCGGCCTGGTATAGTGGCCTTGCTGGCAGCAGCTTTGGGTAGCGGCCTGGGGCTCGTGGCATCCTTTGTTCTCTCGCTTGAGACACTGCATCTAGCGCAGCACCCTGGTGGGGCGCTCAATTGTGATGTCAATGCTGTGCTGAGCTGCTCCACAGTAGCACAGCATTGGTCGGCGACGGTATTTGGCTTCCCCAACAGTTTCGTTGGTATGATGACCGTGCCAGTGATGATAACGGTGGTGGTAGCACTGCTAGCTGGGGCACGCCTGCCGCGCTGGTTTGTGCGGAGTGCCTGGGGCGGCGCTGTGCTGGGGATGATTTTTGCACTGTGGATGTTTTATATGAGCTTTGTCGTTATTCGTGTGCTGTGCCCGTGGTGCTTGACGCTTGATGTAGGGATGCTGCTGATCTTCTTTGGGATGACGCGCTACTGCATTGAGGCTGGGGTGATTGGTGGGGAGCGCACCAAGCGCTTTGCTCGCCATGGCTACGATGTGCTGTGTGGCGTAAGTGTGCTAGTGCTGGCGGTGGCGCTGATTATTGTGAAGTTTGGCGCGGAGCTGCTATAGATAAAGTCGTTTTTTGTACGGTAAATATTATCGAGCTTGTCAGGATTGGCAAGCTTTTTAAAATGAACAGGATGTTATATTATTCAGCACGTTTTTGTGTCTATTGGTGTAATGGCGAGTATTTTCTCGCGCTAGTGATGCTTTGGTATGGTGGTAGCTACCGCTCTATCGACGCAAGTGAGTTACCTGTTAGCTTGAGCTGCTTGTTTGGCGTAGTAGGAAAACAATACGTGAAGATAATGTATGATGAATTTTAACATAGTTATGAAGCTCTTTGTGAGATTTAAGCACGACGTGCTGTTAATGTATTGGTTATTGTTGCGTGACGCAACCGAAATAGCAAGATAGCGGGAGGAAGATGCTGCCTATTGGCGATACTGTGTATATGAATATAGATAGCATTCTGTTCATTATGCGCTATTGATAGTGAGCGTGTTGGCAGGCTTGTGCGTATCGTGAATTTGCTAGCAAATATGATGATAATATGCTAATGCCGCCGTGCTGCAGTAGATGAAATTTGTCTGAATATCAATCACAACGTATTCAGCGAGAGGTGAGTGATATGTTTTGCTAAGTGGTGCAATTTTGAATGAAAGAAAAGGTATGTTCAGTTTGGTGGAGATGTGAAATCGATATAGTTGTATGGGTTAGTTTGATTTTTATCGGCCAATTGCCAAGCATGTTTGCGAAGAACAATTCAACATGCGAGAAAATGAAGCGATTAATACCTGAAAAATGAACGGGTTAAAACGACATGGCTATGATGACAATATGCGTGCGATAGCAGGTGGCTGTTGTAAGCTGTGAAGTGGATGCGGGTGGTGTTATAGCTTGGCATGGTAGCGAAGATTCTTTGCAAAGCAAGCGAGCAAGTTGCAGCGCGATGCTAAAAATGCAGTGAGGTTCTTGGCTGGGCGATGGTGGCTGTGCATTGACTGATACTTGTTAAAGAAAACTGATTAGTATAAGGGCGCTATAGAGCGAGAAGCAAGCAAAAATGACGCTGCGCCGCAGCATGTAAATTTCATAGAATTGTGTAGATGAAGTGGTGTATCAAAAAAATCATTTCGGTTGCATAATGAAAGCAATATGCTACGCGTAAGAGACATAGCGCGCACGCGACAAAGCGTGCGTTATCGTAGCACAACGCAGTGCCCGCAGGCAGATACTATGCGAAGTAAGACGCAGGTAGGATTGTTGATACGTGCTCATATTTTTTAAAAATTCTGAGTGACGCTCATGCTTAGTTACTTGTTACATCAACTACATCAAAGCAGCTTGCATCTATTTTTACATACAGTAATAACAGAATATGCGCATGTTTCTATAGCACAAAAATGAGACCATAGGACGCGACCATAGGGCAGGAGGAAGACGATCGTATCGTGCAGCGCGGCAGGCTTGTTGCTCTATATTTTATGCCAAACAAAAAATGCGAAATAGCTAAAGATATGTAAGGTATACAAAATAAGCGATATGCAAAATATGAATATGCTGAGCAGAACCGTTGCAGAAAACTGGTTACAAGCGTAAGCGTACCAAATGGGTGCTAGATATGTATAAGAACGTTATATATGTATATTCCGCTCTAGATGGACAGGAGTGCCTGTTATAAGCGCTGTAACGCGCTAAACCCTTAGATAAGGGAGAGAAGCTATATAAGCACTATGTTAGGTGTCTATGGCCTCTTGAAAGGCAGATAGACCATTGTTTGTCGTTGATAGGAGAAAATGAGACTGTGTATATGGTGTGTAGAGTACAACATAGCTCTGTTGTAAAAACTAGAGTAGTCTGAAGAGAGTAAATTGAGATTATGTTGTATAAAATACACAATATTGTTGACGGTAAGAGATAGAAAGCGAAATGTGATATATACAACGATCTATGTTAGAAGCAGACATGCCATATGTATATAAAAAACAACATACAGAATCACAACGAAATAAACTCGAAAACAAGGGAGATAAAGCGACAAGCCTACAACGTTGTAGGTAATAATGTACATTGTACATATAACAACAATTGATTTTGGGTACCGTAGAAGGAGTGACAGGGGTGAATCAGACAATGTTGTTAAAAGCATAACGCACATAAAATAAAAGTATGCTAATGAATAGCAGAGGTAGACGATTCTTTGCAAAGTATATTAATGCATGATAGAAATCTTCTCGATAGCGTCCTCATTAGTATATTAGCTACTTTGAGATGATAGTTGGGACAGACGTAGAGCTTGTTGTGCACCATCTATAATAATGGTATGCTAGCGACATGAAGAACAACACAATTTTACGCATTGGTGCTGGCGCGGCGTTTGTGGCGCTCGGCGGAATATTATTAAGCGAGAGCTTCGGTGTGCAATTTCATTACTGGCGGGAGTTTTGGTATGGTTTGTGCGCATTCGGATTTATCATGGTTGGTGTGCTCACACTGCGCAATCGCAATTGGCTGTGGGGGGCGCTTTGGGTAGCAGTTGGCCTAACAATTGGCGCGAATGCATTTTTGCATAATAACGTTAATATTTGGCGAATGTTTTTGCCACTGGTGCTGATTGCGATTGGCCTAACGATTATTTTTAATTTGTCGCAGCGCCAGCGCCGTATCGCAAAAAAATCGTCGGACGATAATATGGTTGCCTCCTTCTCGGGCAACACGCGCAAGATAAAAGGCGAATTTGCAGGTAACTCGCTTTCGGCAGCGTTTGGTCAGGTGGATCTCGACCTGCGCCAAGCCAAGATAGAGGATGGTGCGGTGATTGATATTTTTATTGTGTGTGGTGGCATCAATATTATTTTTCCAGACAACGTCATCGTCAAGACGCAGGTCAATAGTATCTTTGGCGGGGTAGAGGACAAAACCAACGCTGCCAAGAGTGCAAAAAAGACTGTCTATATTCGCGGCGACTGCGTCCTTGGCGGGCTCGAAATTAAATAATTAGAAAAACAATAATTCGCTACAACACGCTTCTTGATAACAACGAGAAGCGTGTTTGTTTTTGTGTCGAGATATGTAGGCAGTGGAGTACGAATGAAGCTGGTACGATAGTATGCTGCCAGATTTTAAACTTCGCACTTGGCTGAGGAGCTTTACTAACGCTACTGGCAACGAGCCGCATGGTTGTTGCATACAATTGATAAAATTTTTCGTTGCAGTATTACTCATCGTCAAATATTGATTGTAGTATTGTGATGTGAGAATGGTTTCGTAACATGCGTCAACGTTTTTTGATTTTTGTGTACGCTACTCGGCGAGGATTGCGACAGCTTTGCGGTATTTGTGCATGGTGGATTACTACGCCTCGCTAGTAATAATAAATGTGCGCGACAGCAACGCACACAAAAATGTACTACTTACAAAAATAGTGTGCAGAGTCTTATGGTTTGCTAATTCACTTACCCTTCTTGCAAAATAAATAAGATGAACATAATGCAAAAAGCATTCAAACTTTACACAAGCACGTCCTGCAAGTCTACCTTAGCTACAACACATACGCAAAGTATAAAAATGTGACAGTAAGATTTTTGCGCAAGGTATACTTTGAAGTGGGTGAGCCAGAGCGCCGCGAATGCCAGTATGCTGTGCCAAGCATTCTTGCTATACTAAAATTATGAACCGTTGCCCCTGGGCCGAATTGAGCGATAACGAGCGCGCCTACCATGACACTGAGTGGGGTGTGCCGCTATATGATGATCAGAAATTATTTGAGCTGCTCTGCCTGGAGGGTGCACAGGCTGGCCTGAGTTGGAGCACAATTCTGGCTAAGCGAGTGGGCTACCAGCAAGCCTTTCATCAGTTTGCAATTGCTCGCGTGGCAGCTATGACGGATGCAGAGCTGGAGGCGCTTACTCACGACGCACGCATCGTTCGTAACCGACGCAAAATTTATGCGGTGCGCACCAATGCCCAAGCGGCGCTACAAGCTATTAACCAGCACGGTAGTTTGCATGAGTACTTATGGGGCTTGGCGGGTGGTGCGCCAGTGCAAAATCACTGGCATACTGCAAGTGATGTCCCTGCCGATACGGCTACATCCCGGGCAATGAGCGCGCAGCTCAAGCGGGACGGCTTTGCTTTCGTCGGCCCAACGACGTGCTACGCCTTTATGCAAGCCGCCGGCATGGTGAACGACCATGTGGTGGGGTGCTTTCGATATGAAGAGTGCGCGGCGCTGGGCATTCATCCTGCATGAGAGTAAAAAGATATATGTAGTTCGATTGATTGGGCTATATCTTGAGGTATAAGTACTTTTGGTTTTGCAGCTAGTGCGCTACAATAGAGCCAGAGGCATTTTTGCGTAGCGTGTGGTGCGCAAAATGAGTGGCTATCACCCACGAAGCCTGCGGGAAGAAATTGGTTTGTTATTTTCATAAAGAGCTGTGAATCTAAGGAGCCAAGAATAGACCCCGCCGCGAATGCTGCGACAAGGCAATAATCAAGTGCTGAAAGAGTATAGCTATTTCTGTCGTTTTGCCGGGAAATGCTAGAATCACTTCTTTTGGAATCGAGATGGTACCGTCCGCGCGAATACCCAGCGGATTCTCGAAGCTAAGAGAGGTGATTTTTGTTTTAGGAGAATTATGACAAAAATAAAGTACTATCCGCCAGAATACGAAAAAGATGAGTTTAATTGTGCACATTGTAAGGTGTTTGCCCATCAAATATGGGTAAGCAGTTTGAAGGGTGAGGCCGTAAAGACGTTTGGTTGGCCTATAGACTTATCTCCATCGGATATGTTTGCCGCATCACAATGCCAACACTGTAATAAGTGGTCCATTTGGATTGAGGAAGTTTTGGTATATCCAGTGCAGATCACCGTGGAAGACCCGAACGACGATATGCCAGACGATGTTAAAAAATTATATGAAGAGTCTGCTCAAATATTATCTGCTTCACCGCGTGCAGCTGCGGCATTGCTGAGGCTAGGATTGCAGATACTGCTCGGTGCTGTGGGTGGTGATGGCAAGAACATAAATGATGATATAGGAAAAATAGTCGCGTTGGGTGTTGGGCCTGAAACGCAAAAAGCTCTAGATACTCTGAGGATACTTGGCAATAATGGAGCTCACCCTGGGGAGATTAAGCTTGATGAAGATCCTGACCTAGTGAACAAAATGTATGGGCTAATGAACTACGTTACCGATAGGCTTATTACTCAGAAGAATCAGATAAATGAATTATTCGAAGGTTTGCCAAAGGGAATTAAAAATCAGATTAAATCACGAGATAGTAAAAATAAGGAGAAAGTATAATGAAATTCACACACGGGACACGCCGCCGAGCGGCAGAATATGAGAAGGATTGGGTGCAGCGCTGGAAGGATGACCAGACGTTTGAGAAGTCGGTGGCGCAGCGGCCAGCGGATAATGCCTACGTTTTTTACGACGGGCCGCCGTTTATCACCGGTGTGCCACATCACGGAACGCTGCTCAGCAGTATTGTGAAGGACGCCGTGCCACGCTATTGGACAATGAAGGGTAAGCGCGTGGAGCGCCGTTGGGGCTGGGATTGCCATGGTCTACCGGCGGAGAATTTCGTCGAAAAGCAGCTGAATATTACCGACCGGCGGCAGATTGTGACGAGTAGCGACCAGCCAGCACCGCTGGATAAGGACGGTAATCCTTTGCCGACTATCAGCCTGGAAAAATACATCACCAAGGCACGCGAAAGTATGGTAGCCAATAGCGAAACCTGGCAGGGAGTGATCGACCGCATCGGCCGCTGGGTGGATTTCAAAGGTGCCTACCGCACCATGGACAAGGATTTTATGGAGAGTGTCTGGTGGGCGTTTAAGCAGCTGTATGAAGCGGGCAAGATCTACGAAGGCGAAAAGGTGCTGATGTACGACACTAAGTTCGCTACTCCTGTGAGCAAGGCAGAAGTGACCATGGACAACGACGCCTACCAGACGGTGACCGACCCGAGTGTGTATGTGAAGTTTCGGCTGGTGGACATGAATGGCAGACCCATGGCGCAGCGCGACGATATTTCGCAGTACAACTACGTGATTCTCCATGGATACACAGGTAGGAACGACAAGAACTTTATCCCGTGGCTTAAGCACGAATTAGAGCAGCGTGGTGCCAAAGTACAGGCGCCGCAGCTCCCCAATACAGACAACCCAACAGAGGTTGAGCAGGTGCAATATGTGCTTGACAATGTTGCATTTGATGAGAATACTGTCCTAGTTGGCCATAGCCTGGGTGGGCTAGTTGCGATGCGCGTGCTGGAGCAGTTGCCGCACAAGATTCATCACCTCATGTTGGTAGCACCAGCAGTCCTAAGACAATTTTATCAAGGAAGTGATGATATCGACACAGAAACAGGCGAGAGAAAACGGTTCATTGATCACTTTAGTTATGACTTTGATTTCGACAAAATAAGTAGCCAGGCGGTGCATAAGACAATCTTGCAAGATAATAACGATTCAGAATCGCGCAAACCGTCCATGCAGTATATTGCTGAGAATATTGGTGCAACGTTGTACAAAACAGTCGCAAATCAAAGACACTTTGTGGCAGAGCAAGAACCATTTATTCTGGAAAAATTGTTGGCAAATGAGGATAGTGATGACGCTTTCCTTCTCGCCTGGACCACCACGCCATGGACGCTACCGGCCAACTTGATGCTGGCTGTCAACCCAGATATGACGTACTGCGAAGTGAAGGTATCAAAGGGTACAAAAAACGTGTTCTTGATCTCGGGTAAGCATGCCTACGCATCGCGTGAGTACTATCCACAGCTGAAGCAGCAGCTTGAGCAACAGGGGTATACAGTAACGATCATTGACCACATTAACCCTGACAGCCCAGACTTAATAGAAAATGTAGAGCAGTTGGCGAAATACGACTTTACTCATGCGCATGTGGTGACGCATTCGCTGGGTGCAGCAACGTTCTTGAAGTATCTGCAGGATGCTAATGTAACGGTTGCATCGCTGACGATGATCGCGCCAGCATGTGGTGTGTCAAACAGCAGTGATGAGCAATGGAAGCAAGAATCGGGCTATGTTGGCCTTGTGGTTGATCTTGCTCAGGTGCGACGGAAGATTGATCAGCGGCCAACCATTGTCTATTCGGACGATGCTGAGGTGCTTAACCAAGGCTTTGCGCAGCTTGGCACAGAGCTTGACGCAGTGATGCAACATGAACCCGGCAAGGGGCACTTCTTTGCGGCGGAGAAGAGCTTGGCACCAGAGATTACACTGCCGCTAAGCGAAAAGCTCATTATCGCCGAGGAAGCCCTCGAGCGCACCCTGCAGGACGACAAGCACCAGCCACTGGATTACGACGTGCTGCGGAGATTTCCCGGTAGCGAATTGGTGGGTAAAACCTACCAGCCGCTCGATACGGGCTCGAATTGGCCACAGAATGACAAAATCCACACCATTTACGCGGCGGATTTCGTCTCGCACGAGTCGGGTACGGGCATCGTGCACATCGCGCCGGCCTATGGTGAGGACGACTTTGAGCTCGCCAAGCGCCACGGCATTAGCGCCTTCCACGTCATCGATGATAACGGCTACTACACCGATAGCAACTACACAGGCCTGGAGGTGTGGGATAACAATAAGTTTATCGCCAAAGACCTGAAGGAAAAGGGTGCGGTGTGGAAGATTGAGTACATTCGCCATGAATACCCATTCAATCCGCGTAGTAAGCAGCGCATTATGTACCGGGCTATCCCTAGCTGGTTCTTCGACATTCAGGGGCAAAAGCCGCTCATGTTAGAGCAAAATGAGCATATTAATTGGTTTCCACATCACTTGAAGCATGGCCGCTTTGCCAAGAATATTGAGCAGGCACCAGACTGGAACTTGAGTCGCGACCGCTTCTGGGCGACGGCCATGCCAGTGTGGAAGGGCGACCGCGGCACGGTGAGGGTGGTTGGCTCGTACGCGGAGCTGAAGGAGCTGAGCGGCGTGGAGCTAGATGATTACCACCGCCCGTGGGTGGATGATGTCACCTTTGAAATTGAC
Source organism: uncultured Candidatus Saccharibacteria bacterium (assembly GCA_963522835.1). Classification (GTDB taxonomy): domain Bacteria; phylum Patescibacteriota; class Saccharimonadia; order Saccharimonadales; family Saccharimonadaceae; genus Saccharimonas. Next base: position 35,777 of record CAUQZB010000005.1, read on the forward strand.
GGCGAGAAATTTACGCGCATTGACAAGGTACTGGACTGTTGGTTTGAGTCAGGTTCGATGCCGTTTGCGCAGCTGCATTATCCGTTTGAAAATCAGACCAAGTTCGAGCAAAATTACCCAGCGGATTTCATCGTTGAGTACATCGGTCAGGTGCGAGCGTGGTTCTACTACGTGCACGCTGTCAACGCTGCCTTGGCAGAAATCGGTGCCTTTGGTGAGGCAGGCGTGCAGCATAAAAATGCCTACAGCAACGTCATCACCACCGGTGTGGTGGCGGGCAATGACGGCCGTAAGATGAGTAAGTCGCTCGGTAACTTTACCGACCCGAACGAGCTGATGGATAAGTTCAGCGCTGATAGTCTGCGCTTCCTACTGCTGAGCAGCCCACTGCTTAATGGCGAGGACTTTGCCCTGCACGACAAGGACGTAGGTGATGTGGCGCGCAAGCTGAGTATGATCTGGAATATGTATGATTTCTTCACCATGTATGCGGAAGTTGATGGCTGGGAATTTGATGGCGAGCTGGTGGATCCACTGAGTGGCAAGCCGGTTTGTACGTCCCTCTCATCCACCGAAACGGCTTCCGCGCACCGGGAATCTCGCTCATCAACCACAGGTGATACTGCGGAACTCGCTGCGCTCAAACAGTCCTCGTATCTGCCTGATGTTGACGACCTCAATTCTCGGGCGCGTGCAGATGTTTCGGAAGATGAAGCGACGATTGGCGCTGTGACCAACCCGCTCGATATCTGGATTATCAGCCGCTTGCATGAGCTGATGGCGGAGGTCGAGAAGCAGATGGATGCCTATAATATCCCTGATGCGCTCAGCCCAATTTTGCCGTTCCTCGACGACGCGTCCAATTGGTACGTGCGCCGCAGTCGCCGTCGCTTTTGGAAGTCTGAGGATGATGGTGACAAGAACGATGCCTACCGCACGCTGCACTACGTGCTGGTGCGCCTGAGCTACCTGTTGGCGCCGTTTACGCCGTTTTTGGCCGAGGAGTTGTACCATAACTTAACCGGTGATGATGAGTCGATCCACCTGAAAGATTGGCTGCCAGCGGGCGCGGTGGATGAGCAGATTTTGACCGATATGGCCCGCACGCGTGAGCTGATCAACACCGGCCTGAGCCTGCGCATGAAGAAGGATGAGCACCAGGAGTCGATCAAGGTGCGTCAGCCGCTGCAATGTGCGGCCTATGCGGGTGCGAAATTGGCTGAGTACTACGAGCAGATCATGGCCGAGGAGCTGAATGTGAAGGAGATCCGCTGGGTTGAGCATGTGGATGAATATGTGGCGGATCGTGACGCAACCGAGGGTGCGATTAAGCCAGAGAGCTGGGTTGAAATTGATAAGACGATCACGCCCGAGCTCAAACGCGAGGGCTTGATGCGTGAGGTCATCCGCCACGTGCAGAGTGCGCGCAAGAAGGCCGGGCTGCAAGTGGATGACCGGATTGTGCTACACCTCGCGGTCGGGGCTGAGCCCGCCAGTGCCAGCCAGCCGGCGGCGCCAAGCCAGGCGCAACCAGCTAGTGACATAGCCGCGCAGCTGCGCCAAGCTCTGGCCGAGCACGCCGACACCATCGCCAGCGAAACCCTCGCCACAATGGTGCCCGAGCAGCCCGGTGATGCGCTCTACCATACCACGGCTATGGTAGATAGTGCTGAGTTGCAGATTAGCCTCGCCAAAGCATAGGACTACAAGGAATAACATGCTAAGCTCGAGTGGCGCATCAGTAGTGAGACGCCACTCGAGCTTGGTAGCTGGCAATATTTGAGTTCCTATAGCCATCCTCACCCCTTGCGCCAGCCTAGCATATTTACCGAAAACATTGAGAGACCAGCTACAAAACAAGTAGAAGCGCTTGTTTTATCAACATATCCGACGCAGTCAATGTATGAGGCTGGCTACCAGTAGGGAGTATTAAAAGCCAGCCCCTCGCTCGATCGCTTCCTCTCACGTTAGCTCTCACCCTTGTTATTTTCTCCAAAAGATTAAAAAAATACAGAGCGGCAATCGCTGCAATAGGGCTATAAGCCGACACAATAATTGACGATCATGACCAAACCACCCACCACACCTACCCCCTCACTACGCCAGCGCTTGGCGGGGCTGTGGCTGGTGGTGCGGATTATTTGGCGGGAGGCACCGCTGACGATCGTCGTCCAAGCAGTGGGAGCAGTGTTGTCGGCGGTGCTGCCACTGGCCACGGCCTACTACGCCGCTCTTACCACAACGGCTTTGGCCGAGGCATATGCAACGGGTGGGCAGCCGCAGCAGCTCCTTACCTATGTGGTGACGACTGTAGTGCTGGGTGTGGTGGCGAGTGTATGGTCGGTGGTGCAGGGGTATCATGATCAAGTGTCGCGCTACCGCATCGAGGCGGCCATGAGCGACCATATGTATGCCCGCCTCCACGCGCTGGATTTTTGGCGCTACGACGACCCTGCGACCATTGATATGTTTGATAAAGCGCAGCGCTTCGTCCAGTCATTTTCGTATCTCTTTATTCAATTGGTGCAGATGCTGACGGCGCTGGTGTCGCTGGTAACGAGCCTGTGGATGATGGTGATGGTGAGCTGGTGGCTGGGGCTGCTCGTACTTGTGGCGCTCGTGCCAAGTAGTGTGGTGCAGGTGCGGTTGTCGCGCTTGCAGGCTGGTCACTGGCGTGAGCAGGTGGCGACGCGGCGGCGCATGGCGTGGATCGAGCATATCCTTAGCCGGCCGAACTTCATTGCCGAGCTACGCCTCTATGGAGTGATCCACCATCTACTTGGTGAGCGAGCAGCACTGCGGGATAAAGATCGGCTGCGGGTGCTTGGCTACGAGCGCCGCTTTATGGGGCAGCGCCTGGGTGGAGAGATTATCCAGGCGGCAGCAGAGGTAGTGGCGCTTGTCTGGGTGGTGCTGGAGATCGTGGCACACCGCCAGCCGATTGGGCAATTTGTGCTCGTGCAGCAAATGGTAGGGCGAGTGATGAGTGGGATGGATAACGTGATCAATACATATAATATGATTGACGAAGACCTCGCCACCATGACAGACTACCAGCAGTTTATGGCGCTGCCGGTTGCAAGTCATGCAGCCACCATTGATGAGGTAACGCTGCGCGATGTGATCGCGGTGCAGCGGGTGTCATTTTGCTATCCAGGCACGCAAACGGCGGTGCTGCGTGATATTTCTCTCACGATTCGCCGTGGTCAGCACATTGCCATTGTGGGCGAAAATGGCGCTGGCAAGAGTACGCTCGTAAAGCTGCTCACCGGTCTGTATCAGCCCAGCAAAGGCAGCATTACCATTGATGGGCACGATCTCCGCCATATCAACCCAGCAGCTTGGCACCGGCAATTGGCTGTACTGGGGCAGGAGTTCATCCGCTACGACTTCGCCACAGCGCACGAGAATGTTTGGTATGGTGATGTCTCGCAGCCGGTAGATACAGCGCGCCGCGATGCTGCACTGCGCCAGGCCGAGGCAGCCGATTTTGTCCGTAAGCTCCCTCATGGTGGGAACAGCTACATTAGCAAATGGATGGAGGCAGATGACCACGAAACGGGGGTTGATCTATCCGGTGGGCAGTGGCAACGCCTGGCTTTGGCGCGCAACTTGTATCGCAATGCGCCCATCATCATCCTCGACGAACCCACCAGTGCCATCGACGCTGCCGCCGAAGCACGCATCTTTCGCCACCTCTTTGCTCAGCAGGGCAAGACTATCATCACCATCAGCCACCGCTATAGCACTGTTAAGAAGGCGGATGCTATCTACGTCATCGCCCACGGCCGCATCGTCGAGCATGGCACTGCTACCGCATTGATGGCACAGCGTGGTGCATTCTATGAGATATTCAAAGAACAGATATAGTTTGGTATAATAGGGGTGCGGCGCGTTGGCGGAGCGGTTACGCAGAGGTCTGCAAAACCTTTTAGACGAGTTCGACTCTCGTACGTGCCTCCACAATTGTTGATAAATAGCTCTCTCGATAGGGCTATTTTTGCTCTAGCAATTCTTTTAGCTCTGGGAAGGTTGGTTGTTGGAAATGACCTCGGTCAACGAATACATGACTTTTTGCGCTTGGTAGATCAGACTGAAACTTTGCGAGCTCAGTAAACGGTACGATGGTATCGTCTTTGCTGTGTAGCAGGTGGATTTCTTTAGCGGACTTTTCGAGCCCGGTGGCGCTTGGTAATATAAAATCGCCCAAGTCTTCGTGAGTTGCATCATCATATGGAGCAGCAATTAAGATGAGTCGATTGACTGGTGTGCTGAGAGGATTTTCGTGTAAATACTTTGCTAAGAATATTCCTCCCAGGCTACTGCCAATGAGCTGTACGTCATCGCCCAGGAAAGGTAATATTTTCTCAAAGTAGATTTTCCATTCGGAATACCGCGCATTTTGCTTGTTGGGCATGGTAGGTAAGAGTACGTCAAAATCTGTCATTGTCACAGCGAGCCAATCGCGCCATTTTGTTTTACGAAAAAGACTCTCATAAGTAAGTGGGTTAGTGTGCAGCGCGGAGAGATAGCGCTCGTAGGAATCAAAAGGTGATCCGCCATGAATATGTACAATTTGCTTCATAAACATAGTATAATACAAGCAGCACATGGCTGCTATACCAGAAGTGCGATTGCACGCGCGAGTGGCGGAACTGGTAGACGCGAGGGACTTAAAATCCCTTGGCCAAAAGCCGTGCGGGTTCGATTCCCGCCTTGCGCACCAGACATGATATAACAGAGAAGACCACTCGGGGAGAGTGGTTTTTTCGTGTACATAGCCAGAAGGGTAGAGTGTGGCAGCATTCGTGCTAGCTACGAGTCCAAGATTTATTGTAGAATTACCCCAATCGCTGGCGAAAGCCACACAATTTGCTATAATAAAGCTATAACCAAAAAGGAGAAACGACACTATGACAATAGCATTAATCGTTTTGCTCGGCGTGATTGGCCTGCTCGTTCTGTTTGGCATCTTCATGTGGGCAACGTACAACAGCTTGGTCAAGCTGAAGATCCGCGTGGACGAAGCTTGGAGCGACATCACCGTCCAGCTCAAGCGCCGAACAGACCTCATCCCGAACTTAGTCGGTACGGTAAAGGGCTATGCAGCGCACGAGAAGGAAGTCTTCGAGAATGTGGCTGAGGCTCGCAGCGCCATCATGAATGCCCAGGGCGTACAAGAGACGGCAGCGGCAGAGAATATGATCGAGGGCGCTCTGAAGAGTTTGTTTGCTGTGGCAGAGGCCTACCCAGAGCTCAAAGCCAACCAAAACTTCATCCAGCTGCAGCAAGAGCTGGTGGATACTGAGGACAAGATCCAGGCGGCGCGCCGCTTCTACAACGGTGGTGTGCGCGACCTCAACACCCGCATCGCCATGTTCCCCGCCAACATCGTGGCTGGCATGCTGGGCTTCAAGGCCCGCGAGTTCTTCGAGGTCGAAGACCGCGCCAGTGTCGAAAACCCAGTGCAGGTGCAGTTCTAGGCATCGCGCACAGTATAGCGAAACCGCCCTCGATGGAGGGCGGTTTGTTTATTGTGTTGCAACGACATAAGGGCGATGATGTCAGGCTGTATGTCGTTCTTAGGGTTGCCTGAGAAGAGTTATGGCTATAGCGAGCGGCTTATCGCTTGGCTGGGAGTGTTTTATCTAGAAGGTGGGGGATTTGAGTAATAAAAATAATTGCAATGATTAGAGTGCTAGAGTGCTGCCAGCAGGTGAGAACATCGCGAGAGGCGAACATGACAAGCAGAGCAAGAGAGGGTAGACACCCTTCTAGGATGGATGTCATGTTCGATAGGGATGTCACACGAAGAAGTGCACAAACCACCCTGACACTAGCGTGAGAGTAATGAGGATAAATAGTCTCAAATACTTCTCTAGGTCAGAGCAATTGCTCCGCTCCCCTGATGACGAGCCATTAATAAGACTCGCGGTTAGCATGATGCCAAGAGATTGAAACATGCTGATTTGTGGCACTCCAAAAATGGGAACAATAAACCAGCCCCAAAGTAGGCTAAACGTCCACACTCCGAGGAATCCGGATGCAAACACAAGTACACACTCAGCAATGACGGTACCCCTAGTCTTCGTCTCTTTCTCGGTAATGGTGATTCTGACGTCACTCATCATCTTACTCTCTCCCCACCCAAGCGGACGCTCGTGTAGAATCACACTGGTCGACGCTCGGATGCGGCGACTCAAGGTGGGGTGCTGGGGCGCGGCTATGTAGCCATGCCTGGGCAGCCCACCTTGAGCGGTATGCTCTGCTTGTCAAACAACACTTTTGGACAAAATGCGAACATATGTCAACAAAAGCTGATATATATATCAATATATGAGAGGCGAGTCAAGTGGGTGCAACGTGAGCCCAAAACCTCACTAATAGCCGGCGCAGAGAATGCAGCGCCCAGGGATTAACGTGAGTGCCTGCAAAACCACCATTATCTGCTACAATATATCTATGTACAGAGCAATTGCACACAACAAACGTAATACAGTTATTTTGATGATCGTCTTCGTCGCGATGGTGGCGGTGATTGGCCTGGCGGCGCAGTTGATTATGAATAGCCGCGGCATGCAGGGCAACCTGACGATCTTTTGGGGGACGTTCATTGGGGCGCTGATTTATGCACTGGTGCAGTATTTCATCGCTTCTAAGCTTGCCATGAGCATGACTGGTGCGGTGGAGATTCGCAAGGCAGATAATCCCCGTTTGTGGCGCACCGTTGAGAATCTTGCCATCACCGTGGGGCTACCGATGCCGCAGGTGTATATTATCGACGACCCAGCGCCCAACGCCTTTGCCACCGGCCGCGACCCCAAGCATGCCATTGTGGGCGTGACGACGGGCTTGCTGGAGATTATGGATGATCGCGAGCTCACCGCTGTGCTGGCGCACGAGATGGGGCATGTCCAAAATTACGATATTCGGGTGAGTATGATTACCTTTGGCCTGGTGAGTGCGATTGGCCTCGTGTCAGATATTGCGCTGCGCATGCTGTGGTTCCGCGATAATGACAACCGCGAGACTAATCCGGTGCTACTGGTGCTTGGCATTGTGGCTATTATCCTTGCGCCCATCGTGGCGGCCATTATGCAAATGGCGGTGAGCCGCCAGCGTGAGTACCTGGCCGATGCGACTGGTGCACTCACCACTCGCGACCCAGCTGGCCTGGCGAGTGCACTGGGCAAGCTGCAAATGTACACTCGCCCGATGGAGAAGCAGGTCAGCTCGAGCGCTAATATGTTTATGGTGAATCCGCTCAAGCCAGGGTTCTTTAGCCGATTGTTTAGCACCCACCCGCCGCTCGAAGACCGCATCAAGCGTCTCAACGAAGATATGAACAAATGGTAGGGTAGTGCCTGTGGCAAAAAAAACAACAAAGTCAACTCGCCGCTCAGCATCACGCACCGCTCCAGTGGCGCAAGCAAGCAAGCATGGTTCAAAAACAGAAGTAAAACACCATAGCGTTGCAAAAAATGCAACACCATCCTCTCATGGCACTGCTCCCGCAAAGGCTCGCTCGCCGCACGCGGATGATGCTCCATCAGTGCCGCCCAGCTGGCGCACTAACCTCCATTGGCGCACCTGGCGAGCTCGCGGTGGTAGGGTAGTGGCGAGTAGCCGTCAATGGTTGCGTAATTTACAACAGCGCCGACCACACCGGAGCTTCCGTCGCACTCGTCGACGTGATTATGCGCGTTCGTTGCAATTACCAGGCTACGTCGCCTTTACTGCACAAGTGATGCGGATGGTGCGGGCGCACTGGCGGACGTTGTGTCTCTTGGCGGTGTTTTATGCCGTGCTGCTCTTGGCGCTTGGGGCGATTACCAACCAGACAATGTACGACCGTCTGCAGAGTATGCTAGCAGAGTCGGGCAAGGATATTCTCACTGGTGCTTGGGGTAAGCTAGGCGAGGCAGGGCTCCTCATGGTGACGGCCTTTGGTACGGGCAGCGGCAACCTCAGTGCCGACCAGCAGCTCTATGTGGTGCTGGGCTTTTTGCTGGTGTGGCTCACCACAGTGTGGTTGCTACGCGAGTACAAGGCAGGGCGGGCGCCACGCCTGCGCGATGGGTTGTATAATGCCTGTGCGCCGCTGGTGGCTACGCTGATGGTCGTCCTCGTCTTCCTCGTGCAGCTTATTCCGCTGGGGGCGATGGCGCTGGTGTATATCGGTCTGTCGAGTAATGGGGTGATTAGCGAGGGCTTTGGCTCGATGCTCTTCTATGTACTGCTAGCCACTGTGGCAGTGCTGACGCTCTATTGGGGCACGAGCACCTTCATTGCGCTTGTGGTGGTGACGCTGCCCGGTATGTACCCCATGCGAGCGCTGGCAGCGGCGGGCGACCTGGTGGTAGGGCGGCGGCTGCGGATTTTGTACCGACTGCTGTGGCTATTTGGCAGCGTGGCAGTGCTGTGGTGCGTGGTGATGATCCCTGCTATTCTCCTTGATGCCTGGCTCAAGCACCTCTGGCAATGGTATGCTTCCGTGCCGACAATGCCTGTCCTCGCGGGCTTCATCAGCTCGGTGACGGTGGTGTGGTGCGCAGCGTACATCTATCTCCTCTATCGCAAGATCGTTGATGATACGGCAGCGCCAGCGTAGGGTGACTCTCGCAGTAGTATTGCTTGAGGCCTAGTTTTGGGTAATTAGTGGTGGAGAGAGCTTTGCTTGGCCGCGTAGTGGCTTTTGTGATAGCAAAAAGCTGAGGTTCTTTGTCTTATACTTACTAGTAGGCACTCTCGAGTTCAATGGTAGGGTAGATGCCTACTTATCTTGCTAGAGGAGATGACGTCAAACCCGCCTAATTTCTCACGCTCACCCTCCCCACACTCCCTCCTCAGGAACACTATAAGGGTCGATACTTCCCAAGTATCGACCTCTTGCGCTGGGCTGAAAACTCGTTATTACAACGAGTTTTCACACTCCATCAGATGAAGTGATGGGGAGGTGGAGCTAACGGGGGCAAAGCGATAACGTTGGTATTCAAACGGCAACACCTATACCGTTATAAATTAAGCGCCCAAGAAGCCTAGCTTTACACGAACCTGTTTAAAAAAGCTGCGCCCATCGCCAAATTCCGCTATACTAAAGCAGTAAGGAACCACTATGATACAAGACAAACATCTAGCATCACCCAACCTATCGCTGGCTCAGCGCAGTGCCGAGCTGCGTCAGCTACTCAATCGCTATAGCTACGAATACCATGTGCTTGATGCGCCCAGCGTGAGCGACGCGGTGTACGACAGCCTCTTTGCCGAGCTCAAGCAGCTCGAGGCGGCGCACCCGGCGCTCATCACGCCCGATTCGCCCACCCAGCGGGTCGGCAACGTCCTCAAAGGTGGCTTCGTCAAGGTGCAGCACCGCCGGCGGATGGTCAGCCTGAATGATGTCTTCGACACAGCAGAGGTCGAGGCGTGGGTACAGCGCATGGATAAGCTCTTGCCAGGCCACAAGCACGAATTTTTTGCCGATATCAAGATGGATGGCTTGGCCTGCGCGCTTATCTACAATGACGGTGTGCTGGTGCAGGCCGTCACACGGGGCGATAGCTATGTTGGTGAGGATGTGACGAATAATGTGCGGACGATTCGCAATGTGCCGCTGCGCCTGCGCGAAGCACCTGGCTTTGAGCACCTGCTGCAGGGCAGGACAGAGATCCGCGGGGAGATCGTCATGCTCAAGCGCGACTTTGTGGCGCTCAACCAGCGACAGCAAGCTGCTGGCCAGCCAACCTTTGCCAACCCGCGCAATCTTGCCGCTGGCACCATTCGCCAGCTCGACCCAGCACTCGTGGCGCAGCGCCCGCTCCATTTTCGGGGTTACGATGTCATCCGTGATGACGCAGCCGAGGTACCGACCAACAGCTACGCTTATGACGCCTTGACGGCACTAGGTATCACACGTAACCAGCAGGCCGCGGTCTTTACTAGCCTCGCTGAGGTGATGAACTTCGTCCAGCAGTGGGGTGAGCAGCGCCACGATTTGCCATTCAATACCGATGGCCTCGTAATCAAGATCAACGATCGCGCTCTCTACGACCGCCTGGGTATGGTGGGTAAGAACCCGCGGGGTGCGGTGGCCTACAAATATGCAGCCGAGCAAGCTACCACCATCGTGCGCGATATCGTCATTAGCATTGGCCGCACGGGTGCTGCCACACCGGTGGCGGTGTTCGACCCAGTCGTCGTGGCCGGCACGACGGTGCAGCACGCCAGCCTGCACAATGCCGATGAGATTGCTCGGCTCGATGTGCGGCGTGGCGACACAGTAGTCATCTTCAAGGCAGGGGATATCATCCCGCAGGTTGAGCGGGTGCTGCCAGAGCTGCGCCCAGCCAACGCTGAGCCGATCGACTACCCAGCCGAGCTCCAGCGCCAATATCCTGAGCTGCAGTTTGAGCGGCCCGCTGGTGAGGCGGTGTATCGGGTGCGCGGTGCCAGCAGCTCACTCATCCTCACGCGCGCCCTCACGCACTTTGCATCCAAGGGGGCGCTAGATATCGACACACTTGGCGAGAAGAATGTCGCTGCCCTGGTCGAGGCTGGCTTGGTGCACGACTTAGCTGATATTTATACGCTCAGGAAGGAGGATCTTCTCCGGCTTGATCGCTTTGCCGAGGTCTCGGCGCAGAAGCTCATCGATGCCATTGCTGCGGCAAAGCACCCACCGCTCGAGCGCTTCCTCTATGGCCTCGGCATTCGCCACGTTGGTGCGCAAACGGCGATCGATATCGTGAAACATTTTGCAGATAATTCAAAACACGATGTACCCCAGCAGGTCAGTGTGAACAATAATCGCAATGATTCAGAAAAGAATGCATTGCATGATGAGCCGCAAGCACTCGTCAATACACTTGCAAATGACAAGCAATTGCTTGGCTTCTTGCGCACTGCCACGCTCGACCAGCTGCAGGTGATTGATGGCATCGGCGTGGTAGTGGCTGAATCGATCGTCGCGTGGTTCAGTGACGCAGATAACATTGCCTTGCTGGATAAATTTGCTCGGTGCGGTGTCGTGCCACGGCTCGTGCAATCATCTCAGCAGCTTGCTGGCCAAAAATTCGTCATTACTGGCACATTGCAAGCAATGAGTCGCGACCAAGCGGCCGAAAAAATCCGTGCTCTGGGTGGTACCTTCCAAAGCAGTGTCAGCAAAGACACTACCTACCTCGTTGCTGGTGGCAAAGTTGGTGCAAGTAAGCGAGCCAAGGCGGAGAAGTATGGTACAATGATCCTCACCGAAGGACAATTTTTAACACTTATCCAATAAACAGGAGAAAGATATATGGCAACCCCAGAACAACCGCAAAGAGACGAATTAATCGCCGCAGTAAAAAGTATGGCGCCATTCCCAATACTTATGGCAACCTTTATGCTTATATATGCTGTATGGTTTGGTGTGGCGTGGGGCACTATTGGCTGGATGGTCTTTGCACTATTTGGTGCGTATGCGGCATGGCTGATTTTTTGTGGCGTGCAGCATATCCGTGTGACGAAGAAATTGCCTAAGCCAGCACCAACGCCAGCCAGCAAGCGGATCGCTAAGCAGATGCAGCTGCTGAGTACCGTGTCGTATGCACCGCTGTGGATTATCCTTGCGTTGCTTGGTATATTCCAGCAGCAGATTTATATCATGCCAGCACTTGTGTTGATTGTTGGGCTGCACTTCATTCCGCAGGCGAAGATCTTTGGCCGGACGATTGATTATTATCTTGCGCCTCTCCCCATCTGCACGGCATTGATTGGGTTCTACCTTGCCTTCGCGTCGAGTACTTCGTGGCAAGCGGTCTATGCTATCAGCAGCATTGGTGGGGCACTCGCAACCGCAGGGTATGGACTATATATGGTGCTGGGTCACAAGCAACTTATGAACCAAATAAACCACGCGTAAGAATTATACGACGCCGCACACCTAATCGACTAGATTGCAAAAAGCAAGCGAAAATAAGCATATAGAATCATCTGAATATATCACACTATGATTCAAAAATATGATTCTAAAAAGGAGAAATGATAAATAATAGAAATTAATAACAACAAGAGCAAAATCACACTAGATATCAGTCTATAACAGAGGTACTATCATGAATATGACAGACAATACGTACAACAAATCAACCATGGCTGGCTTCTTTCTAGATGGCTGGTATGTCTTTGATAACTTCGCGCCATGCCAAGTTGAGTGGCGCGGCGTGCTGTACCCTACGAGCGAACATGCCTACCAAGCAGCGCATTTTTTTGATACTAATCCAGCCCGGGCTGAACAGGTGCGCTTGTGTCGCTCACCGCGCGTAGCGTCTGATTTTGCCAATCAGCATAAGGCTGAAGAAGACCCCAATTGGGACGATAAAAAGGTGGCAATTATGGAAGAAATTGTACGCTGCAAGCTTGCTCAGCACGATCTTGTGCGTGAGACACTCATTGCATCGGGTGACCGATATATTGTGGAGATGAATGACGATGACAGCTTTTGGGGTTGGGGTAGCGACCATGCTGGGCGCAATGAGCTTGGCAAGATCTGGATGCGTCTACGCGATGAATTGCAAAATGCAAGTGATAATAATACCATGAATGGTGATGAACAAAATTCATGATGAAATACTTGTGAGATAATAGCAATTTTTGATAGTAGGCTATATAACCCTAAAAGGAACCCAACAACCAACAGGTAAGGAGGACAAGGCAATGGTGCGATTCTATCTCGAAAAGCTCGTACGTGACAAGGTTGTCGAGAAATGCAAGGCCGACTCTCAGGTGCTCCATACGGAGTATCATCAATTGGATCGCGCGGCGTATCGCCGTGAGTTACAGCGCAAGATTCATGAGGAAGCAAACGAAATTCCACTGGGCGATGATAGGCTAGAAGAGGCGCTACAGGAGCTGGCGGATGTGCAGGCTGTTCTCGATGCACTGCGCGATGATTTTGGCTTTTCGCCTCAGCAGGTGCAAGACGCAGTGGCACGCAAAGCTGCACATGCTGGCGGCTTTCAAGGACGCTATTATATTGCGTACAATGACTTAGCGAAGGATAGCAAATGGGTCGAGGTTTTTCGGGCGCAGCCAGAGAAATATCGAGAAGAGAAATACAAAGGAGATAAATGATGCAGCAACCACTATTCATCACGGGCAACCAACACAAGGCTGACTACCTAGCGCGCATGCTTGGTATGCCGCTAGAACATCGCAAGATTAATTTGGTAGAAATTCAATCGTCCTCACCCGAGGAGGTTGTTCGGCACAAAGTGCGTGAAGCGTATGCGATTGCTCAGCAGCCTGTTCTTGTTGAAGATGTGTCGCTGGGGTTTGCGGCGCTGAATGGATTACCTGGCCCATTCATTAAGTTCTTCGTTGAGGCACCAGATGGGCTGGAAAAAATATGCCGTATGCTTGATGGATTTGACGATCGATCGGCACTGGCGGTGTGCGTGTTTGGTTACTATGATGGCTGCGAGATGCACATTTTTCGCAGTGAGCTACCTGGCAGTATTGCAGCGCATCCGCGAGGCGACAGTGGCTTTGGTTGGGACAAAATATTTTGCCCAGATGGCTACAATGGCCGAACGCGCGCTGAGTTATCGCCCGAGGAAGATGCAGCGACATACCAATCCATCAAACCAATTGCAGCAGTGCGCGAATTTTTACAATCCCATAGATAATATTTTGTGCAACTCCTACCACTGTTATTTTTATGAATCGAACATTAATTTTATTCACCATGATTAATATATGACTGAATATTGATGGTATGGTAGGTGGTAGAATGCGCACTTATGACAAAATATAATAGTGAATTTTCTTTAAATATATTCAAATCATTGTATAGGAGAATGGCGAATAGTGTCGTCTCGAATCTTGATTTCTCACTACCAGAGAGTATGAGGCCAGTGCAAAGGCAAGCACTTTACTTGCAATGTGCAACCAAAACAACCGGCTCATCTACCTGCATTGCGGCAGGAAAAGTAAAAAGCAAAAGGGCGCTCTGGCACAGCAGCAAATCGATACGTGAACCAAAATAATCACTGCGGAAAAAAGGCACAAAGAGAACACGATAAAGAAAACGATTGCAAAAAGCAAGCAAGAAATCACTAGCCTGCGTGAATCAACTCCACAATCTATTCAGCCACCATACTACCAACAATTAAGCTCGCGCCAATCACATCATCAACGCTCGAGCCACGCGATAGGTCGCTGACCGGCCGCGCAAAGCCTTGCAAGATAGGGCCGTAGGCGTGGCCGCCAGCTAGGTGCTCGGCCAGCTTGTAGGCAATGTTGCCGGAGTTGAGATCGGGGAAAACGAGGACGTTTGCCTGGCCAGCGACGGGGCTGGTGGGGGCTTTTTTGTGGCCAATGGTGGGGACGAGAGCGGCATCAAGCTGGAGCTCGCCATCAATGAGGAGCTCTGGCTGGTGGGCTTGTACCTCTGCGAGTGCGCGGCGAACCGTCTCGACACTCTGGCCGCCAGCACTACCCAGCGTAGAGTAAGACAGCAGTGCAACGCGGGGCTGCCAGCCAAGCCGGGTGGCGCTCAAGGCGCTAGCCTCGGCAATGGCAGCTAGGCCAGCGGCATCTGGTGTGATGTTCATCCCGCAGTCGGCAAAGATGAGTAAGCCATTCTCCCCGCCAGCGAAGTGGGGCATATCCATCACGAAGAAGCTCGATGCATAGCGCACCCCGGGCGCTAAGCCAACAACTTTCAGCGCAGCCCGCAATACCGCAGCGGTGGGGTGGTCGATGCCAGCCACCATAGCATCAAACGTGCCGTCGTGAAGCAGCTGGGCCGCGTAGGTGAGTGGGGTAAGGGGAGGTGTATCGGCGGTGTTTGCAGATGTCATATCGTGTTGGTGGGGTACCGTCAGAATCTCTATACCATCGAGCGAGATACCTGCATCGGCGGCAGCCTGCTTGATAGCAGTTGGGCTATCCGTAACAAGCACAGGCCGAGCGGCGTGCCAATCGGCCAGCTGGCGTACGGCGCTGAGGATAATGGGGTTGGTACCTTCTGGGTAGGCGATGCGCGGCGGGTGAGTGGCAAGCGCATCACGGAGGGTGAGTATACGCTGATTCATACTTGTAGTATAATCGATATATGGAAGAACTCATAATCGAACAGGCAACCGCCGTCAGCCAGGCTGATGTGGCGGCAATCGCAGCACTGGGCGATGTGCTGCACCAAGCCGGAACAACCGCGCCAACTACTCCAACCACCTCTGGTGCAGCGGCGATAGACGCTTTGCGTCAGGCGCTAGAAGCGGTGATCGCTGCTGAGAATCAAGTTCTGCTCCTGGCTCGTCTTGATGGTAAGGTAGTAGGCATGGCAACACTCGCCCTGCTGGTGGGGCCAATCGCTGGGCGTAAGATCTACCTTGATGATTTCGTGACCGACCCATCGGTGCAGGGCAAGGGGGTTGGCTCGCGGCTGTGGGATGCGATGCTGAGCTGGGGCCGGCAACATGGTGCGACCAAGCTCACCTTTACCTCCAACCCTAAGCGCCAAGCAGCCCATCGCTTTTATCTCCACAAGGGCGCAACGATCTATAACACGACGGTGTTTGAGAAGACAATTGAATAGCGTAGGTTAAGCTGCACACTTCTCCTCTCTCATGTACCAACTATTCCTTATCTGGTAGTGCAGGGCCAGCTGCTGATTACTGCTAGCGCTATAATGTTCAATCTATGATGGCAATTTCTGCAGCAGCTTAGAAGAGGATGTATGAGAGGGGGTGTGAGATTATTCGATTGCCAAGACAGCCTTTGTTTTATTACTAATATAATGCGCCGCGTACTGCGACAGAAAGGCAGCCAAATGACACAAACTCAAGCCCAAGAAACATTTTGCGCACTGGAAGACACCCCGCGCGAACGAGTGACAGCAGCCGACCAAGTGGCGGCAGTGGTGCGGCTGAGCCAGATTGCTTTGCATATGATGACGAAATTTGCCGATACGGTTGATGTCTATGGCTACCAGATAGACAATGCCGCGCTAGCAAAAGAAACCAAGTCACCTCTGTTTCCAAACCAAAGCCGTGCCATCCTCATGCTCATGGCACCATATCATGATGGCTCGAATCTGCGGGTAAATGTTGAGACGGCGACATTTTGGCGCGAGCCAGTGCAGCCAAACTCAAGCGATAATGTGATTGCTGCCACAGCACATGAGGTTAGCTTAGTGAGTGACTCAGAGCAGCTGCGCTACCGTATTGTCACAGAGGGTAGTCACCAGCGGGTGGTGCGCTCGCTGATCGGCCTGGCGCATAGTGGCCAGCCCGCCACGCGCACGATTGGTGAGAGCCAACGGATCAGCCGAGGCGATCAAGTGGTGAGCGGCGCCGAAGTGCGAGAGCTCTGGAAGGTTCTGAATGGGGCAGAGTCGCTTGATGGTGAGTAGTTGAAGTGATTTGGATTGCAAAGCTTCGCTTTCTTAATCTCAACCGCCCTTCTACCGCTTCAGGCAGGTAGAATTAAGAACTGGTTACAAACTAGGATTTATTTTAATGCTGAGTCGCTCTTGGGGGTATTGACAGTTTTTAGCTTCAAGAGAAAGGAATGATACAAACCTGTGAAATTACCGAGGAGGACTTTGAGGTTCAACTAACGTCGACATTCTTCTAAACAGTAAAAAACCAGCCATGGTGGCTGGTTTTTCTCTATTCTGAGCAAGTGTTTCTCTCAGATATTCTTGCTTATCCTCTCCTAGCGGCAGAACTGCATGGCAATGTAATATTGGTCGCCTTTTTGCGTCAGGCCAATGCCAGCTTTGTCGTAATCGCCCGAGAACATGATCTTGTTGTGTGGTGGGGAATTGATCCACACATCCGTGGCTTGTTGCTCGTTGTACGAGATCGGCACGAGCTCGAGAATCTCACCACTGGTGCGGCAGGTGTAGAGTTGCTTCAGGCGGTCGAGGCCACCATCGTGGCTAAGTTTATTAATCTGCGCATTGTAGGCCGACTGAGCACGTGAGCTCGTGTCGATCTGCTCGATGCGCTGCACGCTACCAAGCGAACGGGCTGCCCGCTCCTTGTTGACCGTTGCAAAGACGCGGTCGACAAACTCTGGCGATGGCGTGTTGGAGTTGGAGTTTGACTTATTGTTTGATGGGTTGCTCTTTTGAGCGTTGCTATTCGAGCGCGTGTTCGAGCCAGACGAAACACCGTTGATTGCAGTTGGCTTTTGCTCAGCGGCTGGCGTTGGCGTTGGCGTCTCGCTGGGCTTCGACGCTGGCTTGATAGCCTTGGGAGAAGCGTTGGAGGCGATAATTATCTTGATAGCTTGGTTGCGCTGGGCGAGTGTCTGGGCGGATGGCTGGTCGGACGGTGCTAATGCCTTGGCCATATGTCCACCGGTTGTTGCACTCGTTGCATTGTATGCAGGCGCTGACGAACCACTCTTTGGCTGGGCTGCTACGATGACGCCCGCGCCTGCGAAGACGATCATTGTACCAGCTATGCCATACACGAGTCTCTTCATACTCATACTACCCAGCGTAGCATAGATATGACAGGATGTGAAATAAGATTTGTGAAAAATCGGCCCGCAACAGAGGCAAAAATCGTGCGAAATAATACAAAAAAATAACAGGATATAACTCCAGTGCCGTAGTAGCGTATACTTATATATGTATGAACTCCACACCACCAGCCACCCCGCCCGCTGTCTTTTGCTCATATGCCTTTACCGGTGAGGACGAAGCAGTGGTGCGGGCACGGATGCGTGGGGTGGTGGCAGCGCTCGAGCAGGTGGGCTGTGCGGTGTATTGCAACCTTTTCGACCCAGCATGGCCTAGCTACCATACGCCAGGTGAGTTCATCCGCCGTGCGCTGAGCGTGCTGCCCCAGTACGACATGGTACTCGTAGTCCAAGCATCGCCGCGGCGCAGCGAAGGGATGCTTATGGAGGTGGGGGCGGCGCTGGCGCTGGGCAAGCCAATCGCCCTGGCGCAGCACCACAGCGTGGGCCAGCAGAGCTACCTGAGCGACCAGCTTATCGCTATGCGGACAGAGATATGGCACAGCGAGGCAGAGTTGCCAGCGGTGGTGCAGCGGCTGGTGAGTAATGACAGCTAGAGTACACCAACTTTGACATCCACCGCCGTCTCTGCTACAATCAGTCGGAAGTATTAATAATTATAAGGAATCAGATGAAAGCAGTCATTCAGCTTGGCGGCAAGCAGTATCTCGTCGCCGAAAAAGAGACCCTCCTGGTGGACCGCCTCCCGGACGGCACAAAAGCGCTCGAAGCCGATGCACTCCTGACCATCGATGGCGAGACGACCACTGTTGGTACGCCGCACGTTGCAGGCGTCAAGGTCAAGGCCGAGGTCGTAGAAGCGCTCGTTAAGGGCGACAAAATCCGCGTCATTCGCTACAAAGCCAAGAAACGCGTCCACAAAGAGCGTGGCCACCGCCAGCAATACAGCCGCATTATGATCACATCGATCAAATAATCACGTAATCACGGTGTATTGAGCAATAGCAACAAGAAACCACCCAACTGATGGGTGGTTTTTGGCATAGCAAAGACATGTTCTTGATTTGATCGGTTGACTTTCAGAGAGAGAGAGAGAGCATTATAGGTGTCATAGTATATAACACAACAGAGGTATACCATGGCACATGAGCAGCCCGGAACAAACAATCAAGAGAAAATCGCTACGGTAGGGCAGTTTGCTGAGCGGCTCTCCAAGGAGGAGAAGGCACAGGCAGCGGCAGATTTTGACGACTTAGTGCAGGAGACGCTGCTGCAATTTGCTGGTGAAGCGAATACATACGATCACACGGTTCTCACTGACCGCGTGAAGTCGAGTGTCTTGCTGTATGCAACACAGGGTGAGAGAACGGTCACAATCCTGACCGAATCGACAACACTAGACGATGGCACGCAGGACCGAATGATTAGCCTTAGGGAGCGGGGTGGCGACAGTTTTCGCTATCATCTTGAGGATGGCGTGGTGCGGCGATTTGATACACCGCAGGGGAGCGAATCTCAGCGCAAAATACCACAAGAATTGACCATTGGCAGGAATCTGCCACCAGGGGAAGCATACGAGCGCACGCTTGCAACAGTAGATCATCTCAAGAACGAACTAGCGAACCAGAAACTCGAGCGCCAAATGGGCATCAACGACCAACCAGTCGACACGCATGAGGTAGCCCAGCTACGTGAACTGCTCACCACGGCAGAGTACAGGGAGCTATATTAGAATTATTCTGAATATGGTATAGAATTGTTCATTTGCTTACCTCTGTTATTTGCCTTGGGCTATGCTTGTATAGTATGCTAAAAGGGACGTATATCTAACACACAGAGGGAACAACATGACATACAACACAGCACCCCGCGCGGGCGATGCTTTGCGTCGCGTGCCACACGCAGCCAATATTGATACTGCGCTTGCACCACCAGGCCAGCACGAGCAGCCGGGCTTATTGGCTGAGCAGCTCACCGCAGTCGTCCAGGATATTATTACCACCCAGCACAGAAGCGCGCGCCAACGTGGTGCAGCTGGCCGGCGGTATTACGACGGTGGTGAGGTGCGCAGCGTATACTTTGGCCACAAAACTGATAGTGGGCAGCGCCTCACACTGAGTGCTCGGGCTGCCTTGGATAATGATGGCCAGGTACACGACCCGCATATTATCATCTACGAGGTAGATCGATATGGCGCGTATGCTGGCGCGGTGCGGTCGTATTACCTCGACGCACCTGACCATAGTGATGCATCGCTGGCTGAGCCACAGGTATTTTGCTATGAGTATGATTATACCAAGCTGAATGATGTCTTTATATCGCAAAATAAGGTGCAACCAACAGAGGTAGATAGTCAAGAACTAGCCGATGTGTGCGATCTGCTCCAACACGCGACAATCCAATCACCAGACTATTACACCCATCAAGCGCTTGACAAAGGGAGTCGTATGCTGCGGCCCGAGCGTTGGTCGCTACCATCTGTAGATGTAGTGGGGCAGATGGGCCAGCGTGCGCTGCAGTTAGTAGCGGGGTCATGTCGAGCACTGCTTAGCAAAAGCAAGCGCATACCCCTCGCTCCGCACATGAGTGAGCTGGTGCGCGGCGGCGCGAGCAATGATGCGTGAGTGCTGGCAGGGGTCGGCCTCGAGGATGAGTAGACCGCTAGGTGCGAGCCATTGCTCTGTCTGAGCGAGGAGGGTAGAGATGAGGGCGAGCCCATCGTCCTTGGCAAAGAGTGCCAGGGCTGGCTCGTGCGCTGTCTCGCGGTCGTCGCGCTGCCAAGTGGGGTTGACATAGGGGAGATTGGCAAGAATGACATCATAGCGCTGCTGCGCTGCCGCTAGGAGATCACTCTGAATAAAATGAACAGAGGTAGCGCCGTGCTGCTGCGCGTTGCGCTGAGCAATGGCGAGGGACTCTGGGCTGATGTCGTACGCATCAACTTGGCATTGTGGAAGCTCGAGCTGCGCTGTGATGGCGAGAATGCCGCTGCCAGTACCAACATCGGCAATGGTGCTCTGCGTGGGCTGAATGAGCTGCAGTAAGAGGGTGATCATTTGCTCTGTCTCGGGCCGAGGTACGAGCACAGCGGGTGAAACGACAAAATCGCGCCCATAGAATTCCTTGTGCCCCACCAAGTAGGCCAGTGGCTCATGCCGAAGGCGGCGGGTAAGGAGCTGTTCTGCCTGCATGTGTTGCTCGTGCAGGAGTGTGCTATCGCCGTGGGCATGGAGCCAGTGTCGAGGCCGCTGCAGTACATGGCTTAGCAGCAGCTCGCTATCGAGCCGGCTGCTAGCAATACCAGCCGTCCGCAGCTGGGCAGCCGCCACAGCAAGCCAAGCATCGACAGAGGTAGGTGAGGGGGTTGAGTGACGCATTAACGCATTATATTGTAGCATAGTGGGTGGCATACACAGCGGCAACTGATCCATCGATTTGCAATTAGCACAAAGCAGTATTACAATACATAATCACTACGACATACTAATAACAGAGAAGGAGCGGCCTATGTCTCACGAATTAGCACTACCAACATCAACTCAAGAAAATTGGCGTGGGCTCCGCAAACCACTCGGTGCGATTGCGGCATTGGCTTTGGCGGCTGGATTGTCTGGCTGTGGCGCGCAGGAACAAGCACGACCAGCAGAGAGCAACACGGGTAGTACAGCAGCGGCAGGCTTTAATCCTACCAGCTATGGCAGTTGGGCTGATGAAGTTGCTGGTGGCTCAGTATGGATTGCGCCAGGTTTCGTTAGTGAAGAGCTGGATGCTAACAGTGGTGATACGTATGCTCTACCGCTGGCAACGGTTAAGGGCGACCCATCGTGCAGCCAGCCGGGTGCGGTCAAAAAGAACCCAGCAGCTGACGTAAAACTCTACACAGCGACTCATGATCCAAAGCAAATCAACGAAGTGCCACAAAGTGACATTAATTTTATCACAACATCTGATGGTAATGGTGTTAATGCGGTGAAGGAGAGTGGCTTGGTGGTCACTCAATGTATTGGGTTCCATAAGGCAGAGGATAATTTTGGTGCAGGTGAAGTCCCAAAAGAGGCTGCTTTCCCACAACCTGATGGTACATGGCACAAGATGCAAATTGCCACAGAGCATACAGACGGTGTTAATGGAGCATTAGCGGCTAATAGAGCATTGAACCAATAGAGGTATCGCTTACGTTATCATAGGTAGCCTGAACTAACGAGATGGTAGCGGCACAGCCTCTCTATGAGATGAGGTGTAGTGATCGACAAGAAAGGACATGGGCGAGCGTTCCAAGCCAAAAGGCTAGAGCGCTTGCCCTCTTGCTTTCTTGCCCCATTCTATGGTACTATGGTAGCTGTAATTTATTACGTAATAGCAACTCATCCCAGGACGAATTGGTAAGTCTTGGCCAGCGGAGTGTGTAGCTACGCAGCGCTGGTGCCAAGATACTGCTAGTCGCCGGGGATTTTACATGGGAGCAAGAGGGCAATGAAAGCACTTCTCGGTACCAAGATTGGTATGACCCAAATCATCAGCCAGGATGGCACGACGATTCCTGTCACGCTTATCCAGGCTGGGCCTGTCGCTGCGACTCAGGTCAAGTCCGTCGAGACAGACGGCTACAACGCAGTGCAGGTGGCGTATGGTGCGGGTAAGAACCTGAGCAAGGCCGTGGCTGGGCATGTGAAGCCAGCCGGTGTCACCCCGAAGCACATTCGGGAATTTCGTGTCGACGACCTTGGCGATGTCAAGGTGGGCGACACATGGAGCGTTACGGAGTTTGCGCTCGGCGATGTCGTGGATGTCACGGGCATCAGCAAGGGTAAAGGTTGGGCCGGTACCATCAAGCGGCACAACTTTAAGCGCCACCGCAAAACCCACGGTGGTAAGGGTAACACGCGTAAGGTCGGTTCGATCGGTAGCATGTACCCACAAAAGATTTTCAAAGGGAAGCGCATGGCGGGCCAGATGGGCCACGAGCGTGTCACTGTCAAGAATCTGACGGTTGAGTTTATCTCGGCTGAGGATAACTTGATTGGTGTCAAAGGCGCTGTCCCAGGCCCCAAGAAGGGCTTAATTATCCTAGGAGGTGCTAAGTAATGGCTGAATCTACTAAGCCAGCAAAAGCAACCTTGCCAACCAGCGTTTTCGGCGTCGATGTGCCGAATCACGAGCTGCTTAAGCTCGCTTACGACGCATTCTTGGCAAACGCCCGCCAGGCAAGTGCAACCACCTTGCAGCGGGGCGAAGTCCGCGGTGGTGGCAAGAAACCATGGCGGCAGAAGGGCACTGGCCGAGCTCGCTTCGGCAGTATCCGCAACCCAATTTGGCGGGGCGGTGGTGTGGTCTTTGGCCCACGCGGCAACGAGAACTACCGCAAGAAGTTGTCCAAGACCAGCAAACGTGTCGCCATCCGCCAAGCTCTCACACTGGCTCACCAGGCTGGCAAGATCCAGGTCTTGCCTTTTGAGGACAAGGTAACTGGCAAGACCAAAGACGCTGCAGCGTTCCTCCGCCAGTTCAAGCTCGAGCGCAAAGTGCTGCTCGTCGCTGGCGAGAAGTCGCCCGAGCTGATTCGCTCCACCGCCAACCTCCAGCAGGTGCTGGCTGTGAGTGCGATGTATCTCAATGTCTATTACATTCTTAATGCCGACCATATCGTCCTGTCGCCTCAAGCGCTGGATGTTATTACGGCGTGGCTCGCACAGGAGGACAAATAAATGCAACTCGTATTAGTCACTCCCCGCGCCACCGAAAAAGCCTACCGGCTCATTACTGGCCAAAACACCTACATCTTTGATGTGCCACTGTCGGCCAACAAGCAGCAGATCGCTGCAGCCGTTGAGGCACAATACGATGGCACCAAGGTAGCCAATGTTACCACTGCTGTGCAAAGCGGCAAAGCTATTCGCTACAGCCGGGGCAAGCGCCGCTACCCAGGCACCACACACCGCCACGACAGCAAAAAGGCGTACGTGCGCCTAAGCGAAGGCGAGATCAAGGTGTTTGAGACAGAACAACAGCCGCAAACAGAGCAGAAGGAGGATAAGTAATGCCGATTAAGCAGTACAACCCAACCACTCCCGCCCGCCGCGGCATGACATCGCAGGATCTGAGCGATGTAACGACGCGCAAGCCACTCAAGAGCCTCGTTAAGGCTGGCAAGCAGAAGGCTGGCCGTAACAACACTGGTAAGATCACCGTCCGGCATCGTGGTGGTGGTGTCAAGCGGCACTACCGCTTGCTCGACCATCGCTTGGCTGCTGGCTTGACGCTAACGGTGGAGGAGATTGAGTACGATCCAAACCGCAGTGCCCGCATTGCCCGCGTGAAGGATCAGCACGGTCTCTACCACTACATCTTGGCCGACACCCAAATGACCAAGGGCAAAGTGCTCCAGACTGGTGCCGATGCGCCAATCGAGGCGAGCAACCGCATGCCATTGGCTAACATCCCGGTTGGTAGCCAGATCTACGCCATCGAGATCAACCACGGTAAGGGTGCGCAGATGGTGCGTAGCGCTGGTACCAAGGCGCAGCTCATGGCTAAGGAAGACGGCTACGCTATGGTGCGGATGCCCAGTGGTGAGGTGCGTAAGTTCCGCCTCGAGTGCGAAGCCAGCATTGGTGTGGTAGGCAACGTCCAGCACCAGAATGTTAAGCTTGGCTCGGCCGGTCGCCGCCGCCGTATGGGGTGGCGTCCAAGCGTCCATGGTAAGGCTATGAACCCAGCCGATCACCCAATGGGTGGTGGTGAAGGCAAGACGGGCCCAGGCCGCATCCCGAAGACGCCATGGGGTAAGCCAGCAATTG
This sequence comes from uncultured Candidatus Saccharibacteria bacterium, assembly GCA_963522835.1. Lineage (GTDB taxonomy): Bacteria > Patescibacteriota > Saccharimonadia > Saccharimonadales > Saccharimonadaceae > Saccharimonas. The sequence continues at coordinate 60,049 of CAUQZB010000005.1, forward strand.
GCTTCAAGACCCGCCGCCGCAAATCAACTAATAAGATGATTGTCCGCAGTCGTCACGAAGCTAAGAGGAAGAGGTAATTATGAGTCGTTCACTCAAAAAAGGCCCATTCGTCGACGCGAAGCTTGCCAAAAAAGTGGCAGCGCTGAAAGTTGGCGACCGCACCGTGATAAAGACCTGGGCCCGCAGCAGCACGATCACGCCAGAGATGGTGGGGTTCACCTTTGCGGTGCACAATGGTCGGGTGCATGTGCCGGTGCTGATTACAGAAAACATGGTTGGCCACAAGCTCGGTGAGTTTAGCCCAACCCGTAAGTTCCGCAAGCACGGTGGAAAGGATAAGAAGTAATGGCCGCATCACAGACACAACAGGGGTCGAGCGATGCACCAGCCATCGTTCGGGCGCACATCAAGGGTATAGACCAGACCCCACGCAAGGTTAGCATCGTTGCTAGCCTGGTGCGTGGCCGCAGTGTGGCCGATGCACTGGTCATTCTTGACCACACCCCGCGCCGCGCCGCGCTGCCTGTTAAGAAGGCAATCGCTAGCGCCCAAGCCAATGCCATCAATAACCATGGTCTTGACCCACGCAGTTTGCATATCCACAGCCTTAGCGTGACTGCTGGCCCACGCCTGCGCCGCTACAAGCCGGCCAGCCGTGGCCGGGCTCAGCCATTCCAGAAGCGCTCGAGCCATATCTTGGTTGAGGTGAGTGGTGTGGAGAAGCAGGTCAAGAAGGCACCCGCCAAAGCAACCGATACAGCCAAGAAAGGAGACAACTAAATGGGCCAAAAAGTAAACCCAGTCAGTTTCCGCCTCCAAGTCCACAAAAACTGGAGCTCGCGTTGGTTTGGCCAAAACAAGCGCGACTTTGCGGCTTGGTTGGCAGAAGATATCAAAATCCGTGAGCTGATTGAAGCTCGCTATGCAAGCCGACCAACGATTGACCGAATCGAGATTGAGCGCAGCCCAAACCAGATTACCATCGCAATTCACACTGCCAAGGCTGGTGTGGTGATTGGCCGCGGTGGGGCTGGCGTGACAGAGCTCAAGCGACAGATCGAGAAGATCACCAGCTTGCCAGTACGCATCAACATTGAGGAGGTTCGTCGGCCAGAACTCAGCGCCAAGCTGGTGTCGGAGAATATCGCTCGCCAGCTCGAGCGCCGCGCCAACTTCCGCCGCGCCGTCAAGATGGCTGCTCAGAACACCATGAACAGTGGTGCCAAGGGTATCCGCATTGAGGTAGCCGGCCGGCTCAACAATGCCGAGATGGCACGCCGCGAGAAGGTGATCGAGGGCTCGGTGCCACTGCACACCTTGCGGGCCGATATCGACTTCCACACCGCACGGGCCAACTGCCCTGGCGTGGGTATCGTCGGTGTCAAGGTCTGGATCTATAAGGGTGAAAGGAGTGCGAAGTAATGTTGCTACCAAAGAAAACAAAATTTCGCAAAGTCCGCATTGGTAAGAACCGAGGCAACGCCACACGGGGCAACTACATTGCCTTTGGTGACTATGGCCTGCAGAGCCTGAGCAACGAGCGCGTCACAAGCCGCCAGATCGAGGCAGCGCGCCAGGCAATGACCCGCTACGTCAAGCGTGGCGGTAAGATCTGGATTCGGATCTTCCCACACACCCCAGTGAGCCGCAAGCCACTAGGCCTGAAGATGGGTGGCGGCAAGGGTAACCCTGAGTTCTTTGTTGCGAAGGTCAAGAATGGCACGGTGATGTTTGAAATGAAGGGTGTGCCAGAGGATGTCGCCCGCGAGGCAATGCGCCTGGCGAGCCACAAGCTGCCCGTCAAGACACGCTTTATTAAGAAAGAGGAGGCCTAGCGATGGCAGAGAATGCAGTCCCTGCAACAGAGGTCAAGAGCCTCGAAACACTCCAGCAAGAGCTGGCCGCCAAGCGTGCCGACCTGCTTGAGGCCCAGCGTGGCCACCGGGCAGGTGAGCTTGCTAACCCGCGGATCCTTGGCGTGTATCGCCGAGAGATTGCGCAGATACTAACGGAAATTAATCAGCGGAAAGGAACAAACTAATGGCCAAGACATTGACCGGCGTTGTTTCCTCGGCCGCGGGCAACAAGACCATCACGGTGACCGTGACCAGCCGCGAAACACACCCTATTTACGGCAAGCAATACACCGTCACCCGTAAGTATGCTGCTCACGACGAGACAAACGATGCCAATGTTGGTGATACGGTGCGGGTCATCGAGACACGCCCGATCAGCAAGCGCAAAGCATTTCGGCTCGACGCCGTGCTCAAGCGCTCGCAGGGCTCGATTGAGCTCAAAAACGATGACGCAGGCGAAGAGGAGGCGGCATGATCCAGCAAGAATCTCGCCTCAAGGTAACAGACAACAGTGGTGCAAAGTCCATCTTGTGCATCCGCGTGCTGGGTGGTACTCGGCGTCGCTACGCTCGGGTGGGCGATGTGATTGTCGCTAGCGTCAAAGACGCCAGCCCAACCGGCAACGTCAAGAAGAAGTCTATCGTTAAGGCAGTAGTGGTACGCACTCGCGACCAGATCCGCCGCAAAGATGGCAGCACCATCTGCTTCGACGACAACGCTGCCGTCATTATCAACGACGACAAAACACCCAAGGCAACTCGTGTCTTTGGCCCTGTGCCACGCGAATTGCGCGACCTTGGCTATAGCAAGATCATTAGCTTGGCACCGGAGGTACTCTAATGGCACAGCGCATCAAAAAAGACGATATCGTCAAGATCATCAGTGGTGACGACAAGGGCACGAGGGGTAAGGTGCTGGCCGTTAACCCCGCTCAGCAGACTGCATTGGTCGAGGGTGTGGGGCTGCGCCACCGCCATGTCAAGCCAAGCCAGCTCAACCCACGTGGTGGCACCAAGGAGATTCACGTGCCAGTGCCACTGAGCAAGCTCGCACTGGTTGTCGACGAAGCAGCTGGCACGACAAGCCGCATTGGCTATACTATTAATGCTGAGGGCGCTAAGGTGCGCGTTGCTCGGCAACTGAATAACAAGGAGGTCAACTAATGGCGAAGGCAACTGCATCCGCCGCTCCGACTCCTCGCTTGAAAGCCTTGTATCTGGATCAATATCGCAAGGAACTCCAGGCCGAATTAGCCTTGAGCAATGTGCACCAAGTGCCCAAGCTCGAGAAGATTGTGGTCAGCGCAGGAATCGGCAAGCACAAAGAAGACAAGCGCTACCACCAACTGGTACGCAATACCATTACTAAGATCACTGGTCAAGCGCCAGTCGATCGCTTGGCTAAGAAGTCGATCGCTGGCTTCAAGATCCGCGCTGGCATGGGTGCGCCAATTGGCGTGAGTGTGACACTGCGCGGCGCTCGGATGTACGAGTTCCTCGACCGGCTAGTCAATGTTAGCCTGCCGCGAGTACGCGACTTCCACGGCGTGGGGAGCAAGTTTGACAAGGGTGGCAACTACAACCTTGGCATTACTGACCAGAGTATTTTCCCCGAGCTCACCTTTGAGGAGACGCAGATCGTCCATGGCCTCCAGGTGACGATTGCCATCGAGCAGGGTAGCCCAGCTGCAAGCCGGGCACTGCTGGAGAAGTTTGGTCTGCCGTTTGAGAAGGAGGGGAAATAGCGTATGGCTAAGAAATCAATGATTGCACGCGATCGCAAACGCCAAAAGATGATCGAGAAATTCGCTGCCAAGCGCGCTGAGCTCAAGGCGGCGGGTGACCTTGATGGCCTGCAGAAGCTGCCGCGCAACTCCAGCCCAACCCGCTGGAAAAACCGCGACACCCTCAGCGGTCGGCCACGTGGTTATATGCGCCGCTTTGGCCTGAGCCGCATCAACTTCCGCGAGAAGGCATCGAAGGGCGAAATCCCAGGCATTACAAAGAGCAGTTGGTAACGGAAAGGAGATAGAGTTATGAGTTTACAATCAACTGACCCAATCGCGGATCTCCTCACCCGAATCCGCAACGCTGCGATGGTTGGCAAGACGGAAGTCCGTGTGCCCACCAGCAAGCTCAAGCAAGTTGTAGCCGAGCAATTGGTCAAGAATCACTACCTGGCAGGTGCTACCGTAGAGGCTGGCAAGCCACGCGGTACGTTGGTCGTCACGATCAACCGCGCCGGCGAGAGCCCAGCCTTTACCGAGCTAGCTCGGGTGTCTAAGCCAGGCCGCCGCGTGTACGTGGCTGCTGCCGACATCCCCAAGGTCAAGCAAGGCCGTGGCATCGTCCTCGTCAGCACCAGCAAGGGTGTCATGACCGGTGGCGAAGCAGCCAAGCACAAGCTTGGTGGCGAAGTGCTGATGAAGATCTACTAATCTGTACATTGCCAACAAAATGAAAGCGCCGAGGAGCAGATCCTGGGCGCTTTTTTGTGATAGGTAGCACGCGGCATTATCGCGGTGGTGTGTATGATAAACTTCAAAACCCTTACTCATTACTCATGGGTCTCTTCACGCCCCCTCAAAAACACTAGAAGGGTCGATAGTTCTCAAGCCTCAACCTCCTAGCGCCAGGGCAGAGAATCGATCGCAATGACTGGCTCTCACATGTCATCGGATCAAGTGATGGGAGTGGAGATAGCAGTGGGAGAGAGGCTGTGAGGTTTATAGTATCTCACGCTGATGTCCCAATTTAATAAGAGGGGGCAGCAGCTATCATCGCTGCTACTATACCAATGTATCCTAGAGGCAGAGGTGGTAGCACAATGAGTGCTGCGCGTAGTAAGATGGGCACATCTTTTCGCCTCACGGCAAAGTATAGAGCAAACAGCAGTACGTTTGCTGCAGGTTGGAAATATGCTAGTCCAAGAATAAAGTCTTGAGAGCTTGAATTATGACGAGTAGCCCCCATAAGTCCATCCAGAGGGCGTGCGCCAGATAGCTTGACGAGAATACCGAACACCATCACAGATACAACAAATACACCAGCCGCAACCCCAACTGCTTGCAGCCACGTTAAGCGGTCGACAAACCGAGGGAGGGGGTCGGTTGGTACGTTCTTCGCTACCTCAGTTTGAGGTTGCGGTGTATCGTCTTGAGGTTGCTTTGTCGCGCTTTGGGAGGCTGCGAGTTTTAAGAGATCTCGCCTAACAGAGAAGTGTATAATAATAGCCAGCGCACAGAGGGGGAATGTCACGAGGAATATTGTAACTATGAACATAAGTATACCAATGATCGAGGCGGCCGAAATAGGTGAATTATGATAGGGATGGAACGATTCATGAATATAGCTTAGGCTGGATATTAAGCCGTACTCAATCACCATCGCTGATACATATATACCACCGAGCCAGCCTATCAATTGCGGCCACGTCATATGATCAAAGCGCGAGGGGCGTGGTTGCTGCGTCAAGCTGCTTTGCTGATGTACTGTCTCATGCTGAGAGCGTGGTGTGCCATCGTGACGCTGCGATATAGCATCGTGAGATGGTGATGGTGTTTGTGAAGAATCCTTATTCATGACAACATCATAGCATATGATGGTACCATTTTCGATTTATTTCAATAAGATTGTAAGGCTATCTCTTAGCAGAGCTTGTAGTGTAATAGGAATAAGGACTGTTGAGGGTCAGAGGCTCATAACGCAGCACGTGGGGTGCTCTTCCTGTGGTGGAGGGCACATTTGTATGGCTGTGTGGATTTGGGAGCTGTGTATACGAATATGTAATTAGTTGACATTGAGCGAAATAGAGAGTATGGTATAGACCAATAGTGAATAATACAGATGTAGGCGCATTATGACACATGAGATACCAATCCCACATAGACTACAAGAGCTAAAGGATCCGTATACACCAAAGCCGCCAAGTGATTTTCAGCAGATATTCAAGATATTGAAGGATTATGTAGCAAATGACCCATCACATTATGATACTGCACTTGCTCAGCTAGATACCTTCGATTTTACAGGCAGTGCAACAACAAAACAAGCGTACCAATGGAACCTCTCTGCGCTGATTGCGGAGCAAAGTGAAGTGGTCGATCCAGCGGTGGTTGACCAAGCGCGAACAACAATGAGGACAGTATTGGACGACTGGTTTGATGATCATACGTCGTCGCATCCAGATGTGCTGCACTACCAAGAGCAGCTGGGGTTTGTCTTGCCAACGAAGGATGATTTTGCTGAGTTTATACGTAACCACCCGCGGATCGGTGAGGATCAGTGGCAACTAAATGATATATTTACTTCGTGGCGAGATGCATATTGCGATATGCGCTTGCGACAGGCCGATGTAGAAGTATTTCCGGCAGGACGAGAGCTTGCACGTGCGCTGCGGGCAGCTGGGGTGGATCGTATCGATTTTGCTGAACAATGGCAGACGAAAGACGGTATCGCAGAGGCGATTGGTGCCGCAAAGGGTAATACAGATGATCAAGCTCGGCAGCTTGATACATCCCGTCGGCAAAATATGGAACAAAGCGTGTTATGTCGCCAGTGCTTCTTATACGATAGCCTTGAGAAGCTTGCAGCTGATTTGCGCCAGTTCTATATGCCATTTGGTAGCGAGATGGACAAGGAAGTTCTGCAGCGGGTCATTCTTGATCCACTAAAAAGACATAGTATTCCAGAGCTTGCAGTCCGACAGTACGAGCAATTTCAGCAAACAAATGGCTATGAATACGAGTGCCCCTGGCTAGAAGAAATTAAGTGCTGGAGCGTGATTAAAGCTGGTACGCACGAAGACGATAGCTATATCTATCAGGTAGAATTATCCTCTCAGGCGGATACCGATCGATTTGCTGTCTATTGTGACAAATCAAGCACTGGTGGCGATGTAGCGCGCATCAGTCTGAAGCCAATGCTTATACCATATGAAGAATTGCGCCTGATGACTCATATAAACGACCCTCTCACCCAGGACGAGTTTGGCCAAATGCGGCAGCAAGCAGAGCGCAATGGCATTGAGCCAACTGAGTTCACTTACGACACTGAGGTTACCAGAAAGAGCATAACACAGTGGTCATTTCCTGAGGAGACACACATGGAGCTGATGGAGATCCTCCGAACCTATGGTGTAGAAGTAGACTATATTACAAATGGGCGAGGTTCTGAGCTACAGAGAAACTTTGGTTTTGCGCTCGTACGAGAAGTGAGAGAGGCCTTGCATAGTGAAGCAGACGATGGAGAAGGCAACAATAATGTAACAACGACATATCGTATAAAGATGCCAGAGAAGTACAGTCTTGAAATCGCCAACCCATCCGAAGATACTGTCGCCAAGATAGGGGCGTTGCGCCGGCTCATATCTCGGCGGAGTTTGTAACGAACCCTCAGTATTGCTTTTCCATCAAAAATACCACTTACTAATGCATAAGCACTCAGAACGAAAGTAAAAAACAAAGCGAAGTATCCCAAGAATATCATGCCATCATACGAAGTATCACCTCCATCACCCTGCGAAGTAACGCCAGATGAAGACCAATTAATCGATGCTTTGTGGTATCGTGCAAGCCAGCGGGCTGTGGAGCTGCTGAACACGCAGGATTTGCAACGCGCCGACCTCAGGTGGCCGACGCCGCTTGCAACATTGCCGACTGCACTGCCGCTGCGGAGCCGAATGCACTATGATGATGTGATTGACCCAGTAGCGCATGTGCCAATTACTCAGATGAGCTATGAGGAGCTCGCGAGCTACTGCGCGCCAGACAAGGTTGGGGCAGTGATGGCACGTGGTGCTGCTTTGCTGCCCGAGCTCTTGCCTCAGGCTCAGCATGATGTCGTGCGGCAGCGCCTCTTTGAGACGATGGCGCAGTCGAGCTCGCCTGAGTAGTGGCAGCAGGCCGATCGGCGCAACCGTCAGCAGTATGAGGCTGGCCAGCCACTGATCGAGCAGGGTGATATGATCCACGCCATGCAGCCGGCCCACGTGGCTGAGGCACTGGCGCTTGGCCTGCGCTGCAGCGAGGTCACTCACCGGCAGGGGCTCGACCCGGTTTTTCCGCTGACGGTGAGCTTCTTCGCCGCTCGTCACACGGTGCAGCCTGGGAGCGATATACCACTACCCCGCAATGACCCCTATGGCCTCGTCAATCTCATTTTGGCCCAGCCAGAGCCTGGGCAGGTGTACCTGTCGCGTGAACATACCCAGCAGTACCAGAGCTTCGCGAGTATGGCGACAACAGAGGTCAAGAGTATTGTGATTCGCGATCGGAGCACAGACTGGACGGAGGAAGAAGTTGCTGATGCAATCAAGCACATGCGGCAGATCATTCCCCGGAGCGGCCGCTACATCCCGCTCTACCAACAGTCGACGGGCGAGCTCCTCTTGACGCCTGAGCAGTTTGATGCTGCTCGGAGGTAGGTGTATACTATAAAGAAGAGAACCAATATGCAGCAAGGAGGTTGCCCATGTCAGCACGGACTATGTATTTTCACGAAAGGGGAGCGCTATGCTGACGTTCTTTGCCTGTAGTGATAAAATAATCGGCTGGCTCGATTGCCAGTGGCAGCCAGGGAGCCCACTGTGGGCACTCGCCGGGCTGGTGGGGTTGATGGCAGTTGGCGCGATTATTGCGGTGGCAGTGGTAGTGCATGTCCGTCGCCGAAGCAGCAGCGCACAAGAATAATCATCCTACAGCATGGCTCATGGGAAGCTCATGTTGGCCGATAGGGCTGCGAGATCTCTCATGCTTTTCGTGTTTTTAGCTCCGATAACGGCTCGGCTTGTGTGAGCTTGTGTTTTCTCGCAGCCCATTTGATGGAGATATAGGTAGGGTGCTCCGGTATGATGATCGTAGCGGAAATAGCCTAGCTAGATTTATGCGGCAGAGCTTATCTGCAGGATTAGTCGCAAACTTCGATGTAGTTTCTTATCCGGATCATACCACAGTTCTACTACTGACGTCTTCCACCCTTGCGTTCTCTCCCTCATCTGTGGTAAAATTAGCAAGATATTAACTTTGCGAGTGAAACGGGAGTTTTGCGTTCTGGTTGTTCATTGTGGAGAATGGCCGGCAGCACGAGACAAACATTTTGCGCGCGACTAACGAAAGGTAAGCAATGAGTCTGAGTCGAATCGGAAAACTGCCGGTGGCGATTCCATCGGGTGTGACAATCACGGTTGACTCTGGTGATGTGGTCGTCAAGGGCCCCAAAGGTGAGCTCTCGCAGTTCATTACGCCAGCGGTCGAGGTGAAGGTCGAGGACGGGCAGGTGACGGTTCATCCCAAGGATGAGTCCAAGGCTGCTCGGGCCCAGCATGGGCTGATGCGCGCCCTCATCAACAACATGGTGATTGGCGTGACCCAGGGGTACGAGAAGCGCCTCGAGGTCAAAGGTGTGGGCTTTCGGGTTTCGTCGAGCAATAACGAGCTGACGATGAGCCTGGGCTTTAGCCACGAAGTCCACTACAAAGCCCCAGAGGGGGTTAATGTAACGAACGAGCGAATGGTGATCGTCGTGACGGGTATCGACAAACAAAAGGTTGGCCAAGCTGCCGCCGAGATCCGCGCTCTCAAGAAGCCAGAGCCATACAAGGGCAAGGGCATTATGTATGTTGGTGAGCAAATTTTGCGCAAAGCAGGGAAGGCAGGTAAGAAATAATGGCACACGCATTAGCAAAAAAACTCCTGAATCGTGACCTGCGCAAGCGCCGCGTTCGAGCTCGCGTGCACGGCACGGCTCAGCGCCCACGCTTGAGCGTGACGATTAGCAACTTGCACGTGAGCGCACAGCTCATCGATGATGACGCCCACACAACATTGGCTGCTGCCACTACTGTTGGTACTAAAGCAACTGGCACCATGACAGAGAAGGCCGCCAAGGTAGGCACAGATATCGCCAAGAAGGCCAAGAAAGCAAAGATAAGTGCAGTCGTCTTCGACCGCAATGGTCGCCAGTATGCTGGCCGCCTGAGCGCACTCGCAGATGCTGCCCGCAAGGAAGGATTGGAGTTTTAGTATGGCAGATCGACCTGCAAATACTACACCTCGCCCAAATGACCGGCGCAACCAGCGTGGTCGGGGCCGGGGTGGTCGCCGCGATGACCGGCGCAACCAGCGTGATGACACGCCAAAGGAATTTGAAGAAGTTGTTGTCAATATCGACCGCGTGGCACGCGTCGTTAAGGGTGGTCGCCGCTTCCGCTTTAAGGCGCTGGTGGTAGTGGGCAACCGCAAGAATAAGGTTGGTGTTGGTGTGGCGAAGGGTGCCGATGTGCAGACTGCCATTGCCAAGGCAACCTCGGTCGCCAAGAAACACCTTGTCGTCATTCCAGTGGTAAATGAGACCATCCCACACGAGATGGAAGTCAAGCTCAGTGGTGCACGTGTGCTTATTAAGCCAGCTGCGCCTGGTACGGGTATCATTGCCGGTGGTGTAGTGCGCGCCGTCATTGGTGTGACGGGCATCCGCAACCTGCTCTCGAAGAGCCTGGGCAGCACCAACAAGGTAAACATCGCCTATGCTACGGTGGAAGCTCTGCGCAGTATGGTGCCACGCGAGCAGTGGGTTGGTGCCAAGAAGCAACCCGCAAAGGAGGGCAAGTAGATGAAATACAACGAACTCCACATCGCAGCCAATAAAGATCGCAAGCGCGTTGGCCGTGGCATTGCCGCTGGCGGTGGTAAGACCGCTGGCCGAGGTACCAAGGGGCAGAACGCTCGTACTGGCAAGAAGCTGCGCCCGATGTTCCAAGGTGGGCAGAATGGTATTGCTACAGCAGTGCCAAAGGCACGCGGCTTTAAGAGTCTGCGCACCCCTGCTCAGGTGGTGTATAGCGATCATCTCAACAGCCTGTCGGGCACTGTTGATAACTTTGCGCTGTACGAGGCTGGGCTGATTGAGACGCCATTCCACAGCGTGAAGGTGATCACCCGTGGTGAACTGACTACCAAGCTTGTGCTCCAGACGCAAGGTGCGTCGAAGAGTGTAGTAGCTGCGCTTGAGGCAGCTGGTGGCTCATTCGAAAAGACCGCCACGCCACGCCAAACCTCGCGCAAACAAGCCGAGGCAGAGGACGCCGCGTAAGAAGCATTTTGCTGACACAACGACAAAGCACCTCTCGTCTAAGAGGTGCTTTGTTACTGAGGAGACGCCTCGTATAGACGCGCGCTCAAAAATTTATCTATACGCTATAGGATTTGCCAAAAAAATAAACTACACGCTCTCGGTGTAGCTAATCGTAGCCAGGCAAGAAACATCGTGACGCATGTGCCAGCATTGTACTGGATTAGTGCAACACCAATGATTATACTTGCCCATCCTTGTCTCCTTGTGTTATGTGGTTTTTGTTATAGCTATAATAGAGCTATTACAAAGTTGTATTAAACGAGCGGTAGCCTAGTGCCATTTATTAGCAAGGGTAAAATGGCCACAAGCCCTTGCCACATAAAAGGTACTTCATATCTTACCACCAAGGCACCTTGGGTAGATCCCACCAGCCCCAGTCGTACTGAATTGGTTTTCCTGTTGGCATAGCGTATTTCCTCCTTTCTAATCCTAGTGTAGCAATAATTTGCTTGCACTGCAAATTTCGTACAATAAACAGAGGTCGCAAAAAGAACCAGCACTATGCTGGCTCTTTTGTTTGAGATGCTAGATTTTTAGGCTTGCGGTGGCTGCTGTGGCTGCTGTGGTGGATAGTATGGTGCAGGCTGAGGTGCAACCGGCCCAAGATACTGGCTCGAGCCAAAGCCGAGCATTGGGTACATAATGACCGGGAAGAATAGCATCAGCACACCAAAGCCGGTTGATTTGCCAAAGGACTTGGCTAGCTCGAGCGTCGACACAGCAGCGACGTACAAGTTGACGAAAGGTACAAACAGCAGCAACACCCACCACTCAGGCCGACCGATGATCTGCATGAGCACAACGGTATTGTAGATAGGGATGAGGGCAGCCCAGCCTGGCTTGCCAGCCTTGGTAAATATTCGCCACAGCGAGACAAGCACGACGGCCATCACAGCAAGGCTCAGGATGAGCATGATGATAACCATAACCCACACCAGTGGATCAGCGGGGCTGCTGGCTGCTTTGGTATATGAGGGGGTTGAATAATAGCTTGAAGGATAATCGTAGTCCATACTACTCCATAATGATCTAAAGTTAATGAATGTAGTATGTTATAGCAGGCAGGGTGAGGTGTAGCAAATGGTAGATAAATGCGGTATACTGGCATAATATGACAGAAAAGCACAAGGTGCTGGATAGCTATACAGATGGGATTATAGGCTGGACGTATGGTGCGCGGTATCGGGCTGATGGCATTGCCGTGCCAGCACAAGCAATACCGGTGTCGTTCGAGACGGGGCTAGGCAGGCAGCTGCCTCCTGATACAGTGGTGGACTATGCTCCGGCAGTAGTGCACGAAGCAGCTACGGCTGCTGGAGTGCCGGCCGATCGGTGGCATGATGTGAGCATTGTTATTACTCAGCCCCAAGACAGCGCACTCCTTGCCTCAGGCCTCCATGGATATACGACGCCACTGCAGGATGGAGCAGCTATTGCGGTGCGATACGATACCACACCAGAGAAAATGACGGAGATTGTAGCTCATGAGTTATATCATGCGGGTAAACGCCTTGCAGGTGCGCCATCACCACTTGATTCGCCGTATTATAACCTTGGCACGCATACAATGCAGTGGGCGCAGCACCATCGCTGGGCTATCGCAGCAGGAGTGGCCGGAATGATGATCGCTCAAGAGATGGCTGCGGGGGCTGAGCAGGCGGTACCGCTCGAGACAGTCGCAACGCTTGGCTTATATGGTGTGATGCTCGCAGGCGGTGGTATCGTCCTTGCTGCAGCGGGTAATGTGTGCAATAAAGAAGAATGGCAGGCTCGTCGCGCAGGTCGGCGCTTTCGACGCAAGCAAGGGGCAGCGTTAGCTGTGTGGGTTCAGCAGCATCATAAAGCCGCTAGCTAAGGAGAATAATATGAATTATAACAATATTCCAGAGAGAGAGAGCCATCAAGAGGGCAATACACCAGCAGCGCATTTGGAAATGTTGATCAATAAGGTCTTTGATCAATATAGTGATGATGTATGGCATGATGCCGAACACCGTGAGGGCGCGCAGGCGCGATTGCTAGTATTAGAATCTTGCGACGAGGCGGGGAAGCGCACCAAGGTCGTTGCCGTCAAAGAGAGTATTGATGAGCAGTTAGCTTATGTAGTGCGAACAATTATCGTGCAGCAGTTGGCACTGGCGGGTAATCATCACGAACGGCGTGAATATACGATAATTGACTCAGCATATAATGCACACCATGATAATGATGTACTTCTTGTTGTTTATCCTGATGAAGAAGCATATACACAAGCGCGCACTGCTTATGAGGCGCAGGTCTCCTCTGATGATGCACACACTGCAGCGCAAAAAGCATTACGGGCGAAATACGAACAGCTACAAATTCGTCGCTTAGCTAAGCCGGCAGATATATACGCATTGGATAATGAACTAGCAGCAACGACACTGCAGCCACTAGGGAAGTAAGGCTGCTCTGAAGCCTCAATGGGCTCGGTTTAATTATATTATTTGTTATGCTTATGACAAATAAAGTTTGGTTGTTACTGCTCCGCCCCTTGCGCCTTCAACTCGCGTTCGTAGCTTTGGAGGCGCTCGATGATGTCGTCGATGTCGCCACCAAGGGCGGCAGGGATGTTGCTACGGCTGTAGCGGATGCGGTGGTCGGTGATGCGATCTTGGGGGAAGTTGTAGGTGCGGATCTTTTCGCTGCGGTCGCCAGTGCCCACTAGGGCGCGACGCTCAGCGGTGAGCTTGGCGTTTTCTTCATCAATCTTGCGCTGGAGGAGGCGGGAGCGTAGGACACTCATAGCTTTCTCGCGGTTTTTAATCTGTGACTTTTCATCTTGGTTAGTAACGATCATACCAGTCGGGAGGTGGGTGATGCGCACGGCTGAGTCGGTTGTATTGACGCTCTGCCCACCGTGACCGCTTGAACGGTAGATGTCGATGCGGAGGTCATTGGGATTGATGGTGATGTCTGTCTCTTCTGCTTCGGGCAAGACTGCCACTGTGGCGGTGCTGGTGTGGATGCGCCCCTGGCTCTCGGTAACGGGCACGCGCTGCACGCGGTGCACGCCACCCTCGAACTTGAGCTTGGCATAGGGTGCATCGCCCGAAATCTTGAAGATGACTTCTTTGTACCCGCCAGAGTCGTTGGCGGACTCGCCCAGCAGCTCAGTGCGGTAGCCATGCGCCTCGCACCAGCGCAGATACATACGGTAGAGCTCGGCCGCAAAGAGCGAGGCTTCGTCGCCGCCAGCGCCAGCCCGGATCTCCATGATGATGTTTTTCTCGTCATTGGGGTCTTTGGGGGTGAGGAGGACGAAGAGCTCGTCGTCTAGCTGGGCAATGGTGGCTTCGTCCTCGGGGATCTCGAGTTTGGCGAGCTCGGCGAGCTCATCGTTGCCCTGAGCGAGCTGACGCGCCTCGGCTAGCTGCTGCTCCACAGTGGCGCGCTTGGTGGCAGTGGCAATGATGGTCTCAAGCTCCGCAAAGCGCTTATTCTTAGCAGTAAAATCGGGCGCACTATACGCATCGGGCTGGGCAAGAAACTGCTCGAGCGCAGCACGCTCAGCCGTCAGGGCAGCGATATCGAGAGAAATTTTGGGCATATAGTAATGATTATACCACGAGAAGTGGCCGACAGACCACTTAAGTGTATTACTCTTGGCTTCTGATCTCCTAGCAGTTTTAGAAACTTGCCTATAGAGAAGAACATTTCATAATACATTGACAAATCAAGAGAGAGAGAGTACATTAGCTAGTATATTGAGTCAACTCAAGCGGAACTTTAGCGATATGACAGAGAAGATTAGCAATAAACACGAGCAGCTACAGCAAAAACCATCTCAAGAGATAATACGTACTCACGAGATATCATGGCATGCCCTGCGTGGCTATGACTTTGCCGGGCTCGAATCGATCCTCCAGTCCGGCTTAGAGCCTGCTGATAACCAGCAAGCTCATTGTGTGTGTTTGTCTGTTGCACCTGTCGCTGCGTGGTTGGCTGATAGGCCAGCTAATTCGTTTTATACCTACACACTTCAAAATGGGATTAGCCTTGCAATTGATACAAGGCATAAACGCCCAACGGGCGACTATGGCGGCTTTTTGGACGAGATAAGGGTGAGCCATGTGCAGCCAGATAAAATTGCTGGAATTATGTTGCCAGACCAAGCGCTGAGCCAACCACTTGTAGATATGACAACCCAGAGTGAGCCCAGGAAACCCCAGCAAGCAGAGAGCTATATTCGTCGTACGGCAAGACATGTGCAAGCCTTGGGTGCAACGATAGGCGAGGCAGACCAAGCGTATTTGCAAGAAGCTATCGAATTGTCTCGTGATGGAAAGCCTTTTTCTCGTGAGCAGAATGATGCTATCCAAGCAATGTTTATGAATTATTACTCGCGATGTTTGGAGCAGTTAGGTTTGGAGCCGACCGTAGGAGAGATGATACAGCTTGTTTTTGCAAGAGCAAACAAAACTCTTGATGTTTATGGCTGGACGGAGGAGCAGAAGCAGGAAATTGGCCAAAGAAATGTTCATGAGTCTGTGCAAAAAGTTGGTGCTTGTGCTTTGGGTGGTAGTAGGATGTTCATGAGGGGTGATTATAATAGGCTCTCAAGAGCTATTGGGGGGTTTGATGAATTGGCAGATCCTTGGGAAAACCTAGAGCCTAACTTAAGTTCTCTACGCTTGCCGCACCGGTATCCTGTGAAGAAGCGTCGTCATTGATTATGCGTAAGCTGCGTTTTGTGTCTACTATGTCATCGTAATATTTATGCAGACGGATGAGTAGGTGTTTGATGTGTGGAGGATCAGTTTGGAGCGCTTGGCTTTTGCTTGTTGTTTGCTGACGACAGAGGAAGGGCAAAATAAACAGCACCTTCATGAGGGAAGGTGCTGCAGTCTGAGCCTGCGTATAGGTTGTTACGCGGCCTTGGCAAAGTCCTCTTTGCCAGCGCTTGCTTGAGCGGCTTTGGCGGCCTTTTTGGCGTTTTGCTTCTTGGCTTTGTTGGCCAGAGCGGCGCGGCGCGCCTCGGCGGCTTTGCGGCGTGCCTCGAAGCGGTCGACCCGGCCCTCGGTGTCGATAATCTTCTCCTCGCCGGTGAAGAATGGGTGAGATTTGCTGGAAATGTGGATCTTGACGAGCGGATACTCGTTGCCATCCTCCCAGGTGATGGTGTCGTCGGTCGCAACCGTCGACTGCGTCAAAAACGCAAAGCCCGCCTGATCATCGCTAAATACGACAGGGCGGTAGGTTTGTGGGTGAATACTGCTTTTCATAACCGCTATATTGTAGCAGAGAGGGCGGGGGGTTGTCAAAGCAATGCCTTGATAGCCATAAAACTAAGCTATTCTGTTGAGAAAGTGGTATTATATCAGTATCAGATAAGGAGAATATAGTATATGTCACATGCCTCAGAACATATAACATTACCAGACCATCACGAGCAGAGTGAGCCAAAAAAAGTACTCGCCTATAATGAGCAGAGTGAGCAAAAACACATCCTCAGCGAAGAAATCTATATACAGACTAAACTTAGTAAAGAATATCCTGGTGATGGTATTCGGCCAACGTATGAGGTAGATGGGCTGCGATTCTGCTTTCGCAATAGTGGCGAGGCACCACAGTTGCCGCACGCAGTGTATGCCGACCAAACGTATAAGAATCCATTGCCATCTGCCGATCAAGAAGCTGCCACGCAACAGATTGAGCAGTATTCTACATGGAAGCTCGATAGAGACAGTTGCTTAGTTGCAACGACAACACCAGAGGGAGTAATGAGACTGTGTGAGAGGATCATTGGTGACATTGATGAGCAGTTCTTGATTGGTCGATATGAGGACGATTTGCGCCGAGGCGACATCAGTACACCACGCATACAACGCTTGACAGATGAGATGATTGCTGCGGTTGCCTTCGATGAGAATAACGACCCAGCAGAAGAATCATCTAATACTGATGGATTGGCATTGGTGGTTGCGGCGTATTGTGGTGACATCACGGCTATGCAGTTGCTTGATCGAAAGCTAAATATGTTGTATCAAACACTCGAAGCCCAGCAACGAGAAGTGGAGATTACGCTTGCTCGAGGATGGGCGACACGTCAGGAGAGTCGAGCCTTTGAGGGTTCTGAGATGCTGGGTGCAAGCGAAGTTGCGCTTGTCCACTCAACATCACATAGAGTTGAGCGTGATGATGAGGGTAGTGTCATTTTGCGACCGCTTGCTGCACACACTGATAGTGCGCAGCCTTATGCACGTTCTTCGCTACACTTTACGCCAAACGGGCAGGTTGCATCGCATTCGTATGGGGCATGGGATCAGGGCAATAAGCTTATTGTCACCAATATGCAGGAGATGATTGATAGAAATGGTTTGCCTGTATCGATGAATAGTTCAGATACATACTTTACACGTAGCCCTGGTGAAGTTCTCGTGTTGCCTGGTGCACTCGTTGTCGAACCAGTTGAAAATATAAAGGATGGTAGTATTATTGCTGAGGACCGCGAGGGGTACAAATATGTCGCGCGAGATGACTATACTGACAAGCAGAAGCAAGTGATTGCTCAGCTCGTTGTTGAATATGGGATCACCCCTGATGGATATAGCGATGAGGCAATTGTCCGCGAAGCAGCACTCCGCATGACAGAAGAACGTCTTGGCGTGCGCGAGTATACAACAATTGGACAGAATGATGTGTTTGCACAGCGTTATGCTGCTCTTGCAGAGTCTTTGGGTGTTGGTATGATTAGTCATATGAATTCGACTGATTATGCGATGGAGCGGGCAGTGCAAGGTTTTTCGCAGGAGAGTGATTGGCATGATAATCCAACATTACGCTTCTCAATGTTCCAAAATGGTAAACTGCCATCGCTCGATGCAATGCGTACCGCGGTGTGGGCTGGTTATTTACCGGCAGTCGATATTGCCAAAGCACACACAAAAGCAGACGCGCGCATCAATAGTGGCCTAGAATATTAACACCTTTCTTGTATGAGAAAATGCAACCGTATCTATGAGAATGGCACGTAGTATGCTATAATTCTCTTGTAACCAACCATAACGACACAGCTCCACACCACTCCATACCGTGTGGGGCAAGGCAAAAAGGAGTAATGCGATATGGCCGTGCAGGCAGATATCAAGGCTTTGTTTGAAGCCGGTGCTCATTTTGGGCACAAGACCAGCCGGTGGCATCCGAAGATGGCACCATATATTCATAGCAAGCGGCAAGATAGCCACATCATCGACCTCGCGAAGACGGTTGAGGCGCTGAATGTGGCGCTGCCTATCATTAGCAAGACAGTGGCAAGCGGCAAGCAAGTCCTCTTCGTCGGTACCAAGAAGCAGGCCAAGGACATCACTCGCCAAGCTGCCGAGGCGGTCGGTCAGCCGTATGTCACCAACCGCTGGGTTGGTGGGATGCTTACTAATGTGACGACCACCACAGCGCAGATCAAGAAGCTCAAGGACTTGGAGCGCCGCATGGCCAGTGGCGACCTCGAGAAGCGCTACAACAAGCTAGAAGTCCAGCGTTACCAAGAAGAAATCGATAGCCTCAACTTCAAATATGGTGGTATCAAAGACCTTAATGGCAAGCCTGGCCTAGTATTGGTGCTCGATATCTTGGCTGACAACAACGCTTTGCGCGAGGCGAAGACGCTGGGTGTGCCAGTGATCGGTATTGTTGACACCAACGCCAACCCAGACCTGGTGGATTATCCTATTCCCGCCAACGATGATGCGATTAAGAGCCTGCAGCTGATGCTCGACTACTTCAGTGCAGCAGTCAACGAGGGCAAGGCAACGAAGGAGGAGAACTAACCATGGCTGTGACGATTGATGACATCAAGAAGCTCAAGGAGCTAACTGGCATTGGCCTGACCGATGCCAAGAAGGCGCTGGTGGAGGCTGAAGGTGACTTCGACTCAGCACTCAATGCCCTGCGCAAGAAGGGCCTGACCAAGGCGGAGAAAAAGGGCGACCGCGAGACCCGCGAAGGGTTGATCGAGAGCTATGTTCACAGTGGTCGGATCGGCGTAGTGGTCGAGGTTAACTGCGAGACAGACTTTGTGGCTCGCCTGCCTGAGTTTAAGGAGTTTGCGCACCAGATTGCTATGCAGGTTGCTGCGATGAACCCACGCTATGCTACAATGGACGACATCCCAGCTGAGGTGTACGACGCCAAGAAGCAGGAGTTTCTCGCCAGCGATGCTTTGGCAAGCAAGCCTGAGGCAATGCGTGACCAAATCGTCGAAGGGCAGCTCAAGAAGCACTTCGCCGAGCAGGTCTTGGCCGAGCAAGCCTTTGTGCTCGACGACAGCAAGACAGTTGGCCAGCTCATCAAAGAGCAGGTGGCACTGCGCGGTGAGAATGTCCGCGTCAGCCAATTCAAGCGGATTGAGCTGGGCGTGACAGAGTAGTCACGAGAGAATAAGCTTTTGCGCAGCGAGTGGCATGATAATGTGTCGCTCGCTTTTTTATGGCTTCATCCACCTCCTCCTATCGACTGCACTATGTGGGCGGAGCGTGAGAGAGATGGTGATAACCACTGGTACTTCATAGTTTTTTGTATGCCCTCATGGCGAGATCGCTGCACAAGAAAATATATGGAGGCCAGCGAATACGCGAACGGGTAAGCTCCTCGCACCATCTGGCCGGAACATTTTCGGTGTAGTGAGCATGCTGTGAGGGCACTGTACCGATTCTAGGATTATGAATGAAGACCTAAATAAGCAATGACCGAGAGATGCTTCACTCAAATAGTATTTTATCTGGCAAGCGCAAGCAACAATGCCAGCCATTTTTCTACAAACTCTCCTCACACCCCAGCAAATAATGGTACAATAAAGGAAAACCAAGAAGGAGATCGCGATGTTTGATACCACCCCCTACGAAGAAAAGATGAACCATGTGCTAGAGCACCTGGAGGAGCGCCTGGGGAAGATCCGCACGGGCCGGGCTCACGCCAGTATGCTGGATGGCATTATGGTCGAGGCATATGGCACCAGCATGCCGCTCAACCAAGTGGCTAACGTGACGGCACCAGAGGCGACGCTATTGCAAATCACGCCATTTGACCCAGCTAATCTGCAAAAGATTGCGAGCGCCATCCGAGCCGATCAAGCGCTTGGCCTTAACCCGAGCGACGATGGTCACGTCGTCCGTGTGCCAGTGCCGCCACTGACAGAGGAGCGCCGCAAGCAACTGGTTAAGCAAGCCAGCGAGAAGGTAGAAGAAGCACGCATTGCGCTGCGCGGGGTACGCCAAGACGCCTTGAAGGATGCCAAGCGCCGCAAAGAAGCCAAGGAGCTGAGTGAAGATGACGTGAAGGCGGTGGAGAAGGAAATCGATCGCCTCATGGCACAGCACCAAACCACGATAGAAGCCGCCTTTGCCGCTAAAGAGAAGGATATTTTGACGATTTAATGACGCTCTCTCTGCTGACGTCCGCAACCAAATGCCTATCATGGAGCCATGCATGAGTGCTCCTACGCAACTGCCGCAACATGTGGGCTATATTGTTGATGGCAATCGGCGCTGGGCTAAGCAGCGTGGCCTCTCGGCTCAAGAGGGGCACAGTGCTGGCTACGAGAAACTGCGCGATATTGCTCTTACCACCATCGAGCGGGGTGTGCCCTACGTTAGCGCCTATATCTTTAGCACCGAGAACTGGCACCGCAATGGCCCAGAAGTTAAACACTTGATGAACTTGCTAGTGACGATGCTTGACCGCGATCTGCCGATCTTCATCGAGCATGGGGTGCGTATCCGTGTGGCAGGGACGCGCCTGCGCCTAAGCCGACGGGTCAAGAAGGCGATCGATGCTGCTGAGGCTGCCACCAAGGATTTGCGGCAGGGTACGATGGTGCTGTCATTTAATTATGGTGGGCAGCAGGAGATTATCGACGCGGTCAATCGCTTGCGCAAAACGCTTTCTGTCCACAAGAAGGTAACGGCCCAGATCTTTGAGCAATTTTTGTATACACCAGATGTACCGCCGTGTGATTTGATCGTTCGCACCAGTGGTGAGCAGCGGCTGAGCAACTTCATGCTGTGGCGCAGTGCCTATAGTGAGCTGCTGTTTCTCGATAAACCATGGCCAGATATGACACACGCCGATGTCGATGCTCTGCTGGCCGAGTATGCCCGGCGGCAGCGACGCTTTGGAGGATAACGAAGGAGGAATATGGAAATAGTGATTGGTATTATCATTGGAGTCATCGCACTGACGCTACTGGTGGCAACGCACGAGCTAGGCCACGGCATTGTGGCGCGGCGCAATGGTGTGGTGGTGGAGGAATTTGGCATTGGCTTTCCGCCGCAGGCCTATAGCAAGGTGATCAAAAAAAGTATTCTGGGCGAGAATGTCCGCTTCTCGCTCAACTGGCTGCCGCTGGGTGGCTTTGTTAAGCTGCAGGGCGAGCACGATGCGGCTGATCAGCCTGGTGATTATGGCGCAGCAACCTTTTGGCAAAAGACCAAGATCTTGCTGGCTGGCGTGACCGTCAACTGGTTAACTGCGGTGGTGCTCCTCACTGGCCTCGCCTGGGTGGGCCTACCCAAGATGATCGACAACCAATTTTACTTACCAAGCGACGCAATGGTGAGTAACCATCCGGTGCAGCTTGGCACGCTTACTCCTGGTTTGCCCGCCGCCAAGGCAGGCCTCCGCCAGGGTGATGCAATTAGCCAGCTGGCTGGGCAAACGGTGCGTAGCACAACCGACCTAGCGCACTTTGCCAGCCAGCACAAGGGCGAAACCGTACCCGTAGTGTACACCCGCGGTGATAAGCAGGCCACTGCCATGGTGGCGCTGCGCAAAGATAATCCCGATCGCAAAGGCTACTTAGGGGCAGAGCTCACCAAGCAGCAAGATACAATCCGCGCCACCTGGTCGGCACCGATTGTGGGTGTCGTGACAACAGCGCAGCTCACTGGGGCGACGCTCCAGGGCCTGGGTGATATGGTGGTAAATCTCGCCACTAGTCTGGTGCGGCAGTTTAGTAGCGACAGCGCGACGAGCCAGCAGGCCAAGCAAAACTTATCGCAAGTGGGTAATGCTGTGGCTGGCCCGGTGGGAATCTTTGCCATTATCTTCCCGGCAGCAGGGCAGGCTGGCGTGGTGCACGTGTTGCTGCTGACGGCGATCATTGCACTATCGCTAGCGGTGATGAATATCTTGCCTATTCCTGCGCTCGATGGTGGTCGCTGGACAGTGATGGCGATCTTCCGCTTGCTGCGCAAGCCACTTAGCAAGCAGATGGAAGAGAATATCCAAGCAGCTGGTTTCTTGTGCTTGCTTGGCTTAATTGTGCTCGTGACGATTGCTGATATAGGGAAGTTGGTGCACTGATGCAGGCTATGCAGTGCAGCAGGGCAGAGCGTTATCGTGGAGGGTTGCAGCGCAGGGAGGTGTGGTTGCTCAATCGCGTCATGGTAATACATAAGGAACTCGCTTCATGATACGTGTTGCTCTCCGCCCCAAAGCCGCTCACCCCTCCCAGCCCAAGACACCGCTCACGCCACGCCAGCGCCTGCTGCGCGTTGCCTCGTGGCTCGGTTGGCCGCTGTGGGTCTGGCTGAGCTTTATGGGGGCAGGGTTACTCTGTAGTGCAGTACTCTACCTTCTCTTTCATGGCCAAGAGTCGGTGCCGGTCTTGCCGCTCATTATGATGCAAACGGCGGTCTATGTGGTGGCATTGGCGCTGCTGATTGGCCTGCCGTGGCTGGTGCAGCGCGCACGGCCCAAGGCACCAGCGAGCTTTCGCACGAGCGTGCGCCAGCTTGGGTGGCGGCGCTCGCTGCAGTGGCGCGACTTTGGCTGGGCGCTGGTGGGCTTCATTATCTACATTGTGCTGTCGATGATTGCGCTGGCGGCGGCCAAGCAGTGGCTGCCCGGCTTTGATGCCACTCAGGCACAGAACCTCGGCTACCAGCAGCTCTATGGCGCAGAGCGTTTGCTCGCCTTTGCAATGTTGGTGGTGGTAGCACCAGTGGCCGAGGAGCTGGTGTTTCGTGGTTATTTGTATAGCAAGCTCCATGCCGCGCACATGCCAGTGTGGCTTATTACCGTAGTGGTGAGTGGGCTCTTTGGTTATGTACATGGCCAGCTTAATGTCGGCATTGATGTCGCGATGCTCAGCATCGTGCTGGTGGCGCTGCGCCATACGACTGGCACAATATGGCCCGGCATTCTCATTCATATGGTCAAGAACACGATTGCATTTTTGGCGATGTTTGTCTTTATGGTGGGATGATAGGGAAGAACGAGCCGACTGACGAACTCAACCTAGAGATTTTATTTTGTGTCGATATCTTTTCTCCCGTATCAATCCTAGAACCCCTCTTTCTTGGTATCTCTCCACTGGCGCAGGAGCTCATCGAACAAGAAAATATCTGGAGGCCAGCAACCAAATATACGGAAAAGCACCACCATTCTATCTGACCGGAACATTTTCGGTTTGGTGAGCGACTGCACCAGCGGTAGTTTTGAGATGAGGTTATGAGTATTCAGCCTGGCTGTCTCATGCCGCTTTTGCCAATATTGTGTTACTATAAGAGAGATTATGCGATTATCACACACCTTCACCCGTACCCGCAAACAAGCCCCCGCCGATGAGGTGGCGCACAATGCCCAGCTGCTGATTCGCGCTGGCTACGTGCACAAAACGATGGCTGGCGTCTATTCCTACACGCCGCTGGGCCTGGCCGTGCTCGAGAATATCAAGCAAATTGTCCGCGAGGAAATGAACCGCATCAGCAGCCAAGAACTGCTGATGAGCACCCTGCAGCGCCAGGAGCTCTGGCAGGAGACTGGCCGCTGGAGCGATGAGCTGGTGGATGTGTGGTTTAAGTCGCACCTGCAAGATGGCACCGAAGTCGGCTTTGGCTGGACGCACGAGGAGCCGATTATCGAACTGCTGCGTAGCTACCTTAAGAGCTACAAAGACCTGCCTATCAGCGTCTACCAATTCCAGAACAAACTCCGCAACGAGCTGCGCGCCAAGAGCGGCATCATGCGCGGGCGTGAGTTTATCATGAAGGATATGTATAGCATCCACGCCAGTAAGGAAGACTTGGAGGCCTACTACCAAGCGGTCATCGAGGCCTACAAGCGCTGCTACCACCGCTTTGGCCTGGGGGATGACACCTACGTCACCTTTGCCAGCGGCGGAGCTTTTACCAAGTTCAGCCATGAATTCCAGACGATTTGCGCGGCGGGTGAGGATGATATTTTCATCGTGCCAAGTACGAATGTTGCCTATAACGCCGAAGTTGCACCAGTGCGTGCAACGCCGAACCCGGATGCTGGTGCTGTCATGAAACCATTAGGCATGTTAGATGACGAAAATATCATCGGTGCGGAAGCACTGACGAAAGCGCTGGACATTCCGCGCACAGCTAGCACTAAGTCAATGTTGTACGATTCGCCAGATGGTATGTTGCTGGCAGTCGTACGGAGTGACTATGAAATCAACGAAGATAAGCTTAAGGCGGTGGCGAATGTACCATGGCTGCGCTTGGCGGATGGCGAACAGATTGAGGCAGTAACAGGGGCGAAGCTCGGCTTTGCTGGGCTATATAATCTACCTGAGAATGTGCGGCTGTTCGTCGATGATTCATGTGAAGATATGGTGAACTTTGAAACTGGCGCCAATAAAACTGGTCAGCATGCCTATAACGCTAACTGGGGCCGTGATATACCGCGACCAAGCGAGTTCGTCGAGATTAAACTTGCGAAAGAAGGTGATATTTCGCCTGAGACTGGCGAAGTCTACCAAAAACGTCGCACGGCTGAGGTGGGCAATATCTTCAACTTTGGCACCCAAAAATCAGAGGAAATGGGCCTGGTCTTTACCGGCGAGGATGGCCGCCAGCACCACGCCTACATGGGCAGCTACGGCATTGGCATCACCCGCGTGATGGGCGTGATTGTAGAGAAATTTGCTGACGACAAAGGCCTAGTGTGGCCCGAGGAAGTAGCGCCAGCCCGCGTCCACTTGGTGCAGATTGGCAAGGAATCGGTAGCGGCGGCAGATAAGCTTTATGATACACTGCAGCACGCTGGCATTACGGTGCTATACGACGACCGCGCCGCTCGTCCCGGGGAAAAATTCGCCGATGCAGAGCTACTCGGCATGCCAACCCGCGTCACGGTGAGTGACCGGCTGCTCGAGGCAGGAGAGTGGGAGGTCGTAGATCGCCGGACGGGTGAGCAGCAGCGCTTGACGACAAGCCAATTGCTTGCTACACTAGGTAACCATTGCGGAGCTTGTCGCAAGGCATAGCCATGCCCCTGGCTTGCCCCACCGACTTTGCAAGAAAGGAGTATGAAGATAATGAAAAAAACTTACCAGATTACTGATGCTGGCCGCCAAGAGCTCGAGGCAGAGCTGGAGGAGCTGAAGGGCCGCCGCGGCGAGATTGCCGAGAAGATTGCTGAGGCCCGCGACTACGGCGACCTGAGTGAAAACGCCGAGTACGACAGCGCTCGCGAAGAGCAAGGCGTGGTAGAGACGCGCATTGCCGAAATCGAGGAGATCTTGCTTAATGCTGAGCAGATTACTGCCCCAAGCACCGGCGCCATCCACCTGGGCAGCACCGTCTCCCTCGCCTCAGACGCTGGGCTAGAGAAGACCTACACAGTGGTAGGCCCAGTTGAGGCCGACCCGCTGGAGAACAAGATCAGTGACGAATCACCCCTGGGCCAAGCTTTGCTGGGCCACCGTGCAGGCGAGCAGGTAACGATCACCACCCCCAAGGGCGAGATCACCTACACCATCCAGCAGGTGCAATAAGCGTATCTCAACGATGAATACTAGGCCGAGCAGTGTGCGCTGCTCGGTTTTTGGTAGCACTGGCAGGGGTAGGGGTTGATTTGCACATGGCGCATGTCTCTGGCTCTTGTGGTTTATTTATGGTGCGCGTTTGCCTTTCTCCTATTGCGTTTGCCTGATGGCACGAGAAAGCTCATGGTGAGTGGCTGGCCTCTGATCTTGGCATGAGAAAAGCGCATATATACGCAAAAAGCCTAGTCTAATAGCGCTCAATCTGCGGGCAATGTGCAAGAACCATCCTCAACCATAAGCAATTCACCATCATTGCATTATCGGCGATGTTATGCTATGATAGGTAATCAACCATAACAGCCCAAGGAGACCGACGATGGCTCGATACACACCACGGCACGCACACTACTCCCACAAGAAGCATACACATAATTGGCTAAACCATGAGCATAATAAACACCCGGCAGTGCGGCGGCTCACCGCGATCGCGGCAGCTGCGGCAGCGCTGATTGGCGGTGGCTATCTTGGCTACCAGCACTATCAGCCTGGCGAAAAAACCTCGGCTACTGCAGCGCAGCCTACCTCTGGTGAGTTGGCAGCATATACAGAAGTTGATCCCTTCACGATTGACCCCAAGACGGGCGAACTTCACTGCGCTAACCCACAAAGTCAGGAGGTGAAGATTGCGGTAGAGAACTCACCAGTGGAGATTGCTAATCCTGATGGTACAGTGACACGAGCTTCATTGTATTCTTATACAACCAACCAAGGCAACCAAAAGCGCACTATAGTAACTGTTGAGTACTCTCGAGAGGATTATACCGAGAAAGAATGGAGAGAAGCAGGTCAGATACCGTTTGCAGTCAAGGTAGATGGTGGGCACATAAACACTACAACAGAGCCGGACACCATTGGCTATACCGGCTCGGCTGTGAGAATATCAGAGAATACAACAGGCATAGGCAGGGAAGCGGTAATTTGCCTCCCGCCGCACAAACCTCAGCCAACACCGCCAAGTAGATAAGCAACCTCATCGTCCTAGTCGACAACCATCCCATTCTCCGCTATAATAGCAAGCAATTATGGCGACATTACAAGATTACCGAGACGAACGATTACGAAAATTAGCAGCGCTGCGCGAGCTAGGTATCGACCCTTACCCAGCGCACACCGAGCGCACACATGACTGTGCGACAGTGGTCACGCAGTACGACGAGCTAGCTGGCCAGGAGGTGGCGGTGGCTGGGCGCGTGGTATCTATCCGCAGCTTTGGCAAATTGGCCTTCATTAAGCTGCAAGACGCAAGTGGCGAGGTGCAGCTTTACTTGCAGCGCGGCACAATGGCCGAGCTCGACGCCTCGCGCGGTATCCTGGGGATGAAGCAGCTTAAGCTGCTTGATACAGGCGACTTTGTCGAGGCGACTGGCACGGTGCTGCGGACGAAGACGGGTGAGATTTCGGTGGGGGTACGTGAGCTGCGCTTGCTGGCCAAAGCCCTGCGGCCACTGCCCGAAAAGCTCGAGAATAAAGAAGAGCGCTTCCGCCGCCGCTATGTGGATATGAATGTTAACCCGGCCGTGCGCCAGCGCTTTTACCGCCGTAGCACGTTCTGGCAGGCGACGCGCGATTACCTCAACCAACACGGCTTTACTGAGGTCAACGTGCCGGTGCTGGAGCACACCACCGGTGGGGCGGATGCCAACCCGTTTGTGACCCACATGGATGCGCTGGACGGCCAGCAGTTTTACCTACGGATTAGCCACGAGCTGCCGCTTAAGCGCCTGCTGGGAGCCGGGTTCGAGAAGGTGTACGATATTGGCCCGCGCTTTCGCAACGAGAATTATTCGGATGAGCACCTGCCCGAGCACATCGCCATGGAGTGGTACGCCGCCTATTGGGACTGGCAGCGGGGCATGCGCTTTATGGAAGACATGTATAAGTATGTGCTGGAGCGAACCTTTGGTACGCTGCAGTTTACCCTGGGCGAGTTTGAGGTCGATATGAGCGGCCAGTGGCAGGTGTGGGACTATGCCGAGGTGATCCACAAGCACTATCATATTGATGTGTATAATACCACGATCGAGGAAGTTGCTGCTAAGCTGAAAGAACATGGCCTAGAGGTAGAGAAGACCGATTCCATCCCACGCGGCATCGATAAACTGTGGAAGAACGTCCGCAAGACAGTAGCTGGGCCCGTCTGGCTGGTCAATACGCCCAAGTTCATCAGCCCGCTCTCTAAAACTAACCCGGATAACCCGCAGACGGTGGAGCGTTTCCAGCCGGTGATTGCTGGCAGCGAGCTTGGCAATGGCTTTAGTGAGCTGAACGACCCGATCGACCAGCTGAACCGCTTTGTGGAGCAGCAGCAGATGCGCGACGCCGGCGACGAGGAAGCCATGATGCTGGATATCGACTTTGTGGAGATGCTGGAATACGGCATGCCGCCGGCCTGTGGCTGGGGCTTTAGCGAGCGCGTCTTTTGGATCTTCGAAGGCGTCACGGCGCGTGAGGGTGTGCCATTCCCGCAGCTCAAAAGCGACATCGACGAAACCACCCGGGCGGTATACCCAGGAGTGAAGCTGGATTAGGGTGGTAGCTGAGGCTATTAGCGCCTCGCATACTATACTCGTGCGAGGTGAGTGTGGGATTGCAGTAGCGCATAGATAGGCTAGTTGTGTACCTTCGTGCACGATCCGTGATCCGTATTAGCGATGATATAAGCACAGAAATAGCAAAACGCTCATTATTCTGGCTGAATCTGACTTAAGCGATAATTAGTAAGGTTCGATTGGTAATGCACGTAATGAATACAAAAACACCCTTGCTGTGATGCAAAAGCTAGTGCGTGTAGTATGAGCAGAGAAATCTCAGAAGGGGAGACCGTAGATTGCCGCGGTATGGTCACGAGAGCCCGTTTACACAAAACGAAACCACCAGCAAGATCTGGTTTTTTACATGCTCACCGCTGCGAGCTAGCCCGATACGCTGGGTGGCCGTGGTGGTGGGCTGCTTGGCGCAGGTTGTGGTGATGCATGGTGCACGGCGCTACTCTGGACGGCGATGGAAGTGCCGCGGCTGGGTGCTGTGCTAGAGTGATGCGGTGGCGGGGTAGTGGTGCGCGGTGGAGCGCTCATTGCGAGGCCGCCCAGGCCACTGCTGGCTGATGAGCCACCTGCGGGTGGTGTGCTGCTTGGTGGAGGAGGTGTGCCGCTACCACCAGGGCTTGGTGGCCCACCTGGAGGGGTGTTATTATCTTTGCTACCCAGTTGCGTGGCGGCATTTTTGGCGCGATAACGCCGGATAAGGTAGAGGATGAGTGCAGCAATACCAACCAAGAGAGCAAGCAGCGAGATAAGGATGAAGACCCACAGTGGCTTGTCTTCGCCAGCGAGGAACTTGTCTAGGGTGACCTTGCCGATGTGGCGCACCATTGGTGGCTGCTTCTTCTCGTCGGGCTTTTTGTCGGTGCGGCATTCTGACCAAATGGCATCGGGGTAGGCAGTAGCCAGCAGGTACCATGCGGTCGAGGCCACAGAGTAAGCATTCGTCATTTGGTTGGCTTCGTCGACATTGGTGACGTACGGCCAGGCACCGTTGGCGCCTTGCAAGGCGTAGGTGTTGCGGGCGCTGGCAGCGACTTCGTCTTTGTTGCCTGCGACGTTGTAGGCCTGAGTGACGCCGAATGTCCCTTCGAACCAGACGGTGGGAGTGTATGTGCCGGTGAGGTATGGAGTGTAGCCCTGAGACCCTGCACGGCTCATGGCAAAGTTGCGCGTGTAGGCTAGCGAGACTTTGGCCTTGTCGTACTCACCGATTGCATTGAGGAAGATAGAGCCCCAGCTGGAGGTGTCCAGCGCTTTGGCATGGTCGTCAAGCCCTTGGTCGAAGCGGTTCTCGGCTTTGTTCCACAGTTTCTCCATAATCACTTTGGCCAGGCTGTCGGCCTCTTGGCGGTAGCTGGCGTCGCCATAGACTTGCGAGGCTCGCTCGTACACATGCCAGAGATCGGTATTGTGCTCAGTGGAATGCCAGGCGATCTCGAACTGCTTGTTGTTATCGTCGTCATTGATATTTGTGCCACCGCGGTAGAGGCCAGCACCAGGGCCGGATGTGCTTTTCTTAGTCTTGACCCAAGCCAGAGCAGAGCGCACCATGCTGCTGACGCCATTGATATCGCCAAACTTCTCTTGGTAGCGGATGAGCGCGTAGAGGACGAAGGCGACACCGCCAGTATAATAGCGCGCCTGCTGGTTACTGGGGTCGAGCTGGTGGGCGCTGGAGGGGAAGGCCCCGCGCGACCGACCGGATTTGATCTGGATGGTCTTGAAGCCATTGACGAGCTGGTCTGCCATCGCTTTGTCGCCCGCACCAACCGCCACAAGCAGCGCCAGCGACTGATCGTACATAAATGAATAGTGCACGCGATGAGTGCCGTAACCATCCTGGCCAGGCGAGAACTCGTACGAGCGGATCAGCCCCGCCAGCTGTGGCTGGAAGTACTCGGCGAGGATCTTGTTGCTGCGCGTATCCACCAGGCGCAGCATCTTGTGGCCCTTCTCGGTGCTGGGGAAGCTAAAGGTACGGTTGGTGTTGGCGGCTTGCTTGGCAACGAGGTAGGTTTGGTCGGTGATGACGTATGATTGGATCTCGACATTTTGGTACTCCGTGACGCGCGGCCAGCTCTCGCCGAGGGGTTGACCACTGCTGGCATCGTAGAGACGGAAGCGCCACTCGCCACCAATGCTGCCATCGACTGGCGAGAGGTCGAGTGTCCAACTGCCATCGCTCTGCACCTGAGCAGGGGTAACCTTGCCTTGCTCGTACTCGGCATCGGTAGCGCGGAAGGCTTTAACGACGCGGCTCCCACCGGTGGGTGCTTTGCCCGAGACTTTGCCACGGTAGTTACTCGGCACCGATGACGGTGAAGTAACGGAGAGAGGCGTGGGATTACCAGTGGCATAGCTACCACTGTTCTTGAGCTGGAATGAGCCTTTTATCTCGCCAGTGTAGTCCGTGCCGTATTGCTTGGCGGCGGTGATAGTGCTGCCATCGCCAGCGTTGCGGATGGGCTGCATGAGGCCGCGGAGGTTGGCGAGGGCCTTGGCGGCGCGGGCTTTGTCGGTGGGGGAGCTCAGCGCTGTAGTCTTGAAGCGCATTGTGTTGGGGTCGCAGATGTCGGGCTTATCGTCTTTTTTGGTGGATGAATTGGAGCCAGAATTAGTAGCGGGCTCGGCCATTGCCACCTGGTGCAGCTGCACAAAGCCAACTGCCAGTACCACCACTGCTGCCACACTTGCAAACCGAAAATGCGTCCAATATCGTCTCACTTCTGCTATACTCCTCACCTCGCCGATTAGCCGTTGGGTATTGCCTGTGAGTATAGCATAACCATTTGCAATATCACAGCATAAGCGGTATAGCTTGAACAGAGATTAACAGAGGTAAGAGGAAGTGATGAGCGGGGATATTTGATGGTGGATGAGAGCGATTTGGTGAGTAGTCTGAGCTGTGCTCAATCAAGAGAGTATAGCAGGCTGCGGTAAGTTGCAGGGTCTAGGCGCTACATAGACCAGTGATCCTTGAGCGATGCTCGCGTTTGACATTCCTCGCCGCATGGCGCACAATCAATGCATGAGAATGACACGCGTGATATCTGCGATTGGTGTCTGCTTGGTGCTGCTGGGCACCGCGCTCGGGGCAGTGCCAATGCAGGCCGACACATCGGTACGAGCCTATTCATCATCGAGCAGCAGTAGTAGTAAAGATAATTTTACCATTACCAAATATGCGGTCGATATGGAGCTCGGGCGCGACAGCGAGAAGCGCTCCACCCTCAAGACGAAGCTTACCATCACAGCAAACTTCCCGCCAGAGCAGAACCATGGCCTTGCGCCAGAGTTCGTTACGCAGTACAAGGGTCACCACACGAGCTTTGCGCTTGGCTCGGTGCAGGATGAGCATGGTAATGATTATGAGTATAGTTGGTCGGGCAACACGCTGCGCATTGGCAACAAAGACACCTACGTCTCGGGCAGCAAGACATACGTCATTACCTACACCCAGCGCGATGTGACGTGGAACTATGGTGACACACAGAAAAATGAGTTCTACTGGGATGTGATTGGCACATCGTGGCGCGTGCCCATTAGCAATGCCACCGCCACGCTCAAACTGAGCCCCGAGCTTGCCGCCATCAGCCGGACGACGCCGCAGTGTTACATTGGTAGACAAGGGAGCCGTACCACCTGCACCGTCACATCACCGAGCGTCGACACCATAACTGCCTCGGTGGGCTACCTCGCGCCATATGCTGGCATGACGCTAGCAATAGGCTTCCCGCAGGGGACGTTTGCGGAATATAAAAAGACACCGGGGGAGGTGTTTCAAGAGCGGTTAGAGGCGCTTCTCCCACTCATATTCTTTGTGAGTATGTTGGTGCTGGGGCTTGCCTCGAGCCTGGTGTATTGGCTCTATCAGCGGGCAATTGGCCGGAGCAAGGAGCTAGGGACGATTGTGCCAGAATACTTGCCACCGCCGAGCACGAGTGTGACGACAGCGGCAGAGATTGTGCGGCCATTCCGGATGGTGAAGGGCTCGGCCATGGCAGCGCAGATGATCGACTGGGCGGTGCGGCACTATATTCGTTTGATCGAGGTCAAGCCCAAGACATTCTTCTCGCGGGCACAGTACAAGCTCGAGGTTGTCAAAGATGTGAGCAGCCTCCACCCTGAGGAGCAAGAGATCCTGGGCGATATCTTTGGTCACCTGCCTGCGGTGGGCGAGCGCATCAACCTCAAGACGCTGCGCAACAATACCTCCTACGCCTTCCGCCTGAGCGATAACGCCAAGAAGCTCGATGAGCTCATCGACCACACCTACAAGCTGCGCGACACAAGCCGGAAGGGCACACGGGGCTTCCGTATCCTTGCGAGTGTGTTGGGCACGCTAGTGCTGGTGCTGTGTGCAGCCACGATGTTTGTGCCATTCCTCAGCGGGCTGCAATTCCTCTTCTTCCCAGGGGTCTTTATTGTGATTATCATTGGCAAGCTGGGCTTTGCTAAGCCGCTGTCGGATAAAGGGCTGGCGCTGCGCCGCTACCTGCTGGGGCTCAAGATGTACATCCGCTACGCCGAGGCCGACCGCCTGCGCCTGTTGCAGAGCCCCGAGACTGCCGAGAAGGTGGATATTGGCGACCACGCTCAGCTCGTCAAACTCTACGAGCGGGTCTTGCCCTATGCTGTGCTTTTTGGCCAAGAGAAGCAGTGGAGCCAGCAGCTGGGGCAGTATTATGAGGAAGTAGGCACTCAGCCCGATTGGTACGCTGGCCACGGCGCCTTCAATGCAGCAATGTTTGTCTCGAGTATGAGTAGCTTGTCGAGTTCTACCTCTGTGGGGTCAAGCGACTTCTCGTCGTCTAGTGGCGGCTCGACTGGTGGTGGCTTCTCCGGTGGCGGAGGCGGCGGCGGTGGTGGTGGCGGGTGGTAGAACCCACTCGCCCCAGCGCGCAGGTATATCTCAACCTTTCTTTTGCAACAACAAACAAGCGGCCACTCTCTCATAGTGGTCGCTTCTGAGTGTAAGAACGAAAATAGATCGGCCACAAACATAGCCCACCAACCATGCTCAAACTAAACCCGGATATGTCTCAACCCGAGAGTGCAATAAATAGCACTACGATCAGATTGAAGCACGAATTACAGTGAGCTATGTTCGGTGGGCTATTCGCCCTGACTGTGACGCTTCTTGCGCCACCTTCTGATGCGCCACAAAGACACAAAGGAGAAGATGGTGCAGACGCTACACGCATAGGCTACTGCCACGATAGCTAAATCTATCGGCTGTAGTATATCGATAGGTCTGCAGCGCCGCAGGATGATGACTGAGATGATATCTATGACAAGGCTCAAAAATGCATAACACTTGAGTGCCTTGTACCACTCTTGCTTCTCAAAAACGCTGGCGATAAGCAAAAGGATTAGCGTAGACGGCATCATACTAAGTATGATGACTATACACCACATCTCTGGTTTCATCTTTCTCACCTCCTTTCAAGAAGTGAGCTCGAAGCAAAGGGCAACTCTTGCCCTTGTAACCAAACTTCGAGCAAAAGTTAATATATATATCAATATATGAATGACGTGTCAAATTTTGCCAGCTCGAGTCCCAAAATCTCACTGTCAACAATCGTGCGTGGCTTTTAGATACAAACTGGCGTGATCACTATTTTTTATTTCCGGCTTGGTGCTTTGTGGCGAACTTGGTATACTTGGTACAAGACATAAGGAAAACACATTATGGATTGGCTTCATATTATTATTCTTGGCATTGTCGAGGGGATTACTGAGTTTTTGCCCATCTCGAGTACGGGCCACTTGATGCTGGCAGAGAAGTTACTAGGCTACTCGGTGAGCGACCCCGGGCTTGTCGCCTTTACAGCGGTGGTGCAGATTGGGGCGATTGCTGCGGCGATTGTTTATTTCTGGCAGGACATTTGGCGCATTGCCTCGGCGTGGTGTGCTGGCGTGGTAAATCCGCGGGCGCGGACGTTCCACTATCGGATGGGGTGGTACGTCATCATTGGCTCGCTGCCAATTGCAGTGGTGGGGCTACTCCTGAAGGATACGATCGAGACGGTGCTGCGCGGCCTGTGGTTTGTCGCGGCTGGGCTGATGATTTGGAGTATTGTACTGTTTTTGGCCGACCGCCGGGGACGTGAGACACGCCATGAGCGTAACCTCACCTGGCGCGATGCTATGGCAATGGGCCTGATGCAGTGCTTGTCACTTATCCCGGGAGTGTCGCGTTCGGGGGCGACAATTGCCTCGGGGTTGTTCCGCGATATCGACCGCACGACTGCCACACGGATGAGCTTCTTCCTGGGGATTCCGGCATTGATGGCAGCAGGTGGGTTGGAAGCCATCACACAATCACACCAGATTGGCCGCTTGATTGGTTGGCCACAGATGATACTGGGGATCATTATATCCTTTGTGGTGGGATATGTGGCAATCTCGTGGTTACTGCGCTTTGTTTCGAGTAATTCATTTGATAAGTTTGTCGGCTATCGCTTGGCGCTTGGCACGCTGCTCATCATCCTACTCGCGGTAGGCGTGTTAGCACCAGTGTAATTTCTCCGTAGCTTGTTTTCAGACTTGCCTCACCCGGATAAAGTAGTGGGGAGTGGCAGTTCATGTGCAAGATTTTTTCGACTCGGCCTTGCTAGAACTTTGCTTCTCGAGCGTGAGAAAAAGCTCCACGATCGTTGCCCACCTAGTTTGCTCTCGCTGGGTGATTGCGGTATAATTACTATTAACATTAGCAGCTTATGGAGGCGCAATGATCGAAATAAAAAACATTACAAAAGTCTATGGCAAGAAGAAAAACACCTTCACCGCCCTCAAGGATGTGAGCCTTGCAATTGAGGAGGGATCGAGCGTGGCAGTGTTGGGCAAGTCGGGCTCGGGCAAGTCTACACTGATGCATGCCATCTCTGGCCTGGATAAGCCGCAGCAGGGTGAGGTGATCATCAACGGTGAGGATATCTTGCGGCTCAAGCGTAAGGCGACCGACCGCTTTCGAGCGCGGACGATGGGCTTTATCTTCCAGAGTTTCTTTGTGGAGGGTGGAGAGAGCTGCTATGACAATGTGAGTCTGTCGCTCGAGACCGCAGGTGTGCCGCGCAGTCAGCGCAAGCGGCGTATCGTAGCGGCGCTCGAGGCAGTTGGCTTGGAGGACAAGATCAAAGCGCGGGCTAAAGACCTTAGTGGTGGGCAAAAGCAGCGCTTGGCGATCGCTCGAGCAATTGCTGCCGAGCCACAGATTCTCTTTGCCGACGAGCCGACGGGCAATCTCGACTCAGCAACTTCTGCAGTGGTGGAAGACCTGCTCTTTAATTATGCTAAGGAGCATGGTGCGACGCTCATCATCGTCACACACGACGAGGATCTAGCGCAGCGCTGCCAGCGTATTATTCGTATCAAAGATGGGGTGATTGATCACGACAGCGCTACGGATAAGACTACAGCTTCTCCCAAGGCTAAAAAAGCGCCAGCTCGTCGCAAAACCAAAGCCACAGCACCTACCACGCAGCCTAAGAAAACGGCGAAAAAAGCCACAAGTGCTACTGCAAAAGCCAAATCTACAACCACCAAGCCAACACCAAGGAGGGCAGACTAACCATGAAGACGACTGATATCATTCGCCGCGCTGGCCGCAACCTGCGCCGAGCCAAGATGCGTACCTTGCTTACCAGTATCGCTATCGCGGTGGGCGGCTTTGCCATTATGGCGAGCTTGATGGCGGGCGAGGGTGCACGCCAGTATATTGACCGGCTGATTAGCAGCAATATTGATGCCAAGGCGGTGTTTGTCGTTAAAGATAAGCGACTCATTGGGGTACAATCGGGCCAGCAGGCTGACCTGCGTGAGTATAATCCTGATAGTATCAACCGCTATGGCAATGATTATAAAGCCCTGACCCAAAAAGACATCGACAAGCTGGCGGCCCGCACCGACCTCGAGAAGGTGAGGCCAGTCTACCAGGTCCAGCCCAAATATGTGAGCTTTGCAGCCAAGAAAGACAAGAAATACAGTAGTGACGTGAGCGTCTTTGATGGTGCTCTCGCGGCCGAAGTCGTGGCTGGCAAACAGCTGGGCAAAGGCACTGAGCTCACGGCTGGCGAAGCCGTTATACCTGAGAGCTATGCCGAGACGCTCGGGCAATCACCTGCCCAGATGGTGGGCAAGCAGCTAACTGTCACAGTGGTGCAAATGCCGCAGAAGATTGATGAAGCAACGCTTGGCCAGGTCTTTGCTGAGAAGGGGCAGGCTGGGGTGAATGAGCTGATCAATGGCAAGGAATTGCACAAGACCTTTACCATTGCGGCTGTGACGCGCAAATCGGCCGACCAAACCCAAGCCATGCGCGGCATAGGTATTAATGCCAAAGTAGCCCGCGAGCTGAGCGACTACAGTACCAAGGGCACGAGCCAATACCAAAAGTACATGTCTGCCACTGCAGTTGCCAAGCAGGATGCCGAAGCCGCCAAGAAATCTCTTGAGCAGGATGGTTACGCTGTAGCTACTGCCAAAGATCTGCAGCAGACACTCTTTCGCTTTGTTGATATCTTGCAGGCGATTGTGCTGTGCTTTGGTGCGCTGGCGCTAATAGTGAGTATTTTTGGCATCGTCAACACGCAGTATATTTCAGTGCTGGAGCGGACACAGCAGATTGGCCTGATGAAGGCGCTGGGGGCGAGCCGGCGCGATATTGGCCGCTTGTTCCGCTACGAGGCGGCCTGGGTGGGCCTGCTGGGCGGTGCGCTGGGTGTGCTAGGCGCGTGGGGCGCTGGTGTGGCGCTCAACCCAGTTATCTCGGAGAAGCTCCACTTTGGTGATCATAAACTTCTCGTCTTTGTGCCAGAGCATGCTGCTGCGGTAGTGGCTGGCCTGATGCTGGTAGCGATCATTGCTGGCTGGCTGCCAAGCCGCAAGGCTGCGAAGCTTGACCCAATCGAAGCGCTGCGCACAGAGTAATCTGCATAGATACGAAGAGTCTCAAGCCCGCTTTGCTGTGGTAGGCAAAGCGGGCTTTTGGCTAGCTCAGAGAGGTGCTAGCATAAACCTAACAGAGATAGAGCAAGAGAATCGACCCTAAAATAGCTGAGAATTGAGGGCAGAGTGGCTTGCGCTCTTTAATTTTATAACGCTTGTGCTATAATCAGACAAAAGGGTATAAATAGGGGTATAGCTATGAATGAACACCGCAAAAAATTTGCAAGTCGTTCGCTTGTATTTGGCTTGTTTGGGATATTATTAATCATCATTATATTACTTTGGTGGTGGTGGCCATGGAGCTACAGCTACAATAGTAGCTTCAAGGGTGTGCGGCCAGACCAAGTGAGTTTGCGCCAGCATGATGGGAAGATCCAGTGGCAATTTATGAATGGCGCGTGGCACGATATTGCCTCGGTCGAGGACTTGCGTGGGGCAAAAGGCGAGCAAGGTGCGCGCGGTGAGGCCGGCGCGAGCGGTGCTCGTGGTGTAGACGGCGCCAATGGCCGCGACGGCGTAGACGGTGCTCGTGGCCGTGATGGTGTTCGTGGTGCAGCTGGCAAGAATGGCGCAAACGGCGCTAATGGCGCCAACGGTAAGGACGGAGCAAACGGAGTCAACGGCAAAGATGGTGCATCGGCCGCTAAGGGTGACAAGGGCGAAAAAGGTGACAAAGGCGAGCCCGGCAAAGATGGTAAAGACGGCAAAAATGGTGAAAAAGGTGAGAAGGGCGAGAAGGGCGATGCTGGCCCGAAGGGTGACACTGGCGCTAAGGGTGAGCAGGGTGCACCTGGTACACCTGGCGCACAAGGAGAAAGAGGTGTGCCCGGCCCGAAGGGTGACCAAGGAGACACTGGCCCACAAGGGCAACCAGGCCAGCCCGGCCCGCAAGGTCCGCAGGGCCAAACCGGCCCAGCTGGTGCCGATGGCCGAACCATCGAGCTCCAAAAGGGCACACTCTACATCCAGTGGCGCTACACTGGCGAAACAGCCTGGCAAAACCTCATTGCTTATACTGACCTCAAGGGCGAAAAGGGCGATGCTGGTCAGCCCGGCCCACAAGGCCAACAGGGTATCCAGGGGCAGCAAGGTGCTACTGGACCCAAAGGTCAGGATGGCACCAACGCAACGATTAATGTGACTAATAGCACTCAGCCATGCTCGCCCAATATGACCGTTACGGGCAATGGCACCTCTCAGCTCGGTCTTACCTTTGCAGGTAGCACGGTGCCGGCGGGTGGCACGGTTGGCCAAATATTGTCGAAGAAGTCGGCAGCAAACTGCGACATGGAATGGCGGAGCCTCCCCCAGATGACCATCTTTACGGCAACACTTGGCAATGGCAATGGCGGCGTTACAGCTGCAACGATTGCCAAGGATACCTTTGCGCCAGTGCCGCTCAAGACCGTCGTAACAAACAACGGTGGTGGGTCGTGGGATGCCGGGAGCAAATCGTACATTGTACCAAGTGATGGTGTGTACTTGATCCAATCGCGGATTCGCCTGAACGATACATCGTCACCCCGCGGTGTGTACCAGGCTGTCAACGACACAGCCCGCGACACTCCAGAGGGCGTGTGGAGCAACAACCAACAGGGATACCGCTTTACCATGCCATACACTCGCCTGATGCGAGTAACGGCCGGGACACCGCTCAAGCTCGTCGTCTACTCGGCTGGCCAAGACGCAAACATCACCGATGCAAGCCTCAGCATCGTCAAGATATCAGACTAAGCTAGGTAGCCCACTACCAATCTCTACAGAACCAGCTATCATAGCTGGTTCTGTGCTTGTAAATAGCCAGGGATACCGGCCGATAGTACGCTTGCGAGCAGGGGGGTGAGGTCAAAAAATAGGAGGCGAGCTGGCAGGGAATGGTGCCCAATGATACCCCGACTGGGCGGGTGCTGCGCCCGAAAGTTTTATCGAACAAATTGCCATTACGCTTGGTGTGATATCTGATATAATATAGTTATGTTAGATATTCGTTATATTCGCGCGCATGCCGACGAGGTGCAGGCAGCGGCGCGCCATAAGGGCTATGAGGTGTCCATCGCTGCGCTTCTCGCGTGCGACGATCAGCGCCGGGAGCTCCAGCAGCGGGTGGATGCTGTGCGTACCACACGCAACGAGACAGCCGCTCAGATGAAGGGCGGCAAACCCAGCCAAGAGCTCATCGCCAAAGGCAAGGCACTCAAAGCCGAGCTCGCCACGCTGGAGGAAGAGCTGCGCACCATAGAGAACAACTTTTTTACTCAGTTAGAAGCAGTGCCAAATATCACCCTGCCAGACGTGCCGCTGGGCGGCGAGGCAGACAGTGTGGAGGTTAAGCAGTGGGGTGAGCGGCGCTCATCGGCGCAAGATCACCTCGACTTCGCCACAAGCCGGG
Source organism: uncultured Candidatus Saccharibacteria bacterium (assembly GCA_963522835.1). Taxonomy (GTDB): domain Bacteria; phylum Patescibacteriota; class Saccharimonadia; order Saccharimonadales; family Saccharimonadaceae; genus Saccharimonas. The sequence continues at coordinate 99,735 of CAUQZB010000005.1, forward strand.
GCTGGCTCGACTTCGAGCGGGGCGCCAAGGTGGCTGGCACGAAGTTTTATTATGTGCTGGGCGACCTCATGCTGCTCGAGAACGCCATCTACCAATACGCTCTTAACTTCCTCGTAAGCAAAGGCTTCCGCCCCATGACGGTGCCGCACATGGTGAGTGGCCGCGTGGCGCGTGGTTCGGGATTTGCGCCCAAGAGCGACAAGGAGAGCAACGAGTACTTTATCGAGGGCGAAGACACGATGCTTATTGGCACAGCCGAGGCCCCACTGACGGGCTTCCATGCCGATGAGATCTTGCATGAGAAAGACCTACCACTGCTCTACGCAGGCTACAGCCCCTGCTACCGCAAGGAGGCTGGCGCTGCCGGGAAGTTTAGCCGCGGGCTCTTCCGGGTGCATCAATTCAACAAATTAGAGATGTATATCTATTGCCTGCCCGAGCAGTCGGCCCAGATGCACGAGAAGATCCTCGCACTGGAGGAGGAGATTTGGCAGAACCTGGGCGTACCGTACCACGTGGTGAACATCGCGGCGGGAGACCTCGGTGCACCAGCCGCCAAGAAGTACGACATCGAGTATTGGTCGCCTGTTGATGGCGCCTACCGCGAGCTCACTAGCTGCAGCAACTGCACTGACTTCCAAGCGCGCAACCTCGGCATCCGTGTCCGCCGGGCCGATGGCTCGCTCCAGGTGGTACACACCCTCAATGGCACAGCAGTGAGCTTGGCTCGCGCACTGGTAGCAATTATCGAGAATTATCAAACAACAGATGGCCAGCTCCGTGTGCCAACGGTGCTGCAGCCATATCTGAACAACAGGGAGGTACTCTAGATGGGGCGCACAATTAGAAAAATGAGTCGGAAAGGCTATGCCAAAGTTGCCAAGCCGCTTCTTTTTCGGCGGCAGCCCGATGCAGCACACCAGTCGATGCTCTGGACAGCGCGGGCACTGCATGCCATCCGGGGTGAGCAGCTCCTTAGTGGTTGGCGCTACAAGAATCCTCGCCTCGAGCAGACTATTCTTGGCCTCAACTTTGTTAATCCCATCGGTCTGTCTGCTGGGCTGGATAAAGATTTTGACTTGCCTCCTGTGGCGAAGAAAATTGGTTGCGGTTTTGAGATTGGTGGCTCGGTAACGGCTGCACCTTGTGAGGGCAACCCCAAGCCGTGGTTTCGGCGCTTGGCTAGTGAGCAGTCGATCGTCGTTAATGTTGGGTTGGCCAATCGCGGCGTGGCCAAGGCAATCGAGCAGATCCGCAGCTACTCACCACGGGTCTGGCGCGACTTTCCGCTCAGCGTATCCGTAGCCAAGACCAACAGCCCCAAGCAAGTCCGCCCCAAGCAAGCAATTGCCGACTACTGCGACAGCCTTCGCCAGCTTGAAGAAGCTGGTTGTGCACCACTGTACGAGATCAATATCTCCTGCCCTAATGCTTATGGCGGCGAGCCCTTCACCACGCCCGCTCGCCTCAAGAAACTTCTCACTGCGGTGGATGAGCTAGAGCTCTCGCGCCCCGTCTTTATCAAAATGCCAACGGATAAGACATGGACACAGTTTGCCAAGCTCCTCTCCATCATCGACAAGCATAATGTGGCAGGCCTGACGATCGGCAACCTCGTCAAAGATCGCAGCAAGCTCACCGACCCAAGTGTTTTGCCAGACGACACCCCCGGTAGCCTGAGTGGTCGGCCAGCACAGGCTATTACCACGCGGCTTATCCACAAGACGTATGCGCTGTATGGTGACCGCTTTGTTATCATTGGTGTGGGCGGCGTCTTTACGGCGGAGGATGCATACGAGAAAATTCGGGCTGGTGCGAGCCTCGTCGCGCTGGTGACGGCACTGATGTTTGAAGGGCCACAGGTGGTAGGCGATATCAACGAAGGCTTGGTAGAGCTGCTCGACCGGGACGACTACGTCTCCATTAGCGAAGCAATTGGCGCAGCGCACCGCAAGTAGGGGAGCCAGTGGCGTCCGAAACAAACGGCCCACACGATGAGCGTTTTGCCTCTTCCATGCGGTACGCGGCAGCGTGGTTTGGCCAAGCGGTGGTACGGCACATCACCGGTGCAGCATTTGCTCGGGCTGTGCGGTGGGAGGCGGCAGAGACTCATGTCCTTCCTGCGCGGAAGCATAATAGGCCTGCAGTAGAGTACCGAGCCGCCCAATATATTGGTACACATGCGAGGGAGGATTACCCGCTCCGCGACACAACACTCATCGTTTCTGGCTATGTTGACCGCACAACCGACCGCTGTGTGGGTGGCCAAGCAGTTGACGTGTATCGGCTAACGGGCCAAACGAGCGCGTATCGCCGCATGGTCGATCGCCAGACAATGCAGCCATATGTGGCACATCTTGCCCCAGTTTGTCCTAACGAACGACAGGATAAGCCACCAGCTGTAGCCATGCGCAGCTTTGTCCTGGTGGATAGCTTGCGACGGGTTGGCCGCCTGATAGAAGCGCTCAATAGCCTTGCAGCACACACCGTTGAGATAGAGGCGAAGTACCAGACATTGCTACGCTACCAAAATCAACAAAAGTAAAATGGCCCGGCGTCATAGCTTAGCCCACAGCCATTTGACATTATCCATAATATACTGCACTATAGGACGAGAATTGTGTAATAAAGGAGCAAGAATGAACGAACATCAGCCAGCAAGAGACCCAAGAAGCGGAGAACGACAAGACCTGTCGGGGATTGCATATGAGCTACAGGCTAGAATGGGCCGTGTACTCACCGATGAACCTTTTGAGTATGCCAAACATAGGCCAGGTGCATTGCATGAGCGTCGTATCCAAACCAACCCAGAGATCAGCAAAGAAGGTGAAGGTGATGCCACTGAGCGTACTATATTTTTGACAGGCCGCAATGGTAAGTATATAGAGGTGTCTGGCGTTGTGCTTGATGAAATGTCGGTCGTTTTGGACCCATCTGTCACCATTATGACACCTGATAGTAATGATTGGGTGGTGTATCGCTCGAAGGTCGGTCGCCCGAAGGATGGCCATGATGGCCAGTGGCAAATTGAGCGTATCCATGGCAGCCAGACAGGTCAGATCGATAGTGAGCCGTACACATTTTTCCAGCCGGTAGATAAAGACGGTAAGCAAGACCTAGAGCGCGCAGAGGCTGATGCACGAGAATTGCATGATGTCAGAAAACTTATAGAAGGGGCGCACTGCCGCGTAGAGACACCGCCCAAGAACGAGACGAAGGCTTTGCTCGACCAGATTAAAGAACTGCGCGAAAAGATGGCCGAACGGATGGGATTGCTAGCCGAACGTCTCTCTCTGCGCTGATAATCCACTCATAACAACCCCTGTTTTCTCCTCAACCATGCTATACTATAAGCACAAGTTGCTAACACGAAAGGGGTCAGCATGATCGCAAACATCGACATTACCGGTATTGGCAAATACTCGCCAGACGAGCCAACCAAAAAATATATCCGCAAGAAGATCGGTGCACTCGACCGCATGGTGTCGCGCCACGCTCGCAAGACCGTCAGTGCTATGGTGCGCATCGAGGAGATCAATGGCGAGCATGGCAATAAATATGAGGTAGAGGTGGTCATTACCGTGCCAGACCAAACCATCAAGGCCAAAGACTCCACACTCAACGTCCTGGCTGCCACCGACATCGTCGAGCGTAAACTGGCTGGTCAGTTGCGCAAATATAAGCAGAACCAGCTGCCGCACCTCGGTCGCCGTGGCCTCCTCGCTCGCTTCAAGCGCAGCTTCGAGCGCGAGCAGGACCACCCTGCGGAGTAGGCGATAGGTAAGGCGCGCGAGCCAAGAGGCCGGTATCAGTCGGGTATCGGCCTCTTGCTCATACTTTGTGTAGGCCACCCTTCCCAAATAGCCGCAAACCCGGTATAATGAGGGGAGTTTTTTGAATTGAATGGCCGCTTAGAGAGGAAAGCGAGGGAAGTTTGACACCATGGCAACAACACAGCAAAAAGCACTGACGAAGATTTTTGGCGATCCGCAAAAGCGGATCTTGAAGCGTCTACAGAAGAAGGTAGACGAGATCAACAAACTTGGGCCCAAATATAAAGCACTCTCGGACGAAGAGCTGGCCAAGCAAACAGAGGTCCTCAAGCAGCGCTTGCACAAGAAGGGCACGACGCTCGATACCATCCTGCCTGATGCCTTTGCGGTGGTGCGCGAGATGGCCGACCGAGTGATTGGTGAGCGGCACTATGATGTGCAGCTGATTGGCTCGATGGTGCTACACGAAGGTAACGTGGCTGAGCTCAAGACTGGTGAAGGTAAGACCCTGATGTCTACTCTGGCAGCATACCTTAATGCGCTCGAGGGCAAGGGCGTGCATATCGTGACCGTCAATGACTACTTGGCGCAGCGTGACGCTGGCTGGATGGGGCAGATCTACAGCGCTCTGGGCATTAGCACTGGTGTGATTATCAACGAAGCATCCTTCCTCTACGATGGTACGTATACCAACGAGAACCATACTGACCCACGCATGCAAAAGCTCCGCCCCTGTACACGGCGCGAGGCCTATGAGGCAGACATTACCTATGGGACAAACAATGAGTTTGGCTTCGACTACCTGCGCGACAATATGGTCAATGAGATTGGCCTGGTGCGCCAGCGCGAGCTCAACTTTGCCATTGTAGACGAGGTGGACTCCATCTTGATTGATGAAGCACGCACCCCACTCATCATTAGTGCGCCCGCGGCCGAGAACCCTGATAGCTACTACCAATTTGCCAAGATTGCTGCCAAGCTTGTGCCGGAGGACTACCGCCTCGATGAAAAACACACCAGTGTGGCACTAACGGATAGTGGCATCGACAAAGTGCAAAAACTCCTTGGTATAAAAAATTTGTACACCCCCGAGTATGTCCGCAGCGTTTACCACATCAACCAAGCTCTGCGCGCACAGACACTCTTCCATCGTGACAAAAACTATGTGGTGACCAATGATGGCGAGGTGATCATTGTCGATGAGCACACTGGCCGCCTCAAGATCGGCAACCGCTACAACGAAGGCCTCCACCAGGCGATCGAAGCCAAAGAAGGCGTGCCCGTTCAGCAAGAGAGTATGACGCTGGCGACAATCTCCTTCCAGAATTTCTTCCGCCTGTATAAGAAGCTCAGTGGTATGACCGGTACGGCCTTTACTGAGGCAGAGGAGTTTCAGCAGATCTATAGCCTAGATGTGGTGGTAGTGCCGCCCAACAAGCCAATTACCCGCAAAGACCACCAAGACCTTATTTACAAAACCGAAAAGGCCAAGCTTAAAGCCGTGGCAGCTGCCATCAAGAAGTACCACGAGCAAGGCCGGCCGGTGCTGGTGGGGTCGGGCTCGATTGCCAAGAATGAGCTGATCGCCCAGTGGCTCGACAAAGCGGGCATTGCATATGAGATCCTCAATGCTAAGAACAATGAGCGCGAGGCCGAGATTGTGGCGCACGCTGGTGAGAAGGGTGCCGTGACGCTGGCGACGAACATCGCGGGGCGTGGTACAGACATCAAGCTTGGGCCAGGGGTGAAGGAGCTTGGTGGCTTGGTGGTGATCGGCAGTGAGCGGCATGAGTCACGCCGGATCGACAACCAGCTACGGGGCCGTGGTGGCCGCCAGGGCGACCCGGGTGACACCCAATTCTACGTCTCGACCGAAGACGACCTGATGCGGATCTTCCAGGGTGAGCGTATTGCTGGCCTGATGGAGCGCCTTGGGGTAGAAGAAGACATGGCTATTCAAAACAAAGCAGTCAGTAAGACGCTTGAGGCGGCGCAAAAGCGGGTCGAAGGCTTTAACTTCGATGCGCGCAAAAATGTTGTTCAGTACGACAACGTCATCAACCGCCACCGCAAAGTGGTCTACACCGTGCGGCGCAAGATCCTCGATGGCGACAACATCAAGCCAGAAATCCAGCGCCTATTGCGCACTGCAGTCGAGAGTCTCACAGAGGTACCAGCCAAGCAAAACCCCAAGTTTGCTGAGGAGTTTGGCGCAATATTCCCACTGGATAAAGACGAGATTAAGAAGATCGGTGCCGAAAAGCGCGACCGCGTCCGGACCAAGATGGCACTCGATGCGGCGAAAAAATTGTACCAGGATAAAGAAGACGAGCTGGGTAGCGAGCTACTGCGCGGCATCGAGCGCGAGGTGTACTTGCAGGTGCTCGACACACTGTGGATGCAGCACCTAGAGAACATGCAGCACCTACGTGAGGGGATTCACTGGCGCAGCGTGGGCCAGCGTGACCCGCTGGTGGAGTACCGCGCTGAGTCGCAAAAGCTGTTCGACAGCCTGCAGGCTAATCTCCGGGCGGAGGTCCTCCATGCAATCTACCAAGTGCGCAAGACCGACGCCATTACTCGCGAGGCAACCGACAACGAGCACGATACCGAGCTTACCCGCCTGGCTGAAACCTCGGTGGAACGTGGCGTGAATGAGATCACGAGCGGGGAAGCGAATCGCGATCAGGACTTTACCAAAACAAAAGCGGCACCAACTACTGCCGACGTCAACCGCAAACGTAACGCCGCCCGCAAGAAAAAGAAAGCCCAGCGGCAGAATCGCAAAAAGAACCGCTAGATGCAGCACACAGTAACAGAGGTCAGGCTAAACAATGGTGCTCGTGGCCTTCTCATCGACGTGCCTGGCGCAACCGTGATGAGCTTCCAGTTCCAATTTCGGGCGGGCAACCGCTATGTTGCGAGCAAGGACATCTACGAGACGGCGCACATTATGGAGCATATGGCCTTTGGTGCTAATGCTCAGTTTGCGAGCGAGCATGAGTACGAGGCAGAGTTTATTAAAAACGGTGCCTACCACAATGCCTGGACGAGTGATTTGTCTATGGTGTATGTGGCGGACTGTGCGGATTTTGAGTGGGAGCGTATTTTGCAGTTGCAGCAGGTGGCTATCACCCAGCCAAAGTTCAACCAGACGGAGCTCGAAGCCGAGAAGGGTAATGTGCGCAGCGAGCTTGTCGGCTACCTCAACAACCATAATCGAGTGCTGTGGCCCAAGATCCAGCAGCTACTGGGAAATGACATCTATACCTTCCACCAGCGCGTGCGCACCATCGCCCACGTGCAGTTGAGCGATATTCAGGAGCACTACCGGCGTACCCACACCAGCGACAACCTTCGCTTTGTTATTGCTGGCAAAATGGCGGGGCGCAAGACGCAGATTAAGCGCATGCTGGAGAGCTGGCAGCTGCCGCGTGGTGAGCGCTTTGCGGTGCCGCACGACGAACTTCGCAGTGGTAAGCCCACCCTCATCCGCCGCAAAGAAGCCAGCAACCTCACCTTTGGCTGGTCGATGGAGATCCCGCGCGAGCTCAGCGATAAGGAAGACGCCGCGCTCGATTGCCTCAACCACATCCTCACCGGCACCATGCACTCGCGCATCTTTGGCAAGGCGCGCAAGCAGGGCATGGCCTATGGGATGTTTAGCGATGGCTCGGTGGGCAAATATGAGAGCAGCTGGGACTTTGGTGGCGAGGTAGAATGCGACAAGGCAGAGCGGCTCTTTCGCCTGATTGTCAGTGAACTCCAGGCGGTGCTACGCGGTGAGATTACCGAGGCCGAGCTGGAGGCAGCCAAATCCTATGGCCTGGGGCGCTACCAAATGGGGGCACAGACGGTGGCGCAGATTAGCGGGTTCTATACCGGCCGCTTCTTCTGGGATGGGTATGTGAAGGACTATGCCAAGGTGCCACAAGAGATCAAAGCTACCACTCTCGAGCAAATGAACGCCGTAGCACGTGAATTCATTGCCGCCAACACCTGGGCACTCGCTGGTGTAAGTAGCGGTGAGCGTAGCGACATTGTGCGGCTGGGTGAGCAGCTGGAAGGGCTGTTTATACAGAGGTAGAAGCACCTCTGCTTAGTATATTTGCTTGTTTTTACACCGTGATAGTCGAAGTTTTTGGCAGCGATGCTTCGCCGATAGGCTAATAAATTTGATCAAAGTATTTTTACTATCTTTAGTGGAGGTATAAGACACGAAGGCAGGCAGAGAAGCACTTGCATTTATCGGGCTGTGTTGTATCATTGAAGTAATAACATAGGAGAGTATATATGAGTGACGTCAATCCAACCAACAGTAAAAGTTACCGCCCAGGAGACGAAGAAAAAGGTTATAACGACCTTGTCACGATTGTCCTCACAAAACGGGAATGCTCCGACTTATTGACAGCCATGAATGAGCTCACCGCAGGCCCGTATGCACCTTCTGACAAAGAATGGCAATGGATGGAGGATGTCATGGGCATGCCTACACGCGAAAGTTTGATGGCACTATTCGATAAGGTTGATGATTTCCAAGAGGGCGACCTTAGGTCGTCCAAGTAGCGGCTTAGTGCACTTGATTCTTGAGTTGTAGTGGTACACCGCTATGAGTGATTAGGTATAGATGTAACCTATCTTCTACATTCTAACGTAAGAAGAATTTGTGGGTGAACAAGCGCGGTCGGATATCCAGAAGTACGGCTACAATCCTGAAGACATGCCCGATTGCTTTCTCCCTGATAATTTTGACGAAGTATTTCAGCGTATCGGCATACAGGGCACAAGACTGCACCGTACTGGTTGCTTAGTCTATTTCCCTCTGCCTACTATATAGCCGACTGCAAAGGTCGGCTATATGTGTTGGTCTTGCACGTGTGCTCTTACGCTGCGCGGTATACCGCCATCTTCGAGTTGAGTAGTTTGTTCATCTCGGTGAGGCCGCTGTCCTTCTTGTGGAGGACACCGTCGTCGATGACGTATGTCTCGGCTTTGCTATCTCTGTTGTCGGGCATTTTGGGCGCAGTGTTTTGCCCGCTGTACTTGCTGCGGCTGGTTAGGTCGCTGTGAGTGCGGTAGTATTGAGCGGCTTTGAGACGGTGGTCTTTGACCTTTTGGTAATACGTAACGTATTCGGTGCCAAGCTTGCGTGCATTGTCATTTTCGCTGATGTTTTGCATTTTTTTGGCTTGCTCGATGCACGAGCCGTAGGTCTTGCTTCCTTCCTTCTCGATCTCGCTATCGGTCAGTGCAGGAGCGCTCGTAAGCGCTGCGCCGCCGCCCTTGCGGAAGTCAAAGTTGAGAATCTGGCGGTTGAGCACGCGAGTGTCAGCGCACTCTTTGATAAAGGTGGCGACGCTGGAGTAGTAGCTAGGCAGCTTGCCTAGTGCAGTGACGGCTTCGTCCGTCTCGTGCTTGTACTGCTCGTACGCACGTTTGATATCTTCGTCGTGCACGGCGCGCGAGCTACCAAGCTTGCTTATGAGTTCTTTGCGGTTGTCTGCAAATGCCTTGGTATCGATCGTCTCGCCACGAGAGAGTGGCTGCAGTAGGCGATCCTCGGTGCGGCTATGGCTGCGAATGAGCGCCTGGGCGTCTTGCAAGTCTTTGCGGCTTGGTGGTGCCGACTGAATGGCCACTACGATGATAATGATGATAACTAGCACAATGCCCACCGCGCCAGCAATCAGCCCATACAGCAGTTTCTTATTTGCCAGCAGTTTATTACCCGCAAACTGAGGTGGCTGCGGTGTCTTGCTAGGCTGTGATGTGTTCATATTCATGGTGTTCGTTGGCGAGGTCATAGCTGGTTGGTTATGGCTAGGAGTGGGCTGAGTGTCCATTGCTTGTGTCCTTTATCTTCGTTGTTGATACTCAAATTAACTATAGACTATATATTATAGCAATAGTTGCAGTGAGCGCAAATTGACGGAGGAAGAGCTGTTGCGGTGTGCTGCATATAGTGATGTACCATTGTGCGTAGTATGCAAGAAACAAGCGAAAAAGCAATAACACCGCTACGAGAGATAGCGATCATAATGAGGAGATGATGAGAGCGCGCCAAGAACAAGGGCAGTATAATACACTCTCTGACCTCTGTATATTCTGTGTTTTGGGTGCTGTGTATGCTATAATGGCGGTATGAAAGTTGCGATTGCTGGGTACGACGTTGAGGGTCGTGCGACGTATGATTATGCGCGGCAGGTGTGGCCTGCGGCGGAGATTGTGATAGCCGATGAGCGACGCATTGCTGATGTGCCGCCTGGGGTGGTGGATGTATTGACGGGCCCAGATGCCTTTGCTCAGCTGGGCGATGCCGATATCGTCATGCGCACCCCTGGATTGGCACCGTGGCGGATCGAGACGGATGGGACGGTGTGGTCGGCCACGAATGAGTTCTTCGCACGCTGCCCCGCGCCGATCATTGGTGTGACGGGCACGAAGGGTAAGGGCACAACGGTGAGCCTCATCGCTGCTATGCTGCAAGCCCTTGGTCGCACCGTCCATATGGTGGGTAATATTGGCCGGCCAGCTCTGGCTCAGCTGGGGCAGATTAGCCCAGATGATGTGGTCGTGTATGAGCTGAGTAGCTTCCAGCTATGGGATGCCGAGCGTTCACCACAGATTGCAGTAGTACTAATGATTGAGCCCGACCATCTCGACAAACACGTTAATTTTGCCGAATACGTCGATGCCAAGGCTAACATACGGCGGCACCAGCGGCCAGGTGATGTGTGTATTTATCATCCGAGCAATCCATATGCCGCGCAGATTGCTGAGTCGCTTGACACGGACGTTGCGCGTGGCAGCCTGGGTACGCCACCACCAGCGTATCGTTATGGCACGCCAGACGATGGGCTAGTGTATGTGCAAGATGGTGCCTTTTGGCAGGGTGAGCGGCGGCTTTGCGCAACGGATCGCCTGCAACTGCCGGGTGCTCACAATATTGAGAATGCTTGTGCCGCGCTGAGCGCAGTGCTCGCCTTCGACCCACAGGCTGTGCCGCAGCGCCTGGCGGAGGGGTTGGCGAGCTTTGCTGGCTTGCCGCATCGCTTAGCCTTCGTAGCAGAGCAGGATGAGGTACGGTATTATGACGATAGTATTGCTACCACACCGGGCAGTGCCATTGCAGCGCTGCGTGCCTTTGCAGAGCCCAAAGTTCTCATCGTTGGTGGGGCAGACAAAGGTGGTGATTACGAGCCACTGGCACAAGAAGTGTATGATCAGGGTGAGTCTGTCCGTGCTGTCATTACGATGGGGGCAAATGCTTCGGCAATTGCAGCAGTGCTGCAAAACTATGATGTTGCTGCACCTATCATAACACTTGGTAGCGTGTCCATGACAGAGGTCGTAGCTGCCGCTAAGCAACAGGCCGAGCCTGGTGATGTCGTCATCCTAAGCCCCGCTGCCGCGAGCTTTGACCAATACCGTAGCTATGCCGACCGTGGTGAGCAATTTATTGCAGCGGTGCAGGGTGGCGGAGCATAAGCTATTTTGCGATTGAGCAGGATATACTATAATATATACAAATAACTATATAACTGATACAAGATAAGGAATCGATAGCCCAATGAATCAGCAACCATATACCAACTCACCGCAGCCTGCTACTGCACCGCAGCATAGCAAGGGGCAGCTCGCTGTGGCTCGTGCTGCTATGTCTAGCGACAACACCGTGCTGGCAGTTACCTTTATTGGCTTCTTTTTTATGACGTCGGCGTATTTTATTTTTACGGCGCTGGCTGAGCATTTTAGCGTAGAAGGTACTGGTGTGGAGGCAGAACAAGTTCCACTCTGGCTGAGGCTGATCCTAGCTTTGTTTGGTGGTGCTATCCTCTTTGGTATCATCCTTCTTGTTGGAATGTTTTTCATCCGGATGGAGCGGCAGAAGATGCTGGGAAATGCTATGCAAGTAGAGTATAGCGATTATGCCTGGCTGCGCGACTGGGCCAACGTCACAGCGGCCGACCTTGGTTTGCCACGGGTAGAGATCTTCGTCACGCAGAATCCGGTCATCAATGCCTATGCCTTTGGCTTTATGAATCCATACTGTATTGTGCTGCACTCTGGCTCGATTCGCTACCTCACGCCCGATGAACTTAAGGCAATCGTTATTCACGAGATGGGGCACATTAAGTACAAGCACACCATAGCTATGCTGTATCTGCAGCCGTTCTTGGCACTGCCGTTTGTCTCATCGGTGTCTGGCTGGCTGGCGGGCTTTTGGCAGCGCCGCACCGAGTATACGGCTGACCGCTTGGCGCTTACCTATACCGAAGATCCAGAGCTCGTCAAGAATGCGCTTGTCAAGGTGCACATTGGCCCTGACGTGGCGGAGGGCATGAACGAGACTGCTCGCCAGTGGCAGCGCTACACTGCCAACCGGCCAATGAACCGCTTCGCTCAGACCTTGAGCGACCACCCATACCTCGTGCGCCGGCTTGATCACATTGATGAGATGACTGCCAAGCTCCTTGCGCCTCAAGCGCCAGCTGCACCAGCCCAGCCCACGACACCAGTCCAACCGCAGTAGGGGAAGCCGCGAGGCGACACAATGCTGCTTATACGAGATGCCACTATCTGTGCGATGGTGGTTTCTCTGTTTTGCTCATTGATTGCGATAGTGTAATAACAACGAGACTTTGCACTTTACTGAAACAAAGGTAACGGAGCAAGTGAACGCATAGCAATACGCTGTGAGGTTTGTGGCCAGCAATGTTTTGCGCCGTATAGTAGAGCTAGCAACCCAAGAGTGCGGTATAATAGACGTATGCAACCACTTAAAAAGCGCGCCGCACAGCTCCTCGCCGACATCCTCGATGCGATTCGTCGTTTGCAAATTACGGACAAAGCTACCCAGCTCACGCAGCTTGAGGCGCAGCTGGCCGACTCACAAATTTGGGCCAATCCAGCCCACGCTCAGCAGGTGTCGCGCCAGGCAGCAGCCCTGCGGGGGCAGATAGAGCCATGGCGAGTGTTACAGGCTCAGGCGAGCGACATTGTGGAGCTCATGGATCTGGGCGATGACTCGATGATACCAGAGTTCGAGCAGCAGCTTGCTGCCCTCGAGCACGACTACCAAGCGCGCCACCGCGACCTCCTCTACAGTGGTGAGCACGACGACCAACCGGCTATTATCAAGATCAGTGCCGGGGCCGGTGGCACTGATGCGCAGGATTGGGCAGCGATGCTCGAGCGGATGTACCTGCGCTTTGCCGAGCAGCACAGCCTTCAAGCGGAGCTCCTCGAGCGCTCGACAGGCGAAGAAGCTGGCATCAAGAGTGCGACATACAGCCTCCATGGTGCGTACGCCTATGGCCAGCTGCGCAGCGAGCATGGCGTGCACCGCCTGGTGCGGCTCAGCCCGTTTAATGCCGACCATTTGCGCCAGACGAGCTTTGCCCTCGTGGAGGTGATGCCCGAGATTGCTGAGCCCGAGCAGGTGCAGCTTGAGGACAAAGACCTCCGGATCGACGTCTACCGCAGTGGTGGCAAGGGCGGACAGGGCGTTAATACGACTGACTCGGCGGTGCGCGTTACTCATTTGCCGACTGGTATCGTCGTTGCGATTCAAAACGAACGCAGCCAGATCCAAAACCGCGAGACCGCGCTCACCATCCTGCGCTCGCGCCTGGCTCAGCTCCAGCACGAGCAGCAGGCCGCCAGCCTTGCTGACCTCCGCACCGGTGAGTCTGCCAGCTGGGGTGCACAGATCCGCAACTATGTGCTCCACCCCTATACCCTCGTCAAAGACACCCGCACCAAACACGAAGCCCACGACGCCCAAGCCGTCCTCGACGGCGCCATCGACGGCTTTATCGAGGCATATTTGGCGATGGGGGTGGGGGAGAAGTAGCAGCTTTCTCGCTCCATCCCTCAGCCGTATGCTATACTGGTATAGTGATATTGTTAGACAGAGTAACCAAACGGTATGATAAGGACGCCAAGCCGGCGCTCGATCGGGTAAGTTTGCATGTCGAGCCCAATGAGTTTGTCGTTATTATTGGCACGAGCGGGGCGGGCAAGAGCACGCTACTCAAGCTCCTTACTCGCGAAGAGAAGCCCACAACGGGTAAGATTGTGGTCGGTGGTATCGACTACGACACCCTTAAGGATAAGCATATTCCACTGCTGCGCCGCAAGATTGGCGTGGTGTTTCAGGATTTTAAGCTATTGCCGCAGCGCACCGTCTTTGAGAACGTTGCCTTTGCGTTGGAGATTGCAGGTATGAGCAATCGCGAGATCAAGAACACAGTACCTAAGGTGATCGATCTCGTCGGCCTCCGGGGTAAAGAGAAGCAATTTCCGCACCAGCTCAGTGGTGGTGAGCGCCAGCGCGTGGCGATTGCCCGTGCCGTCGTGCGTCAGCCCAAGATTCTTATCGCTGATGAGCCCACTGGTAACCTTGATCCTAAGCACAGCTGGGATATCGTCCGTTTGCTCGAGAAGATTAATAAATATGGCACGACCGTGCTCCTGACCACTCACAATGTCGAGATCGTTAACCGGCTCAAGCGCCGCGTCATCACCATCGAGCATGGCAAGATCACGCACGACCAAGCCAGAGGGAGTTACCGTCAATGAGTCGCCGCAAAGATACCGCCCGTGCCTTGATGCAGCAAAAGCGCCGCCGTCGCCAGTGGCTGACGTTTGTCCGGATGTGCCGCTATGGCGTTAATAACTTTAGCCGCAACGCCTGGCTGACCGTTGCTGCGACGCTTGTGATGACAATTACACTGCTGATCGTCTTTACGACCTTTGTCGCCCAGCGTTCACTTGCTGATACTGCTCAGGCGATCAACAAGGATATTGATCGCTCAATCTACCTCCGTCCTGATGTCTCGGAGGAGCGAGCTCAGCCAGTGCTGGTGGGTTTGCGCCGCCTCAGCAACGTCGAGTCAGTCCGCTTTATTAGTACCGAGGAAGCCAAGGAGCAATTCGCCAAGGCCAACAAGGACGACGAAGCCAAACTGCACGCCCTCAATGAAGCGACAAACTTGCTGCCCGCGACGATTCGCATCACCCTGCACGACAACAACGACACATCGCAGCTGATAGATTTCGTCAATACTAATTCTGCGCTCAAACCTTTGATTAGCGCCACCCAAACGCCGACCTTTATGAGCCAGCGGCGCAACGGTACGACGCGCATCGCAGAGTGGACGCATATGTCGCAAAAGGCTGGAGTAGCGGCTAGTGTGCTCTTTATCGCTATTTCATTCTTGATTATCTTCAATACCATCCGTATGGCCATCTTCAACCGGCGCGATGAGATCGAGATGATGAAGCTGATTGGCGCCGACCGGGGCTTTATTCGCGGGCCATTCCTCGTGGAGGCAGTGGTATACGGAGTGATCGCCGCAGTGATTGCAACCACCTTGGGCATTATTACGCTCTTCCTCTCGGGCAATTCGCTCAAGAAGTGGGGGGTTGCTCTCCAGCCCACGATTGATATGGCAGCATCCTACTGGTGGCTTATCGCCCTGGTGATGATGGCACTAGGCGCATGCATTGGCGTCATCTCATCGCTGGTGGCCACCCGCCGTTACCTAAAGATTTAGCATTGATACAAAGGAGGCCCATGTTGACAAAGCACACACCGCTTGTTACCATAAGAAATATGAAACAATCCACCACATCTGTTTCGCGTGCCCACACTGCTGTGGCCGCACCTAAGAAAACCAAGGGGCTTGCCACCAAGTCGGTCATTGTGGCAGCTGCCGTGATTATGGCGCTCAGCACGCCAGTGAGCACCTATCTTGGTGTGACCACCGGGACTGCCTCGGCCGTGTCGCAGGAGGAATACCAGCGGCAGATCGATGCGCTCAATAAGGAGATTGGGCAGTATCAGTCGCAGGCCAAGGAGCTGAACGAGAAGGCAAAGAGCTTGCAAAATGAACTCGAGGTCTTATCGAAGCAGAAGGCAATGATCCAAGCGCAGATCGACATTAGCCAGAAGAAACACGACCAACTGCAAGAAAAAATCGCCCAGACCAAGCGCGACATCAAGGCCAATCAAGATGCTCTAGGTGACACGCTGGCCGATATGTATGTCGACCGCACTATTAGCCCGCTGGAGATGCTGGCCAGCAGCCGAAACCTTGGCGACTATGTGGTGGAGCAAGATCGCCGCGATAGCATCCAGACCACACTGAGCGAGACGATCACCCGGGTCAATAAGCTCAAAAAGCAGCTAGAAGAGCAAAAGAAGGAAGTCGAGCGTGTCCTGGCCGACCAAAAGAATGCCCGCGAAGCCCTCGCTGCCAAGGAGCGCGAGCAAGCAGACCTCCTTGCTCGCACGCAAAACGAAGAAGCAAATTACCAAAAACTCACCGCCGACCGTGAGAGCGAAAAAGCCCGCGTCCAGAAGGCGCAGCAGGATGCCATCCAAGCGGCCATCCGCAACGCTGGTGGCGGTGGCTCGCTCGGTATTACCTCTGGTGATGGCTCGATGGGTGGCTACCCATGGGCCGGTGGCTGTACCGTTGATGCCAATGCGCTGTCGCACGGTGGTGCATCCGGTGGCGGCGAAGACCCACTGGGTTATGGTTGCCGCCAGTGTGTAAGTTACACCGCTTGGAAGACTTACCAAAAGACTGGCTACGCACCACGCTACTGGGGCAATGCCAATATGTGGCCAGCTGCCGCTCGCAATGCTGGCTTCTCAACCGGCCGCACCCCACGGGCCAATGCCCTTGGCGTCATCTCGGCAGGGCAGTATGGGCATATCGTCTACATCGAAGGCTACGACGCTGGCAGTAACACCGTCCACATTAGCCAGTTCAACTACCTCAACGCCGGCGGCCCTGGTTGGGGCCACTACAGCGAAATGACCGTACCCGCCAGTACGTATGATACGTATATCTATCTGTAGGAGAAGATACATAGCACAAACGGAAACGACCACCTAAATAATGGTGGTCGTTTTGGCTGTTTATGATAGGTGAGGGCTTATAGGCCTACGCTGCAGATAGGGTGGGCTGGTGCGGGGCTTCAGTTGGGGTGGTACTTATATTAGTGGTATCGCTTGCCTCAGGCGGGCTAACCCGGTAACCATACTGGTTGTACTCTGTGCCAATTGGATCATCCCTCTCGCAGCGCCGGAGGGGCTGGGTATCAGTGGGCAGCTGGGCAATGTAGCTGTTGCTAAAGGCGGTGCGTGTATCGGCCTGAGCCATCTGGGCTAGCAGGGCAAAGAGCTCTTTGACGTTGCTGATTGCCTCACCTGTGCTGGGTGGCTTCTCACCACCGTAGGTAAAGCCGTGCTGCTCCTGTGCCAAGAGGTCTTGGTCAAAACCGTGGCCACAATCGCGGCAGTCGAGACAGCGCTCGTAGAAGTAGTGCACCGCGTAGGTAATCTCGCTATGTGTGATGGTGATGGGTGGCTGGTCACCACGGGCACTACCTTTCATCTTGGCAATGATGCGTGTGAGACTGTCGATGACATCGTGGAGGATTTGCTCGCGCTGGTGGCGTTCGTTGTCGATAATGCACATCACATCGAGCTCCTCATTGCTACGGCACGGAGCAGTCGGTAATTCGGCAACAAGCGCAAGATGCCCAACCTGGCAAGCCTTGGAGGCAGACTCAACAAACAATGGTGAGCTACACTCAACAGTGGATGGTAACGGGTAAACAGGCGCTGCTTTTGCGCTGACAACAGCAAGAGACATTAGGTAACCTCACTCGTTTTGATTAAAGAATGGTAATTGTCTATTATACAAGGATGAGGCAAAAATGCAAGCCTCGGTGTGCTATTCACATTCTTTTGCCACACTGCCCGAGCGTAGTATAATACCATAGTATGGTACAGAGTGACACAACGAGCGCGAGCCGCTCGAAATATGAGTATGATGAACCAAAGAAGCTAACCATATCGCAGCTAACGGCCTTGCTCGTGGCGGTACTGCTACTGGGGGCTGGCTTTGTGGCAGGGATGTACGCCGATAAGCTCTATGCGGCGATTGCACCAGTCTTTGGCCTCAAGGTGTCGGCTGATAGCATTGACCTGAGCAGTGTCCAGCAGACCTATCGCAAGCTCAAAGCAGAATATGATGGTAAACTGGACGACACCAAGTTGATCGATGGCGCTAATCGTGGCCTAGCTGCAGCCACTGGCGACCCCTACACTACCTACATGGACAAACAAGAGACTGAGCAGTTCGACCGCAGCCTCAATGGCGAAGTGAGCGGTATTGGCGTGGAGATTGCATCACGGGGCAACCATCCAACAGTAGTGCGTGTCGTCGATGACTCACCAGCGGCTAAGGCAGGCCTGCGGGCCGGCGATGTCTTCCGCAGTATTAATGGCCAATCGGTGGAAGGGCAGAATTCTGAGGTAGTGGCCAGCAAAGTGCGGGGCGAGGCTGGCACAACCGTCAAGCTCGTGATGCAGCGCGAGGAATCGACCGAGGAATACACTATTGTCCGAGCCAAGGTGAGTGACGCCAGTGTGCGTAGCCAGATTCGCGATGGCGTGGGTATCCTCACCATCACCCGGTTCGATGACCAAACTGGCCGACTTGCGCGCCAAGCGGCAGAGCAGTTCGTCCAGCAGGGGGTGCGGGCTGTGGTACTCGACCTACGCGACAACGGCGGTGGCTATGTAACGGCTGCTCGCGAGGTCGCCAGCCTATGGCTTGAGAACAAAGTCGTGGTGGTAGAGAAGTCTGGCGACGTCGTGCGGGACACCGTGCACAGTAGTGGCCAAGCACTGCTCAAGGGAGTGAAGACAACCGTCCTCGTCAATGGCAATAGCGCCAGTGCCAGCGAGATCGTAGCGGGAGCATTGCACGACCACAAAGCAGCGACATTGCTGGGCGAAAAGACCTTCGGCAAGGGTACGGTGCAGCAGCTATTTGACCTACCCGACGGCCGTAAACTCAAGATCACCGTGGCGCGTTGGTATACCCCAAATGGCCGCAATATCTCGCAGGGTGGCATTGCGCCAGATACTGAGGTCAAAATGAGCACCGATGATCGCAACGCTGGCCGCGACCCACAGCTCGATAGCGCACTGCAAAAGTTCGCAGAATAGACATATATCCAACAAAATGCAAACAATTGTTCGCCAAAAGTATTGTATTTGTCTCGTATCTACGCTACTATATAGGCATATGGACAAGCGAAAGAAAATTCTCTTGGTAGAAGACGATACCGCGCTGCTGGCGGTATATCGCTCGCGGCTCGAGCTGGAGGGCTTTGCGGTGAGCGAGGTGCATAATGGCGAAGATGCGCTCTCAGCGGTGGTCGATGTTCGGCCAGATCTCATCTTGCTTGATGTGATGATCCCCAAGATTAGTGGCTTCGACGTGCTCGATATCTTGCGCAACACCCCAGACACTACCAACGTCCGCGTTATCATGCTGACAGCACTGAGTCAGCCCAAGGATAAAGAGCGGGCCAAGCAGCTGGGAGTGGATGACTACCTCGTCAAGTCGCAAGTGATGATTGGCGACGTAGTGGCCCGCATTAAGTATCACCTGGGTATGAGCCAAGAATAACAGAGGTTAGAACGTTAGAGAATACAGTGTGTGGCTGGCCTACGCTCTTGGGTAATTTTTCCTCAGCATTATTTCGTGGTAATATAAAAAGATGACGGAAAAATATTCGGCATCTCACGGTGCAAGAGAAGAGACATTAGCACCACTCCCACCACGGCAGCCTGAGTACCTCTTGACGCAGCCAATCACGACGGATGGCACGCCACAAGAGCGTGCAATTCATCCCGATACGCACAGCATTCCTCGGTGCCAAGATGTGCCACGCCACCAGTGGAATGTCTTGCGTAGCAGCGGCCAGCTCGACGAAGGATGGATTGATAGAGAGATTATCGACAAGGATGGCACGGTGCTAGTGCGGATGACCAAGCTAGTCAACCGAAGCAACATCGACCGGCTCGAGAAGTGTGTGCCGCTGGCGGTGCTGCAGGAGCAGAACCTCGACTTTACCAATGCATATCTGCAAAGAGCCTATGGCGTGATGGTGAAGGGTGGCAGGCTGCAGCCCGTTGCTGATACCACTCATGCTACCCACCAGAATGACTCAACTGATGAGCAAGAAACAGAAATACTGCCCACTCAAAGTGACAATACATATGATCATCTCGATGGGGATAGCGCTCGCCGATTAGTCGGGAGTGTGGCAGCAAAAGCGAGCGACGGAGAGGTGGATAATAGCCTACTGGTGCGGCGAGCGCTAAAACGATAAAGTGGTAGACACGTCAGACAGGGAGCAATATAGGCTACCCTCAAATCTTTTGACTATATGACAACAGAGGTAGCGTGAAAGTTATTGATCGTAATCCGGATCATCGGATCCATACATAGCTTCAAGCTTTGCACGTATGGCGTTTTCCTCACGCTCATGCGATGGTAGCTCAGGGCGCTGCCAGTGCCGCATCTTGTCTAAGTATTTGTCTGTCATCAGATTTTTGAGTGCAATGGTTGCGAGCTCTGTTTGCCGTTTGATGCGGCGGATTGGCTCGCGGAGGGCACGATCATCTATTTTAATACCATGCTGCAGTGCTTCGTCAGTAATAGTAATGTGCTGGTGGGTTTTGCGTACGACATCGTCGATGACCATTTCGAGCTCTGGTTCACGAAGCTGGTTGCTCATATCCTTATACCAATGCCAGTCGATGGTACAAGAATCACGACCTCGAAAATGGTTGGGTGGCTGTTTGGCAAGCTCGGCTTGTATAGTAGGATCTAGGCGGCCACAAAGCCAATCAACAGTTAACGAGGGCTTCTGGAGTATATAAAAGTCATGTCGCAGCGTATCTCCTTTGTTCAAGTTTTTCTCACTGTACGGTATACCAAGCTCGTGGTGCATGTTAAAATTCCATACGCCAACGCCGTCAGGAGGGCTTATTGTTTCTGGCATGTTGCCCTTTTCTATATCGTTGTATAAGAGCTGGTGCGTGCTGGCTAGTGGGAGGATAACAAGCTTGCCAGCTATACCACCTACGTGCACTCGTATGTAGTCTTTGGCTGAGGCTTCTTTACTGTGGCTGCTTGCCTCGTCTGCAACGGTCCATTGTTGGTTTCTTTTGTCGTACATAATACAGTGATTATAGGGTAATATATGACGCATTACAAGTAGCTTGTGTAATATAGTATGAGTGACCGAGCAATAGCAAGAAAAGAACCGCTCTTTGTGAGCGGCTTTTTCGCTTGCATGTGCACTATAAAACACTTACGCTGCGCTAACACACACCTGGGTGCGTGGCTGGGTCTTGCCAGTGAAGGTAGACTTCTTGACCTTCTTGAAGCTGACGACACCACTGTGAGCGGCGTGGATGGTGTAGTTGCGGCTCATGTACGTGCCAGGGCCGGCAATCTTCGTAGCGCCTGTCTGGCGGACGAGGACTTCACCAGCGCTGACCTGCTGGCCACCGAAGCGCTTGACGCCAAGGCGCGCCCCAGCGTTATTGTGGACGTTCTTGCTTGAGCCACCTGCTTTGACTTTTGACATATCACTCCTTTAGCTAATATAAACAATCTATACGATTATACGTGAGGGCGCGGGCGAAGTCAAGCGGCGAGAGGATGAGATCGCACCATCTCGCTGCGTGGCGCTTGCTTTGGCGGTTGCGCCAGCCAGGCAGATATTGGCTAGCTAGCGCTATGGTGGTATAATAGGCGCACTACCAAATACAATAACGATATGAAAAGGAGTGACAATGTCAGAACAGTATGGAGGAGGAATGGGTTCGAGTGCTGAGGATTCCCCAGTCGATAGCTTGGACCTGGAAGCAAATTTTGCGTATATAATAGGAGAACGACAAAAAACTGGTGGCTCCACTGCAGAGCGGACGGGGCTTTCATCTGAGCAGCTTGCTCAGGCGGGTCAGACCCTAGAAGAGGCTCGACGGTATTTTCATGAGGGGCTTGACGCCTTAAATAACCTTATGCACACGCTTCCTCCTGAGCAGCAAGCAATGCTTCAGCAAGGTGTAATATCTTTATTTGAAAAAGCTGCTTGCAAGCTGCAAGACACAAAGGGTGCAATCACTCCACAATAAATAACTATCAATAAGTTTCTCAATACCAGAATGGTATAAAGAGCCTCAGTATGATATAGCTGAGGTTCTTTGCTTTTTGTAACTGTTGGCATGCAGAAGGAAATACACCCACTGCTGGATGACCAGAATGAGATTCTACCCCGAGGTTATTTCATTACTTCCATCACCAACAACTCCCGCGCTACTACCTGGTTCTCGCGGTAATAACAGAGGTCGGTAGGGCGAACGTGTTGAAGTAGGCGGCGCCGGTAGCCCAGGTGCTCGAGCTGGGAGATGAGTGGCAGGTGAGTAAACTGCCCGTCGCTGCCGCGCCACGCGGGCACCGCGATAACCAGTGGTGTGCCAGGGCGCAGCTGGGGGTGAAGATTAGTGAGAAAATGGCTGATGATATGGTTGCACGTGGTGCGCACAGCGCCAAGCTTAGTGGGAGCAGGTGGGGCAGAGAAGGGCTGGCCAAGGTATGTCTCGCAGACGATAGCGCTGAGCTGCTGGGCAAGTGGCCACTGATGAGTGGTGGCATCTGCCTGAGTAACGCTATGCATCGTACCAGGGGTGGCCTCGGCAGAGCGGCGCTGCAGCCAGGTGAGGTTCTCGCTGGTGTAGCTGACCATCTTGGGGTTCAGATCGCTGCCGCACACATCGTAGCCCAGAAGGAGCGCCTCTTGCAAGACGGTGCCAGTGCCGCAGAAGGGGTCGAGCAGCATGGGGCGCGGCGCTGGCTGTTTGGCGGCGAGAGAGGATTGCACCAATGGCCCGGCCATGTTGACCATCATACGGGCGAGCTTGGGTGGCAGCATACCAACGAAGGCGTCGGTGCGCGGACGGGCTTGGTCGCGTGCGGCCAGGGCAGAAATGTTTTGCGCGCCAACACTCTCTGCCACAATAACCCGTCCATCCTGAGCTCGCACTACTAGCAGCTCAATGTGGTGGGGTGAGCGACCAAGTTTGTTGTGGTGGCTCGTAGCAGTATTGAGCGCTGGAGCGGCGTTGGGGATGAGGCGCAGGCTGGTGCCAGTTGCACGCAATTTTGCCTTGAGAATGAGGCCAGTCTTTTGCACCTCGCGGGCGGTGGCAGAGAAGCCATAGGCACTCATGCCCAGCGTAATCTTGTGCGGCGCGCCCTGCCACTGCGCGCTATAGTAACGGACAATCTGCCGGCTCACCGCCAGCCAGTTACCGCGCAGCTCTAGCACCACCCGGCCCGCCTTTTGGCTGCCACCTAGGCGCTCAAAATCGAATATGTCAGAGGTAATAGTAGCAGCCTGCGCGCCAAACCAACGCACCGCCGCTGCGCCATACAAACACTCCAGCTCCGCCACGCCGAGGGCCGGCTGCCGGCCAAGAATCGCAATATACATATGCCTAGTATAGCGCAAAAGCGGGTGAGAATGGAGAGGTGATGGCACGAACGGTATATTACATATAGGTAGCCGACCCCTCTCGAGTTTGTACGACAAGCTTTCGTACTCAGTCTGATTAAAGCGTTAGAAAAGGTTCGCCTCGCTGTCTCGTGGTATAATATACCCTAGCTATGCAGAAATATATCAAAAAAATAAAACAGCTGTCCTTCCGCACCTGGCTGAGTATTATGACGTTTGTGCTCATTGCCTTGATTCTATTCTTGTCGCGGCACGAGCTTGTTCAGGCCTGGCGGTTGCTGCAGCAGGTCAATATATGGGTGTTGATTGCCGTCTTCCCGGTGGCGGCGCTGGGGTATTTGGCAGCGGGTGAGATGATCTTCTCGTATTTGCGACAAAAGGGCTTCGTGCGCGATGTGAGCCCCTTTGCCTTGATGCGCTTGTCGCTGGAGCTAAACTTCGTCAACCACGCCTTTCCCAGTGGCGGCCTGAGCGGTATATCATACGCCAACTGGCGCCTGCGCAAATACGGCGTCTCGACGGGGCGCGCGACAATGGCCCAGATGGTGCGCTATGTCATGGGCTTTGTGGCGGTGGTGCTGTTCCTTGCAGTGGCGGTGGTAATAGTGACGATCGATAGCGGCGTGAACCGCTGGATTATCCTGATGAGCGGGGGGCTGGTATTTTGCTTGACGATGATCACGCTACTGGGAGTATACTTACTGACGAGCCAGCGGCGGCTCCACAAGGCGGCGCATCAGATCACGCTGACGATCAACGGCTTCGCGCGGCGTATCCTGCGGCGCACAAAGCCAGTGATGGACGAAGCTGCGGTGCGGCGCTACTGCGACGACCTCCACACTGACTTCCTCGAGCTACGGCGCGACAAGAAGCTGCTATGGCAGCCCTTCGTCTGGAGTATTATCTTTACGATTATGGAGATTTTGCCCTTCTGGATGACCTTCCAGTCGCTGGGGGTATCAGTTAATCCTGCATCAATTCTCATCGCTTATGGTGTGGCCACGACCATGGCGGTGGTGGTTGCTACCCCTGGTGGAGCTGGTGCGTATGAGGCGGTCATGGTGGGGATTTTGGCACTTTCAGGCGTGAGCCAAGGCCAAGCCATCGCTGGAACGATGCTCTACCGCGTGATTGCCATCGTTACCACACTGGTGTTTGGCTATGCATTTTATCAACTAACCATCATGCGTTATGGACGCGACAAACCTCCCACCACTGAGCGTTAGCGACTTCCTCGCCTGTGCGAGCCAGGTGCTGGAGGGGGCATTTCCGGTACTAACGGTCGAGGGCGAAGTGGCTAGTATGGCAGTGCGCCAGGGGAAGTTTGTCTTTTTTGACCTCAAGGACGAGACAGGCAGCGTGAGCTGCTTTATGATGGTGTGGCAGCTCCGGGTGGCGCTCGAAGATGGCATGCAGGTAGCAGTGCAAGCCGTGCCGAAGCTCACAGCGCGCGGCAAGTTTAGCTTGACCGTGCAGCAGGTGCGACCGGTCGGGCAGGGGAGCATTAAGAAAAACTTCGAGCTGTTACGTCAGCGCCTAAATGCAGAAGGACTCTTTGCTCCAGAGCGCAAGCGGCCAGTGCCCGAGTGGCCCGAGCACATTGCTATGGTGAGTAGCCCCCAGGCAGCAGGCTATGCCGACTTTATGACGATCATTGGCCAGCGCTGGGGCGGCATGCAGGTCGATGTCTATGCAGTGCCAGTCCAGGGTGCTGGCGCGGCCGACCGGATTATCCGCGCCATTGAGCGCTGCAACCGCCGTGCGACCGTGCCACAAGTGCTGGCGATTGTGCGCGGTGGTGGCAGTGCCGATGATTTGCAAGTCTTTAACGACGAAGCGCTGGTGCGAGCGATCGCTGCAAGCCGCGTGCCAACGGTGGTCGGGGTGGGGCACGACACAGATGAGACATTGGCCGACCTCGCCGCCGACGTCCGGGCTGTGACGCCGACCAACGCTGCTCAGCTCATCACGCCTGATGCTACGGCAGTGCGAACGCGGCTAACCGAACAGTTACAGGCAATGAAGCGAACGATTATTGCCACAGCAGATGATGAGCAGCTAGCGGTGCAGCATCAGCTGGCTGAGGCTCGAGTGAAGCTAGCCAGGCGACAGCAGGTGCTTGAGCAGCAATGCGCAGCATTGCAGGCCCGGCTTCGGCTGTATAACCCTGCAGCAACCCTAGCGCGTGGCTACGCCCTGGTGCGCGGCCAGGCCACCGTCGGCCAGGCGATCACCATTGAGCGATATAGCGATATGATAACAGCGGAGGTAACCCATGTCGAACGCAAAACAACCAACGAAACAGGCGAAATCCACCACACCCAGCACTCGGGCCAAGCGCACCACACTGAGTGATGACGACCAACTGGCAATGGCCCTTGCAGCAGAGGGAATCACGCCGGATTATAGCCAGCCCAATAATACACCAGCAAGCCCGTCAGCGCCGCCGCAGCCTGACCAGCAGAGCAATGCAGATAACCGTTCACTGCGTGAGCAAATGGAGCAGCTGGAGGAGATCTTGGCGTGGTTTGACAGTGATGAGTTTGAGCTCGAGGCGGCGGTAGAGCGCTACCGACAGGCAGCACGCGTTGCCGAGCAGATCGACCAGCGCCTAACCGAGATCAAAAATAAGGTAACTATTATCACAGAGGACACAGCCACCTCATGATGTGGTGGGCACTCCTGGTCATTATCCTACTGTTTTGCGTGACGGCGCTAACGGGGGCACCCTATGTACCGTCACACCGCCGAGATGTGCAGCGGGCGCTGACCCAGCTCTATAGCCTCGGGCTAGAGGATTGCTTGGTAGACATGGGCTCGGGCGATGGCGTGGTCTTGAAGGTCGCCCGCCAGCAGGGCGCACGGGCCTTTGGCGTGGAGCTCAACCCGCTCCTCGTCTTGATTTCGCGCTGGCGCTTGCGTGGCGATACCAAGGCTATGGTGGTGTGTGGCAATCTCTATCGCACGAACTTTCCACCCGGCACCACAGTGGTCTATACCTTTGGCGACTCGCGCGACATCGCTCGGATGGCGGCCCATGTGCAGCAGCAAGCCACCCGCCTTGGCACAGACCTATGGTTCATCTCTTATGCCTTTGCCGTGCCTGGCTGGACACCAGTGCGCGAGCAAGGCGCGCATAAGCTGTATCAAGTGCGAGCAGAACAGCACAAATAGCATCCCGCTCTTGTCTATCGCCCCAGGCATAAGTATAATAGGGGTATGACGAAGCAATCTTACAAACGACGAAGTTTTCTTAGTGGCAGCACCTTTGCCATTATTGGGCTAGCCCTGCTGGTGGTGCTCTTTGGTGGGTTTTCGGCCTGGGCTTATACCAACTATACCGAGGCCAAGAGTAACCTCGATAGCAAAATTACCGCAGCGCAAGCTGAGGCCAAGAAGACGCAAGCAGACGAAGACGAGAAGAAATTTGCCGAGCGCGAAAAGCAGCCCATGCTGCAGTTCGTTGGGCCAGATGACTACGGCCGCCTAACCTTCGACTACCCCAAGACCTGGAGTGCCTACCAAGCCACCGATGTGAGCGAGGGCGGCGGTAAGACGTATGAGGCGTACCTCAACCCCCGCGTCGTGCCACCAATAACAGATACGCAGAAGATTGCTATTCGCATCAGCATCGAGCAAAAGATCTACGACAAAGCGGTGGCCGACTACGACAGCCAGATCAAAAAAGGTGAGCTGAAGTCGAGCGCCTGGAGCAACGACAAAGGCCTGACGGGTACGCGTCTGGAAGGAAACTTTAGCAAAGACATCCGCGGTACCGCAGTGGTGATAAAGATGCGCGACCGGACGCTCACGGTGCGGACAGATGCCGACGTATTTAATAACGACTACGAAGCCCTGATAAAAACAATTAAATTTAACGAATAAATATAGAACATTGCGACGATCTGTGCTACAATGCAGCTGGTATGAGCACGGAGGGGAATGCGGTTATGATGAGCGGCGCTTCCTGGGGGGAGGCGTCGCTCTTTGTTGCAGCGGCACACGACCTCAAGTCGCCACTGGCGCTGCTGCGGCAATTAGCGCTGAGCTTGGAGGCTGGAGGGCTATCGCCCGTCGAGGTGGCCGAGTTAGCCCGGCGGATGGCACTCACCAGCGAGCGGGCCTTGCGCCTCACCACCGACTTGACGCAATCCACCCGTCTGCACGAAGAATTATTTGGCACCGAGCCGCTCAACCTGGCTTTGGTGGCGCGCGATGTTGTGGCCGAGCTCCAGCCACTCTACGCCGCCAAGGGGCGTCGCCTAGCGGTGCGCGTGCCGCGGCGGGCAGTGGTGGGTCTCGGCAACCGCGATCTCTTGCGGCGCGTCCTGTGCAACTTCGCCGACAATGCACTCCACTACAGTGGCGAGGGCGACGCACCTGTGGTGGTGCGGCTCTCTCGGCGAGCTGGTGGCCAGGTAATCCGCCTAGCGGTGCGCGACTATGGCCCAGCCATTCCGCCATCGCTCTGGCAGCAATTGGAGCAACGCCTTGGCGTCAGCGCACAGCCATTACACAGCCGGCCAGGCAGCAGTGGCCTAGGGCTCTACATTGCGGGGCAATTTGCCAGCGCGATGGAGGCGCAAATTGGAGCAGTTCGACACCGCGATGGTGCGACCTTTTACATCGATCTTCAGGCGGTGTATCAACAGAGGTTATTATGACGCAATCACCGCCGCGGGTGTTGGTCATCGACGATGACCAATGGTTTGCTGAGCTGCAGCTTGCGGCAGTGCGGCGGGCTGGTATGGTGCCTGTCTATGCGGCCGATGTGCTGGCTGGTATAGCAGCGCTCGACGAGGCACTCCCAGCAGTGATCATTCTCGATATGTTCATGCCCGGGGGTAATGGCCTGGTGCTGCTCCACGAACTGCAATCGTATAGCGATACAGCACGTATCCCCATTATCATCTGTAGTAATAATGCAAGCGACATGACGCTAGCCGATCTTGCGCCCTACGGTGTGGTGGCCTTGCTGGACAAAACAACGATGCATCCGAGCGACGTGACGAACTTACTATGCAGGTATATCCCAAGCGAGGTAGCGACATGAGTATGCAGCGCACCACAGCGATCGTCCTGCGCCGCACCAACTATGGCGAGGCCGACCGTGTACTGCAATTGCTCACGCCAGAGGGGCAGCGGGCGGTGATTGCCAAGGGTGTCCGGCGCGAGAAGAGTCGGCTAGCTGGGGCGGTTGAACTCTTTGCGATCAGCGATGTCGTCATCCGCCAGGGGCGCAGTGAGCTGGGTGTGCTAACGCAGGCCCGCCTGACGAAGTATTATCAAACCATCGTGACCGATTATGACCGCCTACAAGCTGGCTATGCCGCCATCCAACTGGTGGCGCAGGCTAGCCGCATGCTAGACGAGCCAGCGTGGTATGAGGTGCTGCGCTTGGTATATGAGGGGCTCGACCAGCCCAGTGTGCCCATTATGCTCACCCAAGCCTGGCTAGCCATCCACTATGCAGCACTGCAGGGCTACGAGCTTAACCTGCTGCGCGACGTCGTGGGCCAACCCCTCCAGCCCGAGCGGCGGTATATGTATGACGGGTCGGAACGTGGCCTGCGCCTCAGCGACCAAGGCGACATCACCGCAGCGCATATCAAGCTGCTCCGCCTACTCGCCACGCGCCCACCCACAGTAGTAGCACAGGTCAGTGGCGTGCTGACCATTCTGCCCGAATGCTGGCTGGTGGCACGGCAGCATGCTGGGGTGTAGCTGCAGTACAGTATACATGCCGAACAAGAAAATATCTGGAGGCCAGTGACTAAGCAAGCGGATGAGCTCTGTATATATTCTGGCCGGAACATTTTCGGTTTGGTGTGTATACTGTACTGTTTTATCATCCACCCGATGAAGAACGTACCCACCTCAAGAAATGCTATAATAATAGCAAAGAACCAATCATGAAGCTGCCGCGTTGCCAACGCGGAGAAAGGACGCGTGTGAGTAGCACAACGAGTAATGTAACAATGGAAGCAATTATCAGCCTGTGCAAGCGCCGTGGCTTTATTTACCAGGGGTCGGACGTGTACGGCGGCCTGAGTGGCACATGGGATTATGGCCCGCTGGGTGTGCAGCTCAAGCGCAATATTATGAACCTATGGTGGCGCAGATTCGTCGACGAGCGTGACGACATGTACGGCGTCGATGCAGCGATTTTGATGAATCAGAAGGTGTGGAAGGCGAGTGGGCATGTCGATACGTTTGTCGATCCGCTATGTGAAGATACAGTTAATCACCGCCGCTACCGCACCGATCATGTCCTCAAAGATAATGGTGTTGATGCGGACGGTATGACTATGGAGCAGATGGATGCGGTGATCGCCGAGCAAGACATTAAAAGCCCCGATGGTAATCCGCTGAGCAAATCGCGGACGTTCAATATGATGTTCAAAACACACGTCGGTGCGACTGAGAGTGAGGACAGTATCTCTTATCTTCGTCCGGAAACCGCTCAAGGCATCTTCACCAATTTTAAAAACGTCGTCGATAGTTTCTATCCTAATTTACCATTTGGTATTGCTCAACAGGGCAAGGCATTTCGTAATGAAATTGCGCCGCGCGACTTCGTCTTTCGCTCTCGGGAATTCGAGCAGATGGAGATTGAATATTTCGTCGACCCTGAGCATTGGCAAGAGGCGTTTGATGAGCTGCTCGCGAGCACGCATGCGTTCTTGGCAGAATTGGGCTTGAAACCAGAACACATCCACGAGCTGGACGTGCCGGCGGAGGATCGGGCGCACTACAGCAAAAAGACAATCGATATTGAGTACGATTATCCGATTGGCCGCGAAGAGCTGATGGGCATCGCCTATCGGACTGATTTTGACCTGATGAACATCCAGCGCGCCAGCGGCAAGAGCATGGAATACACTATTAAGGGAACGAACACGAAATTTGTGCCGCACGTCATTGAGCCGAGCTTCGGCGTTGAGCGGGCGCTGATGGCAGTGCTGGCCAGTAGCTACCGCGAGGACGAGCAAAATGGTGAAAAGCGGGTGTATTTGGCGTTGCCAGAGCATTTGGCGCCGGTCAAATTTG
>CAUQZB010000006.1:0-117807 GCA_963522835.1 uncultured Candidatus Saccharibacteria bacterium
TGGAGGACGACACCGTCACCGTGCGCGAGCGGGATACGACGGAGCAGCGGCGGGTAAGAAAGGAAGACATTAATGAGTAAGTCGCTTACGAGCGGTAAGAAGATTGTACTAAGGAAGCATGATTCCGTGGGGCTGAATGAAGCTCAAGATGACGAGGAGTATTTACTAAATTGTTTTGTTGACTTGGGCGATCTTGATCAGATCAAAGATTTTCGCAGTAAAAGGTGTCTTATTCTTGGAAGAACTGGAGCAGGGAAGACAGCACTTATTACAAAATTAAAAAATGAAAAACAAGAAAAAGTTATTATAATTGATCCCGAAGCGCTAGCTATGAATCATATATCCAACTCTACTATAATAAATTATTTAGTAGAGCTAGACATAGATCTTAATACTTTCTTTAAGCTTTTATGGCGACATGAGATATGTGTTGAAATATTTACTCAGCATGTGAAAGCAGTTTCTGAAACAGATCACTCTAATTTTATTGACAAGGTTCAGTATTATTTCAAAAAAAATAATCCGAGGCATTTGAAGGCTTTGGAATACCTTGAACAGTGGAAAGATACTTTCTGGAAAACAAACGATAGCCATATTTCCAAGATGATAGAAAAAACAGAGAACAGCGTTGGAGCTAGTCTAGGTATGGATGTCGCTGGTTTGCAATCGAAAATAAAAGAAAAAACGGAGCTATCCCGTGAGCAAATCCAGGAGATAAAACAAAGAGGACAGTCTATAGTCAATGATGTCCAGATGAAAGAAGTTATGGGACTGCTCGATATGCTGGATGATTTTATTGAATATCATAAAGTGAAGTACTATATAGTCGTCGATAGACTAGACGAGAAATGGGTTGGCAATGATATAAGATATAAGTTAATAAAATCTCTTATTGAGACACTAAGAGACTTAAACAGACTACAGAATATAAAGCCGTTAGCAACGCTGCGGTATGATCTAATCGGGAGAGTATTTGATATCTCGAAAGATTCTGGATTTCAAGAAGAAAAATATAGTTCTTTGTTTCTTAACATCAGATGGAATCGCGCACAATTGATAAAGCTTATTGATGAGCGTATAAATTATCAATTTAAGCACCGATACTCTAAAAGAACGAGACTTAGTTATAAGGACATATTACCCAATGAGGTGCTAGGCACTTCGACTATTGATTATATAATTGATAGAACTCTAATGAGACCTCGAGATGTGATTGAGTTTGTGAATTTTTGTATAGAGTGCGCAATTGAAGAGAACGATGGCATTATACATGAGAGTACAATTATAGAAGCAGAAGAAAGATATTCAAGGAGTAGGCTAGATTCGCTCTACTACGAGTGGTTTTCTGACTACCCTGGGTTAAAGCAATTGATAAGTCTACTTAAAAACAAAAAAGATAAACTGACTGTGAAAGACATAAATAAAGATGCTGTTATGACCTTATGTAGAAAATATAATGATAATCCGCCAAAAACTGATATAGACACAGAAGACTCTACGATAAGGTTTGTTAAGGATGTTCTTGAAGACAGGATGGATTCATCAGAATTCATAAAGAGGGTGCTGTTAATATTATTTAGAGTGAGTCTAATTGGTATTAAGAAAGGTAATAAGACGAGATGGAGTACTGAGGTATCACCGAAAATAGAATGGGATGATATAGATGATTCTGCTTTGATTGAAATACATCCATGTTATAGAAAGGCTTTAGGGGTTGCAGAGTAAGTATTGTAGCCTAGAGGTATTTTAATTTCCATGCCAAACACCATCAACAGACACCTCATCACGCAAAATGCAGACGGAATAGTCCGCCATGATTACCTCTACCGCATCTCCCTCAAAGCATTAATATATAACGACGCTGGGCAGATCTTGGTTGTCAAAGAAATTGATCGGCCGTTTTGGGATTTGCCTGGTGGCGGAATGGATTATGATGAGACGATTGAGTCATCACTAAAGCGCGAGTTGCATGAAGAGGTCGGCTACCAGGGCGATGTGCGCTATCAAATTTTTGACGCATCGGACCAGATATACATTGAGCGGCTTGATGCATATCAAATCTGTTTTTATTGCCGCGTTTGGCCCGAAAACTTCGACTTTGCGCCAGGAGAGGAGGGTGATGATGTGATGTTCATCAGCCCTGATGATCTACAAGGCACTGGCTACGACGCGACCGATCGGGCATATGCGGCGCACAAGAAATGGCAACGACTGTATAGTGCCTCGACTTGAATCCGTCTCCCGTCGAGGTTTTTGGTATAATCATTGATTGCCAAAACTTCTTATATAAAGCCGCTGAGATCAGTAAAGTAACGAGTGGCCAAGAGAGTATTGAGTGTTGGATAGATATACTACAGTAAATGAATCACATCGGCACTGGTCACCAATTATCTATATAAGTAAATAGCGAAAAAAGCTTCAAGGTGGTATAATCAACCTCATACGAACAAAACCGCAAAAGGCTAGGTGTATACATATGAGTAACACGACAGAAAAAACATCCAATTCACTCCCTCTCATTAAAAAAGAGCATCGTAACAAAGTACTCATCACCCTCTTTCTCTTGACGGCGCTCGCCGGAGGCGGCTACTGGGCAGTTGTAGCTGCGACAAGCAGTAGCGCGCCGCCAGTAGCGCTAGCATTGCGCTTGGCGTACATCGCGGTTTTGTATATGCCGGTACCACTGTATACGCTCTTACTGAGTCGATTGATGCTTGGCATACCAATACCATTTCGTGCGTTGTTATCATTGAGGCATATCACCGTGAAGAAGTATGCATTGGTCGCTGGGCTATTCTTGGCCTGGGCAGTATTGATGATTGGCTCCGTTGCTATTCTTGGCTGGTTGTGGCCAGAGACGTTTGGTCACCTAGCGACGACAAATGGGCATTTGGTGCACAACCTTGAGAAGCTCATCGGTACATCGGTCGATACTAGTACGATGAATATGCCACCAACACCGCTTGTCATGCTGCCGCTTGGTATCTTTGGTGCATTGATGGCTGGGCTAACGGTAAATGCGATCTTTGCGATGGCGGAAGAGATCATGTGGCGTGGTTACCTTGCGCAGGCATTTGCTGGACGGCCATTTTGCAAGAAATATGTGACGATTGGCGTGCTGTGGGGGCTGTGGCATATTCCACTGATTGCTCTAGGGTATAACTACGGCACAGCGAACGCGCTTCCGGGGTCGGTGTTATTCATTGGATTTTGTGTGGTGATGTCGCTTGTGCTTGGTTTTGTCGTTGAGCGAACCAGAAGCGTGTGGCTTGCTGCCGTGCTGCATGGGACGTTTAATGGCTTCTCGCAAGTTATGCTACTTCTGGTTGTTGGTGGGAGTTCGCTGTTGGCTAGCTCAGCAGTAGGCGTTGTCTCGCTTGTGGCGTGGCTGGTAGTATTTGTGGGTTGTTATATACGCACTACTTTTGCATCTGTCACGGAGCGAGCATAAGCGGACTGTCTCATTTAGGAGGGTCGATTTCGCTAAACTACTATAGAGGTATAATAAAATCATGCGTATAACTCGTCGTATTCAAGCGGTAAAGCTTCGCCATATTGGGGGACTGCTGGTAATTTTTCTCCTTGGTATGGCTGCGATGCGACAGGCGGCTTGGTATGTGTCGCAGGTGTCTGGTGGTGTGGCAATTCTCGACCTTAACTTTGGCAATAGTGCCGCCCACATGAACCATACATTGGCCGCTCTGGGTGAGGCTGGTAGAAGTGCCTATTTGCATGTCTTTTTGCCAATCGATACCTGCTATGCAGTCATCTATGCGGTGTTTTATACCTATACTTTGGCATTTTTTCTCCGGCGCCTCCCGTTGCAGCGGTGGAAGCTGGGCTGGGCCCGGTGGATAGTTGTGCTGCCTGTGGTGGCTGCTGTTTGCGACTGGTGGGAAAATGTAGCTTTTGCGTTCATACTGAGCCAATTTCCGGCACTCGTGCACCCAGCACTTGCGGCTAGCACAACAGTAGCGACGATGGCAAAATTCGTACTAGTGTATCTATCGTTGCTGCTTGTGCTGGGGCTTGTGGTATACCATATGGCGCGGTGGATTGCTACCAAACACAGCTCCAGTAACAACGACAAGCACCACCACTCATAGCGCATCGTGAGGTGTACCACCGGTCATTGCTCAATTACCCCCTTGTTACCATAAGCACAATAATGATATAATGCGAACGTTATATTAAGGTGTTGTGTTTCACAACAGAAAAGGAGGGTTTTGCATGAGGGAACTCAGGCAAGCAAAGTATAATAAATGGAGAACGCTCGCTCGCGTGTCTCAGGCTGGGTGCCTGGTGGCGGTAGCTGCCATGGTGGCATTGTTTGCCCAGCCTACACGGGCCGCCCAAGAGGTAGCCTGGAAGGACCAAGCTGGCTCTGGTGCAAAGAACTGGTCGGCAATGGCTGGCTCGGCAGATGGCACCAAGCTCGTTGCAGCAGTGAATGTCGGGAATGTCTACACCTCGACAGACAGCGGTGTCACCTGGAACGAACGACCAATAACTGGTCTTACCACTCCGCAAAAGTGGACGGCTCTTGCCAGCTCGGCCGATGGTAGCAAGATTGCTGCCTTTTACCAATGGGGTGGCTACATGTACACCTCGAATGACTCAGGTGCTACCTGGACGAAAAATGGTCTCCCAGGAGCTGCTGGAGACTGGGTGTCTGTTACTAGCTCGGCAGACGGCACCAAGCTCGCCGCTGTGGCAACCAACCGTGGGGTATTTACCTCCACCAACTCTGGCGCAAGCTGGAAAGAGCAAGCCAACCCAGGTGCGAAGAAGTGGACATCGATCGCTGGCTCAGCAGACGGCACCAAGCTTGCTGCGACTGTTGCCGACGGCGTTGTCTACACCTCGACGGACAGCGGTGTCACCTGGACAGAGCAAGCAGCCGCTGGCACTCAGAAGTGGACATCAATCGCGAGCTCGGCTGATGGCATGAAGCTTGCCGCTACAGTCAACGATGGTAAGATTCATACCTCGACAGACGGTGGCGTCACCTGGAAAGAGCAAGCTGCATCAACCCCACAGAAGTGGACATCAATCGCTAGCTCAGCCGATGGCATGAAGCTCGCCGCAACCGTCAATGGTGGCAAGATCTACACTTCAGATGACGGTGGTGCAACCTGGATGGAGAATGACAGCGCTGCTACCGGTGTGTGGTCGGCTGTTGTTATGTCGAACGACGGGGCTAACCTCGCTGCAGCACTCAACGGCGGCAACATTAACACAGCAACAGCTAAGGACAAGCCAGTTGTGCAGCCAGCTCCGGCCAACCCAGCTCCGGCTAACCCAGCTCCAGCAAATCCTGCCCCAGCCAACCCGGCTCCCGCTAATCCAGCGCCTGCCAATCCTGCGCCCGCAACGCCCGCACCAGCTACCCCTGCTCCAGCGACGCCCGCACCTGCGACTCCAGCACCAGCAAACCCTGCGCCTGCCAATCCTGCGCCTGCTACACCCGCTCCGGCCACACCTGCGCCCGCAACCCCAGCTCCGGCAAATCCAGCCCCAGCTGAGCCAGCCGTAGAACCTGCACCAGCAGAAGAGCCGGCTCCAGCTGCAGAGCAAGCACCAGCAGCCAACCCAGCACCTGCAGCTAAACCAGCAGCAGAGGCTGCCGCTCCTGCTAAGCACGAAGGTCCAGCTCTCGCTGACACCGGTGACAGCGTATGGCTCGTTGCTGCACTCGCAGCCAGTGGTCTTGGCGCCGGAAGCTTCTGGTTCGTCAAGAGCCGCAAGAACTAGAGCACTGCACTACAGCGTCTCTATACCCAAGAGAAAGGCATACAGTATGCCTTTCTCTTTTTTGGTTGGCAGGGTAGAGTGTGGCCTGTATTAGAGTAATTATATTATATTGAGCGGCTCGGGTACTGACGTAGCGGCGATATAGCATAGCTGTGCTTGAGCATAAGCAGCAAGGTAAATAAATACCCTACACAGGTAGAACGCTAGCACTAGCGCGCTGCTAGGGGCTCTTGGGTGAGAATAGGTGGGCCACAACCGTGTTGGTGCGGCCTTTGGCTGTGCGCGGTTATGATGCTAGAGATGGTGGCCGCCGATAGAGCTTACCTCCCGTGTGGCGTGTCTCGGTGCCGATCACTAGTGTATCGGCATGTAGGCTACATCAACGGCAGCAAGAGTGATTGTATTGAGTCAACAAATGGCCTTCCGCTAGCCCTCCGCCGATGAGGGCAGCTTGTACTTTTTGGAGAGACACCGTATAGCGTGCTCTTATTCTTACCCAAAGCAGCGTTGGGGCGGCTAGAGTGCTAGCCGTACACGGCCAACCAATGCGAATTTTGCTCATACCAGCAAGCTTGCATACACAGACTAATACGCGCGAGGAGGCAAAAGAAATCGGCTTGGATAGCATAGTATCCAAGCCGAGGTGTACCTGTGCGGGGTAGTAGTGCGCTACGAGCGCCGTTTGCGGAGTATCCACACCCCGCCGCTGCCCAGTGCAATTGCAGCGAGGGCAGTGGGGAAGATGCTATCACCAGTGTTGGCGAGGAGGCTACTAGGGCGCAATGAGTTGCTGGTAGAGCCAGTGTGCGATGTATCTTCGTAGATGGCGATTGGGTCGAGGATCGTGCCGTTGGCAGTGCCATCTTCGTCACCAAAGCCGCCGTCGGTCACATCGTAGGCAATTGTTGTGCGTGTACCGCTCGGGTTTGTGCCAAAGTTGATCCGGCTTGTGATGTCTTCGATGATCGAGCCACCTTTGGCCAGCTTGAGCACGGTGAGGCGGCTTGGGTCACGGTAGTGCTTGCTCAGTGTGAGGGCTACATGGGTAGTGTAGCCAGTGTGGGATGTGTGCTCAGCACAGGTGATGGTAAAGCGCACGCTATAGCGCAGCGCTCGGCCTTGGTACTGTGCGGGGGCGGTTGCTGGCTCGGCTGAGGCAATGTGGCTGCACGGTTTGCCGGCCGTAGCGAGCGATACCGCACCGCCGTGTGGCTGGGTAATGGTAGTTGAGTTGGTTGGCTGCTTTGGCTGCTTGGGCGTTGGTGTGGATGGGGCAGATGTGATGGCGTTGAGCCGAGCTTGGAGAGCGGCTTGTTTGCGCGCATCCTTAACGGCGGCAATGCGGGCCTGGGCTGCGGCAATGTCTGCAGGGCTCTTGCTGGCTTCGGCTCGGGCCACAGCAGCTTCGGCAGCAGCCAGTGTGCCGTCCTCTACCGGTGGGGTAGTGGTGTACACCATGCCACCGTAGGCAGCAGCCACCAGCTTGCTCCCATCAGCCGAGCTGGCAAGGGCCGACCAGTTGGGCACACCAGGCGATGTCTGAGCGGTCCACGTTGCACCGCCGTCGGTCGATACGTAGATATAGCCACCGCCACCGGCTGTTGCGGCGAGGGTGTTGCCATCGGCCGAGATGGTTGCTGCTGTCCAGTTGTGCCGGCCGTCCACGCTGCGCTCCGTCCACGTCGCGCCACCGTCGGCCGAAGTGTAGATATAGCCACCAGCGGCTGTTGCGACCAGTTTTGTGCCATCGGGCGAGCTGGCAATTGATGTCCAGGTGCGGTTGCCAGCTTGGGCGCGTTCTGTCCAGGTCTTGCCGCCGTCTAAGGAGGTGTAGATAGCACCGTCTTCGACGACTGCAGCTAGTTTATTGCCATCAGCCGAGCTCGTGACGGCGCGCCATTTGCGGCTGCCCGACTTTGGCTGCTCCGTCCAGGTTGCACCGCTATCGCGCGAGGTGTAGATAACGTGATCCTTGGCGACAGCCACCAGCTTATTACCATCAGCCGAGCTCGCGATCGACATCCAGTTGATCGAGCCACTCATCGCGTGCTTGTGCCACGTCGCGCCGCCGTCTTGTGATGTGATGATGTAGCCGCCCCAGTCGTAGAGTGCTGCAAGCTTGCTTCCATCGGCCGAGCTTGCGATGCTCACCCAGTTGCGCACCTCAGACTTTGGCTGCTCCGTCCAGGTTGCGCCACCATCGCGCGAGGTGTGGATTGTGCCACCCCAGGCGGCAGCCGCTAGGTTACTTCCATCGGCCGAGCTGGCAAGGGCCGACCATTTGCGGTCGCCCGCGGCATCATGCTTGGCCCATTTTGTGCCGGTTTCGGGCACTACTGTTGCAGGTGGCTGTGTGCCCGCACCCTTTTGGAAGACGCGCACATAGTCGATCAGCATCGTCTGGGTGGGGAATGGTTCGGATGGGTCGATAGGGCTGAGGTTTTTGCTAATCTCTACATAGTCGTTGAGGATAAATTGCCAGCCACGGTGGAATGCCCCATTGATATTCTCTTGGCTCGCAACCTTCGTGAGTGGCTCAGAGTCCTTCCGAGGAGTGATGTTGCCGTCATTGGTAGGGCTCACATGGTAGCGATACACCTTGATGGGCTGGTCGTCTACAAAGTACTTGACCGTCGTGCCGTCGTACTCAACGGCCCAGGTGTGCCACTCGTAGGCAAATGAGCCTGGCCGCGCACCAGCATAGTGCTCACCACTGTGCGAGAGGGAGCGTGTCCGCCAGCCGGTCTTCCATTTGCCATCGGCGCCATGGTGGTAGCACGACATATGGGTGGTTGACCACGCGTAATTTGGTGTGGATGAATACCACTCGATGATGTCCAGCTCGCCGTATGGGTCGTTGGCCTTGGGGTTGTCGTTGCAGTTTTGTAGCGTATTGCCACTCACCATCCACAGCGATGGCCGCGTGCCACGCTTGCCATTCCAATTAAACTTCGCCCGAATCTCGGCTCGGAATGGCTTCGTGCCGTCCACAACCTTGCCCTTGTTTTTGACCCGTCCACTGAGGTAGCGCGTTGTGGTGCCGCTGGGGCAGGGTTGCTCACTCATGTTGGCACTGGTGAGCGGCTCGTTCAAATTGCTCACACAGTGGCGCTGCGTGGTGATCTCGAGATGGCTGTTGGCAACCTTGAGATTATTTGGGCTGTAGGCGAGGTGGGTATTGCGCAAGTTGTCAGTATTTTGCTTCAGTATATCCCACTCGCCAGACACAGCCGAGCCAGTAAACTCATCGTGCCACACCATACCCCATTGGTCGGCATGCGTCGTGCCATGATAGAGAAGTGCAAGCAACACAACACTACCAAGTGCCGCAAGCACAATAATTGCTTTTTTTATCACCGTTTTGTCCCCCCTGTTTTTGTCTAAAAACGTTATGAGCATGATTATAACGCTTATGGTTAGTTTTTTGCAAGGGGTTAGGCCCATAATCTTGCAAGACTCGCTGCATAATGCATATTTTTGCCAGGGCGAGAGAGCACTGTATATTCTCGCAGTGTGGGCAGTTATCCACGTGATTTCCACAGCACGATGTGGTTTTTACACCGCTACAGAGATGGGGTAATAAGGGGTGGTCTTTTGGGCTATTGCAACAGAGGATAGTGGGGTATACTAGAGGCACGACAACCTAACACAAAGGAGGGTGTATGACGAAGTTAATTAACTATTCGCTGGCTGGCGTGGCAGTGGCAGCGGCCATGGTATGTCTGGGTGGTGTACCAGCCCATGCGACCGAGCAAGAGCTGAGTACAGCACGTGCAGCGTGTAGTGCAGTGGTAGGCCAAGTCAAGGCGGCCAATGCATATGCCTACTGGAAAATGCCCGAGGGCTACCCAGAGGACCGCAGCGCCGACGCAACCAACAGCTTCCGCCAGCAGCATGGCTGGGTGGTGGCCGGTACAGAGGTATACGACTGGGCATCCAACGAAGCATTTGCCAACAGTGGGCGCTTCGTCTGGGGGAGTAAGACAGTCAACTTTGCGCCAGAGAACTTCTGCTTGAGCAGCGGCAAGACGACGGGTGGCCGCGAGCTCATCCTCACCTTCCAAAAGGATGGCAACTTAGTACTCTATAGCCACACTGGTACGGCTCAGTGGGCATCGAATACTCAAGGCAAGGGTGCGCGCCTGGCCTTCCAGGGCGATCGCGACATCGTTGTGTATGACAAGAATAACAAAGCCATCTGGGCATCGAGCTGGCAGTGGAGCACGCCACGCCGCGGTGCCAAGATTGTTCAGCCCGGCCAGCGCTGGTGGCACGGCTATGGCAAGGCACAGCAAACACCAGAGTGGTTCCACGCGTCGCGTCGCACCACAACCAAGCCACAAGACACTGGCGTGCTCACCCTGCGTGCCACCGACCGCACTATCGAGGGTATCCCCGAGACCAACTGGGCCTCGCCACAGTACCCACAGCGCGCTACCTATGGCTCGGTAGTGGTAACCAACGAAGCACGAGGCGATGGCATACGAAACCACGTCAACATCGTTGGGACGTTTGATAACTAAGCGACGCCCCGCAGTATGCACAAGCAACCCCACGCTATCATTGTGTGGGGTTGTTGGGTGTTAGGTGTCTATTGAATAATGGAGATATAGGATACTAGAAGTGGATTTGCATGTGTGGTTGCTTTGTATTATTATAAAAACGACACCAAACAGGGATTATACAAGATGAAAACAATCTGCGTTGATGAATCTGGTACACTAGGCTTTAGCTCCCACGAGCCATACTTTGTCATGGCAGCGCTGATGATTGACGACGAGAAGGCGCTCAAACGGATGAAGAATTTGATCCGGCGGGTAAATGCGTCTGCAATGCGTCGGCGTCAACAACCATCGCATAAGCCGTGGTATGATAACCGTGTCCCATTCCATGAAAAGCAACGCGCTCAGCGGCAGATCGTTACTGGTCTATCGGCACGGGCAGACCATCGAATCGCATACACCGTTATTGATAAGACGGTGCGGACACCGGTCTTTCAACGTAATCGACGCGTGCGTCACAAGCTGCGGCAGAGAATTTTGCTACGACTCATTGCACAGTGGGTTTTGCAATACAATGATGATGTGCGTATTGTGGTAAGTAACAAGACAATGAAGGCAGCGGCTGCTCGCAAGATGGAAAAATACGTCCAAAAGCTGCTTAGTGATGAACAACGATTTCCGATGGCTCGCTATCGCCATCGGATAGAAATTGTACCAGTTGATCCACAGACTCACTACGGCCTGCGGACGATTGATTACATTGCGCGGTTGATCCACCAAACGTACACAAGGCCCATCCAGCATCGCTTCCCACCGCAAAAGGAGGCGCTGCATAAGCTGAGCATTGCCAAGCTTCGCATTGTCAATGGCGAATTCATTACTGCGCACAACGTTGGAGTGCGGCCGCTAAGCGATACATTTCACACTGGCTTATTCTTGTGGTAAGGAGTGTCTTGTATAGCGCGAGTGAGTCGTATATACTAGGTGCTAGAGTCAGTCATATCGTCAGCTTATCTTACCAATAAGTGAAGTAGTGTGAGAGGTTTCCTCTATGGAGCACTACCTGGCGGTGTGCATCTGTGGCGTGTTTGGGAAACACGCCTTTTTGTTTTATCTATAAATGCTCATTTGTTCGCATACACTACCACCTTGTGATATAATCTATCTCCATGACAGAGAAGTTCCAGACATCAGCACACCCATCACCTGAAGAACCCAACGTGCAGATACATCTGCGCAATTTGCGAGCAAACGATGATGCGGATAAGGCACGCCTTGGTGTGTGGTACGGTCTACACCGAAGTGTGGGTGATGTCTATGTGGCAGATATTGGGGTAGGGAATCAGCCGCATCATAAGGATTTGCGGGCTGAGATTGGCTTTAAATCTAAGGACTCATACCTGGTATTACCAGAGGATTTTGCTTATACACTTGGTTTTGCGTTTGGGCGCTACAATCCAGACAAGGCCGAGCAAGATGCTTATGGCGCTTCTTACGACTTGCAGGCAGAGCGCTTCCAACAGGCAGAGGTATCTGCCGCAACGACCAACGCCATTGTCCGCACAGCAATGCTTGGAATGAAGTATGCGCTTGTGGTTGACACAAAGCAGCTAGCCGATCTGCCACCAACCATGCAGCACGCCGATACACAGCTCCTCACACCCAAGGATTGGCAGGGCAAGGTCGACACGACAGGCATCGACCGCAGTGGCCGCCCAATATAGCGTAGAGCACTCTTACCGATACACCTCAGGCCTCAGCACACCAATATACGGCAGGTTGCGGTAGTGCTGGCGGTAGTCAAGGCCGTAGCCCACCACGAATTCATTGGGGGTGGGGATGCCGATGTAGTCTGCCTGCACATCCACCGTGCGGCGCTCGGGCTTATCCAACAGAGTGCAGAGCTTAGTGCTGGCGGTGTGGCGCTCGGCAAATAAATCAAACAGCGCCTGGGCGGTATGGCCTGTATCCACAATGTCTTCTACCAGCAGCACATGCCGGCCAGCCACGTCCGTATCGAGGTCCTTCAGGATGCGCACATTGCCGGTGGAGGTCAGCTCATCGCCATAGCTCGAGACATCCATAAAGTCGATTTCCAGCATGCAATCCATCGCCCGCACCAGGTCGATCATAAAGGGCGCTGCCCCACGCAAAATACCCACCACGAGCGGATTTTTGTCGGCGTACTCCTGGCTCAGCTGCTGGCCCAGGCGCGCCACCGCCCGCGCAATGTCATCGTTGGTAAAGAGGATTGTTTCGATATCGTTATGCATAAGGATTATTGTAGCAGATATGGGGTGCGGGGGCGAATTTTTGGAAGATGATGTGCAGTGAGAAATGCATGGAGACGTGAACAATGCTACAATACCACCATGACACAGCGTACCATTCCACCCCATGCTCGGATGATTCCGCCCGAGGCACAGTGTGTCTTTGCGGGCGAGATATTTAGTGTTTATCAGTGGCCACAGCGACTGTATGATGGCTCGGTGGCGACCTTCGAGATGGTGCGCCGGCCCGATACGGTGCTCGTTATTGCGGTGGATGATGCGGGCAACGTACTGGTGAATGACGAGGAGCAGCCAGGCGGCATTGTGCGGCATGGCCATTTGCCAGCCGGGCGGGTCGACCCTGAGGATGCGACCATCATTGCAGCAGCCCAGCGTGAACTGCGCGAGGAGACAGGCTGGGAGTATGCCGACTGGCAGCTGCTGGAGGTGGTGCAGCCCGAGCCGAAGATGGAGTGGTTCGTCCACCTTGTGTTGGCCCAGCAACCCGTGCGTTACATGCCACCGCGCTACGATGCAGGCGAGCGGATTACCACTCGAACGACTACCTGGCAGGAGCTTGTGCAATCAGAGGTGCTACTGCGGCACTTCCCGTGGCTGCGCGATGTTGCCTCGGTGGAGGAGCTTGCGCCGCGCCATAGGGGCAGCCTATAGGGGGGAGTAGGGGTGTGGGTATATCTATTCTTATCTAGCGGTGTGGCTAAAACTAGTCGATTACATATACAACAGGGCAAGACAATTGCCTTCTGCGCTTCATACGGTATAATAGAGAAATTATGAATCGACCAATCAAACAGATAAAACAGATCAAGCAGCAGGGCAAAC
This sequence comes from uncultured Candidatus Saccharibacteria bacterium, assembly GCA_963522835.1. Taxonomy (GTDB): domain Bacteria; phylum Patescibacteriota; class Saccharimonadia; order Saccharimonadales; family Saccharimonadaceae; genus Saccharimonas. The sequence goes on from CAUQZB010000006.1 coordinate 13,370, forward strand.
TCCTGCGGATTTTTTGGCAGGCATTGGCAGTGGCGACAGTGGTGGTGAGCGTGAAGTTCGTCCTGCACCGCCTGGGATGGGAGCCGATTGAGCAGAGCTCGCTGCACAATAGCGTCATATCCAGCGTGACCTTTGTGATTGGTTTTTTGCTCTCGGCTACGATCGCAGACTACAAAGAGTCGGAGCGAATCCCAGCGGAGTTTGCAGCGCTACTAGAAGATATGTATGATGATGCCGCGGCGATTCATCAGAGCTATCCGGTATTTGATATCGATGGCTTTCGACGCCAGCTGCATGCTGTGGCCCAAGGGTTCTCGGACGATGTGCGTCACTCAGCCTATGATGCCCGGCAGGACATCCGGGGCTTAACGCCGTATTTTGCCACGATGGAGCAGGGCAATGTGCCACCAAACTTCATCGTCAAGCTCAAGCAGCAGCAGACGGTACTGCTCCGCCATCGCCATCGGGTGGATTACATCCAGCGAATTCGATTTATTCCCTCGGCATCTATCTTGGCGCGCTCCATTGTGGTGGCGTTGCTTGGCCTCTTGCTCATTACTAATATCGACCCATTTGTCGCCAGCCTGACGGTGGTGGGGCTGATTAGCTTTGTCTTGGTGTATATGATCATCCTCATCCACGTCATCAGCACACCCTTCCACAAGGCCGGCAAAACGCGCGACGACGTGAGCCTCTTCCTTATTCACGACGCGGAGGAATATCTGAGCGGCCCGAGCGATACGGCAAGTAAATAGCCGAGCTCGGTGTATCAATAGGGGTGTGAGAAGCGCGATATTTCTCGTGATAATCTCGGCCATTACGCTCCTTGCTGGAGTGGCATAAGGGGCCGATATATTCAGGTAGTCACGCTCCGTCAAATATGAGAATTTGTGGCGTCTATGAATCACTGTGTTTTACCGAGAGTCACCGTCAGCAACAGATATACGACTTGTAGAACAGGGGCTTGAAGCTACAACGGCCACTCTTTTGCTTATTGGGTATATAGCTATTATCGCCCAACATTGCTATAATAGAACTGTACTAACACTAACCATGGAGGATCTCACATGGGACTTACTGACGACATCAAAGCCAAAGCCGAGGATGTAAAAGAAAAAGCTAAGGACGTGGCTGAGAACGTCAAAGACGCTGCAGAAGACGCCGTCGATACCGTAAAGGAAAAGGCGAACGACGCCAAGAACAAAGCTCACGAAACCGAGGGCTACGTAAAGGGCAAGATGGATCAATAAATCCTGCGCTTTTTATGGCTACCAGAGCTGCTCCATGTATAGGAGCAGCTCTTTTGGTGTGAGTGCACATTTGCGAGGCGTTGGCTACTAGGATATTCCGCAAGCGAGTGGTATACTCTCGCGATAGCCTCACATAAATACCCCACACCCCATAGCACATGCATGCAGGGGGTATTAGCTACCGCCAGGCCATGCTACACTAAGGAGTATGACGAAACCATTTGTACTGCTGCAGTCGCGCCCTGAGGATGAGGCGTCGGATAACGAATATCAAGCATTCTTACATTTTGGTGGCCTTGCACCGGGTGACCTCGAGCGAGTGCGCATCGAGGCAGGGCAGCGCCCCGCGCAGTCGCTTGATGCCTATAGTGGCGTGCTAATGGGTGGTGGCCCAGCCAACTTTGCCTACCGGCCAGAGGAGAAATCAGCCGAGCAGCGCCGGTTCGAAGCCGTAATGATGCCGCTCCTGCGCGAGATTATTGCTCGCGACATCCCATTTCTTGGCGCCTGTCTGGGGGTTGGCGCGCTAGTGTCGGCACTGGGTGGTACGCCCAGCTTTGCGTATGGTGAGGCAATTGGTGCTGTGCCAATCACCCTCACGCCAGCAGCTAGAGATGACCCACTCCTCGCTGACGTATCTACTACCTTCGACGGCTTCGTTGGGCATAAAGAAGGAGTGCTTGAGCCACCGGCTGCTTGTACCGTCTTAGCGCGCTCGCGCAGGTGCGTGCAGATGCTGCGAGTGGGGCGCAATGTGTATGCCACGCAGTTCCATCCCGAGCTCGACCCGGAGAGCCTTGCTCTGCGTATCGATATCTATCGTCACGCTGGCTACTGTGCTCCAGACGAAGCCGATACCCTCATCGCCAATGCCCGCCAGCAAACCGTCACCGAACCAGTCAAGATTCTGCGCCAGTTTGTGCAGCGCTATCAGCGGTGAGAGCTATAGGCTCAGTTTTATCTATATCCTGCTTGTGACACTTCCATCAGGCTGCTGGTGATCGACATTTGCGCTGCATGCATGATTGCTGAGAGCTGGGTGAAAACCTAATGTGACGCACTCTATTATTTACCAGATGAAGTGGCAGGAAAGAGGTTAGTGCAGACACAAAGGATTGTAATATGTTAAAGAGCGCGTCCTGATTGTCCATTTTTGTGCATAATATACCCCTTAGCCTACATAGGCAGTAGGCTATAGCGCATAGCTTTGAGTAATAGTTGTATCTTGCTTATAGTGCAATTCTATTAAACCCATCTATGAGTCTATATAGGGTATGGCCTATAGGGTATTGATAAAAACAGAGGTAACATGACTTGCAAATTATCAATATATCATATATGATAAGGAACATTATGAAATTATTTGAAAAAAGTTCAATACCAATACCAAATCACGTACAGATTCATACTGATTCTGTTATTCCACCATCGATCAAGCGCTACGACGGTGCACATACTGCACCAGTTAGCCTGGCAACTGACATACGTCTAGAAGGTGAGGGGCCCAAGCAGCGCCTAGTGGTGGATACCGTCCATACGACGCAGGGCAGTTATATGGATTTTGTCGATCGGCGCATTGTGCCAACATGTGATTTTGCAGCTACTGCGTTGCCCGGTATGACAAGTGAGCTGTGTGGCTGGATGGGCGAAAATGATGGAGTAGTGAATGTCCTCGCACTTATTCGGCCGGTTGACGTTGCAAAGAGAGGTATGGTTAATGAGCGGCACAGCTCAGAGGTAGTGCGCGCACGGTGTATTGCTGAGCTCGCTGCTATGGCAATGGCCCAGTACCTGCTCCTTGACAAGCAGGCCGATGCAGATATGACTTTTGACACGAAGACACTGCAAAAAACCATGAACAAGCACAGTAAGCGTGGTGACGTAGCAATACTCCTGCCATAAGCTCATACCTCACAAGGGGTATAGCTACACTATATTGCAAGCCTGTGGAAGCATAAGAAGCTCGGTCGTTTATACGAGCTTCTTTGCTTTGGCAGTGACCGGAGCATCGCTACTCGCGGAGAGATCAAACTACCGTGCTTAGCTACTATTGATTGAGAAAATGATCTTCACGTAGATACCCTGCCACCCACTGATAGGGTAGGGGTGTCCCTATACAGCAGCGTGGCACACTGCCTCGATGTTATGCCCGTTTGGGTCGATGAGGAAGGCACCATAATAGTCTGGATGATAGATTGCCCGCACGCCTGGTGCGCCATTGTCCTGCGCCCCCGCTGCTAGACCAGCTGCATAGAATGCATCAACCGCTGCCCGCGATGGTGCAGCAAAAGCAAAGTGTAGTGGCGATGATGGCTCGCCTTGCCCAAGCCAAAATATCCCGGTATGCTGCGTCCGGTCTGGACTGCTAAAGCCTACGCCATATGATTCGTCAATTGTCTTGGCATACCCCAGGGGTGCCAATACCGCCTCATAAAAGGCTTTGCTTGCTTCAATATCTTTAACGATGATGCCGAAGTGGTCGATCATGAGGTACCTCCTTGTGATATACCGCTTAGTATGTTGTCTCCCAGTATATGCCACAAATGATGACAGAGGCAATGGGTTCGTAAGGTGAAATGATAGATAAATACAGGTGGGTGATAGGGGTATGGGTATTACTCTTGCCTCCCACTATCACACGCAATGGAATGAATAGTGGCGTTGATAGCTATACAGCAATGCAAAAGCGAAGAAAATGACTACCCCCACAGTGGTCTAGTGTCGGTAAAAAATCTCCACGACTTTTCCACATGACCCTAGACACTAGATATGGGCACGCTATATATAGTGTGGGTGAGACGAAACTCTTGATGCTAACAGAGGTAATAATATACAAAACTTGCACAATACTGTATTTAACGAGCACCCTGCGCACCATATGGTATAATTACCTCGATAACCCCATAAACAAGGAGATAAGCAGATGAGTAATTTTCCGGTAGTGCGCGTCGAGCGTGTTGATGTGCGGAATGAGAGTGCGTCGAAAATAGATGTATGGGCACGCATCAAGAATGAGTCCGACCGGCAGGTGAAGGTTGTGAGCTGGGAGTATCTGGGAAATATGCGCAACGAGTCGCACACGCTCAACCCGGGCAACACAGTTGATGTGATGCTCTACAGTGGTGCGCCCAAGAACTACCCAGACCAAATGTATATTCGCTACGAAGCCGAGCACGATGGTGGCAGGCACTACTTCTTGGCGCGGCACCAGGCGAAGTTTGATGAGCGCTATAACAATGATACTAAGTGGTATCGGCCATCAGATTGGATGGAATTCCAGCGCGTAGATCGCGGTAACTAGCATGGCAGCCACTCCACGCATCTTCTACACCGATGGTAGTGCCAGCCCCAACCCCGGCCCGGGCGGCTATGCCGTCATCGAGCAGGGCAAGCCCGTGGCGCTGGGCAGCGAGCCAGGCAACACAACGAATATCCGCATGGAGGGGATGGCCCTCATTGCAGCCATGAAGCTGGCGGGTACTGGGGGGTGCGAGATTCATACCGATAGCGAGTTTTGGGTCAATGTCCTTACCAAGTGGGCATCTGGCTGGGCAGCCAAGGGTTGGCGCAAGAGTAGCGGGCCCATCAAGAATCTCGAGCTGGTGCAAGAAGCCTATGCACTCTATACCGCTGTGCGGCCAAAGCTCATCTGGGTGCGCGGCCACAACGGCCATGAGCAAAACGAGCTGGCCGACCAATGGGCCAACCGAGCACGAGCCGGGGAGCGGCTAGAGGAAAAATAAGTACCTAAAAACCGGTCATAGCGACCGTTTTTTAGTTATGGAGGATCTGGCTACGGGGTGTTTGCTATGTATAAAAGAATGTATATCCTATGTACCAGGCTCAAGCTCGTTGAATAGCCTTGGATCGTAGCCAAGCAGCTGAATAGCTCGTTCTTCCTCTAACTTAGAGCTGGCTGCTGCTTGAGCGGTAGCTTGGGCAGCAGCATCTTTCTTGTCGCGTTGTGCTGCATCGACGAGGTAGGTTTTTTGGCATAAACGCTAGCCAGTACAGGCTCAAAAGCTCGTGTAATATCGTCGCGAAGTGCGTCACCAACCGACTCGGGCAGCCCGTGATCGTATGATGCGCGCGCATCCTTCTCAAACGCAGCGATAACATCAGACTTCTCAGGAACAACTTGATCAAGAATAGGTGCAAGCGTCATCGTATTGTCCTCAAGATGATAGAGTGGGTCGAGCTTCCGGTTCTGTTCAGCAATGAGACTTCTAAGCTCGTAGGTAGTGGCGGTCGCGGCCTGATGTCGATCGTCGATGAGTTGTTTGACGTGCTTTGTTTGTTGGTGGGCACGCCAACGAGAAAGTGGGCCATAGATCTTAAACTCATCAGCTAGTATATTGCTAGCCATGACAATGTTGGCATGAATACCACTTGCAGCTACGCCAATACCAAGGCTGACAGCTGCTTCTGTGAGATTACTTTCTGGTATGTCAAAATTATACATGACACCTGCTGCAACACAGAGACCAAGAGCAGCTGAGCCTAGCGCAAGCTTTCTTCCACTATCAAATGTGCGTTCGGCATATTTCAAGGGGATCTTACCGTCTGTCAAATAACTCTTGATGACTGGCAAACTTAGTTTATCAAGCTCTTCTTGTGGGCAGTCAACCCAGCGTATTTCGGTTTTGTCTAAATATGCAGGGTGCTTTGGCAGACCGGGAGGATTAAAGAGGGGGTACTCGTGAGGTATTGACAGTAACGCCATGATATTCCTTAAGTAAGTACGTGTAAGTTGATATGAATGTGTATTTATTGTAAGAAGAGGTCGCAGTAGTGTCAAGATATCTGTTGTAAACAAGTTGTAGTACATGCAGACGCCGCCTTATGCTATACTATTACCAATATCACTAATATCCAGAGTGCGACGAGGGACTGGCCCGATGACTCGCCAGCAACCTGCCCAGGAAGCGAGCAAGGTGCTAAGTCCAGCCTGTGCGCAGGGAAGATATGAGATGCATAAGAGCGTAGCTCCTTTCTCGCCTGGCAGTGCAGGGCAAGAGAAGGGAGTTTTTTATGACAGCAACGACTCTATCATCAGCGCAGTTTCGCACCGCCGAGAGCGTAAGCCCAGGCCACCCCGACAAGCTGTGTGACCAAATGAGCGACGCCATCCTCGACGCCTACCTAGCCCACGACCCACAAGCCCGCGTGGCGGTGGAAGTGTGCGGCGGCCATGGCACGGTGTTTGTGACGGGCGAAGTGACGTCGCAGGCGACGGTGGCAGTGGCGCCGATTGTGCAGCGTTTGGCGGGGAGTGAGATAGAGATAATTGAGCACATTGCGCAGCAGAGCCCGGAGATTGCTCGCGGTGTGGATGATGGCGGGGCGGGCGACCAAGGCGTGATGATTGGCTATGCCTGCAACGAAACGCCCGAGCTGCTCCCACTCGAAACAGTGCTGGCACGGCGATTGAACCAATTTTTGTATCAACGTTGGCCCTACGATGGCAAAACGCAAGTAACACTGCGTGGCGGGCAGATAACGGCAATTGTTGCAAGCTTCCAACACACGCCAAAAGACGAATTAACAGAGGCGGTAGAGGAGTGGCTTCAGCAGCAGACGTATGTGAACACATTTTTTAAGGATAAGCAATATGATGTGCCAGTGCTACACTGCAACCCAGCAGGGGACTGGCAGATTGGTGGCTTTGCGGCTGACGCTGGCCTGACGGGACGCAAGCTCATCATCGATAATTATGGGCCACGCGTGCCGATTGGTGGTGGGGCCTTTAGCGGCAAGGACGCCACCAAGGTGGACCGCTCGGCGGCGTACATGGCGCGGCGTATTGCAGTGGATTATCTGCACCAGCACCACGCGCAGGAGGTGCTGGTGCGCCTGGCGTATGCAATCGGCCACGACCAGCCCGTCGAGGCGACTGCCATCATCGATGGGGTAGAGCAGCCCATCACAGGCTACGATCTCAGCCCGCATGGTATCATTACTACGCTCCAGCTCACCCAGCCCATCTACGAGTCAACCGCCCGCTGGGGACACTTTGGTGAGGGGTTTGTGTGGGATCGGTAGAAGAAAGACAGGTAATTGCAAAACCAATCGTACTCGTTTTGCATGGTTTAAATATTCAGTGATGCACCCTTTGCTAAAACAGCAATAATATGTCATTTATCATTGACAAAATCAGAAAGGGAGAGTACTCTATATGACATTAGCAAATCGAATAGAGTAAGAGGTAGGGATATATGGGACCAAGTGAACAGTCGTCAATGATAAAGCGATATCGGGGGATTGACAAAAATCCGTTAGACGAAAAAGAGAAAAAATATAGAGCAGAGCTTGCGCATAGACTTACGTTGGCTTTAGATCATCCAGATACAGTAGAAGAATATATGGATCATGATATCGCATTGATGGACCAACTAAGAGTTGTGACAGGTGTACACTTCGATACCGAGATTTTCCCACGAACAGAAGGAATATGCCAACCGGTAACAATTACCCCGCATTGCTACACGCCACATGATTATGTAGCCTATGACTCTAAAGGTATATATAGTTCAGTCGTTGCGCTTCCTACCTATGGAAAATACCAGGGGACAATTGGCAAAGAGCCAGTAGCTGATGGATATATGATGCTTATTAAGGCATCGGTTGTTGCTGATGGAGAGAAAGCTCCAGATCCAACATTTGCAGATTTTGCCTGGGATGACAACTATGCAATGGGAGCGCTGGTGGCAGGCGACAATATACGGTTTGTTGAGCTGACACATAGTGATCCTACTGAAGCTGGATCACCGTATCCTACAGTTGCTGAGATTGACCCATCGAGCAAAGATGCAGAGCAAATCATGATGGAGCTAGAAAAGTTTGTTGTAGCACAAGAGGCTGCTATGAAGCCGAAGAGTCGACTTGCATTGCTTGGTAGGCGTGTTATGCAGATGTTTGGCTTGACCAAATAGCCCTCTCTTTGCCTCTCGCCCCACAACCTTGTATACTAGAGCCTATGGATCAGACACTTGCACAGGAGATTTTGCGTAGTGGTCAGAGTGCGCTGCTGACGGGGCCGGCGGGCACGGGCAAGACGCATGTGTTGGGGCAGTTCATTCGCCAGTGTAAGGCGGATGGCAAGTATGTGTCCGTTACCGCTACGACGGGGCTTGCGGCGACGCACCTGGGCGGCAGCACGATTCACGCATGGGCGGGGATTGGCATCCACGATAGCTTGCCGAACAATTTTTTTGATCACCTGTCGAAGACGCGGCGCGATATCATTGCCAAGACAGATGTACTCATCATCGATGAGATTAGTATGCTACACGACTACCGCCTGGATATGATCGACGAAGTGTGTCGCCGCGTGCGCGAGATGCCGAATCAGCCTTTTGGTGGGCTGCAGGTAGTGATGAGCGGAGACTTCTTTCAGCTACCGCCTGTTAATCGCGATGGCGGGCGGCAGGGGAGCTTTGTGGTGCAGTCGCAAGCTTGGCGACAGCTCGACCCAGCCATTCTATACCTCGACCAGCAATACCGCCAGCAAGAGGGTGACGCCCTGCTCGATATCCTAACGGCTATGCGAGCTGGTGACCTGCGCCGACGCCATGCCGAGCAATTACTGGCTCGTACAGAGGTAGAACCACCTCACGAGAGCGACCTAACCGAGCTCCATACCGTCAATATCGATGTCGATCGGATCAACCAAGCTCGCCTCGCTGAGCTGCCTGGCGATGAAGTATTGTACCAACGCAGCAGCACTGGTGGGCAAAATTATGTTGACACGCTGCAGTGGAGCATTCTTGCGCCAGAAGTGCTAGTGCTCAAGCGGGGTGCGCTGGTGATGGCCATCAAGAACGACCAAGCACGGCGCTTTGCCAACGGAAGTATTGGCCGGGTAGCAGACTTCGAGCCAGGCACGGACTACCCGGTGGTGGAATTTCGTAATGACCATGTGGTGACAATGCAGCCTGACACCTGGGAGCTGCGCGATGGTACGCGCAAACGGGCCAGTATCTCGCAGCTGCCACTGCGCCTGGCTTGGGCGATTACTGTGCACAAGAGCCAGGGGATGACGCTCGATAGCGCACGCATCGACCTACGCAAAGCCTTTGTCCCAGGTATGGGCTATGTAGCACTGAGCCGCGTTAAGAGCCTCGATAATATATATCTCACTGGCATCAATCGGATGGCGCTTACCATGAGTGATGAAGCATACATCATCGACACGCAGCTTCGCACCCGTGCCGCCCAAGATGCCGAGCGCTTTGCACATCTGCGCGAACAGGCTGCTCAGCGTGCCACGACGCCGCAGAAGAAGCCAACGAGTAAAACTGGCAGCACTAGCTGGGCGGCCAAGATCGCCACAATGCGCCAGACCCACCCCAACGCCTACAAACCATGGACAAAAGTTGACGATGAGACGCTCAAGCAGGCCTTCGTCCAAGGTGTAAGCATCCGCCAGCTCAGCCGTACTCTCGGCCGACACGAAGGCTCGATAAAAATGCGATTGCAAAAGCATTTTGGCGAGGATGCGGTGCAGTAGCGCATTGCTATCCCAAAGTCTGGGGTCGTCTCATGCTTCTCGGTGATTATAGTAAACAAAGATGAATGTATCGACCAAGGTGAGGGGCTCGACCTTAGGAGCGATGATGACATGCAGCACTTTGCCCAGAAAGTGGTTGACCGCACACTGGAGACGCTGGGGCATGGGCTAGTAGACAGAGAACGCTAATTAGGTTTTTTGAGGCGTGCTATCCTTACGATATTGTTTGCTGCGCGTAGTAATTCTTGTGCAGTGAGTATGATGCACCTAGCGGGCATGCCTGTGGGTTATTTGACAGTGTAGAGAGATGTGATGTATTATGAGTTTCTACCTAATTAATAACAATGGAGCCGAGATATGAGTGAGAAAGCATGGCAAGCCCGCCGAGCACACAGTGCTGAGCAAACGCCGGGTGAGACGAAACAGGGGCGGTATGGAGAAAGTTGGCAGGAGCGAGAATCTGGGTTGCTTGTACCGAGCCTTGGTGTGGCTGCAACAATGGCCGGTGATGGTAATATATATCTCGTCGTTGACAGACGCTGCAGAGTTGACAGGTATCAATCAGCAGAAACACCTAACCTTGATGATGATTCATTACAGCATGATGAGGGCGGTAGCCATAATCTAGGCGAAGAAGAGCAGCAGCCACAGAATCCTGAGCAGCTCGATGACAGTGAGTGGTTTACGCCGCCGGGGGATGTGGAATTTGGCGCCCCTGAATTCAGGCTAATAGAGCAAAGTCTTAAAGATGCTATCGAGTGGGGTGATGATTTGTTACTTACGAGGCTGAATGCAGATTGGTTAAGCCCACTACTTAAAGCGCTTTGCTGGCAACTTGATCAACATGCGTATATTTTGGACAATGTACGCCAGACATCACTCTTGAGAGGTGCCATAGATAGTTGTCTTAATGAAGGTGAAGGTAGTGATCGTGCAATAAAACTATCTGAGATTACTGATAAGATAACAGAGACCGATATAATTGCGGGTTGTGATGGTGACGCTGTATATAGAAAAATGCTCAGGCCGCAATGGCGGATAGATCCTGAAGATGACGAAAGGTTGAGAGATAAAGTAGAAGAACGTATAAAAGACGTCCAAACACTCCTCGGCGATGAGCCTCCCACGAGTAGTGAGATTGTATACTACGCCGCTCAATTTGAGAAGATCCATGGTTTCGTCCCGAGTTGCTTTACGCTCTACAATTGGCTGAGCCAGCATCCCGACGTCGGTGAAAAGCACGCTACTGAGCAATAGGTTTTACACCCCAAATATAGTACACTAGAAACCATGCATAACGAACCAAACACACAAACCCCCACTACTGATACCACCCCAGCAACGCCATCAGAGCTAGCTGCTACGCCGCAGAGTGATGCAGACGTAGCCTCTCATGCCGAGACTCAGCCAACAAATACTACCACTCAGCCCACTGCTGACACGGCTGGCGATACTACCGACATCTTCCTCTGGGCCAACCAAGCCGACCGCGACAAAGACCAGCTGGAGGTGGATCTCTTCCTCTTTACCAAGGGCTATACGGTGTATGCCACCAACTATGCAGCTGAGCTCAAGGCACAGCTCAAGGTGCTCTTCCTCTACGATATGATCACGGCGGTGCAGACGGGTGCAGCGACTGGCCTGATGGTGCGGGACTTTGAGGCGGCCAAGGCGGAGGAGAATGTTCTCGAGCGCACCACGCTCGACCGGGTAGTGCATGCTCAGGAAGTGATCGAGCAGATCACCTACAGCGAGGCAGATCTTGAGACCTTTAATGAAGGCGACCATGAATTTAAGAAGGTTAAGGGTATCATTGCGCGCTTCCGGATGGGCACAGATGGCGAGCCATTCTTCGTGGCCAAGCTGCTGCCCCAGTCGCAGGTGCTCAAGGGGGCAACGGCCTGGATGTACAGCGGTGGGTCGTTCCAGCCATTTGTGGCTGATGCTGGCCTACGCATCACGCCGGATAATCAGGTGTTGATCGTTGGCAACGATATCTTTGCCTTTAGCGAGAGCAAATTTGTCCGGCTCTTTGGCTACGATGCCAAAAAACACGCTGTGGCGGAGGAGAAGATCGCTGCCATCACTCAGCAGTTCAAACTTACCTTGCCTGAGGGGCTCACGCTCGACCGCCTAGTGCGCGATACGCCAGCGCTGGTGACCAAGCTGCAAAAGCTCGACCCCGCCCAGGTGACACAAGACCAACTGATCGACCACGCCGACGAAATGGGCCTGGGCCTGATGACGGACGATGCGGCAGGGAGCATCATTATCATGGATGCCAAGGATGCGGCCGTCTTCGTTAATCTCCTCAACGACGACTACGTCACGAGCGACCTGACCGGTGTTAAATACGAAATGCGCGGTAAGAAAATCTTGCGCGAGAATGAGCAGTTGCCGGAGTAGGGAAGAGATATTTTCTGTGTCTAGCTAGTATCATGCTATTGGACAAGAAAATATCTGGAGGCCAGCGACCAAGCAAGTGGGAGAGCTCTGTATTTCGTCATAGGGTGTTGATCTCAAAACTCTCATGTATTCTCACGCTCCACCTTCCCACACTCCCTCCTCAGGAACACTATAAGGGTCGATATTCACTGGATATCGACCTCTTGACGCCAGGGCTGAAAACAGATTATTGCAATCTGTTTTCACACTCCATCGGATGAAGTGATGGGGAGGGAGCGCTAACGCAAAGAAAGAGAGACGATGCATCCACCCAATAATTCTATTTTTCTTAATCCTCGGCTGATGGTACAATAAGCATTATGGCTAAGCAACAATCTACGGTGCAATTTCCAAAACATTTCCTCTGGGGCGCTGCCACGAGCGCGCATCAGGTCGAGGGTGGTATGCACAACCAGTGGTCGGAGTGGGAGAAAGCTCAGGCCAAGACCCTCGCTGCTCAGAGCCAATATCAATATGGCGACTTGCCCAACTGGCCGCACATAGCTAGTGCCGCTAAAGATCCAAACAATTATATCTCGGGCAAAGCTGCCAACCACGCCGAGCTCTACACGCAAGACTTCGCCCTGGCCAAGAAGATGGGCCTAAATTCGTGGCGCTTTAGTGTGGAGTGGTCGCGCATCGAGCCGGAGGAGGGTGCGTGGAATGCCGAGGCGATCAAATATTACAAGGCGTACTTGGCCGCGCTGGCTGATGCTGGGCTGGAGCCAGTCGTGACGTTGTTTCACTTCACGCTGCCGGTGTGGTTTGCCGCCCGTGGGGGCTTTGCCAAGCGCGATAATGTGAAGTATTTTGTGCGCTTTGTTGATAAGCTGATGGACGAGATTGGCGCCACGGTGCGCTACGTCATTACCGTCAACGAGCCATGTGTCTACGTGACGGAGAGCTACTATAACGGCACCTGGCCGCCCAATGTGCGCAGTAAGTGGCAGACCTACCGCGTGCTAAGCAACCTTGCCTATGCACATAACCAAGTGGCTAAAGTCCTCCATGCCAAGAGCAGGCGCTTTAAGGTGGCGGTGGCCAAGAATTCGGCCTACACCTACCCGGGCGACGACGCCTGGCTCAGCCGAGTGACAGCGCGGGTGGTGCAGTTCTTCCAGGACGATTATTTCCTGCGCAAGGTGGTGCGGCAGAGTGATTACATTGCCGTCAATTATTACTTTAGCAATCGTATCTATGGCTACCGCATCCACAACCCCGAGACCACGCCAAACGATCTCGGCTGGACAATGCAGCCCGATCATCTCGAGCTTGCGCTTAAGCGTCTCTGGGGCCGCTACAAGCTGCCTTTGCTCGTGACGGAGAATGGCGTAGCCGACGAGCGCGACCAGTTCCGCAAGCAATGGCTTACTCAGTCTATCCTTGCTATGCAGCGCGCTCTTGGTAGTGGGGTAGAGCTGCTGGGGTATATGCACTGGAGCTTCCTCGATAACTTTGAGTGGGATAAAGGATTTTGGCCGCGCTTTGGCCTCTTTGCGGTCGACTACAAGACGTATAAGCGGACGCCGCGCCCCAGTGCGCTATGGTTTGCTCGTGTATTGCAGCAGCAGAAGAAACAGGCAGAGCGGCCCATTGAGCCACTGCCGTCTGTACCAGCCCGCAAGAAGCCGAGTGCTAAGCCAGCTACCGCGCAGGCGCAAGCTACATCGTCATCGCCGCGCTCTGTTCGCTCTACACCAGCGGTGCCACCCAAACCTACTCCGCCAACGCCACCCCAAACGCCCCAAACGCCCCAAATGCCACCATCTACACCAGGGTCAGCGGCACGTTCGAGTGGGGTGATTACACCGCCGCGCCGGCCAGCAGTCGCATCACGCAGTCGTTCACGTAGTCATAATAATCGGGAGGAATAACACATGGCACAGAGCAATGGTGGAGCACACGTCGTCGTCATCGGCGGCGGGACGGGGAGCTTTACGCTCCTGACAGGCCTGAGGCAGTATGCCTCGCAGGTTACAGCGCTCGTCAATATGGCAGATGATGGCGGCTCGACGGGCCAACTGCGCGATGAGCTTGGTGTCTTGCCACCTGGCGATGTGCGCCAGTGTCTCGTGGCGCTGAGCAATAGCCCCAAGGTGCGCGACCTCTTTAATTATCGCTTCGATGAGGGGAGTTTTAAGGGGCATGCCTTTGGTAATCTCTTCCTTACAGCCCTTGAGAAAATGACCGGCAGCTTTGCCGAGGCAGTGGCACTAGCCAGCCAGGTGCTTAATATCGATGGGTGCGTTGTGCCCGCAACACTCAGCAATGTGACGCTTTGCGCAGAGGGCGAGGATGGTCAGCCTATCAAGGGTGAATATCTCATCTCGCAGCAGGCGCTGGCGCGTCGGCCTAAGATTTGGCTTGAGCCAGAAGCCCAGGCTAACCCCGCCGCGGTCGCGGCGATTCATGCGGCAGATATGGTCGTCGTGGCTCCCGGCAACCTCTATGGTAGCTTGGCACCCGTCTTGGTCATTCGCGAGATCCAAGAGGCACTTGCTGCCACCAAGGCACGCTGCGTCTTTGTCTGCAACCTCGTCACCAAACCTGGCCCAACGGACGGCTTCTCGGTGAGTGACTTCGCGAGTGAAATTGAGCGCCTAGCAGGCAGCCAGTTCCTCGACTATGTCGTCTTCAACAACACGCGCCCCAGCTCTGAGCTGATGGACAAGTACGCTCACGATGGCGAGCTGATGGTAGAGTACGACATGGACGAGATGCATCGCCAGCACTATCGCTACCGCGCCGCACCAGTCCTCGCACAAGACGTGTGGGATGGTGCCCAGGCTAGCGACCCATTGGCTAGCACGCGCAGCTTCATCCGGCACGACCCCGATGTCGTGGCGCGCCAGCTGATGCGGATATACTTTGCATAAATATCAAGGACTGGCTATACTGTAAAGATCATGGAGCATATGACGGGCCACTATCACATCTATGTCGACCTCGACCGGACGATCATCAACACCACACAATGGCTGCACGAGATAGCAGAAGCATTCGCCCAGCTTTACCCAGCGCAGGTGACCGCCGAGGAATTTTTGGCGGCGCAGCCTCGCTACATGCTCCGGCCCAAGACGAACCCCACCGCACCGACCTACGTCTTGGCGGCACAGCTTGCAGCGCTTGGCCTCGATGCTGCGTCTGTCATTCAGCAGCTCGAGCAGACGACGCTCGCCGATGGCCACCTCCAATACCCCGGCGTGGCACAGATGCTGCGCACGCTCAGCCACTATGGCACGGTGCAGATACTGACCTATGGTGATCCCATCACTCCGCACTGCAAAGCCCGTCTGTGTCCAGCAGTGCGTGCACTGGTGGCTCAGCAGAGGGGGCAGGTGATCATCACCACCTTGCAAGACAAAGCCCAGTGGCTGCGCCGTGCTGCTGCTGCAAACCCCGGCCAAACAATCTACCTGATCGACGATAAGCCTGTTGCCGTGGCCTTTGCGCCCGAGCCCAACCCGCCCATTCGCTGTGTGCAGATCGACCACACCGGCCAGCTCACACCGCGCTCCATCAATTGGCGCTCGGGAGATTGGCCTATTTGTCATACGTTAGCTCAAGCAACTAATATTATACAAGGAGACATCGAGTATGCAATGCACCAAAGCAATCATCCCCGTAGCAGGCTGGGGGACACGGCGCCTGCCCGTCACCAAGACGATCGAAAAATGCATGCTGCCGCTGGGTAACCGCCCGGTGGTAGACTACGCCGTGCAAGACTGCATCGCGGCGGGCATCCGCGATATCTACTTCGTGGTGAGCGAGCAGAGTACGCAGATTCGCGACTTCTACCGCTCCAACGTCGACCTCAACAACTACCTGCGCCGCAATGGCAAGGCAGATCTCTTGCCCCTCATCGCTCCACCGAAGGTTAATCTGCACTACATGGTGCAATCGAGCTATGGCAAGTACGGCACAGCCATCCCGGTGAGCCTGGTGGTGCCGCAGCTCGACCCGGGCGAGCCGGTGGTCGTGCTGATGGGTGATGACTGCGTGTACAATGCTGACGGCACATCAGAGGTGGCGCGCCTCATTGAGGCAGCGGGGGAGGATCGTTCGGCTATTCTGGGTGTGCACATGCCACCCGACCAGCTCAGCCACTACGGCGTGCTGGATGTTGCTGATGATGGCCGGCTGCGCGGCGTGGTAGAGAAGCCAGCGCCAGGTGAGGCACCAAGCGAGATGATCAATGTCAGCAAATATGTCCTCAGCCACGACCTTCTGCAACGCATTGCTGCCCACGCTGACCGCGACGACGTCGCGGGTGAATACTACATCACCGACCCCTTCAACGACTACCTCGCCGCTGGTGGCCACATGGCCGTCGTCCCCACCAAGGGCCACTACCTCGACACTGGCACGCTCGAGACCTGGGTAGCAGCCAACAACTGGCTGCTTGAGCATCAGGGGTAGGAGCTTAATACCAGTAGCATTCTTAAGAACACACCTTCTATGTCGCAACAGCCGATTCCACCCCAGTCTCAACCACAGCCACCCCAGCAAGCGCACCCACGGCAGCCCACAGCATCACCCGCCTCGGCTCGTCAGTACGCAGCCCTGGGTACGGCGCTTGGTGTAGGTGGTGTGTGCAGCGGCATCATTAGCATTCTCATGTTAATTGCGAACACTACTTTGGATGAATCTACTAATATGAATCGTGCTGCTTTTTCTGCTGCCGTTGTTGCCAGTATTGCTGGTATTGTCCTTGGCATCAACTCTTACGACAAACTACGCGAAGCAGGCGCATCACGTGCGTGGGGCATAGCGAGTATTGTGTGCAGCGCTGTCGTGGTTGGGTGGATTGTGCTATGGCTTTTATTCCTTATTGCAATGATAGCCCTTTTTCTTGTTAAGTTCTTGATCGATTCTCTGCAGAAGTAGGTGGAGAGCTCGTAGTATGTCTGCCTGGATATTAATTAGATCATAGCTTGTTAAAACTTTATATAAAAAACACAGCCCACCAACTGCCACAGCCAAATCGGGTTTCCAGACCCGAGAATACTCTAGAGTACTCAATCAGGCGTGGCGATATGGTGAGCTGTGTTGGTGGGCTTTACTTGGCCTCGATTTGCCGTTCACGGCATGTGAATGACGCTACGACTCTTGCACTGATGTAGGAGCCGTAGATTGTGGGGAGAAAATCCCCACGTTCTGCTGCTGCTTGCAAAAAAGAAGCAGCAAAACGCGGACTCCTGAAGGTCTCTTCTAGTTGATAAGACCTATCGGTTGTTGTTTCAACTTCAACCGTGTATCGCATTATGGTTGTCATGGTGATCCCCTTTCGGATCAGAGGCCGAAGAGCTGCTTTTTGCTCTTCGAGACAAACCTCTGTGAGCTAAAAAGCTAATATATATATCAATATATGAGAGCTGCGTCAAGCTATTTTGCCTATAATGCCATAAAATCAGCGTATTTTCTACTTTTGTACGTATAAAATAGCAAGGTATATCTACTATAGGCGAGTCTAAGTCAGGGCAAAATGCCCAACAATCTCGCTTATTTTTTATCCACATTATGCAGCATGGGGAAAACTGCTGACCTCTGATACTGGTTGAGCTTTTCCACAGATTTGTGGATAAGCGCCAGCGCGGCGGGGAACGCCGTGGGTAAAAGGGGTTGCGTGTGGGTGAGAGTGGGTAGTATAGTGGGAGTAGTGGAAGAAAGTGGGTAACCACGAGAAAAACAAACACCACTGCACAAAAACAAAATAATTCATCTGTAAGGATCGCCACACCCCATGGATTACTTCGAACGCAAGCTAGATGACAAGCGTCGGCTCACCATACCGACGGAGCTTCGGGCGGAGTTCGCTAGCGGCGTGGTCCTGACGCGCGGCTTTGGCAGCTACCTCCACCTGTATGCGCAGGATGTGTGGGATAGCCAAGTAGAGCCAGCGCTGACAGGCAGCATCCTGGATGAACATGTCGCCGACCTCAACGTCAAGTTCCGGCGCGGCAAGACTGCTGCCACTCTGGATCAGAAGCAGGGCAGGGTAACGGTAGAGCAGCATCTGCTGGATTATGCTGGGATATCACGCGAGGTTGTGGCGGTGCGCGCTGGCCAGTATTGGCGCCTCATGGCACCAGAGCAGGCCGAGTAGCAAGGCTGTTTTTGTGACGCTCTTTAACAAGTACGTGTAACTGATATCCTCGAGATCGACCATCTGGTAGTGAGCCATGTGGGCACCCGACCCACGCAAAACCCTGTCGGGCGCACCTTCCTCACAAACACCTCCCAAAAAACTCCACCTCACATAATTGCTGCGGCAATTATACACATAAGTCTCTCAAACGATCTTTGGCGGGCTCTCTCGGCCTGGTACAAGCAAAGATCGTCAACAAAAACAAACACATTTTATGCGAAAACAAACAGGTTTCGCTACCAGGTGGGTGATCTCGAACCCGCATCGGACTATCTCGCAGTAGCCTGAGCGGGGCGTATCTTTATGGAAAAGCATGGCTATACCTATCGGTAGCATTGCCGTACCATCCTCCTGCCGAGGGAGTGTGATAATCCGTTGCAATAACGGATGATCAGCCCAGCGCAAGAGGTCAACATCTGGGAGATGTTGACCCTTATAGCGATCCCGAGCGCAGGAGGTGGTGAGGCAAGGCGTGAGACGGCGTATAGCTAGCGAGTTTAGTATTTTTTCTCTGTTGTTCTTTGGCTAAATAGGCCATGACCAGTAGGGGAGGAAAGCAATATTATGCTACCATAAGAAACGTATGAGTATCAAAGCACATCCACCACTTCATGTTCCGGTATTGCTGGAGGCAGTGTTGGCCCAGCTCCAGCCACGCCCAGGTGAGCGCTATCTCGATCTGACGGCGGGGTATGGCGGCCATGCCACAGCGATTCTCGAGCAGACCCAGACGTATGCCACGGCGTGTTTGGTCGATCGCGACCAGTATGCTTTGTCGCAGCTTGGTAGCTTGGCAGGGCAGGGCGCACGGCTGATGCATTGTGATTTTTTGCAGGCAGCACAGCAGTTGGTTCGCGAGGGTGAGCAGTTTGATTTGCTGCTACTGGATTTGGGGGTGTCGTCACCGCAGCTCGATCGAGCTGATCGAGGGTTTTCCTTTACACACACTGGCCCGCTTGATATGCGGATGGATCAACGCCAGGCGATGACTGCCGAGCAGAGTGTTACCCACCTGGCAGAGGCAGAGCTTGCCCGACTGCTCACCCGCTACGGCGAAGACCCGCCCGCGATAGCACGGCGCTATGCTGCTGCTATTTGCGCGGCACGGCCACTGTCGAGTACTGGAGAACTCGCGCGCGTCATCGAGCACGCTACCCGTGGCAAGCGGGGCAAGACCCATCCAGCCACGCGTACCTTTCAGGCAGTCCGCATCGCCGTCAATGACGAATTGACGCAGGTAGAGCAGACGCTCCAGCTGGTGCCAGCCTTGCTGTGCACGGGTGGACGAGTGGGAGTGATTAGCTTCCACAGCCTCGAGGATCGGCTCGTCAAGCGCTTCTTCGCGGAGCAGCGCCAGGCAGGCTACGAGGCCGAGCTGCGCATCCTCACCAAGAAGCCAATCGCGGGCAACCATGACGATGCTTACAATCCGCGTGCCCGCAGCGCCAAGCTGCGAGCCGCCGCAAAAATATAAAAAACAAAAAGGAGTAGGGACATGCCAGTTCGTATCCCCGTACAAAATCAATCAATCACGACAACCGTATTGGTCCGCCACGGCAAATAACCCTTGGCCTAAGACCTCGCGCTGGGGCGGCGCGTTATCCGCCCCACCCTAGAAACGACCCCATACCAACGTTAAACACAAACACCACCACAATGACAACCTACACACGGACAATGCAATTTAATAGTCGACGCCAGAGCACCTGGAAGCGCAACCGCAACACCGTTGCTTTTGCTTCGGCTATCAAACTTGGGCCAATCACCCACACAGTGCTGATTGCCCTCCTTATCACCATCCTTGGCTTGATATATCTGGCACAGGCGACACACACAGTCAGCTATGGCTACGAGGCCAGCAAGATCGACGACAAGATCTCTGCCCTCAGCGAGCAAAAGAAGGACCTGGAGGTCGACAACGCCCGCCTGACCGCCCTTAAGGAAGTGCAGGGTAGTAGTGTGGCCAAAACGATGACAACACCAGCCACTACAGCGTACGCCAGCGAGTAGTCCATGCTGCAGCGCCATCTTGCTACGCCACGCGCTCAGGCGCTCGCCACTGTGCTCGGCGGGCTACTTGTGGTGTTTGTGTTGCGCCTGGGGTATGTGCAGTTGCTGCAGCATGATTACTATGTATCGCAGGCTGATAGCGAGCAAGTCAAACAATTTCGTCTGCGCGCCCAGCGCGGTGAGATATACACCATGGATGGTACTACTCCCGCCAAGCTCGTCATGAATGAGACGGTCTATACCGTGTGGGCCGACCCGATGGCCGTGACAGATGTAGATAAGATTGTGACGGTCCTCAACCAGGTGGCTGGTGGTAATGTGCGTGAGAATTTTCGCCAATACATCACGCGTAAGCCAAGCCGCTACCAAGTGCTTGCCACCAAAGTGAGCCGTAAGCAGGCTGAACTTATCAAGAAGGAGAATCTCGCTGGGGTGGGCTTTGATGCGATGAGCCAGCGCGTCTACCCAGAAGGCCAATTGGCCAGCCAGGTGCTGGGCTTTGTCGATGCCGAGGGTAAGGGGAAGTACGGCTTCGAGCAGGCGAATGATGACAAACTGCGCGGCACGGATGGCGTGCTTAAGACGGTGACGGACATCCGCTCTGTGCCGCTGACGATTGGCCGGACGAACATCAACCAGCCTGCCAAGAATGGGACTAACATGGTACTAACGATCGATCGCAACATCCAGACGAGGGTCGAGCAAGCGCTTGTCGATGGGGCCAAGCGCAGTGGTGCTACCGATGTTAGTGCCGTCGTGATGAACCCGCAAAATGGCCAGGTCTTGGCTATGGCCAACCTCCCGACCTACGACCCGTCCAACCTGAAGACGATCAAAAGCGTCGCCGCGCTCAACAACAACACCATCACCACGCCATACGAGCCGGGCTCCGACATCAAGACATTCACAGTGGCGACGGGCATCGACAAAGGGGTTATCACGCCGCAAACGACGTACAACAACACCGACAGCATTAAGGTAGACGACATCACCATTGGCAATGCCAGCAAGGGCCAGACGGGCAATATTACCATGCAGCATGCCCTTAATTGGTCGCTCAACACTGGTATGGTCACTGTTGCACAGCGCTTAGGCAATGGCAGCTACATTACTCGCCAGGCGCGCGACACAATGTATGACTACTTCCATAAGCGCTTTCGTCTTGGGCAGCTGACGGGAGTGGAACTCGCTGGTGAGGCTAAGGGTAATATCGTATCGCCCACCCAGCAGCAGGGCAATGCGGTGCGCTACTCTAACATGTCCTTTGGCCAGGGGATGGATGCGACGATGCTGCAGGTCTCGGCTGGCTTTAGCGCCATTATTAATGGCGGAACATATCATAGTCCCACCATCATCGCGGGGACGATTGACGACAATGGCACCTTTGCCAAGGCTGCGCGCAAAGCCTCGTATGCTCATGTCATCAAGCCGCAGTCATCTACCACTGTGCGCGAAATGGTACACCAAGCACGCCAGGCCTTTTATGCGGGTGGTGACCGCGCGGGGTTCTACATTGGCGGCAAGACGGGTACATCGCAAACCATCAAGGACGGCAAGTATATTTCCAACCAAACCATCGGCACCTACCTCGGTTTTGGTGGGGAGGTTGGCAAAACGCCGGCGTATGTTATTATGGTGGAGGTTTCGGGCAAAGGGCTGAATATGCAGGGGGGTCGAGACGCTCACCCGATTTTCACGGATATATCTAATTGGTTGCTCGACTATATGAAGCTCGAGCCGAAAGGACACACACCATAATGAACCTCACCACACTCGTTCGCGAGCTCAACGCGACATTTCTTCTCAGCGTCGCGGCCTTTTTGCTAGCGATGGCCCTCACACCGCTCTAC
The DNA here is from genome assembly GCA_963522835.1 of uncultured Candidatus Saccharibacteria bacterium. Lineage (GTDB taxonomy): Bacteria > Patescibacteriota > Saccharimonadia > Saccharimonadales > Saccharimonadaceae > Saccharimonas. The sequence goes on from CAUQZB010000006.1 coordinate 35,582, forward strand.
ACCTACTTTGCCTACCGCTATAAGTTTTGGAAAAAACAGCGCGCCGCGAGTACAACGGGCGAGGAGTTGACAGTCTTTACCAAGCTCCATGCCGATAAATTCACGCGCAATATCCCCACGATGGCAGGGATGGTTGGCATTGTGGCCATTGCTGTGGTGACGCTGGGGTTTAATCTCGACCGAGCGCAGACCTGGCTCCCACTGGCGGCATTGCTTGGTGGTGGGGCAGTGGGGCTGCTGGACGATGTGATCAATATCAATAGTGATGGCTCGGGCTCGGCGGGTCTGCGCGCTTGGCTGAAGTTCTCGATGATCGCGGCCATGGCGGCGGTACTGGCCTGGTTCTTTTACGTCAAGCTAGGCTATACAACGGTGCATGTGCCATACCTTGGCGACTGGCAGCTCGGCCCGTGGATCGTCCCGCTCTTTATCTTTGCGGTGGTAGCAACTGGCAACGCGGTGAACATTAGTGATGGTCTGGATGGTCTGGCTGGTGGACTGCTGGCGGTAAGCTATTGCATCTTCGGGGTGATTGCCTTGCTGCAGGGGCATTTGCAGTTGGCAGGCTTTTGCTTCACGGTGGTGGGGGCGCTGCTAAGCTATCTGTGGTTTAATATCTATCCAGCACGGTTTTTTATGGGCGACGTGGGGAGCTTTGCCTTTGGGACGAGCCTAGGCGTCGTGGCGATGCTGACGAATACCTTGTTTTTGCTGCCAGTCATTGGTGTGCTGTTTGTGGTAGAGGCGGGCTCGAGCCTGATCCAAATCCTCAGCAAGAAGTTCTTCCACCGCAAGGTATTCATCTCCGCGCCAATTCACCAGCACTTCCAAGCAGTCGGTTGGCCAGAGGTGAAGGTGACGATGCGTTTCTGGGTAATCTCTTGTGTGACGGGCTTTATTGGCCTGATGATGGCGCTGGGTGGGGGACACATCTAGAATGGTTGCTGCTCGCCGCACTCGTGCTGCACACCGATCGGCTTCGGCTCGGTCGGCTCAGCCAGTGCGCCGTGAGCAACGTAGTACTACCTCCGCTCCATCTGTCGCTGTGCCGCGTTTGCACCGGCCGGACTATCAGATCATCCTCTGGGTGGGGCTGCTCATGCTGCTGGGTTTGGTGGTAATGTATGCCATTGGCCCGCAGCGTGCCAATGTACTCAACTCTGCGCACAACACCAACTACTACACCGATGGCTACTTTGCCATCAAGCAGACGGTGAGCTTGCTGCTGTCAATTAGCGCTTTTGTGGGGTTGTCGCTCGTACCCTTTGCGTGGCTGCGCCAGAAGGCGGGTACGCTGCTAGCGAGCGGCTTCGTGCTGTGTGCACTGCTGTTTGTCCTTGGCAATATGCTGCATGTCTCGGCGATTGCTCAGTGTAGCCTTGGGGCGTGCCGCTGGTTCTCGCTAGGGCCACTGGGGAGCTTCCAGCCAGCCGAGATGCTGAAGTTTGGCATGCTTATCTATATGGCACTCTTCCTTGGCACACGAATGCGTCAGGGGGTAATAAACGACCTCCATCAGACGATCATCCCCATGGTAATTATGATGTGTGCAGCGCTCTTTTTCGTGATATTTTTGCAAAAGGATATGGGCACAGGCCTGGCCCTCACTGCCATGGTGGCATGTATGGTAGTGATGAGTGGTATGAGCTGGCGCTGGCTGGGTTACCTGGCGGCGGGTTGTGTGGCACTGGTGCTGCTGCTCATCGTCATCGCACCGCACCGCATGGAGCGGGTGGCGACCTTCTTCCAGGGGGATGACCATGCCACTAGTAGTAATGATGATGGCTACCACATCAAGAATGCGAAGATTGCACTGGGTACAGGCGGGCTATTTGGCCTGGGCATTGGTAACAGTATCCAAGCGACGGGCTATCTCCCCGAGGCGATTAATGATTCAGTCTTTGCTATTATTGGTGAAACGTTTGGCTTTGTGGGGGCGGTGGTCGTGCTAGCGCTGTTTGCAGCGCTGCTACTGCGCCTGCTGAGGATTGCCGAGCGTTTGCCTGATATGACAATGCGCCTGGTGGTAGCTGGAGTCTTTGGCTGGCTGGGCGCACATGTTATGCTAAATGTAGCGTCGATGATTGGAGTCTTCCCGCTGACGGGTATTACGCTGCCATTGCTGAGCTTTGGTGGCACCAGTATGGTATTTATTGCTGGTGCGCTTGGTCTGGCCTTCCAATTATCACGCCAGGCAGCTTACCAACCAATCAACGAAAAGGAGACCTCTCATGAAGCTACTGGCAGTCGGCGGTGGATCGGGCGGGCACGTTACGCCGGTCGTCGCCGTCATTAATGAAATCGCAGCCCTCCAGCCCGATGTGCAGGTGACCTTCGTCTGCGATAAGGCCTTCGCTAGCCAATCGCGCGGGCTTATGCAGCACGCTGCAGTGCCAGTGCGGGTGCGGACAATCGCTGCGGGCAAGTTCCGGCGCTACCAGCACCTCAGTGTGGTGCGCCAGTTGCTTATGCCAAGTATCGTCCTGGCTAATATACTAGATATCTTTAAGATCCTGGCTGGCGTATGTCAGAGTCTCTGGCTGGTGCTGCGCTGGCGGCCAGATGTGATCTTTGCCAAGGGGGGGTTTGTGTGCTTGCCGGTTGGCATTGCGGCGCGCTGCCTACGCGTACCAGTAGTGATTCACGACTCCGATGCTCGCCCTGGCCTGACTAACCGCGTGATGGCACGCTGGGCAGCAGCGATTGCTACAGGCTGGCCACTCAAGCATTACCACTATCCAGCATCGCGTAGCCGCTATGTGGGGGTGCCGATTGGCGCTGATTTTCGTCCGCTCACTCCGGCTCAGCGGCAGCAGGCACGGCAGACCTTCTCGCTTGATCCGCATAAGCCATTAGTCGTTGCTACCGGTGGTGGTCTTGGCTCGGCTATTATCAATCACGCGGTGCTGCGCGCTGCCGATGACCTACTGGCTGCTGGCATGCAGGTTTATCTGGTGGCGGGCAAGGGCAATTACGATGCCGCCCAGGCCAAAGCGCCGCAGCACCCCGATTTTCACTGCGTACCCTTCGTTTTCGAGCATATGGCGCAATTGCTCGGTGCAGCCGATGTGGTAGTATCACGCGCCAGTGCCACCTTCACGCAGGAGCTCGCTGGCCTCGCTCAGGCGGCTATCTTGGTGCCGGCCCATCACCTGGGCGACCAACGCAAAAATGCTGCCATCTATGCCGAAGCCAAGGCTGCGCTGGTCTTGCAAGACGACGCCCTAGAGCAGAGTGATGCCCTTGGCCAAGCCATTCTTACCCTCATGCGCGACCCTGCGCAGCGCCAGCAGCTTGCTCAGCGCCTTCACACCTATGCACGTCCCTACGCTGCCCGCGATGTAGCGCAAATGGTGGTAGAGACGGCTCGGCGTCAGAAGTAGGGTAGAGCACTTGCGTATCATATAGACAAACAAAACCGGTTGGAATGACCGGTTTTAGTATAATTTTATTATAAGCTTGCATAGTGACTCACCAAATGACAGCACGTCTGGAGACTAGCGACAATGATGCGGATAGGGCTGTATCAGCGCTGTTGAGGTCGCTCATCGCAGCGTTCCCAAATTCTTCGCGGCTAGCCCATGGGATGTCGCCGCCGTGCTTTTCGTAACCATGGTCCATGATTCCTTCGATGGCGGCAAACTGGGCGTCGCTCCCAGGCGTTAGGTAATCGTTTATTGAATACAATTATCTCATCTTACTTGGATAAGGCGTTTACGGCCTTGACAATGTCATGAAACTTGTACAATATTTCGCCAGATTGCTCAAATGGAATTGGCATAGCAACAGTAGTCCAAAGACGTTTGCATTCTTGTCGAAAGGCTCCGTAAAACACTTCAATACCTAATGACCCAATAAGGCGAAGCTCATCTTTCGTTAGTTGAACAGTTGCCCCATCCTTCGTTGTTTCTAGTACTTTCATCGCAGTTTCTCCGATTATGTTGATAATGCCATTAGTATGGATAAACCTGGAATATATGTCAAGAGCGTGTCATGTGTTGGCCTGTGGGAACTTCTTGACGATGGTGCCCCAGATGGGATCGAAAATGAAGTGGCGCAGCCTTTGCCAACAACCAACCATCTACGGTATAATGACCTGTAGCATCATGGGCTTTCGCACAAAACAAACACCACCACCAGCACGCCGTCGAGCTGCCAAAAACAAGAGGGAAGAGCAGCCCCAGCGCACCGCCTATACCTACCGACGCAACCGGACGCTGACTGGTAGCTTGGTGAGCCGCGTGCCGAGTGCGGGCGAGCCCAAGGCACTGCTGCGGTCGCCGCGTATGCATGCGCATGATTTGCGCCGGACGCGCCGCCGCGTGGCACTGTCGCTTGGAGTGGTAGTGGGGCTGCTGGCTGCAGTGTGGTTTGCGCTCGATAACGTCATTGCGACACCAGTTGTTGCAGGCAATCTCACCAGCAACCATCAGCTCTACCAAGCCAAGATCAACGACTATCTCACTGCCCATCCGCTGGAGCGTTTTCGCTTTGCACTCAATACTAGTCGGCTGGCGGCCTATCTCCAGACGCATGATTGCCCCGAAGTGGCCGCAGTGCTTCCAGCCACGCAGCAAGCTGGCCTGGGGCGTAGCACCATCACCCTCGCCATGCGCCAGGCAGCAGTGGTCTGGACGGTCAATCGCCAGCAACTCTTTGTTGATACCGAGGGCCACGCCTTTCGCCGCGCTTATGGGCCACGGCCAAGCATTGAAGTGGTGGACGACAGTGGTATCGGCACGCGCAACAACCAAGTCGTTGCCAGCAACCAATTTCTCGGCTTCATCGGCAAAGTCGTTGGCGCAGTCCGTCGCCACCAGCTCACCGTCCAAAAAATCACGCTGCCTGCTGGCACAACTCGTCAAATCTACGTTTGGTTTACAGGGGTGGAGTATCCTGTTAAGTTCTCGGTCGATCGCTCGGCTGGCCTGCAGAGCGAGGATGCCGCCCGGGCCATTCGCTATCTGGCGCAGCACCACATCACTCCCAAATATCTCGATGTCCGCGTCAGTGGCCGAGCGGCGTATCGGTAGTGGGGTATTGACAATAGAGCATTTATGTTTTTAATGTTAAGAATTTTTGATATCTCTAACAAGTAGCTGCTCCACTGAACACGGTGTTGTAGTGAGGCTAAATCCATCACAAGCGCCGCACCAGGAACGGCTGTGTAAGAAAGATACTAGAGACCATTCCATTAATATTCCAGAGAATAGAGCGGCGTGACAAAAGAAACAGTGCAAGAACTACTGAAGGTATGTAATTGATCGCGGTCAATACCTACAGCGTATCTCAGCAAAGGGCAGGGGAGCTGTTCTGCAAAACAAGAACAAATTTACAACACTTTACATAACAAAACATAAAAAATGCAAATACTATATCTATACTACAAAATCAACAAAATGCAAAAAATAGTAGGGGAGATGTTTTTTGCAGAAAAGTCAAATCATGATATTGTATAGTATTTTAATTTCGGTCAATCCAAGCAGGGTAGAAAACATAGCAAAAATACTAAGCAAACAAAATGTCAAACAAAGCAACACGGCAGACAGCCTGTGGAGTCTGGGCAAGCACTGGCATGACGCCAGGCAAATACGAGACCAGAGCGCGCATACCTAGATCTGCAGCCGCGCTCATTTGTTTGATATCGAGCCATTGCACAGACAAGTTGCAAACCTTGCGCGGCAATCAGACACACTCACACGAACAAATGTACATAACTTTGCACACGCGAATGTTCATGAATATATGCGCCGTGTGTTCCCTCCAATAGAACAAGCGTGTACTTTTACCTTTGCAGGACATATAAGTCCACGGCTCTATCCTTACTCTCCCCATTGGATGGCGCAGATATCTTAAGTGAACCTGCTGAACAAGAAGCAAGATCGATCAATAATCGAAGATCTATACCGGATATGCGTCTTATGCTCATAAAGCCCATAACCGCCAAACCCAGCTTAATTTGGGCCGTATCTGGGGTCAGATCTATATATGCATCGTAAAATGATTATTGTGCGAAGTTATATCACACTCCTAAAGATGATTAATGATACATCTTTTACATCTACCCCACTGCTGCGTGGGTGTGAATTATTGTGTACGCGTGGATTATGGCACGTTGCAGCTTATCATCCCCTTGTCTATTAGCGCTGATGTTTATGCTTATGCTTTGCTGCTGGCTGCTACTTTGCTATGCATGATCACTTGCTTTATTGTGTGGTATGTTAACCGGTACTGCGAGCTTATGAATGTCTCGGCGTATCTGGATAGCTTGGATAACCTATAGTTAGTCAAATATAGGCTGCGTGCTGCTGTGTGGCTGTTATAGGCAGTGGTACATCTGCAAGGACTAAGTATGACTCTCTAGCTAACCTTGAGGGATATAAGCATAGAAGAACCGGAGGTAAGCAGAGAGCTACAACTCAGGTGAGGTATGTCACGAGAACACAGCTCTCGAATATGAGCTTATCAGTGGTAGATGCTAGTGAAATGAGGCAAAAACAGGGGTAGGGCGGTTGCCGGGAATTTTTGGCGAAAGGGTGGCAGACTCCCCTGCCTTGCCCTGCCCTTTTCGGCCACTTTTGCTGTGCACTTGAGATGCTCTGCAAAGGAATAGATACAAGAGGTATATATGAGCAAATTGTAGCCTGTGGTGGAATTATCTTGCATACAAACGGCCGATAAATAAGCCTATGAGCACAAAATCACACGCAAATATCCGCAGTCATCATGTGTACACGATATTTGTCCACGAGGCAAATTACCTCTGTTGTAGCTGAGTATATGTGGTGTTCGGGCCGGGAGGGGAGGCCACTTCCCTGCTGATACTTGGTCTAAATACACTATAAGCTACAGTACTTCCCTGTCTTCTTTTTTGAGCGTGGTGCACGAAGAGAAGCTTTGATAAATCAGACCTATGTGAGCAGGCAGAGCACCCAAAAAATAAGAGACGAAGCTCTCATTGCTCCGTCTCTTATTGGTCTGTGTGCTGTATGCCGCGTGTTTTTTAGAGCTACGCTGCTGCGACCGCCTCTGCTTGCTCCTTGGGTGGTTCGAGGGCGTAGGTGGCTTTGGCGACGCGCTTGAAGAGTGGTTTGCTTTGGAGATTAAGAAGGATGGTGGTCTCCTTGACCTGGCGGCTCTTGAGGACGCGCTTGACGATCTCGTCGCGGTGCAATGGGCCACCCTCGTCGCGCAAGATACCAGCAATGATATCTGCCACAGTACCTTGGCTATAGCCCCAGATGTCGAGCGCATAGATGCCGCGGCCGATGAGGATGAAGCGCTTGTCTTTGATGAGCTCGTTGTGGATGGCTTGCTTGGTGACGTTGCGGCGCTTGAAGGTGCTCTCCTTGATGCGCTGAGCAATCTCGCTAAAGTGTAGTGGCTTGCCTTCGTCTAGTAGGACGACGTAGATCTTGTCGCGGATATTCTTGGGATTAACGGTTGGCCACTTGCTCAGGCCCCACATATCTTTGAGGTGGGCCAACTGGGTAGAGAGGCTGGCGAGGCCGCGCACTTGGTTGGGGTTCTCGTAGGTGAGTTGGTCATGCAGCGCTTCGAGGCTGATAGGCGCACCATGCTGTTTGATGGCGGCAACGATCTCATCTACACGGCTTCGCACCGCCTTCTCATCGCCGTATTCGGCAATGGCCAGGCCTTGGTGGTATTTGTCGGTCTCGTTGATGGGGGTGAGGCGGGCCGAAACTTCGCCGATGAAGGCAATGTGGGCGCGCTGCTGCACTGTGGGTGTCTCGACGTCTAGCAGGCGCTGTGTGATGTCTGAGACGCGCCCCACACGGCCATTCTCGGAGAGGTCGCGGATGATGAGACGCTCGGCGTCGTGCAGGCCCTCTAGCTCGCCTGCTTCGGCGGCAAGCTTGAGGCGCACCACGATGGCTTTCTCGAGCTGGCGGACACGCTCGCGCGTAATACCGAGCAGCTCGCCGATCTGCTCGAGCGTTTCGCGGCGCTCTTTGAGGCCAAAGCGACGCACGATGATCTCGCGCTCGCGGTCGTGTTCTTCGCCGACTGCATCAAGGATGGTAGCGATCGACGCGGCAAAAATTTCGGTTGGTTGTTTGGTTGTTTGGTTCATGATTCGGTTCTCCATTTCCTTCTCAGTTGCTTGCGAATGCCCACTCGCACTTCTTACATTTGATTATAGAATAATAGGTGATATAAGTCAATCGTTTCATCATAGAACTATTATAGCACACACTTTACGCTTATGGTAAACAATTTTTTGAGGCTTTTCATTTGCAAGTGATGTGGCGAGCATGACGGGGCAGTTGACGGGCTCGCAGCAATGCGGGCTGGCATAGAAAAACCAGCGGCCAGTACAGAGGAGCCGCTGGTATATGAGAGGTCGCCAGGCTAGGCGGTGCGCTTCTTACGCGTGGTGGTGGTGCGGGCTACGGTCTTGCGCCGGCCACGTTTGGGTGGTGCGGCGGCCAAGATTTCGCGGGCTTGCGCCTCATCCAGAGTTGTTGGATCAGTATCCTTGGGCACGCGCGCGTTGGTCTTGCCGTCAGTCACATATGGCCCCCAGCGCCCCTTGAGGATCTTGATGGTGCCAAAATCGGCGATGTGCTTCTCTGCCTCAGCCTTGAGCTTGGCGGCGTAGAGCACGCGAGCCTCGGCCTCGGTAATGTCGCGCGGGTCGTGCTCCTTGAGGCTCACGTAGAGCTTGCCTACCTGAATATACGGCCCAAAGCGCCCAACATTTGCCTTGATGGTCTGACCATCCTCGGTAGTGCCAACGGTGCGTGGTAGTTCGAAGGCCTTGAGAGCTTGCTCGAGCGTGACGGTCTCGATGCGCTCACCCTTGGGGAGCGGCGCAAACTGCGGCTTGGCGGCCTTATCCTCGCTGCTGCCCAGCTGCAGCATCGGCCCAAAGCGCCCAAAGCGAGCGAAGATCGGCTTGCCAGTCTTGGGGTGGGTACCAACCTCGCGGTGAGCACCAACGGTGCTGCGGTCGATGTCGCCGGATTTTTCGATGAGCTCGTGGAAGGGCTCGTAAAATTGGCGCAGCATGGCATTGCGCGCAAGCTTGCTGGCGGCGATGTCGTCGAAGTCGGTCTCGACACGGGCGGTGAAGCCATAGTCTATGATGGGGTCGAAGTGATTGGTCAAGAAGCCAGCGATCAGCTCGCCTGCTGGGGTGGGTAGTAGCTTGCCCCGAGTAGCGCCGGTTTTTTCTTGGACGATGCGACGAGTGACGACAGGGGTATTGTCGCTCGGTGTCTCACCGCTGCGCTCCAAGACGATGACATCACGTGGCTCACCCTCGCTCTCGCCTCGCTCGGCATAGCCACGAGTCTGGATGGTGTTCATGATGGTGGCGTACGTGCTAGGCCGGCCAATGCCAAGCTCCTCAAGCTTCTTGACGAGCGTCCCCTCGGTATAGCGCGCTGGTGGGCGGGCAAAGACCTGCCGCGCCTCGGCTTGTGTAAGCTCAAGGGTGGTGTGCTGGCTGACTGATGGCAGGATGGTCGAATCCTTACCGCCATAGACGCGCAAAAATCCATCAAACAGCACTGTCTGACCCTTTGCCTCAAAGATGAGTGTTTTCTCGGCCTTGAGCTGCGTGCTGTTGATACTGATGGTAATGGTGGTGTTCTCTAGCTTCGCAGCGGCCATTTGACTGGCCAGGGTGCGCCGGCGGATGAGGTCGTAGAGCTTTTGATCGTAGCTGCTGCCAGCGACGGATTCGTGGGCGATGTCGGTCGGGCGGATGGCTTCGTGAGCCTCTTGGGCACCAGCTGACTTCGTGGTGAAGGTGCGACTGTGTGAATAGTCGGCACCAAAGTGCTGAGTAATGTATGTGCGGCTGGCGGCGATGGCCTGACGGCTGAGATTGACGCTATCGGTACGCATATAGGTGATGAGCCCCTCTTGGTAGAGCTTCTGGGCGCTGGCCATGGTAGCACGGCTGCCCATGCCGAGCTTGCTATTGGCCTCCTGCTGGAGGGTGCTGGTGGTAAATGGCGCAGCCGGGTTGCGCGTGCTAGGTGTCTTGGTAATGCTGCTAACGGTGAAACGAGCGCCACTCAGCCCCGTCAAGAAGTCGTGGGCGGCTTGCTCGCTATCGAAGCGCTGCTTGAGCTCAGCCTTGAGCTCCTCGCCATCTACGATAAAATGTGCCGTCACACGAAACTGCGCACTACTGGCAAAGTCGCGAATCTCGCGCTCGCGCTCCACGAGCAAGCGCACCGCTGGGCTTTGTACGCGGCCGGCTGATTTGCCACCTGGCACCTTGCGCCACACCACAGGGCTCAGCTCGAAGCCCACGATGCGGTCGAGGATCTGTCGTGCCTGCTGGGCCTCCACGAGCTGCATATCTACGGTGCGAGGTTGCTTGATGGCCGCCTCGATGGCGGGCTTGGTAATCTCGTGGAAGGTAATGCGTTTGGTGTGCTGCGGGTCTAGGCCAAGCACTTCACACAAGTGCCAGGCAATCGCCTCTCCTTCGCGGTCTTCATCGGTTGCGAGCCACACATTATCCGCTCCAACTGCCTTCACGGCCTTCTTGAGCTCGGTGATGACCTTCTTCTTGTCTGGGTCGATCTCGTAGACGGTCTTGAAGTCGTTTTTGATATCGATCGGCGGCTGCCCATCCTTGGTCTTCTTGGGGATGGCGCGGATGTGTCCCACGCTCGAGAGCACCTGGTATTCCTCGCCCAGGTAGCGCTCGATTGTCTTGGCCTTGGCGGGACTCTCGACGATGACTAGTTGTGTGTGTTTGCTCATATGTATTATCTACTCGCTTGTTATAGTTATATGCTTGCTATTAACCTATCTAATCAAGCGCCTATGATACCGCAAAGTAGAATGGAATGCAAATTGGACAAATCTGAGCCGCAACACTCCACTATCGACTCTCCCAGCAACTCACCACACAAGAAAATATCGAGAGGCTAGTTCGGATACCCTCTCCCCCTCCCTGGCCTATAGGTAAGGGTATTGCTGATAGTGCGGAAAATATATAAGAAGTCTGGCTGTCGATAAAGAATGCTGCACGAATCATCAATCGCGTTACCCACGCACGCGGCGTGTGCGACGCATATGGGTGCGAGGTTGCCGCGGTGGGGTGTTTGCTGCTGAGGTGGACTTGTTGGTAGATTTACTGTAGTCTTTGGCTTTGGCATAGTGGCCAGTGAGATAGTCCTTCGCAGCGGCAATACCAAGGACAGCACCTGCAGCAAACGACCCTAGTGCTGCTACACCAGCACAACGCTCAAGCTTACTACCTTCAGGAGCGAGCGACTTGAGAAAATAGGCAGCAATTGCTACATTATCTGCCGCCATACTGAGCTTGCCGGATTTTGGCGTACGGAAGGCTTCATCATTTGTGAGGCCATGGTAGACGGTCGCGCCAGCATTGACGGCATTCTTAGCGGCAATTGTTGCTAAAACTGATTTAGGTACAACATAGGTTTTGCCTGCTATTATACCAATCACTGCCATACCGAATTTGTCGCAAAAAGCATCAAACCCTGCACCAAAGTCACTTTCTTGGCCTAAGCATCGCGCTGCTAGGCCATCTCCTAAGTCACATGCACGACCACCAAGTATCATGAGTGCGCCAATGATCTGGCCAGCTTTGTCGTTCTCCTTTGTCGCAGTGTCAAATTTCTGAGCACCGGCAGCTACTAACCCAAGCCCAGTAGCCGAGATGGCATTTGGCACAGTAGGAATATCTCTCATGTGATATTCGCGTTTGCGTCGTCTTGGGGTTTGCTCTGCTGTTGCCATAGTATATGGTACTGTACCATAATACTAAGCCAATGTCCACTGGTTGGCGCCAAGTGAGCGGATGACGCCATTGATCTCCAGCATTGTCAGGGCAATGGTAAACTCGCTGATGGGCGTGCCTAGGCGGCGCTGCATTTCTTCGCCATCGCGCAGGCCTTGACGTAGCAGCTTGATGATGGCGGCCTCGAGCGGTGTGCTACCCAGTGGTAGGGTGGCATTCTCGCTCTGCTGGCGCTGGGGTGGTGTGATGGTCATGACAGCGAGGATATCGGCTGGGCTGGTGGCGGGTAAAGCACCTTGCTTGAGGAGATTGTTGCAGCCCTGCGAGAGTGGGCTGGTGATGTTGCCTGGCACCACAAAGACGTCCTTGCCTTGCTCGAGTGCGTGGGCAGCAGTGTTGAGTGTGCCGCTGCGCTCGGCCGCCTCAGTAATGACAACGACGTCGGCCAGGCCAGCGACGAGGCGGTTGCGCTCGAGGAAGCTCCAGCTGCCAAAGCGGTAGCCATCCCCCGCCAAGTGTTCCGACAGCACTGCCCCACCCTTGGCAACGATTTCACCTGCAAGCGCAGTATGATTAGCCGGATAGATCCGTGGCAGGCCATTGCCCAGCACAGCAATTGTCGTGCCGCCCACTGCCACGCAGGCCTGGTGTGCAATGCTGTCAATCCCGAGAGCGAGCCCGCTGATGATGATCACCCCTTGGCGGGTTAGCTCGCGAGCGAATTGCTCCGTCACTTCCCGGCCATAGCGTGTGGGCCGGCGCGACCCAACGATCGCCACGCTGGGGCGGCGTTCCTCAGGTAGTGTGCCGAGATAGTGAATCTGCTGCGGTGGCTTGGCAATATGGCAGAGTGGATTGAGATATTGGTGGGCTTGTGGTGTGGTGTGATTGATCTGTTGCATGATTTGTGCTGAAAAGTGTTGACATTTTGTCAAGCGGGTGCTAGTATCATAAGTGATTGATTGAGCGCAAGCTCGTTCAAGTACCTTATACCCCCTATTTTAACATAGTTACCCCAGTGTTTTCACAAAGGTAACGTGTTAGGTTGCACACAATCTGTGCTGTAGTTATCTACCCTCCACTGCAGCACCGTTAGACAGGGTTGTGTGCTTACTAACCCCTTTGTCCAGCGGATCTCGTATGTGTGAGTAGATCACGTATACCCTGATTGGGTGGGACGAAGGGCAAACCAAGCGCTCATAGTGATGCCCACCCTTACTATGAGCGCTTTTTTGTTGGGGTAGCTAACAGTGAAAGTCTTGCTTAGAAATTATTCTGAGCTGATTTATTTTGGTAGGTGTGGATGCGCTATGACCTACTCTAGCCTGTGGCATGTGCAAGCAAGGCAAAGGTAGCTGGTATCTGTGGTAGTGGCCACGATCCTGGCGGATTTGCCCTGCTTGTAGAACTTACTGCAGGGACTGTGAGGCTTGCATGTAAGGTTTGATAAAAAGGCCTTCTCCGCGCTGCTATGCTCTCTGGTGCAGCATACAATACCTTTTATGTTGATAATTTTCGCTCCCAATAGAATAATTCTCAATGAGAAAAACTAGCATTGAGAACCATATAGCTGCTATAGCAGCATTGTGGCTTGTGATGTGTGCAAGTGGATATATAGCATAGACAGCAGGGGTTACAGGTAGAAATTCCGTGCGATTGACACACTCTTCCATCAGGCGTTCTTGTATAGCTCGGCGCACACAAAATACACGGTCGAACAATACTTTTTACCATATTTTTCTCTGTTATTGCGCAGTGAACTGATTATTTATTCAAGTGAGAGATATGCAAGAAAACGCTGTTATACGCTAGTGAGCACTAGAGCTGAGCTGTGTCGCTACGTGTTGGCTGCTTGTCTGAAGTAGCGTTTGGATCAACATAGTACTTGGGGATGCTATGAGCCTGGTTTTCTGGCTCTTCCCAGTATGGGCGTGGCTTATCAGATGCATACAGATTGCTTCTACTTGTGTTTGAGGTTGTGCCCTGCTGTGCTTCGTCTTGAGCAGCCTTCTCTGTGACATCTGGGTTAGTGACAAGGTCTTTAGTGATTGCTGAGTCAGTGACAGTGATGAGCTGGAGACCATACTCTTCAATCTCTTCGTCAGTAATATCAAGATTGTAATGCTTTAGCTGTTGCGACGATGGGCTGGCCACACTACCTTCCACGACGAGACCGCCTAGCTGGAATTCATATGGGTTATCTGGGTTATTCTGTACAAAGAGTGGCGAGCCCTGCCCTGTGCGGTCTGCAAAGGCTTCTTCTTTTGATGAAGATGTTGCAGTCGCAACAAGAAATGTCTTGGTATGGGCAGCATCGTTATATCCAATGACAAAACCAGACGCAACGATCGGTTTACCAATCTTGCGCTCGTTATCTTGGCTGCCATAATTGACGACAGTAAGTGGCTGCTCAAGGAGGTCGTCTTGAGCAATTGTCGTAATGACACCATTCTTCACCTCGAGCGACATCTGGCGGCTTGTTCGGCGATAGGCGTGGTTCTCATTTTTTTCAGCAAGAGTCATAGCGACAATATGCTTGCCAGAAGGGCCAGGCATCGGCATGGTGCAGCCACCATTAGGGTGAAATTCTGACTCATTAGAGCCTATTGTAATAATGCCAATATTATCCGGGGTGAGATTCTCGAGGTCCTCTGAATTGACAACGGTGAGAATAATGGGATGGCCCTGCTCACGATCGTTTGCAGAGTAGGTGATAACGCCAGAATAGAGCACGTCTGTCTCCCCTCCTGATATCTTCACCTTTGTGGCAGTGAGAGCTGGTGCACCCTCAGAGTAGCCGGCTGTGTCAATACCGCTATCACGGAAGGCATGCTCCCACGCTTCATCTTGAGAACTGAACGGAAGGTCGCTCAGTGTGCGCATATGGCCGACAGCTGGTTTGTCGTGGCCAAGATCGGCACCGTCGTCTAGCTCAGTGTCGCTACAGGCCGGCAGTGGGTCGTTGCCTGGGTAGAAGTCTGGGAGACCATTGTAGATACCGTGTAGTATCAGAGGAGTTGTCAGTGCAACACTAGCAATTACCGCCCCGCGCTTTCGGCGGCGAGACTGTTGTTCATTTGGCGATGGTTGTTCTGGTTTTTGTGGAGGTAATTGTTCGCGATTGTTCTTAGCCATAATAACTACTATAGTAGTACATTTTGCGTTACATGACAAATATTACAATACATATGGTGATATTATATTCCCTGTTGCTCCCCTGTCATTCACCATATAAATTTGTATTTAACCCCACAAAGCGCTATAATGGCCGAACCATGACAGAAATGGCAGTTCGAGAACATAATCTTGCCCCGCATTCTCAGCCAAAGACGCGGATGGAGCGACGACGGCTCCAGAAAAAGCTCCAGCGAGAGAGGAATGCGAATTTTGGCAAAAAGGCACTTAGTGCAGTGGTAGGCGCTGCGATTGGTTGTATGCCAATGGCTGGTGTGGTCTATGCCAAGCATGCTCAGCGCGAGGCGCAGCGGCCATATGAGCCACTGCCGCCATGCATGGCAGTTGGCCGATCTTCGTCGCTTGACCTCACGCAGCCCGAGACGGTAGCTCAGCGCTCACCGGTGGGCATAGCTGAAGCGCTGGGCGATCGCGAGTCGCTGGAGCAGCAAAAGCGCGAGGCTTTGCAGGCAGTGCAGCGCTCCATCGTCAAGATAGAAGCTCACGCTCATAATATGGCGGAGGCAGGTGGTGCGAATATCACTGGCAGTGGCTACATCATAGCAATGCCAGATGGCACACCTATGGTGATGACGGCTGCCCATGTGGTGTCGAATAAGTATCCTATCCGCCAAACAGACATTACCTTCCGCACGACGGATGGCCAGACTCATAAGATACAAAAAGGCTGTCATAATGGCGAAGCACCGCCCGAAGGCCAGTGGAGCTCTGGCATGCCTGATGTAGCAGCACTGAGGCCACGTGATGAGCTGCCTGGCAGCTCGCCCCTCCACTTTGCAACAGATGAGGAAATAGCGGCAGCGGTACACGCTGGCCAGCCATTCTTTGCAGTGGGCTTCCCTGCTAATGCTCCAGTGGAATGGGGGCAACCGATTGCCGCGCCGCAAGTTGATGTGCTCCTCCCTGCTGGGCAGCGTGGAGCTGATGGCAAGATGGCTATGATCTCGGGCCTTGAGCGGTCGGCTAAGGATGCAAATGATGTTAACGAGCTAGATGATGCCGTTTTGCCTGGTATGTCGGGCGGAGTGGTCGTTGTGCGTACTCCATCTGGCGAGATGAAGGTCGTTGGGATGGTGCAAGCAGTAGCCCAGCCAGCCACTGCTGCCGAGCTCAGTACGTATGGCATTATAGATGACCCAGAGACAGTGCGTGCGTATGAGCCGCGCATTGCCTATCTTGGGAGCCTCACAGAGACGCAAGAGGCGTCTACGAGCCTACAAGCAGAAGACGAGTGGTCGGCAACGAGAGTAATAATGGATCTTGGTACAGTCTTTCGCAAAGATTAGCTGAGAAGTCTATAGAAGGTGAAGCCCTGCCCTATTCTGTGTTATACTAAGTCACTATGAAACATCTCTGGCATTCTCATCACCCTTTTCGTATTTTTTGGTTTTCGGCGCTGCTGACGGTGCTGCTGGGCGGGGCGATTTTTGGCCATTTGGGGGTGAGTGGCTTGTGGCTGTTTACCATCCTGGTGCTGCTAGAGGTGACCTTTAGCTTCGATAATGCCGTCATTAATAGCCGCGTCTTGGCGAGCCTGAGCCCACTGTGGCAAAAGATTTTCCTAACGGTGGGGATCTTTATTGCAGTGTTTGTGGTGCGTTTTGTCTTGCCGATCGTTATTGTGATGGTGGCAAGCGGGCACGATTTCTCAACAGTGGTTGACCTCGCGCTGCATAAGCCAGCAGAGTATGGGCACATCCTCCACGCTGCGTCGCCAATGATCGATGCCTTTGGTGGGGCGTTTTTGATCATGATTGGCCTAAGTTACTTTATGGACTACAACAAGCGGGTGCACTGGATGCGGCACGTCGAGCCATGGCTAGCCAAGGCGGGGCGCTTCGAGAACCTCAAGGTATGTGTGATGCTGGCGGTGGCAGCAGTGCTGTACTTCACGGTGGAGCGGCAGTATGAGTCGGTGGTGCTGATCTCATCTATCCTAGGGATCTTACTGCATATTGGGCTGGAGCTCTTTGGCTCGTTCTTTCATGATGACACGGCGCAGTCCCTCAAGGCAAAAACAGGCTGGGCGGCCTTTGCTAGCCTGATGTACTTGGAGGTGCTGGACGCGAGCTTTAGCTTTGATGGGGTGATTGGAGCATTTGCTATCACCAGTAGTATTGTCTTGATTGTAGCGGGCCTCGGGGCGGGTGCCATCTGGGTGCGCTCACTCACAGTCTATCTACTACGGACTGGTGCACTGGGTAAATATAAGTATCTTGAGAATGGTGCGCACTGGGCCATTATGGCGCTGGGTGTGATGATGATCACCAAGCTCTTCCACGTGGAGCTGCCTGAATGGGCGACCGGTGGGCTGGGCCTTGTCTTTATTAGCTTGGCAGTTGGCAGTAGTATCCTCGAGGCTCGCGCCATTAACCTCCAGGTTGCAACCGCAAACACCGTCCACCACGCCGAGCAGCGCCTCAAGCGTGGGGTGAAGAAGATTGTGAAGCACTAGATATTGCTATAAACAAAAGCCACAAACTTACTACTGAGACATGTCGCTGAGAGATAAAATACGCTCGAAATAATGTATTATACCGACGGCTGGTACGTCACACTCGTCGCTGCTATGTCTCCCGCAAGGAATTGCGCAATGAGAGAGGCTGACTGCTCAGCCGTCCACTGCTGCAAAATGGCTCGCTCATCTGGGGTAAAGTTACTCAAGACGAAGTCAACATCGCCGATTTGCTGCCGCATTTTATTATCCGTGCCAAGGCGAATGTGCCAAAAGTTCTGCCCAATATGCCGGTGGAGCGACTTAAGTCCATTGTTGCCTGCGCTCTCGCCGCCTCGCCTAACGCGAATTTTGCCAAAATCGAGGGCCACATCATCGTGAATAACGAGCACATCGTCGAGCGATAATTTATAAAAATCCATAATTGCCCGCGCTGCGACCCCTGTTTCGTTATAAAATGTGGTCGGCTTGGCGAGGATGACCTTCTCACCGCCCCGCGAAAACTCGGCCAGCTCAGCATTAAATCGGCTCTTCGGGGCAAACTGCACCCCCTGCTCTGCTGCATAAGCGTCGAGGATGATGAAGCCGGCGTTGTGCCGGGTGGCGGTATAGCGCGGGCCAGGGTTGCCGAGAGCGAGGAGTAATTTCATACGTATTAGTATAGCATGGATAAGGTTTTGTCGTGGCTGTAGTGTGAGGCTGTGATTATAAAAGCATTAGCACAATTGCTTCATTAGTGGTGCTATAGCTGAACCGAAAATGTTCCGGCTAGATTATACTACAGCGATCATCCGCCTGCTATATAGCTGGCCTCCATATATTTTCTTGTTCAGCTGTAGCACCATACTAAGTAGCCATACTCCTTAGCATAAGATCATAAGATCCTCTGTTAGAGCGAGCGGGTATGCCCTGCCATGTTATACTAAACCCATGGCCCAGCGCGATAATGATCTTGAATTTAGCCTCAATGCCGCCTTTGATGAGCAGCGCACCCAGCCTGGCCTGGTGCCGCTCTATCTCATCAATGGCTCGCTGGGGGCGGGCAAGACGAGCGTGCTAGAATATCTTTTGCGCCAGCCAGAGTTTGCTGGCTCGCGCGTGATTGAGAATGAATATGCCAATGAGAACGTCGATGGCTACCGGCTGGAAGGCCTGGCGGAGCTTGTGACAACGCTGGCGGGTGATTGCGTGTGCTGCTCATCTAAGCATGCCTTGACGCGCATGCTGCTGGATTTTTGCCAGTCGTCCCCTGCCCCAGTTTTTATCGAGGCAACAGGGGTAGCACGGACGATGAACTTGGTGGAGAAACTCATCAATGCCCGGATCTTCGACAAATACGAGCTGCTGCAGAGCTATTATGTTATCACGGCACACGAGATTTTGCACGGTATTGAGCCAGCCCACGAGGTGGAGCTGCAAGCCGCCGACACGATCCTTATTGCCAAAGAAGATCTCCTGCACGGTGATGATCGCACCACCTACGATGCCAAGCGCCGCGCCCTGCCCTACGCGCGGGTGCTGTCTGCGCCGCATGGGCGCTTTGACCTTAGCAAGATCACAACGCCGTCGAGTCTACTCACCTTCTTCGACACCTATGATGGCGAGCTTGCCGTGCCAGACAACCCGACCTATAGCGTCATCGATATGTCGCAGCTCACTGCTACCGAGGCAGCCTTTGAGGCGCTGTGGCTGCAGCTCTTTGCGACGTATGAGCTGCGCCGGCTCAAGGGGTGCTTTATTGATGAGCATGGTGCGCGCCGGCACATCGAGGCTACGCCCGAGCAAATCCAGATCACCACTGGCCAGCCTGGCGAAGCGCCCAAGCTGGTCTGTATTGGCACCCACGCCAGCAGCATCACCCGCGATGGGTTGGCGGCGCAGCTGATGATGTTTGGGTAAGGTAGGTCTGAGGAGTCTCTTGGGCTTATCCACTAACTCCTCTGGTAGGATCTATTGCAGAGAATGAGGGTTGATTATTATTGGCTTGGATATAAAAATTTTTTCTCTTTTGCGTCATTCTCCCTTCTCTGTAGCGCCAGTACGAGAGGTTGGTATTGAGTCTTATATACATCAGAGGAGGATGATATGGCAAGAAGCAGTATCGAAAGATAGATCTATGCCATAATAAAACCCACCTACCCCTACTTTGTTGTACGCAAAAACAGAGGTAGATGGGTGTGATATTATGGGTCTTGCGATTTCTTAGCCTTTCCTTAAGCGAGGAGTATTCGTCGACCTGGATTGCTTGGCCGCATAGGCCGCTAGAAGCCACACTACCGACTCTTATCAAGGAATTCGCTTAGCTTCTCATCGATCGATGTGAGCAATTGGCTCATCTGATTGACTCGCCGGACGAACCAAACAAGTAGCCAAATAGCCACCACAAATAGCACAACATGGAAGGCGACGGCCGACCAAAAAAGCGCATTTGCCTCGGGCGCGCGAATCAACAAAGCAAAATAAGCTGGTATATGAGTCATAATACAACTCCTTATGTTATTAGTTATTACTGAATGTTGTTTGCCCACCCAGCCTTATTGTGTAACATAAGGCTGGGTGGGCGTTCCGGTGGCTAGTCCAGCTTCAGGCAGGACCAGCCCTCAGCGAGCGCGTCGTTCGTTACCTCGGCCTTGGAACCGGGGTAGAATCGGTTGCAGTAGCCCTGGATGTCGACACTACCAGCCGACCCAAACGACACACCGAACGGGAACGTGTACGACATGTCGTAACACGTCCATGTGTACGGCTCGCCGAAGAAGTTGTAGACACCGGAGTGCCCCTGCAGGCGGCAAGCCTCCTCAATATCCGCCGGCCACTCGCCGTCAGCGGCGTTCGCCGGCGAGCTCAAAACGAACCCGCCCACCGCCAACGCAGCGGTAGCACCCAAGGACGCGATCTTCCGGAACTTCATGTTATCCTCCTCTAGGATTCCGGGAGCCCAAGATTTTTGGGCTCAACCAACATGACGATTTGATTGTAGCTGATATATATATATATATCAATACTTGTTATGATATATTGCAATAATACGGTAAAATAACAGTGGTAAGTGGTGTCCATTCTACAACGATTTGTTCGGGTATGGGCGAACACTGTCAGGGCTATGCACCAACAGGAAGAGAACGAGATATATTCTACTAATTATGCCATAAAATAATCTGAGATAGTTATCCTGCAAGCGTCAGAAAGCACCTACAAGCGGCTCTTGCTCGTGCCCTGCGCGTTTTGCCCTTCAGCGTTCTTGCGCTGCTTATATGCTTTCGTCACAGGCTCGAGGCCACGCTTAACGCGCTCGCGGTTGGCCTTGAGCTGCTTCTCGTCGCGGAAGGAGAGCTTGATGGGGGTGCCGGTATAGTCGTAGGTGTCGCGGATGCGCCGCTCGAGGTAGCGCTTATAGCTCCAGTGGACAAACTTGAGGTTGCTGCCGTAGATAACGAACCATGGTGGGTTTGTGTCTGTCTGGACGATGTAGCGCAGTTTGGGGTGGGTATTTTTGAGGCCAGCTGGTGGGTGCTTTTGCACAGAGCGCTGCAGGAGGTCGTTGAGGGTGCGCGTGGTGGTCTTTTGCTGGCGATGGGCAGCGATGCCAAGAGCGAGGTCGAATAACTTCGTCACATTCTGGCCCGTAACAGCACTGGTGAATATGAGTGGTGCCCACGGTGTGAAGTCGAACTGGGCGGAGATCTGCGGGGCGAGTGCATCGCGTGTGTAGGCATCTTTGCCCTCCACGGCGTCCCATTTGCTCACGACGATGGCCATGCCCTTGCCTGCCTCGGCAATGATGCCAGCAAGCCGTTGGTCCAGGGCGGTGTTGAGCTCATTCACGTCCATCAGGAGGAAGCAAATATCGGCCTCCTCAATGGCAGCCAGGGTGCGCAAGACGCTAAACTTCTCGATGCCCACCTCCTGCTTGCCTTGGCGGCGAATACCGGCGGTGTCGAGCAGCTCGATGGCTTGCCCCTGGTAGCGCAGACGGATGCGATTGACATCGCGCGTGGTGCCTGCCACCCCAGCCACGATAGCTTGCTGCTTGCCTGCCAGGGTGTTGAAGAGGCTGGATTTGCCCACATTCGGCCGGCCGATCAACGCAATCTTGAGTACATCGCTTGGCTCGGCTTGGCGCTTCTCTGGGATGTGTTGGCAGATCTCATCCAGCGCATCACTAATACCACTGTTGTGCTCGGCACTGGTGCGGATGATACTCTTGATACCAAGACGAAGAAACTCACTAGTAGGCAGACTGCCCCGCAGGTCGGTTTTGTTTGCAATGAGAATGACAGGCTTGCGGCTCTTGAGGGCGGTTTTGGCGACGCGCCGATCTTCATCGCTGGGGTATTCAGTGCTATCCACAACCACGAGAATGACGTCGGCCGCATCGGATGCATCGGTGATTTGCTCTTGGATACTTGCCTCAAACTCGTCTTCTGCTGGCTTGAGGCCGGCTGTATCGACGAGCCAGAACTCATGCCCATGGTAGGCTGCCTTACCCACCACCCGATCGCGCGTTGTGCCAGCCTCGCGCGCCACGATAGCCTGCTGCGAACGCATCATACGATTAAACAGCGAGCTCTTGCCAGCATTGGCACGCCCGATGATTGCAACGGTAGGAAGTTTGGTCGCCATAATGCTCTCATTATATCATGAAAGTGCGCGAGCGGATTTGCAGTGCCCTACTGCTCGGCCACGTTCTGCCACTTACCTCGCGGTAATTTGCCTAGGCTATAGCTACCAAAGTACGTGCGGTGCAGGCGCGTGACAGTATAGCCCAGAGCGGCGAAGGTGCGGCGGATCTGGCGGTTGCGGCCCTCACTCATGCTAATGTGCCACTCGGTGCGGCTATCGGGTCGAAGACGCGTGAGGATGAGCTGGCTGGTACCATCGGCAAGCTGGATGCCGTAGTCGCTGATCATCTGCTGGTGGAGAGGTTCGAGTGGGTGGTCGAGCCGGACGTGGTATTCTTTGACCTTAGCAAACTGTGGGTGAGTCATGCGGTAGGCAAAGTCGCCGTTGTTGCTGAGCAAAAGCAAACCCGAGCTATCGGCATCGAGCCGGCCAACGGGCTTAAGAGCATGCAACTCTGCTGGCAAAAGGCTATAAATAGTGGGCTGAGACCCCTGTTGCTTGCGCGAGCAAACGTAACCGACTGGCTTGTTGAGCATAATAGTGCGGTAAGTAACCTGCTCGGGTAGTGGCGCGCCCTGTACCGCTACCAGGCTGCCTGGCTGGAGGCGGGCACCGAGTACAGCTACCTCGCCATCAACTACGACATCTCCAGCGGCGATCAGGTCATCCGCTTGGCGGCGCGACAGGCCCAGCACAAGAGCAATGTGTTTGTTGAGGCGAGTAGTCGACATGCCTCTATTATATCACCCAGGACGTGCTGGCCGAAGGTTCGGCTCTGCGCTCATAACTCTCTCGGCCTAATGCTGATGGGTATGATGCGACCACGGCTGAGTAACCGCTGAAACAATGCTCCGCGTGCCGCGGAGAGTAGCCTTGCCAATAGCCCGAATGCAGGTGAAGAACTGGCTACGTTTGACCTCTGGCACAACTAGTGGGCACTCAAGCGATGGATGCTGGCGGCTATCGACCTGTAGTGGGTCGCTGCACTGCGCGGCAGAGCCAGTGACGGAGTCATCGGTAGGTTGTTCATAGAATGGATATGGGTAGTCGAATGGTGGTCGATCGGGCATAACAGACTCCATGCAATGATGATTACCTAGTATAGCACGTGTGGAGCGATATGGATACGCTTTTTAGTGCGACCCGGCCGATGGTGCTGCCCGCTCAGTCTCTTCGAAACTGAGGTTGTCGTGGCTGTGCTGTATTGCCGGCGCTGGGCGCGAAGGTGCGGCTCCTGGCTGAGGCGCTGATGCCGCATGATGAGTGGTTGATGGTTGCCCTGCTGCGGTGTTGACGAGCTGTGCTGGAGCAGAATGCGCTGCAGCAACGGGAGCTGGGCGGATGGCATCGTAGAGTGGATGATCGACTGGTGAGACCGACGGATGAGCGGCTGCACTGCCCTGGAGCAACGCCGCGGCTAGTGCATCAGACGGGTCTGCAGCAATGGCTTGTGTGCTGTGCGGCGCAATGGCTGCACTATCAGCAGCAGGATGAGCTGGTGAATCCTCGTGATGCTCGTGGTGAGCAGCTGGTGGTAGAGCTGAGACGACTGGCGCTAGTGGTTCGACCGGAGCTGGAGTCGGAATGGTATCCATTTGTTCATTAAGGTTGGCTACGGCGTCCGTCACGAGCTGGTTTTGGCTTGGCTGGTAGGCGGTTGCATCGGCGTCTGCCTCGTCATCGGCCTGCTGTGTGCTCATGCGCAGAGCTTCGGCTAGCTCGGCTTCGTCGTCTGCTGGAGTGTGGGTGTGGTGTGGCGGTAGTGGCGGTTTGTTTGCCGCTGTCTGAGGCTTAATCTCTGGAATACCCGATGGCGCGGTGCTGTGTGGCGCAATAATATCATTGATGAGTGGCTGCGTGGCTGGCATGGCACTGGCTGGCTGTGCGGGCACGTGTGGAGCTTCTGTTGGGCTTGGCACGCTACTAGCAGGGGCTGGGTGCCCATCATGATGTGTGACGATCTCGGCTTCTGGTGCCTCTTCGGTTGGCGGCAAGGTGAATGGCTGTGGCGTAGTGGGCTCGGCTGGCGGCTGCGGCACCGTGGGCTGTGAAGTACCATTGGCGGCATCGAGCTCGTCATCTATTAAGCTGGCATAATCTGGCCTTGGCATAGAAGACTGTAGTGGGTGGATCACTCGCTCACCCAGGCTGGCCGGCCGTGGTGTAGAGAATGGCGCTGTGGGTTGTGGCAGTGTGGTAGGCTGGGGTTGACTGACTGGTGGCACTGGGTTGGCTGGTGCGCTTGGCTGAGGCTCAGGAGTGGTATGTGCTGCCGGCCGGTGGCTTACCCCTGTATCGCCAAGGACGTCGTGTACGGCGCGCACCACATCTTCAATGCCAACCTGCGACTTGACGAGGTAGCGGTCTGCCCCCAGTGCCTCGCCGCGCATGCGTTGGTCTTGGCTAGAGAGTGCCGTCATGATAATCACCTTGATGCCGCGCGTCTCGGTGGTGCTGCGCAAGATATCGAGCATGTCGAAGCCACTAATCTTAGGCATCATCACATCGCTGATGATGAGCTGCGGACGTTCTTTGATAGCCATGGCGAGTGCTTCTTCCCCATCGCCGGCCGACACGATGTCATACCCCTCGGCCAACAGGCGTACTCCGTATATTTCGCGCAGGCTTTTGTCGTCTTCGACAAGCAGAATCTTAACCTTTGTCATATCACCCTCTATTGTACGCAATTATCAGCAAAAATACCATAGTGCTTGTGGTTTTTTTGAGAGAAAGTGATAGAAAGAGCCGCCTCAGTGGTGGTGTGGGCGCACAATTGGATTTGCATAGAGAGATTGGAAAAACGTATCTGAAGGCCAGCGATGCAGGAAGCGGGAGCGCTCTGTGCATATCTTCGGCATGGGTACTGCGAGTCTAGTTATAAGTATGAGAGGTTTGGAGGTTTTGGGCGTTTTGGGTATAGATACGTAACTATTGACTATAAATCCATGCCGTGGTATTATATTGTCTCTAACAGAGGAAGATGAACTATGACAACAACATCACAAATGCGACATGCCGAAGCTTCATATAAGCACCGAGCACGGCACAAAAGTGAGAAGCCAAGCTGGGTCACGCGTTTTGCAGAAAAATTGCAATCGCCCGAGCGATCCTCACGGCGTGAGAAAGCAGCGCGGGCACTAGGGATGCTGGCCACCATTGGTGCGACTCTAACAGCTGCAACAGGTATTAGTGTTTATCACGATAGTGGCAGTATAGAGCCGGTTGGTAACCTGCTTAATCCAGTCGCTGAGCATGTGCTGACGACAGATGAGGAGATTGCTGCTGCCGAGGGGTTCTCAAACATCGATGGGCTCGAGCATCGCCAGATGGAAGAAGCGGTGATGCACGGGGTAGCGTGTGGTACGGAAGCGATGGCCCTTAGTTCTATTACGCTATGTCTGCTCAATGAGCGATCACGCAAATCTTCCCGCAAGAAACCCTAGTCGTAAGCGTGTAGCAGCCTGGGGCTTTGCCTTCGCTGGGGTTCACTCCCCTTCTCGCTTTTTGCTACAGGAGGGGTACTAGTAGCAGGTTTTAATATAAAAGAGGCCAGTATTGTGGAAAATATCGGTCTCTATAATTATTTCGAGAGAGGCGTGAGATTTACCGCACTGCCCGTGGTGGCGCAGCAGAGCGCGGCGTGGTGAGGACATCGCGGACACGAGTGGGGCTGCGCCGGGGCTGGCTGGTGGCAATGATATGCGCCGTGGGCGACGTGTTTGGCGTAGGCTGCGGCGTAGATGGTGGTGTGGCGCTTGGTGGAGCGGAAGGAGTAGCCTGGGCAACGCTAACAGTGGTAGATTGGACGTTTTTTGCTGTGGGTGGCGTGGCTGCGCGGCTGTTCTTTTGGGCTGGGCGCTGCGTGCGAGTAGCTAGGCTTGGTTGCGGCAAAAAGCCTTGGCTTTGGAGTGCGGCCGTAGCAAAAGCTGGCACTGGGCGAGGCGGGGTTACCTCGGCTACTTGTGCTGCCGTCTTGGCTTTGGCAGCGAGGGCGGTTTGAGCATCATGCTCGCTCAAGCGCGGGAGCTCAAGGAAGAAGGTACTTCCCTGCCGGTACGCACTCTCCACCCACAAACGGCCGCCCATCACCTCTGTAAGGCGGCGACTAAGATAGAGCCCTAGGCCAGTGCCGCCAATCTCGCGCGTGTCCGAATTATCCACCCGATAGAACTTTTGGAAGAGGTGTGACTGATCTTCTACTGGTATGCCAATGCCAGTATCGGCAATGGCGATCGTCACGCGCCCACTACCACCAGTCACATCCACCGTTACACGCCCACTGGGGGTGTATTTAATAGCATTCTCCACCAGATTATCCAGCACCTCACGCAGTTGGTCTGGGTCGACATAGATATAAAAGGCAGGGCTGAGCGTCCGGCTCGTAAAGGTAGCGCTGTGCTCGCCGCCAGGTGTGCCAGGGCGTGGCTTGAAGATAAGCTGGAGTTTTTTGTCCTCGGCCTTGTGGCGCAGCCCCTCCACAATGTCGCTGACAAAGGGGATGAGGTCGATCGCTTCAGGATTACTCTGCAAGCGGCCATCGTCGGCTTTGCTCACGTCTAGCAGGTCTTGAAAGAGCCGGCCAAGGTGCTCAGCCGAGCGGTGGGCTTTGGTAATGAAGTCGCGGGCGCGCTGGTCGATGGTGGCAGTGGCGGGGTTGAGGGTGAGGCCAAGGTAGCCCTCGATCGACGCCACAGGGGTACGCATCTCGTGGCTGGCGGTGCTGATGAACTCGGCTTTTTGGCGCTCCTCGGCCTTTTCCTTCGTCACATCACGAAAGACGACGATAACCCCACTGCCCGGCTCGCTGCTCACAGGCGAAATAACGAGCGAGATGATCGGCGTCTTGCCAGAGCTCGTCACAAGACGCAGACGGTCGGTGGTAAGGGGCTGGTTGTCCGCCAGGACGGCGGCGATCGGGTCGGTATCATTGGTAATGGGGTCATTCTTGGCATCGATAAGCTTGAGGACGGATTGGTAGCTGAGGCCCAGGGCGTCTTCGTCGCCCCAGCCCACGAGGCGCTGAGCTGCCGGATTGATGAGCTCTATCATCCCATCTGCGTCCAGTGCCATCACGCCATCGCCAATCGCATTGAGCACGATATCCGACTTGCCTGCCACCCGGCTTAGTGTGGCGGCAAGCTCGCGGTACGAGGTGGTGCGAGCCTGTGCGGCGCGATCATCTGGCCCCCAGAGCAAGCACCCCACTAGGACGGGTAGCTCGCCGGTGAGCATGGCACTGGGGATCATTGTGCTTGTAATATGCCCCGACAGTACCCCCCAACTGAGGTAGGCATTGACCAGCAGCAAGACCAGTGCCAGCCCCACCCAGCCAAAAAACATCGCAAAGACTGCTACCAAAAGCCAGGCTGCAATAAAGGGAGAGCTCAGCCCGCCAGTGCCAATAATGAGCGCACCGGTTGTGGCAACGGCGCAGAGATATACCGCGAGGCTCGCCTGCCCAAGCCGCTGCTGGGGTGGCCAGATGTGGAGCACTGCTGCCACGACCCCCGTTACACCAGCCAAGATGACGGCAATGAGCGGCATGCCAAGCACGAGGTTGTATTGATCCACCCCGCCAAAGTGCCGCCATGCCCACAGCGCCACGATGATGACGGCATAGAGCATGCTTGCCTCGCACAAGCGCCGGTGCCAAAACCGGCTGATTTGTTGCACCCCCATTGGTTATCCCCCTTATGCTTTGTGTGTATTATAGCGGATTGCCTGGGCGATGGCAATGGAGTGTTGGCCGAGAGCCGCGCTCGCTGCCCGCCACTTCTTATGACCTTGAGTAATTTATTCGCCCATTTTTCTCTACAATGTGCTACAATAGTGCCAGAAAACAAAGGAGGCCATATGGCAAAAAAATCAACCAAAGCAGCGGCCAAAGCAGCCGCGCCAGCAACAACCACCACCAAGACGAAGGTCACGGTATCGACCGCCCGCAAAAAGACGCCCAAGCAAATGCTCGACATTCTGCTCATCGCAGCCTGCCTGGTGCTGAGCGTCATTGTAGTGGTGCTGAGTATCTCGCACAGCATCGACCCGCACACCGCCATCGTCATGCTTAGCATCGGTCTGGCCTGTCTCAGTGCCTATGTGCTTAACCACGCAGCCAGCCGGTAGAACCCCTGCTCTACTGCTCTTAATAAATAACCCGCTCTCAGTGGCGGGTTATTTTGCTATAAAGCTGCGGCTATGCAGAGGACGTGGGCGCGCTGCTGTGTGCCAAGACGTAAGGTGCAGCGCTACTTGCCCGGCACGTACACCACAAGTGTGCCGTCCTTGCTGGTGCTAGCGATGAGATTGCTGCGGATGGTGAGGCTGCGCATGTCGGTGGCTTTGATGGTGAGGAGGGTGCTGCCATCAGCGACTTTGACGATCTTGAGGCCTTTGCTGCCGCTGGCTTGGATGCCGGCGGAGTGGAGGTTACTGGTGAGGAGGAGTGAGCCATCCAGGCTGGCGGAGACGATATTGCCGCCGTCGGCCAGAGTGAGTGTGCCGCCACTGGTGCGGCTGTAGGTGGCCTGGCTGAGGGCGAAGTCTTGGGTGTTTTGGCTGGCAATGCGCAAGAACTCCCTGCCCTGCCCATCCACAACAACGCGCGGCATATCTGTGGTGAGAGCCTCTCGGGGGTAGGTTGGCACAGTAGTGCCAGCAGGGTTGGTGAAGGAGCTGGCGGCTGGGCTGAGCTTATAGGCGCTATTGACAGTGCTGCGGCCGCGTGGCTTGCCATCAATGCCATAGCTCTCGAAGGTCTCTTGCCCGCTGGATTGGATGGTATTGCTGCTCGCAGTGCCCTCCAGCCAGCCATCGCTTGCTAGGGTGACGTTGCTAGAGCTGGCTGTGCGCTGCACTTCCCGCGTGCCGCTCGTGATGTCGTACACGGTGATGACGGTGGTCGATTGGTCTGCAGTGGTCGCTTGGCGTTCATTCGTAATGACAACACCAGTAGTAGTACGTGAGGTGGCACGCTTATTGGGTGACTTCTGGGATGGCTTAGCGCCGTGGTCTTTCTCGCTATTGCGGCGACAGATGAGCTTGCTCCCGCCCGCTATAATGCAGGTAGCGTTGGGGTTCTGAAAATCGCCACTGGTGATAGTGCGCAGGCTCCCTGTGGCGGCGTAGAAGGTGGCAGTGGTGCTCTCGCCAATAATGTCTTGCTGCTGGCTATCTGTGCCGTAATATGTAAGCGTAGTAGGCTGGGTAGCTACAGGGGTGGTGTAGAGAACCTTAGCGGTCGCAAGCTCTACCGCGGTAATGACCGAGCGCCCTCGCTGCTGGCTGGCGCAATACACCACTCCACGCGGCGTGACGCTGCTGCAGGTGCTGGCTGGCCAAGTGGCAACTGGCTGCTTGCGCCCAGTATCCCAAATCCGGAGCACTGGTGCGGCATCTTGCGCGCCCTGCCCCGTGATGGCGAGCCGCGAGTGGTCGGCTGTGCTACCCAAAAAGTTCAAGCCACCCTGCCCCGCCGCAAATCGCACTGCGCGCTGGCCTGCTCCATAGCCATTAGCCAGAAACACATCAGTGCGCGATGGCGTGGCCGACACTGCCGCTGCTTGCATGCGCTGTGGCGAGGAGAGAAGGGTTACTGCCGCAGCAATGGCCGAGAGCACCACAGTAATGGCTGCCGCAAGCATCACCCATAGCATGAGTGTGCTATGCCGCCGTTTGGCAGGGCGTTGTGGCGGGTGCTCTCCCAGTACAGATGTCGGAACAGGTGAAATATCCATAAGTAACTTCGTTTATTACACAATATTGTGTCATTAGTATAGCAGATATCGCCGCAGCCAGAGCATGATTCTCGGCTCGCGCGGCAATAGAGCGGTATTATGGTGGACAAACCAGCGAGTTTTTCGTATAATGGCACACAGCACTGCTATATGCACTTGCACGGCCTCATCGTCTAACGGTTAGGACACCAGGTTTTCATCCTGGCAATCCGGGTTCGATTCCCGGTGAGGTCACCACTAATATATCGTATGCTATGATACCTTGCCCAGGCGAGGTGTTTTTTATTTGCGGTATTATTTTGAGATATATAGCAAGAGCTAAAACTTCAAAACTTCAAAACTTCACCGTTGTATATAACGGACTGACCAAATAAGGAATATGGAGGTGGTGGCATATTGGCAGAATATTCGCCATATCACTCTCGGCCGGAGTATAATCGCTGTGATGGGCTTGCCATGTGAGGGGGAGTTATCCCAATACGCTTGTTCGCTATTGCGTTCTACACAAAATGTAGTATAATCACCACATGACAGCAGAGAGAGAGAGCAACAGAAGTAACACGCCGCACCCTGCTGAGTATGCAGCGCGGCAGGATAGATTGAAGCGGTCGCTGGAGCTTATCTATACAGTAGCCGAGAGTACGCAGGCGCAAGATATGCTTGGTGTTCTCGCGACACGTTTAGTAGAAGCAATAGATTATGTGCGGCTACCAAGAATTAATGATGATGGCTCTATACAAGAAATCGGTCGGTGGAGGCAAATTCCAACTATCCCAGTAGTGGAACTACGTTCTGATGAAGAGGTCCAAACACCAATGGTAGGTATCACTGACTTTCAGTATTATGACAGAATCAAGTGCGGAAGCGATGTCCATCCGATGGGAAAGAGACAGATCGCTCACTATTTTCATGATGGAAAAAGTGATTATACAACAGAACCACTTCGAGTAGATAGAGGTTCCTTTGGCTCGACAGTATCGTATTCTCTACCAATCCATGCAGATTATCATAAAAAAGACAGTCCAATTGTAGGGACTGTGGCTGGTCAACCAAATATTGCTATTAGGCTGGATGATGATAATAACTACGGAGATACATTATCGCATGAATTGATTCATGCCAGGGATGATCTTGATGAGCCAGTGCAACTTACGCAACAAGGGGATGATAATTCATCAGAAAAAAATAGGCTAAGAAGCGAGCTACGTGCCTATGCTGTTGGTGCTCGGATGAGTTTGTTGATCGCACAGCATCAAGGTTTAAATTTTATTGATAATGAAGAGTATTTCAATAGCGTAACCATGTCGTTCTACGTCGAGAGAACACGAAACAAAATTAATGGTTCTATTCTATCCCCAAATGCTTTTGATCCAAATGATGAGATCATCAAGGCGCTCGATGACGCCGGATTAAGAGGTATATACAGCAGAGACGGCCACTAGCCATTCTCCATCCCCGCAATAATCTCCAGCAATCGCCGTGGGGTTATCTCGGCTTTGATGAGATAGCCGTCCACACTAGTTTGGAGAGCGAGGCGGGTGGATTCGTCTTGGTCGAAGTTGGTCATGATGACGATCTTCGTGCCAGCGATGTGCTGCGGCTCGGCGCGCAGTGCCTGGAGGATCTCGCTGCCGCGCTTCTCGGGGAGCATGA
Source organism: uncultured Candidatus Saccharibacteria bacterium (assembly GCA_963522835.1). Taxonomy (GTDB): domain Bacteria; phylum Patescibacteriota; class Saccharimonadia; order Saccharimonadales; family Saccharimonadaceae; genus Saccharimonas. The sequence goes on from CAUQZB010000006.1 coordinate 66,996, forward strand.
TGTCGAGCAGAATGAGGTCGTAGTGGTTGTTGCGCGCTGCCACGAGGCCATCTGCCCCGTCGATGAGCCAGTCTACCGTATAGCCTGCTTTGCGGAGGCTACGCACATACATCTCGCCAATGAAGCGATCGTCTTCGATGACGAGAATCGTTTGAATTGCCATAAGTTCTCTCCTCCTACCTCTGTTATCCCTTATACATCGTGTGATTTTTTATCCAGCCGCCGCCGCCGCTGGTGATGAGCTGACTGTTGCTGCCATCAGTGATTTTGTCTGCTACGCTGGCGTAGGTGGGGATGGTGATGGTGAAGGTAGAGCCCTCCCCTTCGCGGCTTACCACGCCAATCTGCCCACCGTGTGACTCGACGATTGCCTTGCTAATGTAGAGCCCAATGCCCGTGCCAGCTACGGTCTCGCGGCTGCGGTGTGAGCGGTAGAACTTGTGAAAGAGATTGCCCATGACATTGGCGGGGATGCCGATGCCGTGGTCTTGCACCTTGATGGCGACGAATGCACCATCTTGCACGGCCGAGACGTAGACTTCGCCGCCTTCGTTGCTATATTTGAGCGCGTTATCAATGATATTGCTCAGCACCTCAGATAGGCTGGAGCGATCGGCCGCAATGGTGGGCAGTGTGGTGGGGATATCCACCGTGAGCTGGCGACCTTGGGTGGTGGCGCGCAGCTGCATGTCGTCGCGGATAGTATTGTAGATGCTGCTAACCGATTCTTCTGCTAGGTGGACGCGGAGGTGGCGGCGGTCGAACTTGCTGGCATTGAGGATGTTGTTGACGTAGCCACTGAGGCGATTGGCCGAGACAACGAGCCGCCCTAGTAGCTCTTGTTGGTCGCCGGCCAGCGCTGGGCCAACCTCCTCAGTGAGGACATCCAGATAGCCACGAATAACGGTGATGGGCCCGCGCAGCTCGTGAGCGGCAAAGGCGATGAAATCGAGGTCATCATCCTCGGGCTGGTAGAGAGTGGTGCGATCGTGCAGCACTAGTATAACCTCGGCGCTACTTCCTTTCTCATAATTGGCCGTAATGTCGAAGATACGCCGCCCAGGTTCACCCACCAGCTTGTTTGCAATGCGCAGCCAGGTCTTCTCGGCATGGACAGCGCTGCGGCGGCAGTGCGCGAGCCACTCCGTCAGACCATCGCCTGGCTCGAATAGCAGCTCGAGCTCGGCTGCGCCATCATGGCTCTGGCGCAGTGGGGCGTGGCGGTTGTGGTAGCGTACTTGCCCCTGGCCAGTGAGGACGGCAATGCCAGCACTGGTTTGATCAAGCGCGGCCTCGATCTGGGCAGCTTGTGCTTGAGCCTGGCTCGGCGGGTTTTGGCCAGCTAGTGCGGCCGTTTGGTAGATGTATTGCAGTAGCGGCTTGAAGCCATCGCACTCGAAGTGTGCTGCATTGGGGTTGGGTGGTGTAATGGTACTAGGCTCGCCTGCTACATGGCTGAGGGCGTGCGTGAGGTCTTTAAGCGGGGTAAGCAGCTGCATGAGCAGGAAAATATTGAGTGGGATACTCGCCAATACTACAACCATAATGACCAGCCAAAACTGCAGCTGGCTAGGGTTTAGGCCAATCATCCACAGCGTACTCGCCACGAGCCCGGCAATAGTGCACTGCATCAGGATACTCGCACCAATAGCACGGCGGCTATAGTGAGGCCAATACTGTTTAATAAGGGTGGGTGGACGACGAGATGGCAACGGCTGGGCTGGGCCTATTGCTGCCACGACACGCTCCCTGTGCCACCAGGCACTGCCGCGATCCATGTCTGGCCGCGGGTGAGAGCGATTGCCTTGCCATTGGCGTCAAGCAGCTCGAGTGGGCTAGCGCGGTCGGCCTTGCGCCATATTCCCTCTGCCACGCTGCCGTTTTGGAAGATAGTTGCTTTGCCTTGGCCAGTGGTGATGATATTCTCGCGAATGCCATCCTCTTGCACGGTGGTCTGCTGGACGGTCAGTGCCACCACAACGCTGGGCGCGATCTGCCCTTCCTCACGATCCAAGCTAGCCTCGCCACCGATGCTACGCTGGTAGGTGTTGGTGCTGGCATCGTATTGATAGCGCGTGTTGTAGCGGGCGGATTTGCCAAAGTTGATGACGGCCACAGTGGCGGTCGCAGGGTTGGCTGGCTTGCCATCGGCCCGGGCAAGTGCGATCTTGACAACAGACTGCTTGTAGCCTTTGCTGCTATTGAGGTCATCCAGCCGCTCGGCACTGGTGTAGACATTGTGCGGGGCACGGCGGTCGGTGGCGCGCCAATAGCTGCGCTCATGAAAGAACTGGTCAATATCGCGGTAGGTACCATTGCGGATCTCCCGCAAAGCATGTGAGCTACCCCCTACATGGGCCACGCTGGGCTGGTATGGCGCCAGCCAGTCGATGTAGTATGGCCGCAGGCTGCGCACTGGGCCAATCATCGCTGGTTTGTTTTGCTGGTACAGCGCGAGAAAGCGAGTGATACCTGCCTCGGCAATTGCCTCGTACACCACCTCAGCCTGCTTGACGCCCGACTGAGGGCGAGCACTGGGGCTATTCTCGAGCATCACGGCGGTGACGGGCTTGGTGGTGGCTGCTTGATCGGCGACCTTGAGGCCAGTCAGGGGCGAATAATACACCTCTGGGGCTTTGTGCGCCACCACAACGGGGGCGGGCTTGGCCTGGCGCGGCTTATTGAGCAAAGAAAATGACGCCATTGCTCCCGCAAATACCACCAATGCCCCACCAATCACCATCACGGGCATGCGGTGCTGCCCCACAAAATGCCGCAGCCCCATAAAGTGCCGCCCATGCCGCCGCAAACGCCGACGCTGCGCCCGGCCACCAAAGGCTGCCGGTGGTGTATTCTGTGGTGAACTCATCTTATGGCCATTATACCATGAGCGGATAGCGATGAATGAGGAATTTTGCGGCAAAAGGCTACCTTGGGCTTGACCACTGTACGGTGTGAGTATTTTTACTCTCGCGCTTCTCTGCTTGTGCTCTATGAGTAAATCGGTCTTGGTTATTTACTTCGTGCGCTGGGTCTTTTTGTGGCAGTGGATGATGAGGAATTGCGTAAGAGCTGCATGGCGAAGATAGATACATCGACACCTCGAGCGCATACGATCAATTACCCAACAAACCCCTTGGCAAATCCGCAAAAATAGCCTACAATGAATAACCATTAACGATAATTTGGGTGAGGAAATATGACACGACGACACGATGGCCCTTTGGCAGGTAGTACAGATAATGGTGGAAGTACCGATGCAGTGCCACCGGTGTGGCGCGATGATGGAGGTCAATCACCACAACAAGCGAGCAGCAGAGATTTGCCTGTGGGGCAGGTGCGAGAAGAGGTGCGCCAGCCATCGGCTAATGTCATGAGAGCTATGACAGATGCCGCCGTCAAGGGTAGCCTGGGGATTGGTTCGGGCCCGCAGGGTGTTGAAATATTCGCCTCCCCCGTTGCGCGCGACATAATTAACGGCAGCGCAGACTCTGTGAGCGGTATGGAGCCGGCACCATCGGTCTGGCCGGGCGACGTACCTCCAGCAAAATAGTTGCGCAGTACTCCCCTGTGGCACAAATATCGCTTGGCGAGAACAGCAAAGCACCCACTATAGCCGAGCTACTACCATACCAGCAAATAGCATGATATTTTGAGGCAACAGTAAGCTACTGCCTCTGTATCGTTGTAAATAACGCAGCAATAAGGCCTTGACAGATATATATATATATATATATAATTTCTTTCATATTCTCTCTACAGACAGGAAGGGGAAGAGAATATGTTCCTTGAGATTCGCTCTGGTGTACTCTACGTAGACGGAGAGCAAGTTGACTACAGTAAGTGGGATAGGTCTATCTCTCGATCCCTTTGGGTTGAGGGTGTCACACGAGAGGAGGTGTCTCAGCCATGGGAATGCCCTGAGATCTACCATTGGGCTTGGAACGAAAGCGATCAAAGTAAATATGCGAACCAAGAGCGAGCTCTACTGACATTCTTTGCTCGTTGCGGCATCGTGGTAGGGTCAGTTGCTATCTGTAGCTGCTTTGCATCGTATGCTTGGTCGTTATGGTGGCTACTATTGGCTATTCCCTCCACACTCCTGACTGGCGTTACTGGCGTCGTCTTAGTGGGTGGATGGCAAGAACGTAAGCAGTTGTATCGGCGTTTCGGCTCTGGTGAGTTGAATGCAATTGAGTTTGATTACAGTGTCATCCGCTATATACGCTTACTGCTTCAATCTGGCCTCTCTCAGAATGTTCGTAAGAGGCTGGAGGCTGGTGCTGGTGGAGTATTTGTTGACAGTATCAACACCAAGGTAGTCAGTATCAGTCATGAGTCCGTCACTCGGGTTGTTCGTCGCAACCCAGAGCTGATCGAGTTCATCAGCAAAGAGTACGGCGCCAAGCTTCCCTCACCTGAGGAGTATCGACGTCGTGCCTTCGATGTCTTGGATGGTTCCATACAGGATGAGAGCAACCGCCTTGAGGCCGATCGCGTTGCTGCTGAAGAGCAGCAACGCATCGAAGCCGAGCGCGAGGCTACTGAAGCGTCACTTCGCCGCTCACGTGAAGAGCGAGAAGCCCTGGTAGCTGCCGAGGCCGACCGCGCTTCGAGAATGTCCTCTCTCCCCTTTATTCTCGGTGAGACCAAGGATGAGGTTATTGGATGGGGATCGCTGTCTCAGGCGATGCTGGAGGCAGATAGTGACTCGACTTGTTCTACCGATCGCAAGGAGCCAAAAAAGGCTTGATATCTCAAGCCTCACGCCGGCCTATGGAATAGCATAGGCATGGCCCTTCTATCCACCGGGCTGCCCGCTTGAGTACCATTGTGTATTCGCGGGCAGCCCCCTACCCCTGTTGTTTCTATTATTTTTTGCTCATGACGCAATTATTTGTTCAAGTAAAAACCGGCTGGGAGAGCCGGTTTTTGTGTTTGGTGTGTGATGCGCAGTGGCGTGTTATTGCCCAAGATATTGCTCTATTCGTGCCAGCGTCCGCTCCTTGCCAAGCAGTGCCAGCGTGTCATTCAGCTGGGGGCTAAAGGGTGCCCAGGTGGTGGCGATGCGAATGAGACTAAAGAGCACGCCCGGCTTATGGCCAGTGGTCTCGAGGAGTTGGTTAAGGGTGTCTTGGATAGCACTTGGCGTCCATGTGTGCTGCTGAGCCAGAGCGGCGTGGGCCGTGGCGAGGAGCTCTCGACGCTGCTCGCCTGTTAGTTTGCGTAGTGGCTTGTTGGTGGTAATGAGTTCTCCGTTGATGGTGGGCTCTTCGAAAAAGTAGCGGCTCAGCATTGGTAGCTCGGCCAAGGTCTTGAGACGGTCTTGCACCAGAGCAAGCACCTGCTTTTTGTATGCTTCGCTGGCGCTAGCAGCACTGGCTGGCCAGTAGTGCTCGACCCGGCCGTAGAGGTCATCGAGCGATAGGCGGCGAATCCATTGGCCATTCATCCAGAGGAGGCGCTTTTCGTCGAAGCGGGCACCACTGCGCTGGACGCGCTCGAGGCTGAATTTCTCGATCAGCTCCTCCTTGCTAAAGATCTCTTGCTCGGTGCCATCATTCCAGCCCAGCGAGGCGAGGAAGTTGAGCATTGCCTCGGGCAAAATACCATCGGTGCGGTAGTCGGTGACGCTCTTGGCACCATCACGCTTGCCGAGCTTTTTCTTGCCATCGGGTGCCATGATGTGTGGCAGGCAGGCCAGTACTGGTGGCTTAAGCTCTAGCGCATCGTATAGGCTGAGGTAGCGTGGAATGCTGGAGATATATTCTAGCCCGCGGATGACGTGGGTAATGCCCATCTCGGCATCGTCGACAATGTGAGCGAAGTTGTATGTGGGGTAGCCATCGGCCTTGATGAGGATAAAGTCGTCGAGCGCTTCTGGCCCAGCCGAGAGCTCACCCATCACGGGGTCGTGCCAGGTGTAGCGCTGGGGATCGGCTACCTTAAAGCGCAGCGGCTGGGTGCCATCCCACTCTGGTGGATTGGTCGGGCGATAGTCGCGGTATAAAAAGGCCTTTTTGGCAGCCCGAGCTTCCTCGCGAAAGCCTTGGACTTCCTCTGGGGTGTAGGGGTCGGCATAGGCGAGGCCTTTGTCGATGAGCTTTTGGGCCCAGCGGTGGTAGATGGCGAGGCGCTCCGACTGGTGGTATGGCCCAGCCTCACCGCCGACGCGTGGGCCTTCGTCCCAGTCTAGCCCAAGCCAGTCGAGTGTATCAAGAATCAGATCCTCCGCCCCAGATACAAAGCGAGCGCGGTCGGTATCCTCAATGCGCAAGACGAACTTCCCTCCCTGTTGGCGTGTGAGCAGCCACGGAAAGAGCGCTGCGCGTACATTACCCACATGGATATACCCCGTGGGGCTGGGTGCAAAGCGGGTGCGAATGGTGGTGGCGTGCGAAGATGGTGTATCAGATGATGTGTCGTTACTCATATGGATAAGTATAGCAGATGAACCGCATGACAAAGAACAGCATAATTTCGGCTATACCCTGCGCTTCTCCCATCACTTCATCCGATGGAGTGTGAAAACAGATTGCAATAATCTGTTTTCAGCCCAGCGCAAGAGGTCGATATTTGGGGAATGTCGACCCTTATAGTGTTCCTGAGGAGGGAGCGATGGGGGATGAAGAAGAGGTGATGCTTCTCAAAATGAGATTCACATACTCGCTGCAATCCGCGCTACCTGTTCGCTCGACAGGGGTGCGTTGCCCTTGATAGTGTAGAGGATGCCGCCATTGACCCATGCGGCGGCGTTGTGGGTGCTATATATAGTGAGGCCACGGCTGGTGGTGGTGGCGAAGTTGCGGCCAAAGCTGGGCAAAACGTAGTTGGCTAGGACAGCGCTGGAATCCCAATCTGACCGGCTTTGCGTGAGAATAAAGGTGCCTGGGCCAGCGTTGGCGGCGAACTTCATTAAGACACTCCCCTGCTGCTGCGATATACCGCCCGCCAAGCTATAGCCACTCGGCTGATACGACGGGAACGATGCATTAATGCCAGCCTGAGCAGCGGCCATGCGTGTGGCAATGGCAGGCATGTTGTGGTATGTCAGATAGCCGCCAAAGGCAAGCAGTGCCACCATCGCCCCAGCAACGCTGAGATGCCGACCCCAGTGGCGCGCCGCTGGCTGCCGAGTCGGTGGTGGTGCAACGCTGGTGGTTGGTTTGTTGGTGCGGCGTTTACTAGTGAAAAGCTTGCGGCGTTTAGATCTGGGTACAGCTGCCGACTTCTTACTCTGCTGAGTAAGAACGCTGCGCGGCAGTGTGCCAACGGGGATATTCTCCGTAGTAGTGAGTTCTGGCTCGGCTGGTGGCCACCACACCTCACCTTGAGGCATCCCAGAAGGCTGTGCTACCAGTGGTTGGGCGGCAAGCTCGGCGAGATTGAGTGTGGGTAGGCCAATTGGTATAACTGGCTGCGTGGCCTGGGTTTGCGTCTGCTCGACTTGCTCGGTGGCAAGCACGCGTGCCAGTTGTGATGGCGGCGGCGTGTTATGGCGTTTAGCGGCACTGGGTGGTTCTACTTCTGATGGTACGAATACAAAATCCATACTGCGTGGCGCGCCAGGCTGGGTGGACGTCTGCTGAGTAGTGCGGTGTGGGGTTTGCGCATGGGACGATGAGGGTATTGTTGGCTGAACCGAGAGTGGCGAGATCGTCACGGGTTGTCGCTTCCGTAGCTGGCGCGGCGAGCCGGGTCGAGATGATGCGATAGGCTGCACCGCCACTGGCCGATGATGTTTGGTGATGTGCGCAGTTGGTGTTGTAGTGCGATGTGTTGCCGTTGTTTTTTGCGGCGTGGCTGCATGGAGTGTGGCCAGCTGGTGCGCGGGGTGCGGTGGAGTGGTTTGAGCGACTCCCCTAGCTACCCGTGACTGGTTCTTTGTAGATGATTGCGGCGTCGCTGTGGCCGCTTGAGCTGTCTGTACCACCTTGGTTGCCGGGATGATTTCTGAGATATGCTTCTGAGCCGCCTTGACTGCTGTAGAGCGAGCGCGCGGGGTATGAATGATCTTTAGCTCAGGCCCGTATAGTACAGGCTGCCGCTCTGATTTGCTCGTGCGATGCTGCCCTGGCTTCTGTATATCTTGACGAATGGTAGCCTGCCCAGCTGCCTGCTTAGACACGTGCCCACCATGTGTGACCGTCGTATGACGCATAGTAATATATCCCCCTTGTTCCCTCTTTGATCGTATAATACTCCAAGCATAAGGGGTTTTGCAAGAGGTGGGAGCTGTTTTGTATAAAATCCCTCGGGACAAAATAAAATACATGAGCCTGCTGCAAGGTTAAGTTGGATAGGCAGCGCATCCTACTTCCCTCCAGCCATGGTATAATGTTGTCATGGATACGCAACAACGAAAGCGACGCCAACGCGTCCATCTGACATTGATCTATAGCATGATGGTGCTGACTGTTCTCTTCACCGTCGTGATTTTTGCTTATGCGATACAGGGGTACCGGCTCAATTGGTCGAGTGGTAAGGTCGTGCAGGGCGGCCTGGTGCAGTTCGACACCCACCCTGATGGTGCCCAAGTGACGGTAGACCAAACCCGCCTCAGCAACGAGACGCCTAGTAAGCTTACCCTCTCGGCGGGCCAGCGTAATATTACTATCCAGCGTGAAGGTTACCATGATTGGCACAAGACGGTGGATGTGAAGGCTGGCAGCGTGCTGTGGCTCGACTATGCTCGGCTCATCTCCAGCAACCCCAGCCATAAGAATGTCGCAACCGCTAGTGGTGCGTCAAGCGCCATTGCTTCGGGCAATAATCGCTACCTCGCCTTTACGCCGTCTGCGCATAAGCCTAGTGTCACTCTGGCCGACCTCAGTGGCGACAAACCGCAGACGACGAACATCACACTCGACAGCGCGCACTACACTGCGCCAGACAATACCGAACACCAAACCTTCACTCTCGACTCATGGGATAAGGACAACCGCTATGTGACAATCAAGCACACTTACAATGGCGATAAAACCGAGTGGCTCGTCCTTGATACCCAGGGTAACCACAAGCTCGAGAATGTCACGCGGCAGCTTGGCGTGGATATTGCTGCTGCCAAGTTTTCGCAGGGCGATAGCCGCAAGCTATTCGTCCTCACTGATGAGGGAGATCTGCGCCAAGCAAGCCTCGGCGATATGACCATCACCGGCCCACTCGTTAGCAACGTGGCCGAGTTCGCGCTCTACAGTGATACCACCATCACCTACACGACTAAACTCGACCACACTAGCAAGCAGCGCACCGCTGGCTACCTCACCATTGGCACTACCAAGCCTCGCACCGTCCGTAGCTATGCCGATGATGGTGTGGCGCCACTGCACTTCCGTATCGAGAAATATTACGACAAAGTATACTACGTGATCGCCTATGGTGAGACGGCTGAGATTCTCAGTAGTACCTCGCATGCCGCGAGTGATTCGCGTACGGCAAGCAGCCTCAAGTCTGTCGCCAGCCTCAGCATGCCAGGTGGCATTAGCCATGTCGATTTCTCGCGTGGTGGACACCGCTTCGCCTGTGTGTATAACGATACGAACCTCATGACATATGACCTCGAGCTACTTAAGTCCTCCACCATCAAGCTCCCCCAGCCGCTGACACGCGATATCAATTGGATCGATGGCTACCACTTCACCTTCACACACGGCGGTGTGCATCTCTACGACTTTGATGGTGCCAACCAGCAGCGCATCACTACCTCAGCACTCGATCTTCCTGTTGTTCTCTCACAAAATCAGCGCTACCTCTACAGCTTCGTCAAGACGAAGGATGGCGTGGCACTACGCCAAACGAAAATCGTGAACGATAACTAAGAGTTACTATAAGCCCTTGATAACACTAGCGATAAACTTCTCGTTGTTGAATAGTGTACAATCAGCAAAATAATTAACAAAACCAAAGAACATAGCCCACCAACCATGCTCAAACTAAACCGGATTAATCTCAACCCGAGAGTGCACTTAAGGGCACTATGATCAGACCGAGACACGGTTTGGTGAGCTTGTTCAGTTGACTAGAAGCCCATTTGTTGCATCCGCATCAACTCTTGCCGCTTGAGCTGCTGAAAGCTGAATATTCCAGTTGCGACTATACAAACATGAGGAGTGTGCTCATTGGCGAGCTACTCGGCATTGCATATTCTATGAAGAGGATACAATGCTTGACATAGCTAGTAGCCATCTGGCTGTGCGCTTGCTTGTTTCGTCTATGAATATGAGCAAAGCATACATACATACATCCTCGTCTTTATATACTGCTACACCAACTACCAAAGTAACTAGTGAGAAATATCGCACTTTCAAGCGTAGATACCACACTGGTTTATAGAGCCAGCTTACCGCCCCGAAAACAGGTTGCCGACCCGTTGGACGAAGGTTGGTGAGTTGCCTGGCATGGCGCTCTTGCTGTTGCTGCTACTGTTAGTAGTGGTTTGAGATGCTGATGCTTCTTTTTTAGCGGAGGATGGGTCGGGGCTGACTTGCTCGGCTGTGACGAGCAGGCGGTTGAGGTCGGTACCGAGCGGCACACAGGTGATAAGCGTCATAGTTGGCTTGGTGGCGTTGGTTTGCAGCGCGTGCACATCAGTTGGCTTGACGACTTGTGAGCCAGTGACAGTATAGGTGTAGCGCTTGCCGTTGTAATTGACGTAGATATTGTCACCCTTTTGCATTTGCTCGAGCCGCGCGAAAATAAACTTATACTTACCATTGTCGAGCCAGTCGTTGCTCGAGTGGCCTGAGACGACGAAGTTCCCCACCTCACCGGGCTTCGCATTGGCACCGGGGATGTTAAACCACACGACGCCCTTATCCATAGCGGCGTTGAGTGAGGCTTGGCTGGCGGCGTTGGCATCCCACACGATGGGTACGTCTACCGCGATCTTAGGGATGATAAGCTTGGGATCTGGGCCAACGTTGGTCGAGTCGTATGGGCTGATGATATAGCTCTGGGCATCGAGGTCGCCTGGTGAGGTATAGGCCGCAACGTATGAGAAAAAGACTCGGTTGTACTGCAATGCCAAGAATAACACCATAACGGAAATACCAGCTACCGCGGGGATGAAGTGTCGGCTATGGCGGACTTTGCTCGCGCCGTTGCGGATCGAGCTCAGTAAGCGCGAGCGCAGATCGCCCATGGCTTGGCTTTGGGTGAGCTCCTCTGGCTCATTAGTGGTGGCTGCGGTGGCGTGAGGTGTATCGGCGTCGTGAGCTTTGGCTTGCTCGGCGAGGCGCTCCTCAGCCTTCTTGACTTGGCCTAAGTAGTAGCGCTCATAATACTGCTGATAGTAGTTTTGCCAAGCACTGTGGTATTGCTGCCAAGCGGCCTTTTGGTTGGCGGTGGGCTGGCGTGGTGCACCGGCAGGGCGCTGGCTGTCTGGTTGCTGCGGCTGATGCGCGCTCGCTGCTGGCTGCTCGGTATGGTTATCTTGAGATGAGGGCTGCTGCGCGCGAGCTGTTGATGAAGCGGCTGTGCGGGTTGGCGTGGGCTTGGGCTGTGGTGATTGTGTCACTTGGGCTGATGTGCCAATATAGTGTGCCTGTGGGCGGCTGCGCGGCGTTATGGACGAAATGTCGCGCTCACGGGTGACAGGTGCTGAGTGAGCGTTTGACGCTGCAGCTGCTTGGTTCTGGCGCCATGCTTGAGCACCTGGGCGGTAAGCCGTCTGGCTGTGCTGAACGCCACCCATCGCATGCCGCACCACTGGTGCATGGCTGGCTGGTTTGCTGGCGAGGTTTGGAACTGAGAAGGTAGCCGCCTTGGCGCTCGTGCTGGGCGCTGGCTGGCGAGTCGGTGTACTGCCAATGATGGGCTGCATGGTTGGGCGGTTTGTGTTGCCACCGCTGCTTGACGTATTGTACAGTGCATCGATTTGCCCACGCACTTCACTAAGCCGTGCATCGCGGCTCTGCGACGATGAGTGCCCTCGTGATGTTGTGCGTGACGGATCTTGTGACTGCATAACTACTTACAGTATACAATATTAGCTTTGATATACCAATATATTGCTTGCGTTTCAAGGCCTATTTTGGATAAGAGACTGCTTGCCCGTGCCTACACTCTCGAGACAGGCATAAACAGACAGCAAGAGTCATCAATAAAAAAATAAGCCGACGCTTACGGCTTATTTTTCGGAAAACAGCTGAATAAACACTGGTACCGCGGGCCGGACTTGAACCGGCACGTCCGAGTGGACATCAGATTTTGAGTCTGACGTGTCTACCAATTCCACCACCGCGGCGCGAGTAAGATCAATTGCAGCCCTATCCTGCAACTTCTGCAAGTATAGCAGATTGCACCGCACTTGGCTAGCCTCTCGTGCAGGGCTCTACGGAGATATGCCTAAGCCGGTCACTCTATTCATTCAATATGACCGCTCGCCCATCCTAAGCTACTGGATAACCAGCCATGAACGATCAGGAGAAAATATGGCAAAAAAGCCGAGCAACATCACATAGCTGCGCAACAGGCGAAAGCACCGAGCGTGCGATGTATGTTTGATAAGTACAACACCATCGAACATCACTTGCACGCAACCACATATAACAGTGGCTATAATCATAATTTTGTGGTAGAACAGCAGCCACAAAATATGGATTTAAGCATAAGCACAATATATGAAAAAGTAATGTTGACAAAAAATAAAGGACATGATAATCTCAACACATAACGTCTAATAATGACGAGGAGGAAAACAAATGAACAAACTAGCAAAATCGTTTGTTGCACTTGGCGTAGTCGCTGGCGCAGCAATCGGTGGCCTGTGGGTAGCGCAGCCGGCATCGGCAGCGATATCAGCAGGTTGTAGCAACTTTAATGTTGTAGAGTGCGGCACAAAGGACGTGCAGACCCTGCGCAGCACTTACACAAAGCGTACAGAGATCCGTCAGCTGTATAGCCAGTTCGGTATTACCGAGCAGATGATCAACGGTGCCAACATGCAAGAAGGTACAGTTGATGCGAACGGCAACGTGACTGTTGGTGGTCGTGTTGTCGCTACTGGTGCCCGCACCCTGCAGGCCAAAGCTGGTACAAAGCAAAAGCAGCCAGAAGGTCAGCGCACCGCTGGTGGCCACACCTACTACCAGTACCCAACCGGTGATAGCTTCATCTTGGGCAAGACAACCTTTAGCGTTTATGCATGGTTCGACAACAACGGTAAGTTTATCGCTGGTGTTATTAAGGACTGTGGTAACCCTATCTGGGGCACCCCAACTCCCCCACCAGCCAAGCCAAGCCTGACCTGCGACGCGTTGCAAGCTACCCAGATTTCGCGCAACGAATACCAGTTCACCGCCAAGGCAACCGCTAAGGAAGGTGCAAAGGTCGTTAACTACATCTACGACTTTGGCGATGGCAAGACCACCAACGGTGGTGCAACTGTTCGCCACACTTACGCTAAGGAAGGCACATACACCGTTAAAATGACTGTGGTCGGTAGCGAAGGTGGCAGCACTAACGTCGAGAAGACAAGCAAAGACTGCCAAGTGACCATCAAGGTTACACCTCAGCCAACCATCCAGGTATGTGAGCTGAGCAGCAGCACCATCATCACCATCAAAGAAAGCGAATTTGACGCTACCAAGCACTCAAAGAACGTCAAAGACTGCGACAAGATGAAGGTCTGTGAGCTAAAGACTGGTGCTATTGTCACCATCAAGGAAAAAGAATTCGACGAGAAGAAGCACTCAAAGAACACCGCCGACTGCGACAAGGTCAAGGTCTGCCGCATCTCTGACAAGAAGATCGTCGAAGTTCGCCGCAACGAAGTAAGCAATGACTACACCACCGACATGTCGAAGTGTGAGCAAACTCCTCCAACTCCAGTAGCTGAGTTGCCACACACCGGCTTGGGCGGTACCCTCCTGCCGCTGGCTGGTATTGGTAGCCTCACTGCTGCAGGTGCCGCTTACTACGTAAGCCGCCACCGCAAATAAATAACCGTTTGCGGATAACCCAAAAATCACCCGTTTTGCATGGACGGGTGATTTTTTATTGGTTTGGTTTTTGAGAGTAAATCATTGACCCAATATAAGCTGCGCGTCCTCTTTTCTTTTTGATTGGTCTCATCTGTGGGATTGTGGAGTGAGAGTTACTCTGATGAGACGTATTAAGCTTCTCTACCCTTCCTCTCGCCCGCTCTTTAAGGGGGCTAGCCGCGCATTGTGAGTGCAATCTGTCTGTTCTGGTGGTGCTCTATGTTAGTCAGTGACGGTATATATTTTGCTAGAAGAATAGAGAAAGGCAGCGTAAATATGTATTTTACATCGCGGGTTCTGGATGGTGGCACGAGTAGCTAGATCATTTACACCCCTACTCGATAGAGGCTTAATATAGGCCGTAGTTAGCTTCTGCGGGCATAGTTGCTAAGGATAACGGTATTCAATGGTCTCCTCAAGATATTCCATCTATACCCACCCGATTCTATCCCCAGATAGATGAGCGAGATTACTCACCAGCGACATAGACTTTTAATACAGGCTGAGACGGTGGTTTCTACTTGCTGAATAAGGTTGGGGGCTGCGTAGCAACACACAAAACAAAGAGAGCAGTATGAGGATGCACTGAACACGCTAATTACTCATGTATCATGGTTGACGGAGCGCACAAACTAGGGCGAACAAATATACTACTCACCTGCTTTTTGCCGTATAGCGCAAGAGAAGATGGATGATTTGCCATTACCGATGAGCTAAATATTACCGCAAAACATGATATGAGTACTTGATTTCCGGTAGAAACGTGCTATTTCCGTTCTATAAATAAGATATATAATACCGACATTCATGCAAATATAGCACACCATGCAATAGGAGAGTTTTGGTATAGCGCTTGGTGGTGTTTTATGCTTGTGCTACTTTTTTGTCCAGCAGAATAACAGAGGTCGTGGGCTCATGTGACGCAAACATTTGTTCATGATTTGTGCCTTGTATGATCCGAACACAAAAAACGAACAGCATAATAATGGCGCCGCATATTGCGTGCAAATCTCTTTTTTCGCTCTTCCCTTTCGACATTGATTTGGTAGGATATATAAAATCCTACTACTTGAGATGGTCTCATGGGTGTATTTACTGTGCTTGAATATATCTGTCGTTTGTCATTCAAGCAAAATAGCGGATCATAGAAATGTTGCTCGAGTTTTAGGCCGTGAGTGGTTCCTATACTCCCCTTCACTAGCCAAAGAGATAAAGAAGAGAATTACAAATAGCCATAACAAAAGCTCCGGAGCCGATATCTAATACCTACTCCTCCCCATCTAGCAAGCTAGCCGTTGCTGCTTGGAGGGGCGTCGCTGGGTTCCACATAGTGTATGCGGCGATGCGCGTTGGCACAGTGCCCTGCCAGAGAGCCATTGGCTGCGACCATGGTGTTGATGTGACGGTGCCGTGCTGAGCGATGAGGATGGTGTCGGCGTGGAAGGTGACGAGGGTAAGTGGATAGGTGATGGTAAACTTGTGCAGCGCCTCAACCAGCTGGAGGAGCGGCATCCGGAAGGTGAGGATTTTGGGGTAGTACAGAGTGCGAAGGAACTTTTGGACTTGTGAAAATGATGCAATGATAAGGATGTTTGGTTGGTTGGCAATCTGCGGGGCGCTTGGCATAAGCAAGTCGACCGCGTCGCGGCTGATGATGAGTGGTGTGGTGGTGTGGCTCACGAGTTTTTCATAGACAATGGCAGTCTGGCTGTTGCGGCCTGCGTCGCCAATGAGGAGGAGTGCGTCGGCCCAGCCAGTGAGGGCTTGCAGCTCTGGCCAGGCTTCGTTGCCCAGGCTGCCGCTGCTGTTGCTTGCAGCAAAAATCGTATCCGTCACGCTGGTAGGAATAGTGCCACGCAAGGCATCTGGCAGCACGACGCGTGCCTGCCCTACCCCTGTGGCGAGTGCAGTAGTATAGCTGTGCTCGATGGCGCGAAAGCTCAGCCGGTTACCGCCAATAATACCCAGCTTGCCTGCCTGGGCCCGCTGCTGCGGCTTGTTCCAGGCGATGTCTGGGTAGAGCGGTTTGGCCGGCGTTTGCTGCTGCCAGTAGGGGATGTTCATGTGCAGTCACCTCGCTCTGACGGGCGGAAATAGTACAGGGAGAAAATACTCAGCATAGAGCTATTATACCGCGAAGGAGGTGCTGCTCGCTATGCATTGCTGCTGAAGCTTGCTATTAGTGCGCCGCGATCTTTAATATACAATGTCGAGGTACTGGCGCAGCCTGGGAGCGAGTAGAAAAATGTGAAAAAGAAAAAGCCCAACCTAGGAGCTCTATATACTCTATGAGAATAGCGCTAACAACCAGGTTGGGTTGAGACGAAGAGGTAGGAGAATTTAGAGCGCAGAGGGTGCGCAAACGTGTGCTTGCGCACCCTCTGCTGACCAGCTAGGATCCGCTTCCACCAAGGAAGCTGATGCCATCGAGCATGGAGAATCACCTCCCCTCCTTTTCAGACTCGCCTCTCGTCGGATTGCGAGAAGCTAATATATATCAATATATGAGGGGTGTGTCAAGGTTTGCGTGTTTATCGCGTCCTTAGTTATAACCTTAGCCTACGCTACCGCTTCATCTAGTGTAATGCTGACCGGGCAGTGGTCGCTGCCCATTTGGCTGGCGTGGATGTGGGCGCTGGTGATGCGTGGGGCAATTGCCGCCGAGGCTAGCCAGTAGTCGATCCGCCAGCCTACGTTGCGGGCCCGGGCGTTGGCCCAGTGTGTCCACCAGGTGTAGGCATCGGTTTGGCCGGGGTGAGCGGCGCGGAATGTATCTACAAAGCCAACATCCAAATAATGCTGGAAGCCAGCGCGCTCTTCGTCTGTAAAGCCATGCTTGCCCCGGTTAGCGCGTGGGTTGGCAAGGTCTATCGGCTCGTGGGCGACGTTCATATCCCCACAGTAGAGTACAGGCTTGGCTGGGCCGTACTGGCCAGCCTCCAGCCCCTGCAAGTATGCCAGCATACAGGGGTCCCAGGCCTTGGTACGCAGGGCAAGCCGGCTTAAGTCCCCTTTGCTATTGGGTGTGTAGCACGTCACCAGCCAAAAGCTGGCAAACTCCGCTGTAATGACGCGGCCTTCATCGTTTGGGCTGCCATAGCTATCTGCCGCGAGTTGGAACTGCTCTACCAGCTCAGCTGGCAGGCCATCGCGCCACTGCACTGGTGCGGTTTTGCTAAAGACTGCCGTGCCGCTATAGCCTTTCTTGGCTGCGCTATAAAAATGCTCGTGGTAGCCCGGCAGGTCAAGCTCTACCTGCTGGCGCTGCGCTTTCGTCTCCTGCAGGCACAGGATGTCGGGGGTGTGCGCCGCCATAAAGCGGGCAAACTCGCCCTTGTTTATCACCGCACGAATACCGTTGACGTTCCAGGAGTAGAGATTCATAAGGATAGTATAACATGACAGTTTTTCTTGAGAGATAGAATTGTACGTAAAAGCCTACTGTCGTATGTATTTATATAATTACTATGAAATATAGCAATACCTATACATAGTATGCCTAACTCTGTCAGTAGCTTGAGTAAGAAGAATCTTAAGATAACCAAGATATTATAAAATATCCTTGACAAATCTAAAGAGAGAGAGAGTTATTATGAGTTTATCTAAAAGATGTTGCTTATTATGTGGGAGAAAAAATAGCATGAGACAAGAAAGAGTTGATTACGGCTTTGATAATGGATTGGTAATGACACGAAGGCAGCTAGATGCTGATAATCCATATTTATCGCACGATACAAAGATAGAAATCCAGCAGACAGAACTATATGCTATCCCAAAGGGTGGTAACGATGAGAAACGAGATGCTGAGGTGGCTGAGGCAATGACTAATCCAGTGAGCATCCGTGTAGGTGGTATTGCAGTTGAAGCTGCTTTGGTCGGCAATAAGCAAGCTGAAGTAGTACGAGGTGTTGCTTATGGCTGGGGTGGAAATTTACGACACCCTGTTGCAATTTATGAGGGACAAACACTTGCTGCTAATGCTCCTGACGAGCTGTTTGTCATAATAAACCCACCGGGAAGTGGACGCTCTGATATGTTACCAGCTGCCGTTCGCAAAGAGGTTCGGCACGGTAATTTTGCTGGTTATGGTGAACAAATTGCGCAGACAATTGATGTTGTGGCAGAAGGTCGTGATATACAGCTTTATGGACACTCATTTGGTGGGCGGACGATGACAGCCGCTGTACCTTACTTTGATTCTCATATTAATAGTCTTACTATAAATGACCCAGTAAGCGGAGAATCGTACGGAAAAACACGTATTACAAGACTTATGCGACTAGTGACAGGTTTTGGCATAACTGAAAATAGCCGCCTTAAGAAATATATTCAAGCTGAGTTCGACCCTTACGAATCTGAGCTACAGAAGAACCCAATGAAGAGCGCATTGCGAGACACTGCCCAGGGTACAAGAGGTGGATGGCGAGAGCAATTCCTGACTGACCCGATTGGTTTAGCGGAGCCTGGCTTTGCAGATGATCTTGCTGAAGCATTGCCATGCATTCGGGAGAAGCTTCGTGTTGTATCACCAAGTGAGAGTGCAATGAATCGACATGAGGCGGTTAGCGATATAATGGCATATGCGCTTGCTCACGCAAAAGGAGTGCCACCTATTGTAGAGCAATTGATAGTTCATAATCATAGCCACTCGTTTCTTACTATCCCGCAGGCGCTTGTTGCTGTCTATGATGAGAATTTTGGTGTACAAAAACATTCGTAATTAAGTAAGCTAATACAACACAAGACCAGAGTAGCGGATGCACTAAATATACTGTATAATTGCTTCGTATGAGAAACAGTAAAATAATCGTCACTATGATCTCTGAAAGCGAGTTTACTGTACAAGGACATGGTGTACACACTGCATATAAAGAGAACTTTGACTGCCTTGCAAAACGCGATGATGTTGATATCCAAGCTAATACTATGCGTACGTCCGACATAGTCCACATACAGACGATTGGCTTTTATTCCCTGAGGCATATGTTGAGTAAAAAGAGTCGCAAGAAAGTGGTGTCGGCCCACGTTTTGCCGGATTCGTTTGTTGGATCATTTATACTGACGCGATATTGGCTGTGGATTGCACGGTTGTATTTGCGGTGGTTCTACAATCGAGCAGACCTTGTATTAGCTGTATCTGATGAAACAAAGCAAGGGTTGATAAATCTTGGCATTAAGAAGCCGATCGAGGTTGTATATAATACGATTGACACAACGAAATATATTCAAGCTGGTGGTCGTGATGAGATACGTCGTTCGCTAGGTATAAGTAGCGATACTTTTGTTGTTATTGGCGCAGGACAAACGCAACCACGCAAAAGAATCGATACATTCATAGAAGTTGCTAAGCGCACTCCTAATATTGCCTATATTTGGGTGGGGAGCATGCCGTTTAAGCACCTTGCTGCAGAGCATAACCATATGACGCATATGATTGAAAGTGCCCCACAGAACGTTCATTTTGTTGGACAGATCGATTTTAAGGATATGCCTAAATATTATGCTGCAAGTGATGCTTTTATGTTGCCATCTGAACAAGAGACATTTGGTTTAGTTATTGTTGAAGCGGCTGCTGCAGGTTTGCCAATTGTGTTACGGGATATTCCAGATTATGATGGTACATTTCGTGCAGATGCACTTATGGCGGCAGACGACGAATCATTTGCTCAGGCTGTAAAGCACCTTATGCAGGACAAACATTTCTACGATCAAGCAAAGCAGCGTGCTCGGCATATTGCGCGGCGCTTTGATAGTGCCGCTGGAGCAGAACAATTAGTAGCACTATACAAGAAGGTGCTATTACACTAAGAGCTATCTTTATTGTCTCCTGCTCTGTTACATGCTAAAATATAAGCTAGTTAATTTATGCGTATCGGCTTTTTTACTGACACTTACCACCCGACTATCAATGGCATTACGTACGTCGTTGATAGTCTTAAGCATCATCTCGAGGCTGAGGGTCATACTGTCTATGTCTTTTGCCCAGCGCGGACAATCAGCGCAAGTGTAATTCGAGAGCGTACAAGCGAGGATGATCATATCATCTGGATACCAAGTGTCAAGAATGGTTTTTTTGACACATCCGATTATGCTCTATTTTTTCCACCAACGATTTTGCGTAAGATCCAAGATCTTGACCTAGATATTATTCATATATTCACTCCAGCTCAGGTTGGGACGCTTGGTGTAAATGCGGCAAGTAAGTATGATATTCCTTTTATTGTGCAGCACTGCACTGATCTGTACGAGTTTGTAGAGGATTATCCAAATGTGCTGCCGGGTATATTAGCACTAGTTAATATTGTTTTTCCGCTCAGTGTTAAATTGCAGTGGCGAGATATTATTGAAATAGTTAAGTTACAGCGTCCACGTCTTGGGCGAGTTAAGTGGAGTCAGGATATCATCAAGCGGGCTCTTACAATGATATATAGCCGTGCTGATGCAGTGATTGCTCTTAGTCGTAAGAGTAAAGTGCAGCTAGAGAGTTGGCAAGATGAAATATATTTCTATGATGTGACACTTATGCCAAATGGCGTTGATGCAATTCCAAGACCAACAAAAGCACAGATACAAGCATTTCGTCAGCGTTGGGGTATTGAGAGTGATGATGAAGTAGTGGGCTATGTTGGCCGTCTCGGTGAGGAGAAGAATCTTCCACTTCTTATAGAAGCTTTTGATGTGATTGGTCGTGAAAGGCCGCATGCTAAGCTAATTTTTGTGGGTGACTTCGATTACCGTCAGACGCTTGAAGAGATGGCGGCGCAGTCTTGCTACCCTGATCGAATCATCTTTACTGGGTCGATCCCGCGCGAAGAGCTTGGTGTTGCATATGCGTCGCTCGATGTTTTTGCTTTTCCATCGCTCAAGGATACGCAAGGTTGGGCAATTCATGAGGCAGCTCACGCAAGTAAGCCACTTATCCTCGTTGATAGAGATCTGTCAGAAGTGATGCGCGATGGCGAGAATGGTTATTTTGCTAATAATGATCCAGCGGATATGGCAGCTCAGGTTTTGAAATTACTCTGTAACACGGAGCAGCGCCAGCAATTTGGTAGGCGTAGTAAACAGCTCGCATTACGCTTTACAGAGCGAAATCAGGTACGTAAACTTATTCGGTTGTATGAATCTGTCATTAGCAAACATAACGTTGCTGCTCAGCTGCCAAGTGAAGACCGTTTTGGGCTGCTTTCGTCTGTATTACACCGTGCGCGAACGGCGCTAGGTCGTAGTAATGACCAGGAATAGAGTCTTGATAAGCCTGTTGTAACACGTCAAAAATGACAGAGCTGCTGTATAGCCTTATGCTTACGACTCGGCGGGGATCGCGTTGGTTTGATGCCTCTTTGTTTTATGGCCTATACATACCGCACCGCTCGTCGCTGCTCTCGCTCTACATCGCGGCGTTTGATGGTTTCGCGCTTGTCGTAGCGTTTCTTGCCCTTACCGAGGGCGATGACGAGCTTGATATAGCGGCCACTAGTGAGGAGCTTCGTGGGGACGATGGTATAGCCGTCCTTCTTGCGAGCAGCGAGTTGCTCGATCTGCCGCCGCTTTGCCAGAAGCTTACGTGCGTTGGTGCTGACTGTTCGAGCGTTTGGTTGGCCCTGCTCGTTGTGACGCAGCGAGAAGCTGGCGTTATTGAGCCACAGCTCGCTGTTGCGAATCGTCACATATGCCCCCTTGAGCTGCACGTGACCTTCGCGGGCGGCGCGCACCTCTAGGCCAGTCAGGCTTATGCCGACCACTATGTCGTCGCTCAGCTCATAATCAAACCGCGCGCGGCGGTTGACAATAGCTGGTACTGGTGGCTTAGTAGTATGTGATTTGCTCATACGTCTCTTCTATTGTAGCAGATGAGGTGGTATGTAAGGACACGAAGGTGATAATTTGGGCTTGGGCAAGCCAAGAGATCATCGTCTAGCAGGTAGTAGTGCCCTCTAAGGAATAGTTTATGCTACGCGTAGTCATTGGGAGTGGCATCGATGCCAAGATAGCGAAAGTACTGCTGGACATCCGCGAGACCTCCGCCCGACTTAATAATAATGCGGCAATCTTGCAAGAGCCAACTCGCGTTGTCGTACCCGTAATCGCATAGTGGGTCGAGATGCTCGTTGATATAACTCATCGTGAGAGGAGGAAACTCTACGGCAGGGTTCTCTGGGCCTTGCTCGTCGAGAATGGCATTGGTTGTGTCTAGCAGTCTATCGCGCTGGTGGTGTGGTGTATTGAACTGGGATATGAGCTTGGTGTGCATATCTTTGGAGGTTGGGCTTGGGTTGCTCTTTGCCGCAAGTGCAAAAAGTGGTTTCTGGGTATATGCGTCAACACCCTCTCGTGTGCTTGCAGAATATTGCTGAAAATTTTCCATGTACGACAAAACTAACAATCCTTCCTATTGTTTCTTTTCTAGCGTGTCTGTAGACCACTATACCGCTAAATGTATGGAAAGAGTGTCGTAAAAATAACAGAATAATAATGTGGAGGGTTCAACTCACCCCTTACCCGCAAAGGATATAATTCGCCATGCTATAATATCCCCTATGATTGCCGATATTGCCATTACCGAGAAGTCGTTTGGGGCGAAGACGCTGATGACGGATGTGAAGTTTAGTGTGAATGATGGCGAGAAGGTGGGCCTGGTGGGGCGCAATGGTGTGGGCAAGTCGACACTGTTTGGTATGCTAACAGGGGTAGATGATGACTATAGTGGCTCGATTATCTTCAAGCGTGGCAGTGTGGTGGTAGCGACGGCCCAAGAGCACCACGACAGCGGTGATATCACAGTACTTGAGTATATCTTGCGCGGTCTTCCGGAGTATGCGCGCCTGCGCCATATTATCACCACCTACCCCGAGACGATGGGTGACGACATGGACAAAATCGAGGCATACACCGCAGCGCTGGAGCGCTTTGGCCAGAAGGGCTTCTACCAGATTGAGGAGCTGGTGGCGGAGGAGCTAAAGAACTTCCAAATGGCAGGCTATGGTGAGCGACATCTGGCGAGTTTGAGCGGTGGGCAGAAGCGCCTAGTGGAGGTGGTGAAGATTATGCACGCCCAGGCTGACCTTGCACTGATCGATGAGCCAACCAACCACATGGATTATGTCGCCAAGAAGCAGTTTATCGATTGGCTCAAGGGCGCAAAGCAAGCAATGCTCGTCATTACCCACGACCGAGATGTGCTGGCAGAGATGGATCGGATCGTTGAGATAAAAGATGGCACAGCCCTCAGCTACCGAGGTAATTATGATGCCTACCTGCGCCAAAATGCCTCGGCAACGGGCAACGCGATGCATGAGTATGAGCAGGTTGAGCGGCGGATTGCCAATGTGAAGGATAAGGTGGTGCAGTTTCGCCGGATGAAGGAGCGGGCGCGTGACCCCGGTACCATTAAGCAATTCAAGCAGCGTGAGCAGCAGGCTATGGCGGAGCTCGAGCAGCTCGAGCAGATTGAGAAGCCGACGTTTTGGATTGATCGCGACAATGTGGCTCAGCTGGAGTATAAGGTGGCTGATCGCTACCAGAAGTTTAAGGCGCGGACGATTCGCCTGAGTATGCGCGATGGCGCAATGCGGAGCCAGCGCACACTAGTGGCGGTGCGAGATTTGGCGCTGGGCTATGGCGAACGGATCTTGTTTGAGGGGGTGAATATCGACCTGCGTGAAGGCGAGGCCGTGGAGCTGCGCGGCCGTAATGGTGCGGGCAAGACGACACTTATTAGAGAACTACTTGCCGCGCAAAATCTGGTACAGGACAGAGGTAGCGATACACCAATTGTCTATAGTGGCTCGCTGCAACTCGATAGCCATATTCGGATTGGCATATATGAGCAAGAGATTGCCTCGACGTATCTTGGCCTCACGCTGGCCCAGGCTATCGAGCAGATGTACCTCGACCGTGGATTGCCAATCGGCCAGACCAAACTCCGCCAACTGATGAGCGACTACCTCTTTGCTGAGACGGATGGTGATGTGCCACTCGCTCGCCTCAGTGGTGGGCAGAAAGCGCGTTTCCAGATTATTAGTATGCTAGCCAATGAGCCGCAGTTGCTCATTCTCGATGAACCTACTAACCACCTTGACCTACCCAGTATTGAAGAGCTTGAGGCGGCACTGGAGCGCTATACTGGCGCTATCCTCTATGTTAGTCACGACAATTACTTTCGGCAAAAGTTGGGTGGCGAGGTGGTGCAGATCGGGGCACAGTAAGAGGCGAT
Source organism: uncultured Candidatus Saccharibacteria bacterium (assembly GCA_963522835.1). Classification (GTDB taxonomy): domain Bacteria; phylum Patescibacteriota; class Saccharimonadia; order Saccharimonadales; family Saccharimonadaceae; genus Saccharimonas. The sequence continues at coordinate 91,194 of CAUQZB010000006.1, forward strand.
CTCATCGTAAAATATCAACTGCTTCCACATCCCTCCTCTCAAGTACACACCTTTCAATATCATGAGAACTCGCATACTTGGTAGGCTCACCTCTCGTAGTGGTGAACGTGAGCATTGCAATAAGTCTCCACTTCTCTGCTCTGCACCTTTCTATCTACTACTTCACATCGGTGGAGTGTGCTTTAGAATTTGTGTAAGCTTCAGGCATGAGAACCTATCATACGTATACTATACTGCGCATAATTTTGTACTAGCATATTGCTTACGGTTGCAATCTACGCTATTGTAGAAGCAATGAGACTGAACAAAGATAGATCAAGCGCGGGGTTTGCCCTGCCAACGGTAATCCTGGCATCAGTGGTGGCGATGATGCTACTCCTCGTGGCGGCGTCTGCATCGACGGCGATTCGCGAGGGGCTCTACGCCCAGCACTACCGGCGCTTGGCCCGTGAGGCGGCCGAGAGTGGCGTCGTCCTTGCCAGTAAATGCCTTGAGCTCAATAACGACCTTGCTCAGTGGTCAGATGCTGCAAAATTGCGGCCCAATACCGATTGCAAAGGCGCAGTAGTCGCTGGCCGCACCCAGTATGTTCAGCAGGACGGCAATGTGCGCACAACCTTTGAGGTGGGTGAGCCAGAGCGCCGCGAAGGGAGCATTCAGCGCATTACAGCGGTGGGTCGGACGGAGCTTATTCGCACGACGGATGGCGCAGTATGGAAGAGCTATGAATATCGCCTGGCAGGGCAAGCGGGCCTGAGCGCACTGCTTGATAGCGTCTCATTTGGCTACGCGGCTGGCGGCGGCTTTACATTCAATGGTGCGTTCTTTACCGTCATCGACGAGTTTGGGCGGCCACGCTCAGCAGGGTTCAATGGTTTTGGTCAGCTCGGTGTTGGCTCAACTACTGATACACTCACGCTCAAGCAATTTAATATTCCTGCTAACAAGCGCGTCGTACGTACCTACACCAACTTCCTCTCTCATGGTCGTAACCTGTTTGCTCTCACGGAGAATGGCGAGGTATGGGGTGCGGGGCTGCATAACTTTGGGCAGATTGGCAACCCGAGCCAAATTATTGCATGGGTAACAAACCCCGTCCAGTTTGTACTGCCTGGCAATGACAATGTTGCGACCTTTGTATCACCGCTGGGGATTGTCACCTTTGTCGTAACATCTCAGGGGAACGTCTATGCGGCTGGCTCTAATGAAAAAGGTGTCGCCGGTATTAACTCGACCGCTCCAACGATAAAAACCCCAACCAAGATGCCCTTCCCTGAGAAGATTCGGGCCGATGCTCACTCCTGGGCAGTCGACAGTAAAACAGCCTATGCGATTGGTGAGAGTGGTGCAGTCTATGGCTGGGGTGGTAACGACTTTGGCCAGCTGGCTCAAGGTGACATTAATGAGCGGCACATGCCTGTCCGTTTGGGCGACTTTGGTAAGCCTGGCAAGACCAAGGCGGTGCAGCTCGCCTTCGACGGTGATACGGTCTATATTCGCGATAGTGCAGGGGCAGTCTACTCGGCTGGTAAGACAAACTATGGCCAAGCGGGTGTGCCGACCTTCCGGCTGCGTGCGGGGGTGTCAGATCGCTGCTTGGCGGCGGTGGGGGCAAACCTCAGGACAGAAAAGTGCTCGGGTGCTGCTGCAAACCAGAAGTGGCACTTCGATCGGACGAATAACGCCCTGCAAGTCGAGTCGAACCCAGGTGGAGGCCAAAACCGCTGCGTCGAGGCGACCGGCCATAATAATGAAGAGACGCGTATGCGGTGGTGCGCTTGGTGGTCTAATGGCAAGCGCTTCGACTTCCGCTACCCAGCAGGTGCGTGGAGCCATGTCTACCTTAGCAATAGCACCGACATTGGTGGCCGAGGCCTGTGTGTTGCTGAAGTCAATATCGCGACTGGTGGTGAGACGAGGATGAATTCGTGTGAGTACTATGCAGACAGAACATTCTTGCCATATAATCCAACACTCGAGCGTGTTGCGCCGTCTGGAGTAATAGACATCACGACCGACCAGTACTTTACCACCATGGTCTATGCTAACGGCGAGGTCAAGACCTTTGGCCTCAATAACGGTGCACTAGGCAATGGCGTCTATGTCGATACATCCAATCTAGATGCTTACAAACGCCACGTATATAACCCAACCCCAGTTAAATTTATTCTCCCTCCTGGCGTCAAGGCGGTCTCGTCCTGGACAACATCTAATGGTCTCGATCCCAAGAATGCCAACACCTTTGTTGTTACCAGCGATGGCCGCGTCTTCGGGGCGGGCAGCAATGTGACAGGCCAGCTGGGTATTGGGCATATTGGTGGTGGCACCAACGGCATCTACCCCACGCCGCAGCAAATGCTCGTGCTTGGCACGCAAGGCAACTTAGCATCGTATGTGCGCTCGGGCTATGGCACAACGGTGGTCTATACCAACAATCGCAAAGTCTTCACCGTGGGCAATAACTCCAACGGCCAGCTAGGTGATGATACCACCATCACCAACCCTACTCCACGCGCCAATAAAAACACAAATGCCCAGCGCCACGTGAAGTTCTATTAGCTGCAGTGCGAGATGCTTACAGTGTGCAAAATAGTGATCTGAATGAAGAGTCCTGCAACTAGTCAATATAGATTAGATACTCTAACACTAAATGAGTATTATCTATACCTCGTAATCAATATATTACCTCTGTTATAAATAATAAATCAGCGATATATGTAATTGCAAAATCGTACTCTCTTGAGTCAAATAAAAAAAGCCTGAACAATATATGTATACTACGTATGCAGCTTCGCTCTCTTCGTGTATAAAAGAGCAGCAATATCAAAACTCACTGCCCTTCCCAGGCAGTGAGTTGAATGTGATACATAGCCAAGCTATGCTTCTGGCAGCAGCCCCTTTGCTGTAAGGAGCTCGTCAATCCGAGCTCGGTCGAAGCCATAGACGATCTCGCCAGCAATGTCTGTAACTGGGATGCCTTGGGCTTTGCCGCCGGTTTTGGCAGCGAGCTCGTCCTGAGCACCAGGCGTTTTCTCGATGTCTTTGACGGTGTAGTGTACACCCAGCTTGTCGAGATATTGCTTCTCTGTTTTGCAATAGGCGCACCACTCTGCGCTATATAGTGTAACTGATGGTGTTGTACTCATGCTTATTCCCCTTTCGCTCTTGCTAGTATAGCATGGACGGTGATGAAGTTGGCAAGCGTACTGAGCGTACGGCGCACAGCTTCTTCGTCAGCATTAGCTCTATGAGTGTGGGGAGGTTAATCCTCTGTGATATGTTGGCTTGTCAGATACCAGCCACCATCGTGCGGTGATTGATACACACGTAGCTGCACATCCAGCTGGTATTTGCGGAGCTCGGCGATGGCGCGCAAGGCGGCTGCACGGCTCGGGTAGCGCTTTTTGGCCGCTTCATTATGTGGTGGGCGGTAGGGCTGATGTTTGGGTGTTTTGTTGCGGCGTGGCATAGCTCTAGTATACGCGGCTTTGCTGAGCGATGCCAGTTATCTCGCGCAGAGCCCCCTGAGAAATGGTTATAAAAGTCAATGTCATATATAAAGTAGCAACTCCACGCTCAATCATCACAAGCTATGTGCGCGCGCTTTATCCTCTCAAGGAGCAAAAGCACGGTGCTAGTGTGCCGCGAGATGGCGGTAATTTAAGATTCATACCCAACTGCCGCTTTCCTCTTTACGTCTGTGGGGTCTCCTGGTACAATAGGGCCATATGAGTATGGAGTCTCGTGAGAATGCCCGCTCGCACGGTAGCCAAGTGGTTAGTGTGCTGTGGCGTGCTGCACTTGGGACAACCTGGCGAATGGCAGTACCAACTGTTGGGTTGTTTTTGCTCGGAGTCTGGGCAGACCGGCAGTTTGCAACCAAGCCGTGGCTGATGTTTGCTGGCTTGGTGGTCGGCATCGCTCTTGCAGCGGGGCTCATTACGCACCAAATTAAGGGAGGTCATCGCACATGATGTTTTTTGCGGCAGTGCCACACATCTCGGTCAAGGCAGACGAGGTGTTTTCGATTGCTGGCTGGCCAATTACTAATGCTAATCTCGTTGGTCTATTGGGCCTCATCGTCTTGGCTTGGCTCATGTTTCGCACCCGTGCTGCGGTGCTGGGCAAGAAGAAGCCGAATTTTGCGACTCGCTTGACTGTCTGGTGCTTTGAGGGGCTGTATAACACCGTTGGGCAGGTCATCCCCAGCAAAAAATGGACGCGGCGCGTTGCTCCACTCGTCATTACGATGTTCTTCTTCATTGCTGCGCAGTATTGGCTGGGGCTGTTGCCAGTTGTCGGGCCAGTGATGGTTGGCCATACACCACTGTTCCGTGGCCAGAATGCCGATCTTAACATGACCTTTGCCCTCGCGGCCGTTACGATTGTTATGGCGCAGGTGTATGCAGCACGCGAGCTTGGCTTTGTGGGCAATCTCAAGCGGTATTTTGTCAACCCCTTGCGCGATCCGATCATGTCCTTTGTCGGGATTCTTGAGATCGTGGCAGAATTCTCGCGCCTGCTCAGCCTATCCTTCCGCTTGTTTGGTAATGTGCTCGCCGGTGAGATCTTGATCGCGATGATCGCTTACCTCACTCAGGCGGCAATGCCAGCAGTATTGCAGCCGTTCTATCTCTTTGAGTTATTCATTGGTGGCATTCAGGCCTATATCTTCTTTATGCTTTCAACAGTGTTTATTTCACTCGGGCTCACGCATCACGGCGGTGATGAGGAAAAAGATACGCACTCAAGCACCTCGACTTCTTCAGACGCGAAACTCGTGGCCGAAGGAGCAAAATAATATCGGTAATAACTAAATAAGGAGAAATAATTATGAAAGACATCGCATTTACCCTGACGTATGCTATCCCAGCAGGGTTTGCCGCGCTTGGATGTGGCTGGATCGGCGCCAGCGCTATGAAGGCAGCTGGCCGCAACCCAGAGAAGATTAACGACCTACGCACCATGATGATCCTTGGTATCTCATTTATCGATGCTTTGGCTATCATTGGTTTTGTGGCCGCGATCGTCGGCAAGGTGATGTAAGGAGTTCGCACTCGTGAATACCCTGCACTATTTTGCATCGACAGAGGCGGGTGGTGGCGATTTGTTCTCGTCGCTTGGTCTTGATTGGCAGCTGTTTGTCCTGCAAATGGTGGCATTTGTGGTGCTGCTCTTGGTCTTGAAAAAGTGGGTCTATCCACCGCTGCTCGACATGCTCGATCAGCGCGATGCGAAGATTCGCGATGGCCTCAAAGCAGCTGAAAAAGCCCAAAAGGCAGCCGACGAGACTGAGGAGCGCACTGCTGCGATGCTCAAGAAAGCCCGCCACGAGTCGCAAGAAATTGTGACCGCTGCCAAAACTGAGGCAGCGAGCATGGTAAGCGATGCCAAGGATGACGCTCACACGCAGGCCGAGCGCATCTTAGAATCGGCGCGCACCCAGACGCAGACAGAGTTGGCCGAGGCTAAGCGGGTACTGCGCCGTGAGATGGTCGACATGGTCGTTGAGGCAACGCGTGCAGTGACTGCCGAGACGGTCGATGCGTCGAAAGACCGCCAGCTGATCGAGAAGCATCTGACTAAGCTTGACAAGGAGCAGCGCTGATGGCGGCCGGTTTTTCGCGCCGCCGCCTCGCTGCGTATATCGCTGAGCAGATTGCTGCTGGCGCTGAGGTATCTGCCGTGCTGCGCCAGGTTGCGGCCTATCTTATTGACACCCGTGCAACGCGCGATGTCGATGTGGTGGCAGCAACGATTGAGGAAGCGCTGGCTGAGCGCGGCATCGTTGTCGCTGAGGTTACGACGGCACATGCGCTGTCGGCTGCCTTGCAGAAGCAGCTCACAACAGAGGTCACGGCGCTTGCTGAGCAGAGTGGCACTGCGCCAGTTACGTCAGTGCAGCTCCGCCAGGTGGTCGATCCGTCGGTGATTGGCGGCGTGAAGATCGCTCTGCCGGGCCAGCACTACGATGGCACTATCCAACACAAATTAACCGCCCTTGCGGGCACGAAATAAGAGGAATTATACATGGCTGAAACAACAGTTACAGAGTTGTCCGAGAGCTTGCGGCAAGCGATCGCAGGCCTGGAAGCCTCTGAAGGGCTAGAGCAGGTCGGTATCGTGACCCGAGTGGGTGATGGTGTGGCCTGGGTACATGGCTTGCGCCACGCGGGCTATAGCGAGGTGCTCGAGATCGAGACCAAAACAGGTGTCGTTGAGGCATTTGCCCTCAACCTGATGGAAGATGAAATTGGCGCTGTGCTGCTTGGCAGCGACCAAGGTGTAGCTGCTGGCGACCGCGTCAAGCTCAAGGGCGAGGTCCTGAGTGTGCCGGTCGGCAAGGAGCTGCTCGGCCGCGTGGTGAACCCGCTCGGTGAGCCGCTTGATGGTGGCCCAGCTATTACTACCACGCAGCGCGGCCTCGTCGAGCGCGAGGCGATTGGTGTGATGGGCCGCAAGAGCGTGCACGAGCCACTGATGACCGGTATTATGAGCATCGATGCGATGTTCCCGATTGGCCGTGGCCAGCGCGAGCTGATCATTGGCGATCGCCAGACCGGTAAGACGGCAATCGCACTCGACACGATGATCAACCAAGCGCGCCAAAAGACCGGCGTGGTGAATGTCTACGTTGCCGTTGGGCAGAAGCTGAGCAAGATTGCTCGCCTGGTCGAGCGCCTCAAAGAAGAAGGCGTGATGGATCAGACTATCGTGGTGGCAACCAGCCCAAGCGACCCAGCTTCCCTGCTCTATCTCGCGCCGTACGCCGGTACTGCTATGGGCGAGTACTTCCGCGACAATGGTGGCCACGCCTTGATGATCTACGACGACCTGACTAAGCACGCCGTCGCTTACCGCCAGATGAGCCTGCTGCTGCGTCGCCCACCAGGGCGCGAGGCCTTCCCGGGTGATGTGTTCTATTTGCACAGCCGCCTACTTGAGCGCAGCGCCAAGCTAAGTGATGAGCTTGGGGCAGGTTCGCTCACTGCCCTGCCGATCATCGAGACCCAGGCGGGCGATATCTCCGCTTACATCCCCACCAACGTAATTTCCATCACCGACGGGCAGATCTTTATGGAGACAGATCTCTTCTACCAAGGTATTCGCCCGGCCATTAGTGCTGGTCTCTCGGTGTCGCGTGTTGGTGGTGCCGCGCAGACCAAGGCGCTCAAGAGTGTTAGCGGCAACCTCAAGCTTGGGTTGAGTCAGTTCCGCGAGTTGGCAAGCTTTGCTCAGTTTGGAAGCGACCTTGATGCTGAGACCAAGGCACAGATTGGCCGTGGTCAGCGCCTGACAGAGCTTCTCAAGCAACCACAGTACCAACCAATGAGTGTCTGGGAGCAGGTGGTGAGCATTGTGGCGGTGAGCCAAGGCTACTTTGATGCTGTGCCAGCCACGAAGATCAAAGCCGCGCAAGATGCCCTGCTGAGTCGCCTCTGGGCCGAGGCCAAGGAGCAAATGCGCACCCTCAATAAGGGCGACCAGAAGTTCGGCGCTGATGAGAAGCTCACCCACTTGATAGAATCAACCGCGGGCGAAATTGCCAAGGAATTTGCGGAGTAAGCAACGGAGGTCGCTATGCCCAATACGCAACAGCTCAAAGCACGGATTCGCTCAGTTAAGAGTACCAAGCAGATCACCAAGGCAATGCAAATGGTGGCAGCGAGCAAGATGCGCCGCGCCCAAGATGCAAGTCGCACCACAGCGCCATATACCACAGCAGCACGTGGCCTCTTGCGCTACCTCTCGCGCCAGGGTGCGACCGACGATCACCCATTGTTTGCCCAACGCACGGTTAAGCGTCGCTTGATCATCGTTATTGCCGCCGATAAAGGACTGGCTGGTGCCTACAACAGCAATGTCCTGAAGCGCTATGTCCAGCTCCTGCGCGATGATGATGCAGCCGGGATCGAAAATACTACCATTGCAGTGGGGCGCAAGGCGGCGCAGTTTGTTGCTCGCCTTAAGGATACGCAGGTGGTTGGGGTGTATGAGGATGTGCCAGATCGCCCAACTGGGCCAGCTTTCCGAGCAATTCTCGACACCGCGCACGATATGTTTGTGAGCAAGCAGGTCGATGCAGTCGACGTCGTATTCACCCGCTTTTATAGCAGTATGACGCAGCACCCTGACACGATTCACCTCTTGCCCGCTGGCCTTGATGCCGAGCAGCTCGATGCGGTGGATGACGATGAGGTAATCCCAGATGATGAAGCACTTTTCGAGCCAAGTCCGCAAGCAGTACTCGACACTATCGCTGCGCGCATGGTGAGTGCCCGGCTCTACCAAGCTCTGCTCGATGCTCAGGCGAGTGAGCACAGCCAGCGCATGCTCGCCATGAAGAATGCCACCGATAACGCTACTAGCCTTGTCGATGACCTAACACTCGAGATGAACAAACAGCGCCAAGGTGCCATCACGCAAGAGCTGACCGAGATCAGCGCTGGAGTGGAGGCAATGGGATGAAACACTACGCGCGTGTCGTGATAGCTGCACTTATCATGTATGCGCTCGTGTGTGCAGTGTTGCTTCTTGTGGGTGGTGCTCAGATGCTGTCTGCTAGCCGTGGTGAGGGGTTACTCTTTGGCCTTGCGCTGATGTTGCCGTTTGCTCTCGGTGGGCTGTGGTATTGGCGGTATGGCCAGCGGCACAGTGCGAGTTTTGTAAGTGTCACGACTGGCCTATTAGTCGTGATTTGTGCTGGCCTTGGCTCATATATTGCAGGCTTTCTTGCGTCCTTTGCTGTGCATGGTGTGGAGGCGCAGGCTAGTGATGTAGCTCGCCTTGCCTGGCCGGCTCAGCCTATTATGACATGTGCTGAGCTACCAGTTGTCAGTAGTCTCTTGCCGTATGTGCCAATTGTGGTGTTGCTAGCTTACTGCGGCATTGCAGCCCGTGATGCTATGCGCTATAGACAGAGGTCTCATACCAAAAAGTCAGGCAGCCAGGACAATCTGCAAGCAAAGAAAGTATAATGAAATGATCGAGAGGAGAAACGAATGAGTAAAAACCAAGGAAAAATCATCCAGATCATGGGTGTGGTGGTGGATGTCGAGTTCGACCGCGAGGTGGAGTTGCCAGCTATCTACGACGCCCTGCACGTCGAGCGCGATGGCCAGACGCTGACGCTTGAGGTAGCGCAGCACCTTGACGAGCAAACGGTGCGAACCATCAGCCTGCAATCGACCGACGGCCTGAAGCGTGGCCAGTCAGTAATTGCAACTGGTGCGCCGATCCGCGTGCCTGTGGGCGAAGCAACGCAAGGGCGGATGTTTAATGTGGTGGGAGAACCGATCGATGGCGAGCCAGTAGCCGATGATGCGCAGCGTGCGCCCATCCATGCTGAGCCCCCTGCCCTCACCGAGCAGTCCAACAAGACCGAGATCCTTGAGACTGGTATCAAGGTGATCGACCTCATTGCGCCACTCACCAAGGGTGGTAAGGCTGGGCTCTTTGCTGGTGCTGGTGTGGGTAAGACCGTGCTCATCCAGGAGCTGATCAACAACATCGCCAAATTCCACAGTGGTAACTCTGTCTTTGCTGGTGTGGGTGAGCGCACCCGTGAGGGTAACGATCTCTACCACGAGATGAAGGATGCTGGCGTGCTGGATAAGACATCGCTTGTCTTTGGCCAGATGAACGAACCACCGGGGGCACGTTTGCGAGTGGCACTGGCTGGCCTAGCAATGGCCGAAGCCTTCCGTGATGAAGGTAAGGATGTGCTGCTCTTTGTCGACAATATCTTCCGCTTTACGCAGGCTGGTGCTGAGGTGTCTGCTCTGCTCGGCCGTTTGCCAAGTGCGGTGGGCTACCAGCCAAACCTGCAGCAGGAGATGGGTGCCCTGCAAGAGCGTATTACCAGCACCAAGAAGGGCTCGATTACTTCGGTGCAGGCCGTTTATGTGCCAGCCGACGACCTGACCGACCCAGCGCCGGCTACTACCTTTGCCCACCTGGATGCTACCATCGTGATGAACCGTGCCCTGACAGAGATCGGTATCTACCCAGCGGTGGATGTGCTCGACTCGAGCTCTAACTCGCTCGACCCAGAGGTGGTTGGCGAGGAGCACTATCAGGTGGCTCGCGAAGTGCAGCGCGTCTTGCAGCAATATAAGGAATTGCAGGACATCATTGCTATCCTGGGTATGGAAGAGCTGAGCGATGATCAGAAGCAGATCGTTGCTCGAGCCCGCCGCCTGCAGCGCTTCTTGGCTCAGCCATTCCACGTTGCTGAGCAATTTACCGGCAACCCCGGCAGCTACTTCAAGCTTGTTGACACCATCCGCGATGCCAAGGATATCCTGAGTGGTAAGTATGACGACAAGCCAGAGAACTGGTTCTACATGTCGCCAGTGCCACTGAGCGAGAAGCAAGACTAGCACTCTCTGCACATTCTTGCACGGCAGCAGCCAACCGAGATATTCCCTCCGTGTTGGCTGCTGTTTTCTTTGCCTATCCTCCTCTCTATTTCTCTCATTTTCTTCCTTCAAACCAGGCGAATTTCGAAATTCGCCTATTTTACCCTGTTTTTTCTCTGTTAGCGTCGATTCTTTTTCTCTTCTCTTTATATATTTATATATAATAGGAGAGAAATCGATATAGATGGATATGGAGATATAAAGATAGAGAATAGCATGGATATAGAGACATGGGTATAAAGATATCGATATATAGAGAATAGATATAGTATCGAGATATATTGGTAGATAGAAATATGCTTATTACAGTGTATCTACGGTGAGCAGTATAAGAAAACAGTAAAGTGCTCAACTTCAAATAGACGCACTTTGACTTACCCGATCAAATATGGCACACTTGAGGATGGTGGGGCGACCAGCGCCCCAAGGATACGCATGGAAGGAGATGCCATGCACGATAGGAAGAATGCATGGGACAGTCGTTCCATGCGCGAAGAAGCCAGAAAGGCACGTAAGGTCGCGCCGTTTTGGCTGGTTGGCATAGCTGCCTGGGCGGGTGTGCCGCTCGGCAGTTACATCCTGCTGTTCCACTTTGGTGGGACGGCATTTCGTGCTCACGAGCTGCCCTGGCTCGTGATGTATATCACGTGGCTTCTCTTTGGAGGGGCCATCGTGGCAGGCCAACGCCTGCCAAAGACGCCAGGGTTGCTGCTTATTGCTGTAGCCGCCGTCGGAGGGATTTTTATCTCCCTCCTTGCCTGGGGGCTTTCTGTCTAGCTTCGCAGGTCGTCCCTACCCACCAAGGGCGGGTTGAGCAGCGCCATGTGGCTTGCTGCTCCCCGCCCTTTTCTCTCGCTTGGAGTAAAATCACCTCGTCTTCTACCTCGCTTTTTCTCTGCCACTCTGCTATAGTAAAGCTATGGATTTAGAACTTGTGACACTGACTGGTAGCAAGCTACACGAGACTGTGTATGAGGTGATGCTACCGACGCCGGAGGGGCAGATTGCGGTCTTCCCGGGGCACGAACCACTGGTAACCCTGGCAGTGCCAGGCGTTGTGGCGGTGCGTCGCGCTAAGGACGACAGTGACGACCAGCTGGAGTACTTTGCTATCTCTGGTGGGGTAGTCGAGATTAGCCAAACAAAGGTACGTATTTTGGTCGACGAAGCCGAGCATGGTGACGACATCATTGAGGCCGAGAGCAAAGCCGCCCTTGAGCGCGCTCTCAAGCAGCGCGACAATGCTAGCACTCAGGTGGAGCTCGAAAAAGCACACCAGCTGGTCGACCGCCATGCCGTGCGCCTCAAAGTGGCTGGCCTGCGCCGACGCCACACCAAGCACCGCGTATAAAATATTAGGGCAACAGAGATAACCGCAGAGAGGCAGTATATAATGGCAGAATTTTATCCACAAGCCTCATCATTAGATGGGGTGCAGGGTTATCGAGGTGATGATGAAATAAGTGATTGCTATGAACGGCCTGTTGTATCCTACGAGCTCGGTGATGAGTATGGTCTTGGCGATCTTAACACACCAGAGTGGTCTCGCGCAGCAGAGTTTGTCCAGCGGCTTGGCGAGTACTATATGCCAGCAGTGCAGGACATTATTGGCGCGTGCATGGATGGTCGGCCCGGCAGCACAGCAGAAGCAGTGCCAAATGGTGCAGGCGGTGGCTTGCTTTACCTAGTGGCAGATCGGCTCGTGCGTGGTAGTAGTGGTTCTATTGACGAAGCGAATGTGCGTGTCTTGCAGCAGATTGGCCATACGCCTGCGACAGTGCGCGTCCACCGGGATGACCATGCTCATGGTGAGCAAGCTGGCTGCGCAGCGGCCGACAAGGTGGGCGCCATCTTTACCATCATTGCTCAGCGTGGTGAGCAGTTGCGTGTCCTAGCCACCGAGCTTGGTCTTGGTAGCGATATTAGCGACGAAACACACCAGCAGATTATTCGTCACGCAATAGATGAGTCCAAGCTTGTTGTGGCTAGTGGCAACGATCTTGTGGTAATGGCCGACGCGCAGCTAGCAAAGAGTGCTGAGCCTACTGGTGCTCACACCGATATGTTGCAGGGTAGCCACCATGAGGCGGCGGTGGTGATGAATCAGCGCGCGGGGACGACGCTCGACCGCCAGGCCTTGGCGCAGGAATTCGATCGCGCACCAGACGAGCATCACCAGGCCTTCAATATTGACACGTGGGCCTTTGCGCCCTCAGCCGAAGCACTCTACCCAGGCGATCCAATCGCCCAGCAGCATACTACCACTGCCATGCTCTACTACAACCTTGCTGCCATCATGGCGCTGTGCGGCCCACGCATGACGGTGACCGTGCTTACATAATTCTTACTTCGCAGAATAAGGATACCTCACGCATCACTACCCTGCCCATACCGATGGAGAACTATCGCTCCCGCTCGTCCTCATGACGATGTAATTTGAGGATATCACCCTCCTTTACCATAACACAAACACCATCTACTCAGATGTGCGCATAGTCTCATGCCACTGGTGGATGACGTGCCGCGCTTCATCTGTGCTGGTGGTGTGCATCAGCTGGTCGCGCAGCTCCTTGGCGCCATCGAAGTCGCGAATGTAGATCTTGTAGAAGCGTTTGAGCGTCTCGTATGGCCGGCCCAGCTGTGGCTGCCAGTGGTCGAAGAGGTCGAGATGGTAGCGAAGGAGGGCGAAGTTGCGCTGCGCCAGAGAGTCAGCACTCTGCGCAGGAGTTGCTAGCTGAGCACCCTGCACTGCATCGTCGGCGCTCGGTGCAAAGCAAAATGGATCGGCAAACACCCCGCGGCCGATCATCACACCATTGACACCCGGGTGGGTTGCTACCAGCGCCATGCCATGCGCCCGATCACGAATATCGCCGTTGATGGTGAGCAGTGTCTGCGGTGCAATCGCATCGCGCAGCGCCACGATATCATCAATCAGCTCATAGTGCGCTGCCACCTTGCTCATCTCCTTCTTGGTGCGCAAGTGGATAGTCAGATTGACGATATCTTGCTGGAGCAGCGTTGTGAGCCACGCCCGCCACTCGTCCACAACACTGTAGCCAAGGCGGGTCTTAACACTGACTGGCAAGCCAGCTGTCTTGGCGGCCGCAATAGCCGCTACGGCAACGTCTGGATTGCGAATCAGCGCCGCTCCCCCGCTCTTGATGGCGCTCTTGGCAGGGCAGCCCATGTTGATATCGATCCCTGCAAAGTCCAGGCGCGCGCAGTGCTGAGCGAATTGCTCCATATCGCCCGGCTCACCGCCCCAAATTTGTGCCACCAGGGGGTACTCGTCGTCCGTCTTGACGAGCCGCCCAGCAATTGCTCTATCACCAGCGTGTACCCAGCCCGTCGCATTAGCAAACTCAGTAAAGAACACATCGGGCGCACCAGCCCGCTCCACCACATGGCGAAACACCACATCCGTCACCGCCTCCATTGGTGCCAAAACAAAGAATGGCTGCGGTAAATCATTCCAAAACGACGTCATATCAAGCTATTATAACACAATATATCAGGGGAAAGCCCCACGCCCGCATGCGTAGATGGGTGCGCGGACGTGGGGCTGGTTGTGAGCATATAGTCTTATAGACCACCCCCTTCCGGGGTTGGCTCCTCCAAGGCATTTCCTTGGAGGGTACTCACACAGCTGGGATGGCAGGAGTCGAACCTGCTACGAGAGCCCTCGTATGCTTGTCGCCATTGACAAGCAAACCTCTCGTACCCCTTAACCACGCGGGGCATCCCAGGTCGGTCGGTCACCATCGACCGACCTTCCTTACAAAAACTCAAGCCGGAGCAGTGCCGGCGAATCTTTGCAAGGATAAAGATAATTGTAATCTACCTGGTGATAATTGTCAAGTAGTGAGCGCCTCTGAATTTTGCAGCCATACCACGGTCACGTACCAGTCCTTGACATCCCCTGCTCGCGCGTTAGGGCCTGTCGATATCCAAGAGTTCAACGAGCCAGAGCTTGCTCTGATGGTCTGTATGTTAACTTCTCGATTAGTTATACATAAGTTCAATATATCTCTAAAAAGGAAAAAGCTCCTGCCTCAACGCATGATGCGGATGCAGGAGCTCGGGAGAGACTACAAGCGGTTCTGCTCGTTCTGGCGGGTGGCCAGGGCGGCGAGTGAATCTCGCGAGTCTCTTAGATTTAAGGGAGTCTCCGTGGCAAGTACACGGCGCGCGAGAATGGATCTCGCAACAACGAGACTCCCCGATCGTTGCCTCCCAAGTGGCAACGATACCGCCTTGCCCCTCTTTGTTGTCCGACAAAGGCAAACCTGCGGCGGTTGCTATAGCAGTGCTCAACGCGGGAAAGCGGAGCTTGCTATATAGCGGAGATAGCAGGAATCGAACCTGCAACGTCATTGTTAGGAGCCTGGCTACTCCTTATCTCCAGTGACGGATAGGTGTATAGCCTTATTCTGCTATACTTAATACCTACTCTCTCAGCCTCGCACGTGAGGCTGACCGCTGCTAAGGGTGAAGTTTATATATAACCTTCACCCTTACATTTGGAGCATGGCCTTGAGGTCATACTACCACGACCACCGATACCAAAAGTACCGGTGCCGTCGCAAGCAGGGCATCTTGTTTTGCCCTGCTTAGTCTTCCTAGCCGTCGCATCTTGGCGACGGCTATCTTCCGATTTAAAGAAGAAAGACATGAGGTATTCACCTCCTCTCCGCCGAAGCCTCGGCAGAATTGTCGGTGAACCCTTTTTCAAGGACGCTCTCGTGCTGAGCGTCTCGAGATAGCTACATCGGGTAGCTACCAGGGTTCACTCAGTTTTGAGCTGTTACTATATATACCAATATACGGCGAGTCTGTCAATCAATATGCGCATGTCTTGCAGAGATTCTCGTTTTGTTCTTACGTTCTGTTTCATTCTATGTACTATTCGCAGCAAATGACAGACGACGCGGATTTATTGCACTCAGATAGTCGTACGCTCCCGCTGCAGGAATCAGATAAAGATAAGAAGAATAATTCCCCCTAGGAAAAAACCACTTGCCAGCACAAGAGCTGAGAATGCCATATATACTACACCAAAATGTTTCGGCCAGGGTAGCAAAAAAGCTTGCTCATGTGCTTTAGCTATTAGCCACCCCATTCTCTCCTGCAGCGCGTTGCAGCAAGGGCGTATAGCGAATACATTGCCTATTGCGTCACAAGTGCTCGCGCTTAGCGGCTATTCTTGCTCTTCTATGCGCCGCAGCAGATCCTCCTCAAAGGCGAGAATGCCTTTGTATGTTGCGGGGTAGTGGCTAGTGTCAGGAAGCTGGAGCTGAGTAATGCAGCGCCACACGGCGGCAATGAGCTGGGCAAATTCATCCAGCTCGGCCTGAGAAAAGCTGGTGCTGAGCTGGTGGATATCGCCCGTATCCTTATCTGGCTCGACGAACTGCAGCGTGGCCCCGGCAAAGTCGTAGCGGGCATAGTCGCGCGAGTGGCGCACAAGGAGCTCGTAGAACATCAGCTGCTGGCGGTATTTGTGCAGTTTGATCTTCTCGGCATCGGTGCGGCCCTGCCAGCTGCGGGCGGGCTTGCCCGTCTTGTAGTCTGTAACGGCGATGGTATTGGCAGTGTGGTCGATATCGACAAGATCGAGCGTACCAGTAAGGCGAGCGTCGCCCAGCACGACTCCTTGGCCGGCAAAGCTCAGCTCGGTCTTTTGCTCAGGGCGGAAGGTCTGCGCCTTGGCCTGCAAGAAGGTGCTCAGTGAATCGAGCCCCTTGCGGCTAAAGTACGCGAAGTCCTCTGGCCTTAGCGGCTGGCGATTCAGCTCTTGCTCGAAGTCGCCCAGGATATCCTCAGCCGGCCGCACCTTGCCTGTGGCAGTAAGATGGGTGTGTGCACGCTGCAGTACGTGGTGGATGGCGTTGCCGTAGATTGCATGCGGGCTCGGTGCCTGCGGAAAGCGCAGCAGGTAGTTGGTCAAGAAGGCCGCTGGCCCACCGCGCGACACGTCTAAGAAGGCGGTAAGATGGGTGCTAGAGAGCTTATACTGCTCGAGCATAGGCTGGAGGAGCTGCTGCAAATCGGGCTCGGGCGTGCCAACTGGCGCAAGGCGACGCTGCCAGTCGGTGGTGAGCTGCGCGGTGAGGCTTGGCACGTCATTGGGCATATCAACAGTGGTTGCAGTGAGGTCGATGCCGTCGAGGAAGCTGGCCGGTAGCGTTGCTTTGCCGGCATCATCTTGGGTGCTGTAGCTGATGGTGAGGTGGTCGCGCGCCCGCGTCATGGCGACAAAAAAGAGGCGGAGGCGCTCGTCGTACGTAGTGCCAGCAGGAGCAATGGCGAGGTTGTCTGGATAGGTGATGAGCGACACAGGTGAGCGCACGCGCCGCCCCCAGGTGCTATCGACCGCGCCAACGATGTAGACATGGCCAAACTCCAGCCCCTTGGCCTTGTGCGCCGTCATAAGGTTGATGCGGCCAGTGTGTGCCTCGGTGCGCTGGCGAATGGTGGTGATGGGTGTCTTGAATTGCCGGTGCAAGCTGAGGAGATCGAGCATATCGGCAAGCCGGAGCGTCTCATCATCACCGCGATGCTCCTGCGTGCGGCTGCGCAGCGTGCGCAAAGCCTCGAGGCAGGCAAGGTATGCGTCGGGCTGCTCGGCAAGCTTCTCGTGCGAGAAATAATAGTCGTACAGTGGTGAGCGGTAGCTTATGGTGGGCATTGCAGGAGTTGCTTCGGCGGAGAGGCTGATGGGTTGGTCGAATTGGGCCATCTGTTGCGCCATATATTCAGTAATGACACTAGCTACAACGGCCTGAGTTTTTTCGCCAGTAGCTGGCTGCGGGATGCCAAGCAGATCATCCAGCACCAGCTCGAGTGGCTGATGCTGCGCATGCCACGCCATATGGATGAGCCACACCATCAGAGGCTGGAAGGTTGGGCTGGCCATCATTGTCTCGCCCCACGTTTGGCGGTTGCGCCACGCCTGGAGGCTGAGCTGCCAAATATCCTGGCTGGCAAAACCAAAGGCTGGGTGCGCCACCAGCTCTGATAGCAAGCTATCGGCCATAGGAAACTCCCCTGCTGCTATGGCCTCGATGACCCGCGCGAGCAGCTCGAGCACCTGGATGACAGGATTATCAAGAATATTGTCGCGCCGCTCGTAATTGATGGCAATACCTGCCGCCTGAAGGTGGGGCACCAGCGCCACCAGCTCGCGGTGACGCCGAGCCAGGACGGCAATTTCCTCGGGCGGCGTGCCACTGTCGATCTGCTGGCGAATCTGCTGCGCCAGCCATTGGCGTTCGGCTAGGCTGGTGGGCAGCTCGGCTAGGCTGATGGCAGTCTGAGTAGGCTGGTGATGGGCCGTAAGTGTCTTATCGAGCTCGGGAAGTACCGCCTCTAACCGATCACTCCCCTGAGTGATAACAGCCCGGGCTGGCGTAAGGATGGCATTACTCGAGCGGTAATTATCCGTCAAGGCGATCAGCTGCACATCGCGGTAATGGCTCCGGAAGCGGTGGATGTTGCTGACATCTGCTCCCTGGAAGCTGTAGATTGCTTGGTCATCATCACCGACTGCCATAATGTTGGGGCGACCCTCGTGGACCGGGCTACTCGTCAGCGAAAAGAGGATGCGCAGCTGTGCGAGGTTGGTATCTTGGAATTCATCCACCATGATGTATTGGTACTGCTCCTCAAGATTAGCGCGCAGCTCAGGCTGGGCATCGAGCGCCTGAGCGAGCTGGAGAATCATATCATCGTAGTCATATAGACCAGCCGCGCTCAGCTCAGTAAGATACGCATCATAGACTTCAGCGAGGGCACGCAGCTTACCAAGGCGCTTGCGATCTTTTAAGACATAACGCCCAGTAGCATCCTTCTCACACCAGTGGTTGCGCCAGGCAGTGAGCGGTGTGGTCTTGCCGCTATCAAGCGTCTCATCGATCGCTCGAGCCAGGCTGAGCGAGAAGCTATCGGCTAGTGGTGGAATGGTGGGTGGCAACGGCGGCAGTGGCAGCTGAGCTGCTTCGCCCGCCAACGGGGCGAGCTTGCCCGCCATCGGTTTGCTTATCCGCCCAGCGGCAAAGACCTCGCTGAGGCGTGGCTCGACGGCCGCTAGAAGCGCCTCGTCCGCATCGATAACCTGCCGAAGCTCTGCGCTACTCAGACCAGCCTGCTTGAGCTGGCTAATACTGCGGCTAATGTCCTGCAGGTAGGTAAACTCACCATTTTGCTTACTGCTCAACGGGTTATGGTGATCGAGCTTGCCAAGGATACCGCGCAAAATCTCATAGCTGCCAAGCTCATCAGTAGGCTTACGTGATGCACCGTGGTAGAAATACTCACGGTGGTGATTAATCGCCTCACTGCCAAAGCTATGGAAGGTATGGATGGCGACGCGGTAAGCATCTGCCCCAATGATGCTGCGCAGGCGCTGGCGCATCGCCGCTGCTCCACTGTCGGTAAAGGTAAGACAGAGAATATTCTCAGGGAGTACATCTGTTTGGCGCAGGATATTGGCGGCGCGCATGCTGAGCAGCTCTGTCTTGCCGGTGCCGGGGCCAGCCACAACGAGCAGTGGCCCATCGATGGTATCGACGGCGGCGCGCTGCTGGTTATTGAGGTGTGTGTATCGAGTCGAAAATTCGTGTTGAGGCATGTCTCCATTATCGCACACTCACCGCCTCGACTCTAGCGGCCAGGCCGAGATTCCGGTATAATATCTATCATGGACTTTGGTAACCACATGGATGTTGCATATGTGCAAAAGGCGCTCGCCGCCCGCTTTGGCGTGCAGCTGGTGATCGATCGCGTGGTGGCGCGCAATATTGCCGCGGGGCTTGCCGCCAAGGCATCGGTGTTTTTTGCGACAGACGGCCAGCTCTATTGCTTGGTCTATGGACCATCGCGCCTGCTCCTTGGCGATGTTAAGAAGATCACGGTGCGAATTGGTCTGCGCGCTGAGACATTCTTTCCACCCCGCGGTCAGCCAGAGTATTTTGATGAATTTGGCCGGCAGAAGTTTCGTGAGATCTTCCCCGGATTTGGGCGCATCACCGATCGCGACATTATGTACTATCGTACGCTTGCGCCATACAACCCAGCTCTCATCCTCGTTGATGAGGTGAAGGACGGCCATATTTATCAAGCAGATAGCGACGCGCGCAGTGGTTGGCGGGTTGCCGCGAAGTGTCAATATCATCGAGGAGAGGTAAAATAACGATATGAAGGATTATCTAGCAATCATCCGGCGCAACTTTGCCTCGCCTATCGTGCTGGCGATTTTGCTTCTTGCTATGGCGCTGGTCTACGTGCGGGAGTATCGCGATGCCTGGTTTATATCATTTGTCATTATGGTCAATTCCCTGATTGGTGCCGTGCAGGAGATTCGGGCTAAGCGCGCGCTGCGCAAGCTCGAGCTTATGAGCGCGCCGCGTGCCCGCGTCGTCCAAGCCGACGGCACGGTCGCTGAAGTGCTCTACGATGCGTTGCAGGTGGGCGATACCCTCGCGCTACACACTGGTGATGAGTTACCCGCCGACGGCGTTGTGCTCGACGCAAAAGGCCTCGAAGTAAATGAGAGCATGCTCACGGGTGAATCTGCCGCGGTAGACAAAGCACCCGGTGATACTATCTATGCAGCCACAACAGTAGTAGCGGGTACAGCCCACGCTCGCGTCACGGCAGTTGGTAGCGCCACCAAGGCTGGTGCAATCAGTACCGTACTTAAGCAGTATGCACCGCAGCCCACCCCACTCCAGCGCGCCATCCAGCGGGCCATTACCGTCCTTACCTATGGGGCAGTGGTGTTAGCACTGCTTATCTTCGCACGCTACCACTTTGCGGGGTTGCAAGCTGTGAGTATTCTCAAGACGATTATCACCGCAGCCATCACAGTCGTGCCAGAGGGGCTGCTCCTCGCAAGTTCGCTCTTACTTGCTTTTGGCTCACTGCGCCTGGCTCAGGCTAAGGTCCTGCCTCAGAAGCTCTCAGCGATTGAGGCGATGGCATTGCTCGGCGTGCTCTGTGTGGATAAGACGGGTACTTTGACGAGTGATGATGTGACATTTGAGCAGGCTGCGTCGTTTGACGCATCGACCAGTGATGAACAACTCGCCCACTACGCTGCCCTGGTTGCGCACGAAACCAGTGGTGGCAATGCGACTGGCCAGGCAATTCTTGCCGCGCACCAGGCACCCGCCGCCCACGTCCAAGAGGTGATGGCGTTCTCATCGAGCCGGAAAATGGCGGGGGTGCGGGCCGAGATTGCTGGCTCAGTGCAAACGCTGATGCTAGGTGCACCAGAGTTTGTGGCACGGCTTGCCCCGCTCTCGCCAGCTCAGCAAGCCCAAATCGACGCCTGGGCAAATGACGGCCTGCGTGTCCTCCTGCTCGCCCGCTTTGCCGACAGTAGCGTACCACTTAAGCAGCTCACCGCTGGCTCGGGCCAGCCGCTGGGGGCGATTGTCCTGCGCAACAGTCTGCGCCATGGCGTGGTCGATACTGTGCGGTTTTTGCAAGGCCAAGGAGTGACGATTCGCGTTATCAGTGGAGATAACCCACGGACGGTCAGCTATATCGCGAAGGCAGCGGGGATCCATCAGCCCGAGGCAGCTATCACCGGGGCGGAGCTTGCCCAGCTCGATGATGCAGCCTTTGCCCAGGCAGCCGACACACACACAATCTTTGCCCGCGTCTTGCCCGAGCAAAAGGAGCGGCTCATTGCTCACTTCTCAGAGCAAGGGCGGTTCACTGGCATGGTGGGCGATGGCGTTAATGATGCCTTGGCGCTCAAGCGAGCCGACCTTGGCGTGGCGATGTATGCCGGTGCGCCAGCCAGTCGGCGTGTTGCCGATATTATCCTGCTCAACAACTCCTTTACCTCGCTACCCCTCGGAATGGAGCTAGGTAATCGCATCATGCAAGCCATCGAGCTCATTGGTGTGCTCTTCTTCCACAAGATCATCTATGGTGTGGTGCTACTGGCCATTACCCTCACCCTCGGCATTGTGTACCCATATGCGCCGCGCCATCTTACCTTTATGAATATCTTTCTCGTGACGATGCCGACCATTATGTGGACGCTCTTCCCACCCTCACCACGGCACCGGATTGACCCCCGGCACTTCTGGCACGACACTCTGCTGGCGGTGGCACCAATTGCAGTGCTCACGGGAGTAACGGTCGCTAGTGTGTATTGGCTTGGCCGCACACTCTACCCAGATCGCCTTGGCGAGGTAGCAACGATGACAGTGCTGGTAGCAACCTTCTACGGCGTGTATCTGGTATTTTTGGCTGGCCGCATGCTTGGCATCCAGCTCGACAAGCGAGCCCACCTTGCCCGCACGCTCTACATGCTCGCAGTATTGCTCGTGACAGTAGTGAGCTTTGGCATCATCCCACTCCGCCAATTCTTCGATTTCACCCCGCCAAACCTACTCCTGCTCTGGCCTGGCATTGCCATTATTGTTCCGGTAGCCATGCTGCAATGGTGGTGGGCTCGGCGTATCGGCCGGGGCTTTGCGGCAGTATCCCGCACCAAATAAGTCAGATCGTAGCAATTTGTTTTCCGTGGTTTGCGCCAATTATAATGTATTATGCCTGAACGATATCCTTACGCGAAAGAGCGAACAATGTAGGAGTAAGGACAGTTATCGCAATCATAATAAAGCCGAGGAGGGAAACTATCAAGCCATCGGTGATCGTTATATCCACAAAAGGCGGTATCATAAGCCCTTTGGATACAATATAATTTGAAGCAGCAACGGCGATAATACCAACAAAAGTAGCATTTGCCGAATGAATAAAAGTTTCACAAATAGCAGCCAGGATTAACGTGTGTGGACTCGCGCCACTGATTGCAAGTAATTTCACATCACTGATCCGAGAACGTGCAGTCATACCAATGCTCGCTGCAGCTCCTACTGCAGAAAGGAGAATCGGCCCGCCCATAGCAAGAATAGTTGAAGTCAAATCAAGGCCATTAAAATTGGTGATCCCGATATCCGTAGCATAGTGTTTCATCGTGTTGATAATGGTTAAAATACCAGCTACCATACCAAACCCAACCATAATGGGGGTTTGCACGGAAGTACTAAGAGAAAAATTGTACAGCGCCATACGCCTTGCCAAAAACCACACAACACAACGTTGTGGAACAAGCAATGTCCATATTCTCATAAAAAGTAAAAAAAGCACAGGAGCAATAGGAACAAGTGTCCCAACAAGCAAAATTGGTAGGTAAATTGATCGATCCATCCCGTTATTTGGGCCATCTACGATAATGGAATATGAAAACCAAACCGTGATAGTCAATAAAACAACAAAAAGCAAAAGCCGAATCCATGTCATACCAAGCTTTTTTAGTGGCTGGGAAGTTAAGGCTTGTAGTGGAGTGGTATGACCTGCGGCGCGTGCTGCTTTGAGCCCTCCGAACAGAAAAATGCATGCAACCCCCAACCAAACTATAGGCATTGAAGATAGATCAACCCGTGGTATGACCTGTTCGAATATCTTTCTTGCACTAAATACCAAAGGAAATAATGGAACGAAGCTTATTCCTGATAATAATGTCCCGCATATTGCCCCTAAAATGGCGACAACAAACAGCTGAGCAAGAACAACCATAATGACCTTGCGGGGACTAACGTTTACTAACTGCCATAGGGCGTAAGATTTTCTTTGTGCATCTACTGTAAGCTTAGCTACTGCAGAGATCACAGCGAGTCCTGCAACAATAGAAAATAGAAATAGTATTGTTCCTGCTTGGTTAATATTTTTATACACAGCACCAACATAGAACTGAGCAGTCCCGAGAATGGAAATTACCCAGCCTCCGATGTATCCACAAGTTATTGCGACAAAAAACGCACCGAGCCATGTTGCCTTATTGGTTTTCAAATCAGAGAATATAAGTTTCAACATTTTAACCCTCCATCACTGTCAAAATTTGAGCAGCTGTACAAGAAGTGAGCTCTCGAATAATTACACCATCCTTTAATACTAGAACACGATCGGCAAGGGCGGCAGCTTCTAGATTGTGAGTGACCATTACTACGGCTCGCTTGGAGTTATTACCTATACTCCTTAGCATCTTCAATACTTCTCTTCCGTTTTCTGTATCAAGTGCTCCAGTAGGTTCATCAGCAAAAATAATATCAGAGCTATCTGCCAGTGTTCTTGCGATAGCTACGCGCTGCTGTTCTCCTCCAGACATATCAGTTGGGCGATCCTTTCCTCGACCATCGAGCCCGATACTAGCTAAGACATTATTTATTTGCTGTGTGTTT
The DNA here is from genome assembly GCA_963522835.1 of uncultured Candidatus Saccharibacteria bacterium. Classification (GTDB taxonomy): domain Bacteria; phylum Patescibacteriota; class Saccharimonadia; order Saccharimonadales; family Saccharimonadaceae; genus Saccharimonas. The sequence goes on from CAUQZB010000006.1 coordinate 114,877, forward strand.
ATGGCATGCCCTGCCAAGCGTGCCGGGAGAGATACATTTTCAAATACATTGAGCGAAGGGATAAGATTGTAGGATTGAAAGATAAATCCTATGTGGTCTCTTCGGATTCTAAAAAGTGAATTTCGGTCTGCATGCACGAGTTGCTTACCCATTATCTTGATAGAACCACTGTCGGCAGTCTCCAGACCAGAAAGACAGTACAGTAAGGTTGATTTACCTGATCCACTCGACCCAACAATACTAACCATTTCACCTAGATTAATAGTAATACTGATTCCTTTTAACACCTTTGTTATTTTTGTGTTGCTTCCTTGGCCGCTACAGAAGGACTTAGTTATATTCTGTGCAATGATTGCTTCCATTACTTTTCTCTCCTTATATCAATGTATAAATTTGTTGCTGCGCATAAAATACCACCAACTACCCAAGCTAGCCAAAACCACCGATAGGCGCCGAATTGAGGAATAAATAAAAGACATAAACTGATAATAGTTGCCAGATACATGATGATCATGCAAACATTGCGTTTGTATTTTGCTTTGTGAGCAACTTTCTGTAACTCAATGTCGTCAAGTGCGTTAATTTCTTGCTCTGTCATCAAACTAAGAGATCGTTGGTTGTATTTTTCTATGTCCATTCGTCGCCACAGGAAATATCTGTGCAAAACATAAAAAACAGAAACAGCAAAAAACGACAAGAACACCGCCCATACTAATAGCGTAACGTGATGAAGAAAAATAGCAGCCAGTAAACCAGTAACTATCAAAATAAATCCGAGAATAACTGCGTGAAACATTGCTACCCTTGCCTCGTCTCTTTGCTCTGCAGTGTAAAAATCTTTAACAAACGGGTGTGTCTTTTGGAATCTATTGCGGATATATACTCCTGATACAATAAAGGCAGCTCCCACCATCGTCCCAGCACACAATACCACAGCAGTATAGTTTGGAAGTTTATTTTTTAATGCCGCAGAAAGAATCAGCCACAAAATTGTTAGAGCTATGCCAAAAAGCATAATTGAAACCCCTATTGGCAATCTAAATGCGTAAACACGCATGGCCTTATCATAGTCTGTAATATCCTGTGGCATCTCCCCTTGAGGAGTGCGCATAGTCTTATTAATGTGGTGATGGGTCAGATCTCCTCTCACAAGATCGTCAAGTTGACAATCAAACAAGGTACAAATCATGAGTAATTTATCCATTTCAGGGTAGGCATGTACTGATTCCCACTTAGAAACAGCTTGTCTGCTGACACCAAGACGCATTGCTAGTTGCTCCTGAGTCATATTGTGAGTCGTGCGTAAGTGCTGTAGGTTATCGCAAAATCTCATATATACCTCATCATTATTAAAATATTGCAAATAAAGTATGTATTAATAATAGGCAGAAGAGGTATAGAATTCAACCATCTTTCAGTTGCTTTTTTGTTGAAAACTGGTTTCCTTGAATAAATAATGGCAACTTGCGGTATCATACATGGGCTATCATAGTTGGTCTACTTACATGTAACGCATCCTTGATTACTAAAAGAATAGATGGGTGTAGTTGATTTAGCACTATTTGGTAAATCTAAAAGCAGGTAAGAAATAATGAATCACTGCTAACCAAACCGCCCAAACCATGAAACGAGCTAACCAGATGTACGCCCTCATTCTCAGCATCAGCGCGATCTACGTTGCCGGCATCGTGACCGGCGTAACTATCGCCTACTGTGCGCCTGGTACGTACCGACAGCGACATGCACGCGCTCCTTCTCGCACCCCTCCCACGCCGCAGCCATTGCCAGAGAGGATGTAGCCAGCGAGGAAGACAACGGGGAGCTTGGCCCCGATTTTCTTTTTGGCAATGAGTCGGATATAGTTAATCAGACAGTCGCAACCGAGAGTGTCGACAGCGCCCAATACGCTCTCTCTGACGCTGAGATGGACGATGGCGATGAAGTAGGTGTGGAGAGTGAGACGGGAGTTGATGAAAGTCAGAATGCTACATTCCTACGATGCACCATCATACCCATATGCAAACGCCCCTGTCGAAGGCGACAAGCAGAATATATCACCGTGCGACTTTGGGTGGTAGCGAGCAACACACTGACCTCCCTCTCCTGTTGCTGCGCGAAGAATGTTGCGCGAGTCGGGTGATGAATTTTGCCCGATACTAAGCAGTGGCGATGTTTTGCCATACTCACTATACGGCTGCCACAATGAGCAGCCGCCAGAGCAATCGGCAAAAGGCTGAGCTTGGAGCAGCTTCTGGCGTATCTTCGTGTCTGTGACGTAGCCAAGTACTGTGCCACTTGGGCTTTCGCGGCTGAGCTGAGGCGACCCTTTGCTATATTTGACATCGAGCGATTGCGTATACTCGCGAGAAAAGCGCTGTTTAAGCGTCTCAGTTGTATTAACCCGTGCGAACGGCGCATCCAAAAGCAGATAGGGAAGGCCGTACGTAACAGCACTGTACGTGATGAGGAGAACCCCAACGATAATAATCTTTCTTCGAGTAGAGTGTCGCATAAAACTTATTATAACCTTATTACCTGGATATGCCAATTAAGATAAACGTTCTCTCATTTCCTCGTGATCCTTGACGATTGAGACCTATAGCAATGTAAGCAAAAGAGCGGCCGATACAGCATAGAGGAGAGTGTATGTGATATGGAGTGGCATATTCCATGCAAGATATGTTTTTACTGTCTTCTCATCATCCAATCGCTGCGCACCATTGACAAAAAATTCCGCCTTGGCAAAGCCAGTTACCATATGAGTGGTAAGCATGAGAAATGGAACAGCCGCTGCAACCACGAGTGGAGCCGGCCCTCTCGTATAGTTGGTAGCGAGAGAAACTATCGACAACATTGCGTGGCCAACCAATACAGCTGTGTGGTAGATCTGCACTCGAGTATTATTATGAAACAGTGCCCAAGTTTGAGATG
>CAUQZB010000007.1:0-90737 GCA_963522835.1 uncultured Candidatus Saccharibacteria bacterium
GACGCGGCGCTGGAACGGCGCTTTCAGCCAGTTTACGTCGGCGAGCCGAGTTTTGACGACACCATCGCTATCTTGCGCGGCCTCAAGGAAAAGTACGAAGTCCACCACGGCGTTAAGATTGCCGATGATGCAATTGTAGCGGCGGCGCGGCTGTCTACCCGCTACTTGCCTGACCGCTTTTTGCCTGATAAGGCGGTTGACCTGCTGGATGAAGCAACTAGTGCGCTGAAAATGCAGCTGGAGAGCGTGCCAATTAGCCTGGATCGGCTCAATAACCGCCGCTTGCAGCTAGAGATTGAAGAGGCCGCGCTCAAAAAAGATAAATCCGAGCACGCTAAGGCCCGCAAAGCAGAAATCAAGCAGCAGATCGCTGACCTCCGGGCTCAGGCTAAAGCGATTGACACCAAATGGCAGCACGAAAAGGACATCCTCCAGACTGTCAACACCGCTGCCGAAAAAATGGATAGTCTGCGCTCTCGTCTTGAAATCGCCGAGCGCGATGCCGATCTGGCAACCGCCAGCCGTATCAAATACGGCGATATGCCAGAGCTAGAGAAAAAGCTGAGCACCGCCCGCCAGGAACTAGCCGCCATCCCACCAGCCGACCGCTTACTGCGCGAAGAAGTCACGCCTGATGACATTGCTAGTGTGGTGGCGCGCTGGACGGGCATTCCTGTTGAGCGGCTGATGGAAAGCGAATCGAGTAAATTAACCAAGCTTGAAGACTCAATCGGCCGCCAAGTGATTGGCCAAGACCGCGCCGTGGCCGCTGTGGCGAGCGCCATTCGCCGTTCACGCGCTGGGCTCAGTGATACCAATCGGCCGATCGGCTCCTTCCTCTTCCTTGGCCCCACCGGTGTGGGTAAAACAGAGGTAGCCCGCAGCCTGTGCCGCGAACTATTCGACGATGAGCACGCCATGATCCGCATCGATATGAGCGAATACATGGAGCGCCACGCCGTCGCCCGCCTGATTGGCTCGCCACCAGGCTACGTTGGCTACGACCAAGGTGGGCAACTGACCGAAGCGGTGCGCCGCCGCCCCTACAGCGTGGTGCTATTTGACGAAATCGAAAAAGCCCACCCCGACGTCTTTAACGTGCTCCTCCAGGTACTCGACGACGGCCGCCTGACTGATGGCCAAGGCCGGACGATCGACTTTAGTAACACCATTATCATCATGACCAGCAACGTTGGCTCGCAGATGATTATGGACTTTACTGGCGATGACCTATCTGTGCTGGACAATAAAATGCTTGAGGTGCTACGCCAGCATTTCCGCCCAGAGTTCCTCAACCGCATTGATGACATCGTGATCTTCGACCGTATTCACGAGCAGGCCATGCAGGCCATCGTTGACGTGCAGCTGGAGCGCGTTGCCCGCCAAATCAAAGACAGCCGCGATATCACGCTGGCGTTTGACGAGAGCGTCCGCGACATGTTGGCCCGGGATGGCTACAACCCAAGCTTTGGTGCCCGACCGCTGAAGCGCTTGGTGCAAAAGCGTATTCTTGACCCGCTGGCGCTGGAGCTTATCGATGGGCGTATTCGCGAAGGTATGGCGGTGGTAGCGAGGGCAGCTGACGGGCGAGTCACCTTCAGCCCAGAGGCGTCCTCATAGCTTTTACTCCCCAAAGATGCTATACTAGTACGATAACCATTAATGAAGGAGACAATCAACTATGACTATACTCGTATGGCTTATCATCGGTGGTCTTGCCGGCTGGCTGGCATCCAAGGTGGTAAATAAAGGCGCAGACTCAGGCGCACTGACCAACATTATCGTTGGTATTATCGGTGCAATGCTGGGTGGCTGGCTCGTCAGCCTGATGGGCGGCAGCGCCGATGTGCTGACTGGCTTTAACTTCGCTAGCCTGCTGACCGCCTTCTTTGGCGCAGTTGTGCTGCTGGTTATCCTCAAGCTTATCAAAAAATAAGCTCAGGCCAAGCCAACTTCAACACAAAACACCCCAGGGGATGGCTGGGGTGTTTTATATGGGATGAGTTAGGCTGCACAAAAGTCTTTGTAAGGCTTACTCAAGAGAAGCAGCTGCTTGTTGCCACCGCTGTGCATACTCTGGATGCTGCGCCGAAAGGAGCTGGCCGCGGCGCAGTACCGCCTGGCATTGCTCACTAGTCACATCTTTTGCTGCCAGCGCCGCACGCAGCACCGCGCTGACAAATTCTGGCTTTTCCTCTGCCCTGCCTTCATCAAAGGTAAGATGCTCGAGCGCCATAAACCCTTCACACAGCAGCCGAGCTGGCTGCGCAACCGTTATGCGCTGTTGCATAGCTGGATCGATCATATCGGTCAGGTGGTAGTAGTTCCAGCCGAGCGTTGCACCATAGCGCCGCTGCCAATAAGCACGCTTTTCGTCGTCATGCGCAATCGCCTCAGGGTGTGTTTGCAGCTCACTCAGCCCGGCTAGGCGAAACGCCAGATAGTGCTCTAGAGCTTGGCGCTTGATATTATCCGGAATATCATCAGACTGGCGCCAAAAGGCAATTTCGTATCCTTCATCTGCTTCGCAATCAGTGATTAACTCACCGTGCACGGGGCTAATCGGTGCGGGGTATTGCTGGACTCGCTGCTCGATAATCGCAATGCGGTCGGCCAGCGACAGCTCACGCACCGAAGCAACGATGTCTTTCTTCGTCCCTTGCACCGTTATCGCCTCCTGGCAGGCAAACGCTTGCATTGTTGTCGCTACATGCTGCGGCATATGCCCACCAAATATCACATTGATACGCGGCACACCTTCTGGCTCAGGTTGCTCATTCCACTCATCACCCACGAGATCGAAGCGCTTGCCTGCTGCCACACCCTTAGCCCGCAGGAGTGGCGCGCTCGAGTCTTGGGTGAGTGGCATAAGGAGCTCGCGCAGCTGTGCGGAGGTAACATCACCGCGCAAAGCAAATGATTGTGCACTTACGTTGTGATCGTGATCGCAATGGCTATGGCTGTGATGGTGATGATCATGACAGTGGCTGCCGCACACCTGGGCAACTGCTCGCTGGCCAAGATGGAGTTGCCGCTCTACACCGCGCAATCTCGCCAGCACTTCTGTATAGTCTGTGCTACCGGGGCGAATGAGCTCAACAGCTACCTCAGGTGGCAAGGCAGGTAATTGCTCGAGCACAGAATCGATCACTGTGAGTGCTGCTCTATCATTTGGAGTGTGCGTTATACCAACAATATCTGCCACCGCCAATTGGCTCGGCAGCACCTGATAATGCATGTCGCGTGATGCTGTTCGTGCGTTAACCAAGGCAAGGGCCGAGAAATCATAGCCACTTGAGCTTACCACCTCAGCGATCTCCGTCCCTGGCGCAATCCCGGTCGGCTCAATAAAGAGCATGTCTATCCCAGCATCGCGCACACGGTCGAGCGCCGCCTGGAACTGCGTTGCATCCGAGCAGCCAATGCAACCCGCCGTGAGCGGAATAATCTGCTCACTACGATTAGCCGGGTGCTGAGCAATCCGCCTCGCGTCCACATTGTCCTGACCGACGTCATTTACCACGACTGCGTAGCTTGTGTCGAGCGGTACACGTTCGATCAGCTGGTTGAGCGTTGTCGTCTTGCCTGCACCGAGCGGCCCAAGCACCCCGAGCACTTCAAGCGAACGATCATTCGATGGTGTCTGTTTATATTTTTCCATTGTTTCTCCTTATGGTTATTCTTATTATGTGTTAGAACCCCTGCAACACCACTCTTGATAATGCTGTACCACGAGTATTGCAGGTTTATTACAGAGCAAAGGGCGCAAAGCCACACGCATAGCCACCTACGCGCCAAGATGCGGGAACTGTCCATACGGCAAGAGGGCTATCTCGCGCACATTGCACTGCGCAGTGATGACATACTTCACCGCATCACCGATTTGCTCAGCTGTAAAGAGTGGATACGTCTCTGGCGTTTTGTCATAGCCAAGGTCGCGCGTGACGCGGATCGCCTCATCCATCGTGTAGTCGTTGTCAAAAAATCCAGTATCGGTGCTACCCGGCATAATCTCAGTGATAAAGATATTCTCTGGCGTAAGATCGAGGGCTATCGAGCGCAGCAAGCCATGGCCAGCCGCTTTCTGGGCTACATCCAGGCCAAGATGAGCCTTGGCGCGCACTGCCGCCGCGGCCGTGATGCTCATAACCTTGGTGTATGGTTGGCGGGCAAATACCCCGTGCTGACGCAGTGCTTGCAACAGTTTGACTAATGTGACACAATTATTTTCTACCAAATCAGGGATGGCTGCTGCCTCCATATCCCAGGTATGAGCAAGGAGACTATTGTGGGGCAATGCCGCCTTGGTGTCTGATGCCCCGCCATAGTGTACAACGTAGAGTGGTACACCCAGCTCTTGCTGGAGAGCTGCTGCCTGGCTCGCGGTCCGCTCGATGTCAGCTGCGCGGCGCAGGTCAGCTGGGATAAAGCGGTCGGTTGGTAGGCCGCACGTCTCGGCAAAGATTGCCGCATCATCTGGTTGGTATCCTACGACCAAAAGCTCATACTGCCCAGCGAGCTGCTTCACAACGCCAGCGGCGGCGTTCATTTTATAGTGTTGCCCTTGATAGGTCAGATACTCGATTTGTCCAAACTGCGAGGTAAAGTGCCGTTTGGCTGGCGTCACTTTCGCGCCAGTGATCATAATAAGTGGTTGCTGTGTCATGGGTCGTATAATACTAGAGATTCTTAGGTTATTGCAAATTTGTTGCAATAAGTGCTACACTATTGCTCATATGGATGATTCGCTCGAGCTATTTGCCACTATCTTGCGCCAGCGTCATTACCGCGTAACTACTGTGCGGCGGGCAGTATTTTGTGCTCTCTATCAACACGGGCCATGCACGATGCGCCAGCTTGCCGAGTACACTGCCGTGGCCGACCGCGTGAGTGTGTACCGCTGTGTAGAGCTGTTTGAGCAGCTTGGCATTGCCCAGCGACTACCGATTGGCTGGAAGTACCAGCTCGAGCTGACCGATGTCTTTATTCGTCATCATCACCATGCGACGTGCCGCCGCTGTGGGCGGGTGATTGATATTGCCGAGAATGAGGAGATCGAACGGTTAATCGCGGCAATCGCCCGGGCTCATCACCTCGCCGAGCCCTCGCACACGTTCGAGATTCAAGGGATTTGCCCACGCTGCCAGCGCCCTCGACAGGCTAACTAATATCTACGCTCTCGCAATTAAGCGTCTTAAAATTTATCGTTATATAACGCTTCTTCTATTGAATCCACAAAGAGCTGCCTACCAATTTTCGTAGCTCTCTTCCCCGCCGCTTTCTCCTCAAGAATATTACAAGAGTCGGCATTCACTGACGAATGACTGCTCAGGTTCAAAGCTAAAAGCTTGTTATGATAACCAAGCTTCTTACCTACTCGAATGAAATGGTAGAGAACTAATGGAAAGAAAAGAGATTCTTAACACTTGGGCTTTTCTACTCACCCACCGGCATCACTGCCTCAAGCCACAACTGCAGCTCCTGCAATATAAACTCATCTGCTGTGCCTGTCTTGGCCAGACGCTGCAATGATTCCATAAAGCTCGGCAGCTGGGCCTGCAGGTGGGTGCTCCGCCACTGCTCCCACTGGGCTTGCTCATTATCACTGAGGCTCTGTGGGAAGCTACGCGCTTTGTAGTGGAGTAGCAGCTCGGGCAAGCGCTCATCACGAAAGGCTGGGTGGAAGTCTGCCAGCGCCTTAGCATCGGCACTGCGCACTGCAGCAATGTGTGTCTTGTCTGCGTCCGAGACGAAGCTGTCGTAGAGCTGCCCTTCGGGGTCGGTTGATTTTTTGTATTCACGCTTTTTTTCGTAGAGTGTGCGGAGCTTCTCAGCAAAGTCGGGATGGCGAAGAAGGATATCACGGTGGCGCGCCACAGTGGCCGCCTCGAGATGGATCTTACTCCAGCCATCACCCTGCTCTAGCACACCAAGTGGTGCAACGGCTGGGCAACGATTGTATTGCAATGGTTTGACAGGTAGCGCCACAAAGCCATCCGCTTGGCGCTCCTCCCACGTGGCAAAGATTTTCTTAGCAAGTTCCTGCTGGCTTAGGCTCACAAACGGCGTTGGGTCGTAGCGCAGGTCATAGACCAAGACATTGCTATTGGGGGCTGGTGCCAGCGGAAAGGCGACGGTCGTCTTGGCATGCTGCTTATCGTAGCGGCCACTGGTATAGACGAAGGGCTGCTTGGTCTCGAGATTGACGAGCCGCTGCACTGCCCTCTTGTCGCGCATCGCAAGGAGGTAGTCAAAGAGCTGAGGCTGAGCGCGCTTCACCAGCTTCGTTACTTCTATCAGCGCTGCCACGTCGGCAAAGGCGTCGTGCGCATTATCGTGCGCAATGCCATTAGCTTTAGTAATGAGCTCCAGGCGGTTGGTAGGCTGACCATTCGCATCCATCGGCCACTCAATGCCATCTGGCCGCAGCGCCCGCGTCAGTCGCACGACATCGAGCATATCCCAGCGGCTCCGCTCATCCTTCCAGCTCCACTCGTATGGGTCGTAAAAATTCCGCCACAGCAAATGGCGGATAAACTCATCGTCAAAACGCACATTGTTGAATCCCACAGCGATCGTCCCTGGTGTGAAGATCTCCTCGCTCACCATCCGCGCACATTCTGCCTCGCTATAGCCCTCCTCTAGCGTCTTCTGCGGCGTGATGCCAGTCACCATCAGGGCATCAGGGCTTGGCAGAGTATCGTCGCTGAGCGTCACAAGGAAGTTATATGGCTCGCCAATCGGCTGCAAATCCATATCTGTCCGCTGCCCGGCAAACTGCATGATCCGATCCGTCTGCGCCCGGAAGCCACTCGTCTCAAGGTCGTAGAAAAAGAATGTTTGTGCCACCATACACTACTGCCAGCCGTGATTGACAACTTCTATAGCGTGTCTCGCCAGAAACTTCTTAGACGCTTTTGTACCAGCACTTTTTTCATAATGCTCTAGCTCATAGACACCTTGTTTCACTTTATTCATAATATCTGCCACGGTATCCCATTTCCACTCGAAAACATTCTGATTTAATTTAACGTCATCAACTGGTGTCTCAGCATCAAGATCGACTACACTAAGAACTTCTCTCGGTATATCAATCTTACCTTTTTCCCAATTTGGTATGATATACTTCAAAGCTTCCAATTGCCGAATATACTTTCCAAAGTCGTCACCTTCTATATAATAATCCAACACACTTCTCGTGCGGAGGTTCGTCCCTGCGAGAACCAGCTGCACATCCATTTCTCTACCCTCTTTACTATAGATAGCGTCTAGCTCTGATGCACTGAGGATTTTCCGCTCCTTTATTCTCTTACGATTATCGATCTTTGCTTCAAGCCAATCACCAAAATACTGATTTGCATTTTCATTAGGAAGTTGCTTCTTCTCCAATTGAGTTAATACATACTGTGTTAGCTTACCTACATTCGTGTCAAGGAGTGGCTCGACATCACCTTCGCGAACTCCTTTAAGTAATTGTTCAGTATATTCTTCAGGCTCACCCTCCAAAAAGTGATCACCGAGAAATGGTTTTTTACCATTTAGGCTTCTCATAATGTCAGATTTGATATTAAGAAATGCCTCTTGTTTAAAGCTAGCAGGCCCCAAAAGCTGCCGACCAATCAGAGGTTTTAGTGCAGTCACTGCCAGCGTCAATGTTGTCGCACCAACAGTTCCTAAGCTTTGTTCTCGACTCAATGCATATGTACTTTTTAGGTCCAAGGCCGCAACTTCCAGAGTACTTGGCACTTTTTTCTCTCTATTGCTCATACTGCCTCCTAGCTTATATTAATCTGACTACTATTATACCATAAAACAACCTCTGTTGAGACAGCAGGCTTTATATATTATTTATTGCTCCACCAGCGGGAACGGCTGGCTATCGCCAATCTGTACAATACTGTCTCCCTCCGCTCCTTGACGGATGAGCTCATGCGTGACACCGAGGCGCTTCATGATGTCGCGCAGGCGATTGACTGCCTCAAACTGGGCGAAGTTCGTGCGGCGAGCAAATTTCTCGAGCTTTTGGCCAGACACAGCAAAGACCCGCGGCATCTCGCCATTCTCCCGTGGGCTAGTCAGGCCACTCTCTGCTGCCGTCTCGGCGCAGCGCAGCGCCGCATAGCCCTGCAGTTGCTGCACCGCCCAGGCATCGGCCTTAGCTTGGCTACCGAGCGTAATAGTCGCAAGCTCCTCGCCGTTAGCAAAATCGTCGCCCTCTTCAGCTGCTGCTTCAGCCGCCCGCACCTCTACTACTATCTGGCGCAAAGCTCGCAGCACATCAATGATTCCCTGGTGTGCAATCGAGGAAATTGCAAAAATCGGCGTTGCTTTGTCAACTACCTGACGCAAGCTATCTATCTGCATCTGAATGATATCGTCATCGAGCCCATCACACTTCGTTAGCACGACGACCTCTGGCCGCTGAGCTAGCTCGGTGCTGTATTGCTGCAGCTCGTGACGAATCGCTTGGTAGCGCTCGGCTACATCATTGCTATACACATCAACAAGATGGAGGAGCACAGCCGTCCGCTCGACGTGCCGCAAGAAGGCATCGCCCAGACCCTTGCCTTCGCTCGCTCCCTCAATCAGGCCAGGAATGTCAGCAATCAGGACCGAACCATCATCAATATCAGCCACACCAAGGTTAGGTGTGAGTGTGGTAAATTCGTAATTCGCAATCTCCGGGCGGGCATTACTCACCACGCTAAGGAAGGTTGATTTCCCAGCATTAGGGAAGCCCACCAAACCAACATCGGCCAGCAACTTCAGCTCTAGCTCCGCCTCAAAACTCTCCCCTGCTTCGCCCAGCTCAGCCATACGCGGCGTTTGGCGCACACTAGATTTAAAATGCGCATTACCAAAGCCACCATCCCCACCCTTGGCAATGACGGCCTCTTGCCCTGCCTCAGCAAGGTCGGCGATTACTACATCACCTCGCTTCACTAATGTCCCTACCGGCACTTTGACGACGAGTGGCTTGCCAGACCGGCCCGCCATCTTTTTCTTACCACCCGCAACGCCGGGTTCTGCCTTGAGCTCTGGTTTGTAGCGAAACTTGAGCAAGGTATTGAGCTGCTCTGTTGCAACAAATACAACATCACCACCACGACCGCCATCTCCGCCATCAGGCCCACCTTTATCCACATATATTTCATGTCGAAAGCTCACCGCACCATCGCCACCACGACCCGCTACTACTGTTACCTTTGCTGTATCTACAAACATATACTATTAAGTATACCAAAAACACCTCTGCAGCAACAGAGGTGTTTACAAGGCTTAGTATATCGAATTAATAGATGTACTGGTAGCGACCACCGACTGCTTCGTTCCATGGGATGTTACCAAAGCCAACGCGGTTGAATCCACCACCCCAGCGGAAGCCGTTCATCTCGCTAATGGTGACCGAAACACCAGGGTTAACACTCTCGACGATAGCAACGTGGCCATACCCACCACCATTTTGCATCACTGCACCAACGGCTGGCGTTGTGCCGACACCGTAGCCAGATGCGCGGGCGAAGCTAGCCCAGGTAGCAGCATTACCCCACTGGCGGCCGATTGGCCGGCCAAGCTCAAGACGGCGCTCGTAGGCATAAAAAGTACAGTTACCCCAGGCATAGCCACCACCGTCGCCGCCGCCTGTCCAGGCATGAGCTGTACCAGCAGCACCGCCGTAGGCACTAGTGCCATTGTAGCTGTTTGTGCCAGTTGTTGCGCTGGCTGCGCGAGCAGCAGCACCCGAGCGTGGCGCTACGTAGCCTGGCTGCTCCTCTGTTGGCAACGAGCCATCAGGGATGATAAGCTGCGAACCCTTAGCAGGGGTAGAAGTCAGCTCAAGGTCGTTGTAGAGGGTGAGCTGGCTCTTATCTGCTTTGTATTTAGCAGCAATGCTATCAAGCGTATCACCATCCTTAACAGTATAGAGGATGCCATTAACTGGCAAGATCGTCAGCTCTTTGCCTGGCTCAAGCGCATCACTGGTGAGCTTGTTAACCCATTTGATGGTCTGTGTGCTAATTTTGAACTTATCAGCAAGGCTTGGCACGCTATCGCCAGCAACTGTCGTGTATTTCTTAATAGTGCGGTTGTCGGCTGTTGGCTGAACAATCTGCGGCTTGTTAATTGTCGTGGCGCTCGTTTGGGTAAATGAGTTCTCTGCAGCAATTGACTGCGAGAGGTTGGCGACATTGTTGGTGACAGGCAGATTTGTGCTCTCAGCAATCGATGTAGCAACATTGGTTGCAACGAGCTGATCTACCCCATCTGCTGATGGCGTCGCTGCCGTCTGGCGCGTTGCACTGACGGGCGCAGCGCTAGCTAGAGCGGTGTTTTCTGCCAAAATTGGCTGGTAGCTCATGGCAACGAGCGAAAGAATCAGGACAAAAACCCCTACATAGGCCGATGTCCGTACCGGCGATAATGACTTATACAGTGGTCGCGGGCGCCGACTCCGCACGGTAATAGGCGAAAGTTCGAGTTGTGAAGCCTGCTCGGCTGCTTGTTGTTGACGAATGATCGTTCTCCTGCGCATCTATTACTAGCGCGCTGCTACCTCACTCTGTCTTTCTTCTCCCTATACAAGAGAACGGAGCACACATGTCGACCGATTTTATTATGATATTAAAAAAATTGATTTCGGTGCTCGTACGACATTTAAAGGCAGGCCATTGGTAGAGCAATTTCCCTCTCTTGCATTCCCCGTATTATCACTCCCCGACTGGCTACCATCCATTCTACTACGCGGTTGTAGTTTAGTCAATGGTTTACAACAGTGGTGGGAGATGATATTTTGTGAAAATTGCAACAGTTTTGGCCTAGCGACGTTTATGCGCGGCATATTACTGTCAGGGCACGAAACGTAGCTCAATATCGCCAAGGAATTGCGAGAACAGGTGCAACCTACAGCTGGGATCTATAGCTCAGAACAGAGCTTCTTACAGTGCTGCTTGATGTTGGCCTGGTGCTCGGCATCGGTATTGGCAAAGTAGACATTGCCATCATCGCCGGCGAGGAAGAACTCATAGCTACCAGGTGCTGGATCGGCCACTGCTTTGAGTGCGCCGAGGCCAGGCGTGGCAATTGGCCCAGGTGGCAAGCCTGGCTTGATGCGTGTATTGTACGGCGAGTCAAGATTGACATTGGGGCTCACGCCGGCGATATCTGCCCCATAAATGAAGGTTACGTCCGAGCCAAGTACTTTATTCTCGCGCAACCGCTTGTAAAAGACCTGGGCAATCTGCCGCTGAATCTGGTAGCAGTCCTGACTAGCACCACCACACCCCATCTCGCGCTGGATGATGGAGGCGAGGGTGATAGCTTGGTAGAGATTGAGCTTTTGGGCTGCAAATTTGTCAATCAAGCCATTATTTTGAATCTGCTCGTACATATGCGCGAAGGCCGCCTTGAGAGCTGCTTCTGGACCTTGATTAGCTGGCACGGAATAGGTATCACCAAAGATATAACCCTCGAGCGAAGTGCCAGCTGGCTTGTTGGCAAAGAGTGGACTGTTGTATGTTTTCGCTAGTGCAGCTTTGATCGACTCCTCGCTATAGCCAGCTCGCTTGAGTGCCGTGGTGGCATCTTGGCCTTGTGGCTTGTAGCGCGAATCGACAACAGTACCACCTGGCAAGAATGTGACGACACGATTATCATGACACCCCTGCGAGAGCTTGGTCACGATCTCGGGCAACGACTGCGCAGGGCTAAACTGACATACGCCAGTGTGGAGTTGATTGCGCGAGCCCGACAGGCGGGTGTAGATATCAAAGGCGCGAACATCACGAATCAGCCCCTGCTCTTTCAGTGTAGCAGCAACAGTCTTGAACGTGTCGCCCTCACCAATCGTTATTGTCTTGGTCGTGGTGTCGGTCCGGTCGACCGGCTGCAGGTTTTGATGATACCACCAGTATGCTACTGCAAGGATGAGTAAAATTAGCAATCCAATGCCACTAAGCCACCAGAGCCATCGGCGACGCCCGTGGCGTGGCCGCTCAGTATTGTAGCGTGGAGATTTTTTCTGAGAGCCAATCGTCCGGCCCTTTGGTGCGTCATCGGCAAAGAGTGGCGAAACATCATCATTACCAAGCAAGCTTCCCCGCTGTGGCTCCGGTGTGGGCTGCGGCGGCTGGTCGTCATCAAAGCCATAGAAGCTATCATCATCAAGCCCAGAAGGCAGCGTATCGTCAGCAAAATCGTCAACTGAGGAGGTGGCTGGTTGCGGTTGAGATTGCGGCGCTGGCTGCTGGACTGGCACCGCGTACGTGTCGCGAGACGGTGCTGATGCGCGGTAGGGCTGTGGCTGAGGTGCTGGTTGCGATTGTGGTTGAGGTTGCGGCCTACTCACCCACGCGTAGGGGTCATACGCCTGCTGCGGCGCAGAGGATGGTGCTGGCTGTGGCTGGATAGATTGTGTCGATTGTGATTGTGGTTGTTGTTGCCCCACCATTGGGCGATGTGGCTCTGAGCGGCGCATATATGGTGACGCAGATCGCCCTGAAGCACCTACTGCAGCAGCTGAGCGTCCCGAGCGTGGCGTAATGCGTTCTGCTGGTGGCGGCGACAGTGGTGGGTTTGGATTCCCTACCTGGAAGCCTCTGCCT
This sequence comes from uncultured Candidatus Saccharibacteria bacterium, assembly GCA_963522835.1. Taxonomy (GTDB): domain Bacteria; phylum Patescibacteriota; class Saccharimonadia; order Saccharimonadales; family Saccharimonadaceae; genus Saccharimonas. The sequence goes on from CAUQZB010000007.1 coordinate 12,603, forward strand.
GGCTGGCGGCGAAAATCAGTCATAGTGCGTCTCCAAATAGTCTTGCAAAATAATACTGGCAGCGACGGCATCGATAGCACCCTTGCTATACGGCTTGCCTTGAGCACGAAGATACTCCTCAGCTTGCACGCTGGTGAGCGACTCATCTTGAAATGCCAAGCGCGGCGCGATATCTGTCAATTGGGTTGCAAACCGCTCAACATAGGCGGTTTGAGCCGTTGGCTCGCCCGATTGGTTACGCGGGTAACCAACGACCACCACCCCAACACGCTCACTCATAATCAGCTGAGTGATCTGCTCAAGTTCACTACCATCCACTTCAATCGTATCATATGCGACAGCAATTCGCACAGATGGATCAGCAATTGCAACACCAATCCGCCGTTCGCCGACATCAAGTGCTAAGTATGTTCGTTTATTGTTCATTGAGGTCAAATACCACCTTTATACGATTCGTGTCATTTGGTGCTGATTGCACCCAGAATGGTGAGAACGATACATCGGCCGAGCTCACCCCCTCGATCTTCTCCACATGTGAGCGAATCTCAGCATAGCGCTTGCCTTTGGCGTAGTCTTTGAGCTCTCGTTCGTCTACCTTAGGGCCAATCTTGCCATTAGTCGTGATAGTCGCATTGTAGGCATTGCCATTGGCCGAAACATTCGTCACCGAGAGTTTATTGACGCCATTGCTATGGACTTGCTGATTAGCCTTGCCGTCAATTTGCTGCTTGAAGTACGCATCGAGGAAGATGCCTGCCTCGCGCTTCTCAATCGCCGAGAGGGAGTACTCCACCGCACCAGTTAGCTGGGCTTTGCCATCGGTTGCTTCGCCACCCACCTTGACGTTGGGTTGGATGTCGCTGTCGTTTTGCTTGAAGGTGTCACTCAGAATGATGTAGCTGTCACCATTAAACTGTGAGGCAAGCTCACGCTTAGCACCATTGCTATCGAGTGAACTATTGAGTCTATTCCTCGCTTGCTCGATGTCACTGCGCTGCACTGTAGTAATCGTCTTGTCTGTGCCACCAGAAGTATCGTGCGTGAAGGAGACGGAGAAGCCTGAGGGGCCCTTGGCCGAGCCCGATGCGCCATTGTACTTCGTGCCACTCTCTACCGCGGTGACCTCTGTTGTGCGGCCTCGCATGAGGTCGCCACCCGACGCGTTAGAGTCGAATACCACCGATGATGTCGTCTTATACTGCATACCATTCTCGGACGTGATAGTCGTCCCGACGTCGATCGTCGCTCCATTGCGCAAGACGTCAAACGAAGCTGGCGTGAAGCGCACCGTCCCCGTTGCCTTCGCGCCAACATCTTCTTTGCCAGTGGCAGTAAAGTCGACTGAGATAGTCTTGCGCGTTGTCTTGGTCGTCGTTTTGATCGTCCCTTCTTGCAAATTTGAGCCAAGCGAATCGCCAATCGTGACGCGGGTACTGAGCGGCAGATCAGAAGTACGCGCCTTGATAGTGATGGTCGCATGTGGCGCGAAGAAAATCGCCCACACCAAGAAAACAATCAGGACAACGAGTGCCGCACCACCGATCAAGAGCTTCTTGCGCATTTTGTTGAAGTCTGGTACCTTCACCTTCTTCTTGAGATCTGAGGCAGCCGAAGCATCTGCCGCTTTGTCATCATCTGATGCAGTACGAGCAGCTGGGCGTGTAGTAGGACGAGCCGGTACAGAAGTATCAGGCGTTACTGGCTCAGGGTCATCTGGCTCGAGCTCACTACCATCAATGACATCTTCGTCATCGACCTCCAGTGCTGGGATCTCAGCCATCTCTGGCCGGCTTTGCAATGTCCGCGCCGTGGGGATACTTGCCGAAGCCGCTAGAGTCGAGAGCGCGTGGTTGCCAGTGATAATGACGAGCCGTTTACCTGCTTGCTCAGCAGCACGCTGGACGAGCTTGAGGTTGACAGCGCTCTGCATGGCACCAATCCGCTTGGGTGGCACAAGTGCGACGATTTTTTGCGAGGAATCCTTCACCTTGCCAATGATGGCGGTAATGTCGTCCTCAGTATCGATATAAATGACATCTTTTTGCATTTAGATCCTCAAAATTTTATTCAATTTATTGCGTAGTGTTTCTGTTTCGCTTGCCCCAATCATCGTATCGTAACCCACGCGCAGGAGGCCCATCGCGGTGATAAATGAGTGGTCGCTGACCTTGTTCGTCAGGTCGACCACGCCGGAGACGTCACTGGGCTTAATATGCTGCACCACTGGCCGGCGTGTAAAGGGGAGGTCGGTATACCAATCGCGCGTCTCGAGAGCCTTGACTAGTGGCTTGAGACTCGCCCCACCACCGCAGAGCAAGATACGATTGGGCAGGTGATCAACCGAGCTAAATTCACTAAGAGCAAGATCGACTCCTGCTAGCCAGACATCGAGGGTTTTATCAATTGCGGTATCAAAATGCTGCTTAAGCTCTTGCTTCATCTGCTCGTGATTAGTCGCGACCTTGAGCTTCTCAGCCTCGTTGTAGCTAATGGCACACTCGTTGGCGATCGTATTGGTAAAGCTGCGCCCACCAATGCCAAACATCCGCGTGCCTTCCACACCGCCATCATTTACCACCGCAATGTCTGTTGTGCCGCCACCAACATCGGCAAGAATAGCCGTAAATGAGCTATTCGCATCTGTACCCAGCACACTCCGGCTCACCGCAAAGGGCTCAGCCGCCACCGCCACGAGGTCGAGCGCCAGCTCATCAGCTACGCGCTCGAGTGCACCAATGTGCACCATAGGAGCAAACGCCGTGTAGATCTGCACCGCGACATCTTTGCCTTGGAAGCTAATCGGGTTACTCACCTTGTAGCCATCAATGTGGATACTGACGAGTGCAGAGTTGACGAGCTTTACCTCCACGTCTTGGTTGCCTGTCTCGAGAGCGATCTGCCGCTGCGCCTTGATGGCAGCTCGGTCTTGCACCTTCTCGATGATGAATTCCATCTCGGTCTCGTCCAATGGGCGGTCGGGCTGTGGCCGGCGGTAGCGGATGGTGTTCGTCACACCCTTCACAAGCTCACCAGCAATGCCAATCACTGCACGGCGCGCCTGTATGCCAGCCTCAGACTCGGCTTGGGCCAGAGCATCTTCGCAGTTGCGCACGACTGCGGCAATGTCTGCAATCGCACCCGAGTGCATATCGCTGCGGTCTTGGTGCTTGCGCCCCACACCAATGATCTCAATCTCCTCACCATTAACCCGGGCAAGCAGCGCCTTGACGTACTCTGTCCCAATATCAAGACCAACGAGGCATTCGCTAGCGCTGTTATCTGCTCGGGTAAGAAATCGATCGAAAACCATAATCATCTCTATTATATACCATATACAGGCTTGCCTGCTAGCCCTAAACGGTGATTATTGGCGAATTTATGATGAAATGGTTCATTTTGCATCAAGCACTGCAAGCGTCGTTATTGCGCAACAGCCACAGCTTGGATTGAAAGGCGGTGGAATATTTATCGCAATAGATTCTTATACTCTGTAGAGAAAGATTCAGAAAATCATACAGTAGTGGCACCTCCTTAACAAAACAGAGGTAACCACTGTACAATACGCCCACCATGACTAATCGCGAACCAGTCGATGCCGTACTTACCGGCATCTTTCCACTTAAGAACTACGAGCCAACCGAGCTCACCCTGCTTGGCCGCCACCTATATGAGACGGTCGCATCGCTTGAAGCGCACCATGCCACGCCCGACGAAACAACGATAGCTTACCAAGCTCCCTTTGGGCAATATAACGAAGGTGGTATATTGGCCGTTGACCTCACAGCTGATGCCACTGGCCTGACCGCTGGCCAGCTCGCCTTTGCCGACCCTGATAAGCATCATTCTTTTGCACTAACACTGGCGGGTAATCGGCAATGCTGGTATAGCCGGACCGACCCCAGCCAGACGCCTATCACCCACAACCACGTGGCACGCTTACTCGACCGCTCGCGCCCGCTTGGCCATGATTCAGAGCTATTTAGATGGTATGCAACCAACCGCGACACAACTGCTGCCGACCTCCAGACTCTTCTTGACGAAGCGGTCCTCCCTACGGCTAATCCTGAGCAAGTTCGCCGCGATGTGACCTACTGCTATAATGATATTACCCTCAAAGGCGAAGGTGGTCTGGTGTACGTCTTGCACTGACAATACGTCGGCTTGGCCAGCTTGCTATGGGCACTACAGCAACCCTAGAAATACCCTACAGCTGTGATGAGCTCGACGCACCAGTGACTTGCCGTATTACCAGTGATGACTTAGAATATACCACGCTTGCCTGCTTTTATGATCATAACGAAACAACCTCGCAGCGTCGCCGTACATATGTTGAGCCAGACATCGCAGAGCTAAGCAACACTATCGCCCAGCTAACGAAGGATATGATCACTGAGCGCTGCGCTCTCCAGTAGGGTCACGCCCTCTCTTCCGTGCCCTTGTAGGTGTCATTAATACCAACAATACAACACCAGCACATATGTTACTGGTGTTGTATTATTTATTCCTGATTATCTGCTAGCACTACCGCAACACTGCTTTGATCCGGCGGATACCGGCTGAGCTCGACTCTTCCTTAGTGATCTTGAAGCGCATGCCATCTTCGGCCAAGACGCCAGTGTGCTCGACATGTGGGCCCCCGCACACTTCGAAGCTCACGCGCTCATCACCTTCGCCGATAGAATAGACCTTGACGGTATCGCCGTAACGTTCGCCAAAGGCGCCAATTGCACCAAGCTTCAGTGCTTCATCGGTTGGGTAGACGGCAAAGCTAACCGGCAAGTCTGCCTCGATCCAGGCATTGACTTGATCTTCCACTGCTTGCTTCTCCTCTGGGGTGAGCTTGTCGTGATTGAAGTCGAAGCGCAGGCGTTGAGCGGTGATGTTGCTGCCATGCTGCTGCAAATCTGGTGCTTTCAATACCGTGCGCAGCGCTGCACCCAGTAGGTGTGTCGCTGTGTGGTACTTGAGGTGAATCGGGTCGTGACCCTCTAGCCCACCGCTAAATTGCCCCTTGCGGGCCGTCTTGGAGCGCTGGCGCTGCTCGGCCATCTTGGCGTCAAATTCTGCCCGCCAATCCTCAGAGAGCGCAATCCCCTGCTTGTATGCCTCCTCTGTACTGAGCTCTACCGGGAAGCCAAAGGTATCATATAGCGTAAATAACTCCGCACCAGTCAGGCCATCCGCTACATACTGCTGCATCTGCTTGAGCCCCTTACGGAGCGTCTGCCGGAAGGCTTTTTCTTCCTTGACAAGCACGGCGATGATCTGTTCGCGCGCTGCTTTGACCTCTGGGAAGTCTGCCTCGTATAGGTCGGCAATCACCGGCACCACTGCTTCAAGAAAGTTCTGCTCAATGCCAAGGTCGAAGCTGTAGCGGATAGCCCGTCGTAAGAGGCGGCGCATCACATAGCCTTGCTCCTTGTTGCTTGGGATGCAGCCATCCACCGCCATGAAGGTAGCCGCTCGCAGGTGGTCAGCAATCACCCGCATACTCTCGGTATGCGAGGTGTAGCTCTTGCCACTAAGCTGCTCAAGCTTGCTGATAATAGGCCACATCAGGCTAATCTTAAAGACGTCGGGGTCGTTATTGGCCGCAGCCGCAATGCGCTCCAGGCCAGAGCCGTGGTCGATATTCGGCTTATCTAGTGGAACAAACTGTCCCTCGGCTACCTTCTTGTATGCCATAAAGACGTTGTTGCCGATCTCCATAAAGCGCCCGCAGTCACAGTTAGGGTGGCAATGCTCACCAAACTTCGGGTCGTGCTCAATGAAATCAAACTCATAAAACATCTCGCTATCAGGCCCGCATGGGTCACCGACTGGTGTCGTCTCGGGCCCACCGTTGCGGCTCCACCAGTTTTTGCTGCCGTCATAGTAAAAGATACGCTCACCCGGCTGGATGCCACGGGCTGCGCCGCGCTCTTCGCTGCCGATATCGGCACTCTCAGCTTCAATCCCTTTTTCGGCAAATTTCTGCCGCCACAGCTCGGCTGCTTCGGTGTCTTTGGCAATGTTGTACTCAGGCGCACCAATGAAACACGTTACATACAGACGATTTGGGTCGAGCCCCACCTCCTCGGTGAGAAATGTCCACATCCAAGTAATCTGCTCTTTCTTGAAGTAGTCGCCCAAGCTCCAGTTACCGAGCATCTCGAAGAAGGTGGTGTGGCGATTATCGCCAATATCGTCGATATCTTGGGCGCGCAGGCAGGTCTGCGAGTCGGCGATGCGCTTGCCCTGTGGGTGTGTCTCACCCAGCAGATATGGGATCATCGGCTGCATGCCCGCACCAGTAAAGAGTGTCGTCGGGTCGTCGGTTAGGATGAGCGGGGCCCGCTTGATAATGGCGTGCTGCTGCTTGGCATAAAATTCGAGGTATTTGTTGCGGATATCTTGAGCATTCATAGGGGGTATTATAGCACGGACACACTGCCCCGTGCATCTTTGGTGGTGTGATTATAAAAGCTCTCCATAGCGAAGCATACTGCCACTTGAAACATTACTATACAAAAATCGACTCATTCAGGAGCCGATTTTTGCGCGATCGTACTTATTTCTCACGTTTAAAAAGCTTGTTGCGACGGTGCCACAGGCCAATTGCCCCACCAATGAGAGCAGTCCCTGCCCCGCCGAGAAGCCAGAGGTTGGCACCCGTGTCGGCAAGCGCAGCTGCTACAGAATGCGTCTGCTTGGGCGTGTGGGCTACCGTCTTTGGTGCGGCGGCAGCTTGCGGTGGTTGTTGTGGTCGCAGCGCAGTGCGGATTGCATCAACCCGCCGCTGCAGTGCCGCCTTGGCTGCATCGTCTTTGACAGTATCGACCACTGATTGGGTTGTGGCAAGCAGTGCAAGATCCGGCTTAGCTTCGAGTGCATCAACAGCTTGCGTGGCTGTCTTTTGGCGTGCTTGATCCTCCTGGATGGCTGTAGCTATAGCAGCGGTGAGCGCCTTCGTCGCTTTGGTAAGCTCTGGCGTTGTGGTTGCTTTGAGATTTGCCAGGCGATCTGCCTCAGCCACTGCCGTGGCAACTTCCTTGTCTGCTGCCACATAGGCTGGCGCAGCAGCAAGCTCTTGCTTGGCTTTGTCGTAGTCGGTGTGGTCGACGCGGAGGGCATCGATTGCTTGCTGGAGCTCTTGCAATGCTTTGTCGATCACAGCCTGAGGAGATGTCTCATCAGCCACCACAGCACGAGCAATAACCTGTTTGGATATTGCCTCCGCCCTGGTGTGTGGGCTGTAGCCATCCAGCACCATCGGCTCAGCTAGCTTCGCTTCGAGCTTTTCAGTAGTTGTGATTTCTACTTCGCGCGTTACCTCTGCTTTATTATTGGCATTATCGACCGCACGGTAGGTGATTGTATATATGCCTGGTTTTGGGTTTGCAAGGTCAAGGTTTTTTGCGTCGATAACCACGCCATCACTATTAACACCTGTTCCGTCCGCCCCATCATTCGCTGCCACAGTACGCACAGCATCGGCAATTGAGCGGCCTGCTCGCGCCACGAGCTTCTCTGGCTTGGCTGGCGTAAAGACTGGTGCGGTAGTGTCAGCATCAGCATACGCCTGATGCGCCACAAGCTGCGGCCCTGCAAGCCCAATGCCACCAACGACGACTGCCGCGGCGGCAATAACTCTCATCCGAGAGTGAGTGTGTTTTACCCTCATAATAATCCCCCTTATGGTTGTCTATAAGTGTCAGTATACGAAACTGCTGTTTGGGTTGTCAACAGAGTTACTTCTGAGTGGTCGTGCGACATATTTCCTGATAACTTAAGAGGTATACATACCTTGCAGAATAGCCTCTCTGTTTGCACTCATTGCTGAGACAAAAAACAGCTATAAGGCCGCCCTTGAATCGATGACGATCCCTCCGCCAAGACACTCTGCCCCGCGGTAGATCACGGCTGACTGGCCAGCTGCCACAGCCCGCTCAGGGTCACTGAGGTGGAGGGTGGCTTGAGCTTGGGCCGAGTCATACTGCAGCGTGCATGGCCTCAGCTGACCACGGTGGCGCAGGCGGACGGTCAGCTGGTCATCTGCCGCTGGTGCACCGTGAATCCAGTGCAAATCGCCCACCAGCACATCATGGCGCCACATCGCTTCGTCATTCATATTGCGACTCACGTATACTACATTTGCTGCCATGTCCTTACCAACGACGTAATACGGCAAGCCACCGCCGACATCCAGCCCATGGCGCTGACCCAGGGTGTAAAAGATCGCACCATCGTGCTGGCCTAGCACTGCCCCTGTTTGCTTGTCGATAATATCGCCCGGGCGAGTGGATATATATTCGCTTAGGAAATCTCGCATGCCGACATTACCAACAAAGCACACTCCCATTGACTCCTGCTTGCGCGCTGTCCAGAGGCCACGCTCACTGGCCATGTGCCGCACCTGCTGCTTGGTATAGCCACCAAGCGGGAAGAGTGTGTGCTGGAGTGCATCACTCGTCACGCGGTAGAGAAAGTAGGTCTGGTCTTTGGCTGCGTCGGTCGCGCGGTAGAGGCGATCAGGCTGGAATGAATGTTCTTGACTAGTCGCTGCGCTGTTATCCTCTGCACATACACCACCAGTCTGCGCATAATGGCCCGTAGCAATGAGGTCTGCCCCACGCTCACGCGCCGTGTCGAGAAAGAGCCGAAACTTAATCTCTTGATTGCACATAATGTCGGGGTTGGGTGTGCGCCCCGCTTGATACTCGGCTAGCATGTAGTCTACCACCTTATGTTTGTAGTCGTGCTCAAAATCAAAAACGATAAAGTCAATACCCAGCTGCACCGCCACTCGCTTGGCATCAGCCAAGTCCTCCGCCCAGGGGCACTGCATACCGGGTAGGTCTTGGCTCCAGTTTTTCATATATACACCAGTCACGTCGTAACCCTGCTCCACCAGCAGCGCTGCGGTGAGGCTGCTATCTACCCCACCACTCATCCCGACAAAGACGCGCTGTGTCATGGCCGCACCACCTTGAACCAGCCGATTTTCACCAGCTCTTCGATCGTTAGCTGCCAGCCACTTGGTGTGAGCCACCAGGTGTCTGACCACTGCCGGTCGGTAGCGACAGGGTGGCTGCGCATGGCGATATGTGGCACATACTGGCCAAACTCTAGCGCAACGCGGCGCGAGTGGTAAGCGCTAGTGACGAGGATGATGGAGTCAAGATTCTTTTGGCGCAGGAGTTGGCCCGTTTTTTTGGCATTTTGGCGGGTGGTTTCGCTTAGTTCCTCGGTGAGGATGGCACGGTCGGGCACACCAGCCGCTATGGCTTGGCGGCGCATTGCCTCGGCATTGCTGGGGCCAGTCTTGTCGGCAGCAGCACCCGAGAAGACGATGAAGCGCGCCCAGCCATTTTGGTAGAGGCGAATCGCTTCGGCGGTGCGGGCCTGGGTATCGCCGCCACTCACTGCCACAATGGCATCAGCAGCCTGGCACTGCTCGGCACTGCTCGGGGCTGCTTGGCAGGTGGCCAGGTCGTCGCGCGTTAGCCAGCGCCCACCAAGCCAAACGAGGAGCATCAGGGCGATAAATATCCCGGCAAGCCAGCCTAATAATTTCATCGCTGCGCCCCCTTCACTCGCTCCTGCTCGTGCTGCACCGCTGCAATAATGCACTGCGCCGCACGCTTGCAGTTCTCCTCGGTCGAGAGCCGCCCCAGGCTGATGCGCAGGCTTCCGTCGGCTGCCTCTGGTGGCAGGCCAATCGCCGTCAGGACATGACTGCGTAGCCCCTTATTGGCCGCACAGGCGCTGCCAGTTGCCACGAGCACGCCATCGCGCTCAAGCAAGAAAATCAGCCGCTCGGCATCCACCCCCGGGAACGAGATATGCAAATGGCCCGCTAGGCGATGCTTCATATCACCCGAGACAACTGCCATGGGGATGTGCTCACATAGCGTACGCTGCATACTATTGCGCAGCCGCTCAAGGCGCTGCGCCTCGGATTTGCGATGTGCCTGGGCGAGCTCCAGCGCCGTTGCAAAGCCGACCGCACCAGCCACATTCTCTGTCCCACTGCGCAGGCCACGCTCTTGCCCACCGCCAACGATGAGCGGATCAAGCCGCACCTGGCTGGCTAGCCACAAGAGGCCAACTTGCTTAGGGCCATATATCTTACCCGCATTGAGCGTCAGTGCATCCACGCCAAGGCGCGCCACATTAATATCGAGCTGGCCTGCCCCCTGCGAGGCATCACTGTGGAGGTAGAGCGGCGTTGATTCACCCGCTTCGAGTCGTCGTTGGCGCTCACGGGCTACCACTGCGGCAATTGCCCGCAACGGCTGAATCGTCCCCAGCTCATTGTTAGCTAAGGCAACACTCACCAGTACCGTCTCTGGGCGAATCGCCCCAGCAATCGCCTCGGGCATCACCACGCCCTTTGGATTAGCCGCTACCACTGTCACATCGTGCTGGTGCGCTGCCGCCAACACAGCGTGGTGTTCAATATTTGCCGTTACCACATGACCATGTACGCCAGCAAACATGAGGTTAATCGACTCCGTTGCACCAGCCGTCATAATAATCTCATCTGGCTTGCCGCCCAGCGCCACCGCTAGGCGGTGCTTTGCCTGGCGATAAGCCTGTCGCACCGCTACTGCTGGCGCATAAGGGCTGGACGGGTTAAAAAACTGCTCTGCAAAGTAGGGCTGCATCGCCGCCAAAACACGGTCATCCATCGGCGTGGCCGCTGCGTGGTCGCAATATATCATCTCTGGTTTCACTCCAATTAGTATAGCACTCTAGTCCGGATCGGCGAAACGCTGGCCAGTATTGGGGTCAACGCGGTAAATCTCGCGTGCTACCCGCTCATAATAGAGGCGCGTTGCCATAACGAAATTACGGAGTTCATCACCGATCAGGTAGCTGTAGCGAGCACCCTCTTGTGCTTTGAGGATGCCTTGGTCGTTAATCTCGTAGCGGATGGTATTGGTCTGGATATGGCGCCTCTCATCTGTCCACTCTTCGTGCCAAATCCAGGTTTTTTCGTCGAGGCAAAAGAATTCGCGGTGCCGCCCCTTCTCCACTGGGCCAAATAACTCCGCTCCAATCTCACTCTCGAGCGTGATGAGCTCGCGCTCGGTATAGCGCTTAAAGGGCCGCTTCTTCGACTTACCAACACTGGCATCGCCCGCCAGCAACGCGTAGGCCTTGCCAAGGAGTGAGCTTGGCTTTTTCACTAGGCAGCGAGCCCCCAGCGAGACTGATCATCCGGCCCAGTTTCTTCTTCTTCGTCAATCTTTTTGTTCCAAAAATCGGAATTAATCTCATCATCAGCAGTAAAAGACTCCTTAAGAGCACTATTCACACCAGTCATTCCACTATTCTCTTCAAGTAGCTTGCTCGCATCTTGGCTGCCACTCGTCCTAAGCTGATCTTTACGCATTTCTAGCACAAGACTCGTCACTCGTGCAGTATAGAGTATATTCTCACGATAAATTGCTTCTGGGGATACCGTCTTACCCTTATTCTCATCCCTTGTCGTGCCATTATATTCATTCAAAGCAGCAGAAACACCGGCTAATGCCGATGCAATTCTATCCGCTTGCCGTTCCTCCATAAGCTCAGCATAAGACTTAATACCCGAGCGATTCTCTCCTGGTTGTGGTTTTTGCTCCTGCGCAAAATCGCCCTTGCTGACGGGCTTTTGTTTTGTGTGATCTATTGGAAAGAAACTCTCACCGCTCATATATCAAATAACCTTTGTACATTTGCCGTTGTGGTGGTAGCGATGCGCGCGATAGGCAAACCTTTCTTGGCTGCTTGGTCACGGGCTACCTCCTCCACATAAGCCGGTAGGTTGATTCTACCACGGAAGGGTACCGGAGTCAAGAAGGGAGCGTCGGTCTCAAGCAGTATTGCATCGAGTGGGAGATCGGTATAGAGCTGCTGCTGAACACTGTCTTTTGTAAAGGTGCTGATGCCATTGACGCCAATAAATAAGCCGCGAGCACGGCCCTGCTCAAGCTGCGCCTGAGTATCGGTAAAGCTGTGCAGAACGCCGCGCACTGGCTGAGCATCGTAGATAGGCCAAAAGTCCTGCCACACTACGCCGCGTGCTTGTTTTTCGTCACGCACGTGGAAGCTAACGGGCAGCTGAAACTCCGCCGCAAGCTGCAGCTGCGCCTGGAGGCACTGCTGCTGCGCTGGGCGAGCGCTATTGTCATAAAAATAATCTAGACCAATCTCCCCCACCCCGACAATGACGGGCCGACCCTGCCGTAGTGGCTTTTCAGCGAGGAGCTCACGAATGGCTGTAATACCCGCTTCGCCCGCTGCTTCGGCATCATGGGGATGAATACCCACCGCCGCATAACAGTGATCGCGCGCCATGGCAAACTGCACCGCCTGGCGCGAGCTGCGCACATCCGTCCCGACGCAGATCATGGCAATGCCAGCCTGGACAGCCTGCTGGTAGGCTGCCTCGCGTGCTGCATCGTCGTAGAACTCGCTATCGTGTAGGTGGCAGTGCGAGTCGATGAGACGCGGCATGGGTGGCGTGCTGCCAAGAGTATGTGTCGTATCACTTGTCATAGCTTACTCCTTTGTTTATGAGGCTGTGCGAGCTCGTGGGTCGGGGGTATGAATGTAGCGCTTCGGGAACAGTGGTGGGACGTCGGCTGGCACGACGCCAGTGCCAAAGATAGTGTGGATGGCCTGAGCAGTAGCAGGCATGAATGGCACAAGCTCATCGGCAATCTGCAGCAACGTACTGGCCGCATAGGCTAAGACTTCGCTCAGGTGCGACTCGGCATCGTGGTCGGTCGCGCGGCGCTTGGCGATCTCCCATGGCTTGACCCGCTCAAGGTATTGGTTGAGGCTACGGACGGAGCTCCATACTTCATCGAGTGCTTTATCAAACTCCAGTCGCTGCATCATGTCGCGGTAGATGGTCATATCGTGCTCGGCTTGCGGCGCATCGCCAATCACTCCTGCTTGGTAGCGTGTCAGCATAGCTGCCACCCGCTGCACAAGGTTGCCGAGGTCATTACCGAGCTCGCCGTTGTACGCTTTCTCAAATTTCTCCCAGGTGAAATCTCCATCGTCTTGGGTAGGAATATGACGAGCAAAGAAATAGCGGAAGGCATCAGCCCCATAGCTCTGGATAATTTCCATTGGGTCGACCACATTGCCGACTGTTTTGCTCATCTTACTACCTCCAACGTGAACGAAGCCGTGGACGAGTAGTGTCTTAGGTAGTGGGAGATCAAGCCCGAGCAGCATAGCGGGCCAGATCCCCGCGTGGAAGCGCAAAATATCCTTGCCAATGACTTGCACATCGGCTGGCCAATACGCCTGCCACTCGGCCTTATCTGGATAGCCCAGTACCGTAATGTAGTTAGCTAAGGCATCAAGCCAGACGTACATCACTTGGCTGTCGTCGCCTGGCACTGGCACGCCCCAGCTCAGTGTCTTACGCGGACGGCTAATTGAGACATCTTGGACGCCATTTTTGATAAGCTCGAGGAACTCATTTTTGCGGAACTCGGGCACGATTTTCATCCGGCCTTCAGTGATGGCTTGGCGAATCTGCTCGGTAAAGGCACTCGCTTTGAGGTAGTAGTTCTCCTCTGAGACGCGCTCATACGGCGTTTGGTGATCAGGGCATATGCCATTTGTCTCGTGGACTTCCTTGTCGGTAAAGAATGCCTCATGCCCCACGCAATACCAGCCCTCATAGGTGTGCTTGTAGATCAGCCCCGCCTGAGCAAGCCGCTGCCAGATGTACTGCACTGCTGCGACGTGGTGTGGGTCAGTCGTGCGGATAAAGTCAGTGTATTCTGCACCAACTGCCTCCATCAAGACTTTGAAGTTGCCATACATGCTGTCCACATAGCCCTGTGGGTCGAGCCCATTCGCCTGAGCCTTAGCAGCGATTTTATTGCCGTGTTCATCCGTGCCAACCTGGAAGCGTACCTCGTGGCCATTTTGCTTCTGATAGCGCGCCCAGATATCGGCCAGGAGATAGTCGAGCGCATTGCCAATATGCGGCTTACCGTTGACATAAGGAATAGCAGTGGTGATGTAGGCGTGTTGTTTGGTCATAGGGGTATTATAGCATGAGGTGAGTTAGGGTGTCTTGGGCTGCTGCCGCTTGGCAATATCAATCAGCACATAGAGCTTATCCGTGCTCTGCATCAGGGTGATGGTGTCGTCCTGGTCGGTCATCCAGACGGTTGAGATAGCAAGACCTTCTGCGGCATGCTCGGCTTCGTCTACTTCATCGTCTGGCTCACCCCAGGCTGTTTGCCCAGCCTGCACATATTGGCGGTAGAGGTCGAGGCATTCTGCCGTGGGTGAACCATTAGCAAACCATACGACGACCATCGATACAGCACCACCTTCGCTCGACACCATAACGCGCAGCGGCCCATCATAATACCACCAGGTATTTTCCTCTTGCTTCATGAGCTGCCAGCCCTGGCTCTGCATTGTGGTATCAAGCTGCTGCAAAGACAGGGGCCATGACTGACGCTTGATGCGATCGATCCAGGCGGTGAATTGCTCTGGAGAGAAGTATGTCTCCTCATGTAGCTCACTCTCCAGGCGCGGTAATGGATCAGGGCCAGGATAGGGACGAATCGTGCGCGGGCGGCGGGCACCATCGGACGGTGCACCAGTTTGCTCACTGACAAGGACAAACATGATTGTCTTGTCCTCCTCATTGAGGTTGATACTAACGTACTCCCGCGAAGCTGGTGTTTGTGGAGCAAAACCCTTCCACACCGTACCAGTGAGATAACCCGTGTGTCGTACATCGGTCGGCCAGCCCCAGGCAGTGATACCTGCCGCACAGTACTCATCGTATAGTGTGCGGCACGCGTCTGCTGGTAATTGGTGAATTACATCGATGACTGGGCTACTCGCCACCGACGTTACAACGTCATTTTCTATTGTAGCAAGCAATGGCATGTGACCATCATAGTGCATACACTGCTCGTGCCCTGTCTGCGGCTCTTGCTCACGTGGCTTGACGAGCTGCCAACCCAGCTCTTGGATGAGACTATCGTACACCTCATACGTCATTGGCCAGGGGAGTTTGCGAAGTGCATTAATGAGCGAGACAAGACGTGCGCCGTCAATCGGCGTGGGCTTGTCAGATGACTGAGTTGATGATTGGTCTGCCGGCATAGTACCTCGTATTTTTACTTATGGTATATCTCTTTGGAAGATAAGAGTATTCGTATCGTACCACGTTTTGTTATAACGTGCTACCATTCAGTCATATTATTGACAAAGCTGCAATCTATCATGTATAATACATTACTCTATTATGGAACATCGCTCATCATCCTACTTTCCCGAGCACTACTCGCCCACCGACCAGCGAGAGATCGAGAGCTGGACGCGTGAAAAAGGGCTCTTTACCCCAGCGCCGGCGGGGTATCTGCTCCGCACGACTGTTGCTGAGCAGCTCCATGTGACGCACGCGACAATTAATCACGTTATTAAGACCCTTGGCATAACACTCGAGCAATATCGTGCGTGGCGTCAAAATGGCCAGCCATCTCACAAGCGAGGCTACCACCTCTCGCCTCGGCAAGCCAAGCAAGTCGCAGCTTACCTGGGGCGATCACTTGGTGCAACGGTTCACTAAACACTTAGGCTCGACACACGCTCCCACTACCTATGCTATAGTATGGTAATGCATATGGAAAAACCCCAGCAATCAGCACAATTACCCGAGATATTTGACAGTCATACTGCTCAAGTAGAAAAGCTCAACGACTTGCACAAACTTCTGCGCTTTTTGCTTGAGAATGATCTCGGCCTTTCTACTCACGACCCGGCGCAGGCCTATATGTCACAACATATTCAAGAGACATCTGCATCGCAGCAACTCCTTCGCTTTATTGCAACCATCCAACCACATGACACCCAGCCTGCTCGTACCGTTATCACCTATCCAGATGTTGCTTTTGTCTTTGATACTCCAGCTGTAGAACAAGCCATGCAGACTCAGGGCAATAGCTATCAACCATTGCACGAGTATAGAAAACACGATCTTGCTGAGCTCGTGCAAGATGAGACCTGTGGTGTTGCTCTATCGACTGATCATCATTTTGCCTGGTATATGTATGATGCACTCACGAGCCCACTTGCTGATGTGCACCAGCGTATCGCTGCCGACCAGACTAACAACAACTGGCTCCATGGCATCTATCATCATAGCCCAGAGCCACTTATATCTGTTGGCCAGGCTTCTCGCCACCTTGATATAACACCGTATGCGGTCGAGAAAGCGTTGAGGAATCCTCAGGTCATCCAGAAGATCGGCGAGATCGTTGTCGCTCCACGCGGCAATTCGATGCGCCCATTCATCACACCCAAACAACTTCTGAGCCTCCAAGAGCATCTTCGCCCCCACAACGCTGATACCCATACGCTCCTCCCTCCACAGGAAGAAGAAATGACCTGCCCGCAACTTGCCAGAGCACTTGGTGTACACGACATGACAGTGCGACGAGCTATTGCCGCCCTTAATCAAGAGAAATCCGAGGGTGAGGATAGTCTGACTGGCACAACGCGTAAAGAGCAAGGTCGACGCCCAACCGTATATTATTCACCTGAGCAGCAGGTACGCATCCTCGCCAAGCTTCAAGAGAAAGGCTATTCTGTGTTAGCAAAGCTGCGTGATAAGCTGGGCGAAGACCTCACGCATAAAGATTAAAAATGCTACAATAATAGCTAGTATGACTGTACGACTCAGCGCGACACAAATGCAACCCAGAAATATCCCAGAAGAACCAACAGCCCTCTCTCATACACCAACACTGCTGGATTTATATGCAATATTAAAGCAGTTAAGAAATCAGCCGGGGCATCACTAACTTATGTGGTATAAGTAACTACTTCCCTGTGATACGCACAAATATCATCTCATGTTCGTCTGGCCCTGGGTTGTGGATCTTGTGCTGCGTATCGGGTGGAAAGATAAAGACGTCTCCTGGATTGTAGGTATATGTGCCATCTGCGTCAGACACCTCACCACTGCCCTTGAGGACGATCATTGTCTCTTCGACACCAGGGTGATCATGCCAGTCAAAGGTCGCACCTGCAGGCAACCAACCATGGGTGATTGCCTCGCAATATGGGCTTGTGGCGTGCTCAGCCGACACATAGACTTTGCGTGCTCCACTGCCGCCATGGGCAGATTCTTTGGGGATGGTGGTTGCTGGACGTTTGATGATGCGCATGGGTTGCTCCTTCTATTTACTTATTGCTGCAGTTTTTGCTTATAGTAAAAGGCGTTTGCCTCGATCTCTTCCACCGTGTCTGGGAATTGCTGCACAAGCTGGGTGTGGCTCAGCTTCAGCACGGCATCTTGTGGGCTGAGCTCAGATGCAGCCAGGGCTTGGCGCACATATTCGCGAATGTGCCAATACTGCTGGCCATCCTTAATAAGCTGCTCCCTTGGTGCACTGAGCGCACCAACCATCATGCCTGTGGCAGTGCGGCTCGCTTTTTTGAATATGGTGATGCCGACGGCGACAACCAGCAGCCACAGCCCAATAAGCAATACGATGGCGCTTTGCTTGGGGTTGCATATTGCCACCAGCACAAGCGCACCAGTTATACCGACGGCGATTTTGTGTCGCTGCACGAAGCTACTCTTCTCCCCTAGCTGCTGCGCGGCCTTCACATTGGAATCGAGCTCAGTAGGAAAGGGATATGACATCTCACTCAGCGCGCCACGTGCAATAATGTGCGAAATATCGTCGCGGACAATTGGGTCAAAATGCTCTATGCGATAGTCGTCCTGTAGCTTCTTGGTCGATCCATCAATAATATCAACTGCCATAGCAACACCGGTTTGAGCCGCCATATCTCCCAGCGTTACACCAGCCCCAATGCCAAACGAATTCTTAAACCATCCCATGATCATACTCCTTCTCTTGTATCCACCCACGGTCGATTGATAGGCAACCCTTTTCTTATCACAGAATAGCTGATGTAATTACATATTGCAAGGTATATGGGAGTAGCCGACGCAATCATACCGCGGAGGAGTTTGACATTCGGCTATCTGCAGATTGCCGTTAATCTTCTCGCATCATTGCTAGCACCGCAAACCGCCCACCAGTGTCACCCGCTGCGTGCGAGAAGTAGTCGGGGTTTATTACTGTATCGACAGGCGAGATGTGGATATTGCGCGGCGCAATGCCCGCGCGCTGGCACGCAGCAGCATTAAAACCCGGCAGGTCAAGATGGATACCATCAGCTTCGTGCGAGCAAAAGGGTTGCCAAGCTGGGTTGGCCGCCTGGTCAAAATACTGCATGACGTAGCTCTGCCGCTGCGCGCTTGGGCTCATCCAGACAATGATATCCTCTGCCCGAGAGCCTTCGTGGACGAGGTGATCAATTGTCCGAACAAGCAGTGGTGAGAGTGTCGAATGCCGCCCCAGATGCAATAGCACGAGCACCCGTTGCACCGGATCATACAGCACCGTCGCCACGCAGTCAGCCACCGGCAACAGCAACCCCACTCCAGGCGAGCGCGTCACGAGGCCGTCCGCTACCATCTCCGCAGTGTGGCGAGTTGTCGCAGCGCTATCGACCTCGCAGAGCTGGTCATAGCTGCGGCCTACGCCATAGACAACCCGCTGATACACCACATCCGTATATGCGGCCCCGCTCGCCTGACAAAAGGCCTGTCGGTGTGCCACTACCTGCGGGTGATGTATCTCACCTAACGTGCGGTCAAGCATTGTGCCATCACTGCTTGACGACACGCTAACGAGGAGTTCTGATGGGAAGCAGGTAGGTTGATCAGCCCGGATCATTGCGCGCGCCACTCTTGCATAATAGCGAGCCACTGGGCAATCGACACATCCTCCGCCCGCCAGTCTGGCGAGATACCAGCGCGCTGCAACATCACCTCGACCGCTACCTTATCCAGCGCGAAGCCTGCCGCCAGTGCACTGCGCAGCTTCTTGCGCTTGGCCACAAAACCCGCCCGCACCACGCGGAAGAAGTCCTTCTCGTCCGCTGGCGACACGAGAGGCTGAGCACGCGTCTCGAGCACCACCACCTGCGAGTCTACCTTAGGCGGTGGCACAAAGAACTGGCGTGGCACCACTGGGCCAAGCGTCGCCTCGGCATAGAGCTGAGCGCTCACTCCCAGCAGGCTCATTGCACCAGGCTGTGCGGCAATGCGCTCAGCTACTTCCTTCTGTACCAGCAGCACCGTGCGGCGCGGCTTATTCTCCGCCGTCAGCAGCTTTTGGACAATCTTACTCGTAATGTAATATGGCACATTTGCTACCACGACATAGTCAGCAGGAAGCTGACTAAGGTTAAACTGCAGAATATCCTCATGCACCACCGTTAGTTGCTTGCCAGGGAATTGCCCTGGCAGCTTGCGCGCGAGGTCGGCGTCGTACTCTACCGCGGTTACTCTGCCCGCTCTGGCCAGGAGTCGGCTTGTCAATGTGCCCAGCCCCGGGCCAATCTCCAATACTGTATCATCAGGGGTCAGCGCTGCCGCATCGGCAATCGCCGCCAGCATATCCGGGTCTTTGAGCCAATGCTGCCCTAGAGATTTTTTATTTTGTAATGCCATAGTATGTATTATACCAGGGTTAGCAATAGTATGCTCTGCATAACTGACTGACGCCTTCTATAGCCATAACTTTTTTGTCATAATTCTTATATTCTATCTTCTCCTTCTTTATCTATTTATATCTTTATAACTTTCTTTATCTAATATCTATCTATTTCTATACCTATCTCTATATATCTCTATAATTCTCTTTCTCTATATTTCTATATCTATATTCTTATCTCTATTTCTATTTATTTATCTTTCTATATATCTACACTATTCTCTATATCTCTCTATACATCCATATATCCATATCGATTTCTCTCCTATTATATATAAATATATAAAAGAATAGAAAAAGAGTCTGCTGTAACAGGGAAAAAACAGGGTAACTATAGTACAAATCGATTTGTACTATATGTTGGGAGGGGAAAACATGAAAAAATGGTGGCTAAAGTAGGAAAATATTATGCAAACCAATGTACTGTGACACCAAGGCAAAAACTTCCGTCAGCGAAGCAGCAAACGATTTAGTGGACGCTACTTACCGTCCACCTTCGTCCAATCCGTCGCGAGGTCAAAGCCATGTGGGTGTTTAGTGGCAAAGCTACCAGTATCGTACACTTTGCCTGGACCCATGCTTGTTTCAACCACTGAGCAGCGTGGGTAGTTGCTATAATTCGCCGCCACGAGGATGTAGCCGTCTTTATCGACCTTAGCCCCATCACCGCGAATGGTGTAAGTGCCGCCACCACAGTTACGCATGGCGACGTTCATCGGCAAATCGTAGTATGTCTCGCGGTGGCTCACCCCTTTGCTGTCAGTAAAGTGATGTGCACCCTTGCTCTTCGTCAATGGATTCTTAGGCTTTGTCCCGACTATTTCTACTTGCGCAGTTGGCTGCTTTACCACTGTTTGCGCCGTCAAGCGACGTTGCACCTCAGTACCATCCTTCATCTCAACCGTATAAGTTAAGCGACTAACACCTGGCTGGCCAGCCTGCTTGATTGTTTTGCTACCGATGAATTGCTGCTTGTCTTTGATCGTCTCAGTCGCAAATGCAATCGGCTCCTCCACTGTCACTGTATGTGTTGGTGCGCGGTGAATAGTCATCATCTCACTTGGCCCATCCAGTGCAATATTACCAGGTGTTTGGAAGGTCGTAGTATCCTCGCGGTAGAGCGCCATGCCGGCCGCCTTGGCAATATCCTGCGGCGTTTGCGCTGCGGTGAGCACACGAGAACGCTTCTTACCATCTATTACAGTGACTAACCGAGCACGCTGGATTATCACTGTTGGTGCTGCCTGCGCAAGCGACGCATCAAGGTGAGGTGAGACGGAGTCGTGCGAGGCATCAATCTTCATACCCGAGGTAGCGATGAGCTCCCGCACAGACGAAGCAGTCGAGTAGACGGCACGCTCTCGACCATTATCCACTACAGTAACCAGTCGAGCTGGCACTGCTGCTGGGCTCTGAGCCGAAGCATAGCTTGCCACGATAAGACCGCTTATGACACTCAGCCCCAGCAAGCAGGCAATCATCGGTTGACGATGCTGCCACAGACGATAGAGGCTCTTCGTAATCATCTCGTTCTCTTAGCTAGGCTGCTAGCGGTAGATGTCTTGCAGCCCCATCTTATTCTTACATGTTGGCCAGGGTTGCCAGCCACGACGCTGGTACGTTTCCCAGGCTTTTTGGTCTTGGACCTCTGGTGGTGCTTCCGCTGCATTGGCATAGCCACCAAAACCACCCCAGGTCTTGATGTCAAATTGATACGCACCGTAATAACCATTGCCAGTGTTGGAGGTGTAACCCCCTTCGCAGCTACGTAGCTTCGCTAGTGCCCCCGCAAAGTCACCACTAAAGGTAGTATCGACCGACTTCTTCTTCGTCCCAACGATCTCGACCCGGTTGACTGGCTCTTGCGTTACCACACTACTGAGCTGCTTGCGCGACTCTTCGCGGCCATTCTTCATAATAATCTCGTATGTCACGGCCTTCTTGCCTTTTTTGCCCTCAGTCTTGACTTCTTTTTTGCCACGCTCGCGGTCGGCATCCTTAATCTCCTCCGTCTTGAAGTCAACTTCTTCCTCTACTGTGACCGTCTGCTTGCCATTACGCCAGAGCTCTACCGTCATACCAGCCGTTAGTGGTGCGCTAGCTGGCACCGATAGCGTATCATCAGCGCCTAGAGTGATTTTCTTGGCCTTGAGCATTGCACCGACCGTCTTCTCCATCGTGTATGCCTGGATGGTTTTGCCATAAAATACAAGGGTAAAGGGCGTTGCGCGGCGGATCGTCATCACCTCTGCCGCCCCATCAGCAATGATATCGCGCGAGCGAGCCAGCACCGCTTGGTCTTCATCGTGCAGTGGAATACCCGCCTGCTCTGCAATCTGCTTGCCTGTGCGATAAGCGGTAATAAGCTTCGTATCTGCCCCGCCATCGCGGATCACCACTGGCCGCGCTCGATAGATGTTTACTTCGTACGAGGCGCTCTCTAGCGGTGTATCAAGCTCGGGCTCGGTGCGGTCTTTGTCATCAAGTCGCACATTTGCCTCACGCAACGCATCACGTAAGGTAGTCGCCTTGGTGTAGAACCCGCGCTTAACCGTGCCTTCGTGCAATGTGATGATATGCTCGCCACTACCTGGCTGGCGCGACGCTGCATGGACGGACGGAATCCGCCATAAGCCAATACCAACCAGTGCAACCATACCAGCGATAGCAAGATTGCGTGGCGAGAAAAATTTCAAAAATGGAATAGACTGTATCATAATCTGCGTAGCAATATACGCTACGATGTAGTATAGCAAAATGTGGGTAAAAAAGCTAGTGGATAGCCCGGAAGAACTCTCCTCGAAACCTCACTATATCAGGGGTCAGAATGCCGCTACTACTTATGCTCAGCAACCAAACTTCGCACCACTGCCGCGTCATTCCACGGTTGGCGCTGGCCGTTGATGATGCGGAATTGCTCGTGGCCCATGCCGGTGATGAGAATGGTGTCACCCGCCTGGGCGATGGCGAGCGCCTGGGCAATAGCCTCGCGCCGGTCGGCAATCTCCTTGGTGTAGTCTGCCCCGCCCGCCTGGTGGATGCCGCGCAGGATTGCCTGGCGAATGCCGGCTGGCTCTTCGTTGTAGCTCTCTTCGTCGGTAACGACAATCTGATCGGCCAGGCGAGCAGCAATCTCACCCATGATGGGTCGCTTCGCCTTGTCGCGATCGCCCGTCGCACCAAAGACCAAGATGATACGCCGCTTGGTGATAGCCCGCGCTGAGGTCAGTAGCTTCTCAAGCGCATCAGGAGTATGGGCATAGTCGACTACCACATCGTATGGCGTATCCACCGGCACACGCTCGAAGCGCCCTGGCACGCCAGTGAGGTTAGCCACGCCCTGGGCAATGTCTGCTGGTGCGACGCCCAGCAATTGGCAAGCAGCCGCTGCAGCTGTCATGTTGTAAATATTAAACACTCCTGGGAGGTGTGTTGTCAGTGGTAGCTTTGTCGCATCATCAATAAGGACTGTTGCACTGCCACCCTCTTTGCGGGTCGCTGCCTGCGTGATGCGGGCTGTGGCGGCTGCGTCTTGGCCATAGGTAATCTTCTGCTCGCGCGCCGTGTATTTGTCGAAGAATGGAAACCACTCGTCATCACGGTTGAGCACAATAAAGCGCGGCTTCCGAGCAAAGAGTTTGCCCTTGGCGGCGGCATAGCGCTCCATCGTCTTGTGGTAGTCGAGGTGGTCTTGGGTGAGGTTAGTCATGATTGCAACGTCAATTGGCACACCATCAAGCTTATGTTGATCAAGTGCGTGACTGGTAATCTCTAGCACGACGAAGTCTACGTTGGCTCGCTTAGCCTCAGCAAAGAACTGCTGCATCCGCGCGGTAGAGCCGACTGTCGCATTGAGGTCGTTGAGCTGGCGCTGACCTGCCACCTCGATCAGTGCCGTGGAAAACATTGCGGTGCGGCGGCCACCGGCTTTGAGGATTTCATTGATGTAATTAACAGTGGTCGTCTTGCCATTTGTGCCCGTCACGGCAATAACGCGCAGGTGCTTGGCTGGGTTGCCATAGCGTGCCGCTACCAGGGCAATGCGGCTCCGCCGATACGCTTCTTCGAGAGTGTGGATCATCGCTGCGGGCAAGAGGCGGCGCAGCTGCTTTACAAGTGTGTTTTTCATTTTTTTAGTATAGCATTTTTTGGCCGATGGCGGGTAGTTCTAGGGAGTAATTTTCTCAAGGCGGGCATACTGCACATTAAGCTTCTTGGTAGATCCATTTGCAAAGCGCACGCTCACTGCCATGCCATCGATGTCAATCACCTCACCATCGCCAAATTGGAGTGACCGTACCATATCGCCAACCTCATACGGCATGACCTCATCGAGCGCATCGTCGTACACTGGTGTAGCTGGTTCGGTATACACCATCGACAGGCTCATGCCCATATCGTCGAGAAAGCGCGATGGGCTGTTGTAGCTGCGGCTACCAAATTGCAAGCGGCTCTGCGCATAGCTCATATAGAGCTCCTGCCGAGCGCGTGTCATCCCCACATAACAGAGGCGACGCTCTTCTTCGAGTGCGGCTGGCCCTTCTTCAAGTGCCCTGGCACTAGGAAACAGCCCATCCTCAAGCCCCACCATATACACCACCGGAAACTCCAACCCCTTGGCAGCATGGAGCGTCATCAGCGTCACGCTGTGCGCACCCGTCGCTTGGTCGGCCGAAGACATAAGCGCAACTTCCTCAAGAAAGTCCGACATACTGGCAAAGGCCCGCGCATCAGACAGCAGTGCACTGAGGTTAGCCTCGCGATCATCAGCCTGGGGCGAGCCATCAAGAACATAGTCGCGATAGCCCGTCTTGGTAATCACATCATCAATCAGTTGGCTTGGATCAGCCGCGGCCTCGACCTGCGTCTGGAAGCCACGTAGCAACTGGCCCAGCTGTGCGAGAGCAGTCTGCGCCCGCTTCGTCAGTGTCGCTGCCTGGCTGACATTAACCAGCGCACTAATGATATCGAGCCCACTGGTACTCTGCCAGATGAGAAACTTCTCCAGGCTCGTTGCGCCAATCCCCCGCGTTGGTACATTGGCAATCCGGCTAAAGCTCACACGGTCATTTGGCTGATAGATGAGGCGGAGATAGGCCAAGATATCCTTAATCTCCTTACGATCATAAAACCGCACCCCACCGACCAACTGGTATGGCACGCGCTGCTGGTTGAAAGCTCGCTCAAAGGCATAGCTCTGGGCGTTGGTGCGATACAAGACAGCAAAGTCGCTATAGTCGCGCTCACCCATCGCCACCTGCGCAGCAATCTGGCTGGCAATGGTATACGCCTCCTCTGCTTCATCATAGGCAGCTTGCACCTGCACTGGTGCGCCTGGGCCGGCTGCCGTCCAGAGGGTTTTATCCGTTCGCTGCTGATTTTTGTTAATCACATTGCCAGCAGCTTCGAGAATGGCCCCTGTCGAGCGATAATTTTGCTCGAGCTTCACCACCAGCGCCCCCGGGAAATCGCGCTCGAAGTTGAGAATATTCGTAAAATCTGCGCCACGCCAGCTATAGATCGACTGCCAGTCATCTCCTACCACGCAGATATTGCGGCGTGGGTTTACCAGCAGCTTGATGATCTGATACTGCGCAGCATTCGTGTCCTGATATTCGTCAACGAGAATATGTTTAAACTGCGCTTGGTAGCGCAGGCGCACTGCTGGGTGATCGCGCAGGAGGCGTACCGTCTCGAGCAGGAGGTCGTCAAAATCGAGCGCACCTGCATCAGCCAGCAGCTGCTCATACAACTGGTAGATCTCTGCCACTACCTGCTGGAAGGGAAATCGTGCACTGGCTGCGTAGTCACTGGGCGAGAGGAGTTGATTCTTAGCTTTGCTAATGGCTGCACTGGCAGCACGCGGTTTGAGCTTGTCTGTACCAACGGAGAGCTGCTTCATCGCTTGTTTGATGAGCCCTTGACGGTCATCTTCGTCATAAATCACGAAATTTGGTGGAATGCTGATAGCCGCACCATCACGCCGCAATATCCGCACACAAATGCCATGGAATGTCCCCATCCACGGCATAAAGGAGCGAGGTGGTTGGTCGGCTGGCGGTGTGTGAGACGAGCTTGCCTGAGTAGGCCCGGCAATCTGCCAGAGGCGCTGACGCATTTCGCGGGCTGCTTTGTTGGTAAAAGTAACAGCCAAGATTTCATTCGGCCAGACGCCCTGCTCGGTCAGGAGGTAAGCAATGCGGTGTGTGAGCGTTTTTGTCTTGCCACTGCCCGCCCCTGCAAGAATTAGGACCGGGCCATCAGATGCGACCACTGCCGAGCGCTGAGCGTCATTTAATCCATCGAGTATATCCATAGTAGCCTATTATACCGGATGCCGCCACACTGGCGCTAGCCAAAGAGCGTGTAATAGACCGCGCCAAGGCCAGCACCAAGCGCCAACAGCATGACAATCCACAGCAGCCAAATCCAGCCTGCAGCTTGTTCGGGACGGCGGCGCGACTTCTTTGGTGCGCGAGTAAATTCTTCAGCACTGTAGATTGGTGCAACGACATTGCCTTCATTCTCTTCCTGGAGTGCTTGGTGGAGGGCGAGCGCAGTGTCGCCATTTTGGGTGGTGGCAGCCGCTTCTTCAATGGTATTGACATGTGCTTGGTCGTTTGCGGTTGGCTCATCATCCCACTCAGTCTCCACTGTCATTGGCTCGGCTTCGACTCGCTCTGCTTCGCCGTAGTAGTCGATATCCGGCTCACCAGGGCCAGGCACAGGCAGGCTCAGGTCAATCTCATCTTCTGCAAACTGCGGCCCTATCTCATCGGCCGATACCGCACGAGAATCAGCCTGCTCATCTGGGTAGAGCGACTGGTCAGCGCCATAGTGATCCTCTAGCTGGTACATGGGCTCATCATCCGCCGTAGCAGCCTCTGGTGTATCTTGCTCGGGTAGTGGGTAGTGATCATCGGTCGGATAAAGTGATGGCGCATTCTCGCTCGTGTCTGTCAGTGCATCGATGAATTGCTCAGCCGAGGCATGCTCATCATGCGGCGCAAAAAGATGTGGCGGTACCGCTGGCTCGTTGGTATCAGCCGGAGCTATGCCGAATGCGCCAGGCTCATCATGATACATCCCCATCGGGGTAGTATCAGCCAATGTTGGCGCATCACCCACTAGCGTATCAGCACCACCCAGTGGGCGCTTATCGACCTTGGTCTCGGCATCAGGTAAGAATGGTGTGTAGCTCAGCGGCTTTTCATCGCCAGGCTGGAGGTCGAGCGCATCTGCAGATGGCGCTCCATCAGGCGTTCCTACATCAGATGCTTTAGCTTCATCACTTGCCGAAGGACTCGATGCTGCTCCTGTGTAATGCTGCGCTGGCTCATGGCCAGGTGCTGGGCGAATATCCATGCCCACCACTGGTGCACTACTCGTTAGCGGTTCAACCACCGCACCCTGGCGGCGCACCCGCGGGCGAGCCGTTTGGGCGGCTGCAGCAACTGGGGCAGCCCCACCCACAATATCCATAAAGCGACCACGCGGACGCTGAATAGATGGAGCAGCTGCTTGATCATCATTTGGCTCGGTTGGTGCTGTCTCGTCTGCAGCATGCACAGCTGGTGCATCGGCAACCGATGGCTTAGTCTGTTGGTCGGCTGGCTGAGAAAGCGTAATTGGCACGACATCGGGCGCATTCTTTGGCGTATCCTCCTCTTCTTGCGGAGGTGTTGGTGCATCATTGGTGGGCACCTCAGGGCGAGCAGCAATAATCTGCTGCGCCTTAGCTACGACATCATCGGCTGGGGCAAACAGTGGTGTAGCGGGTGCATATAGCTGCTCCGGTTGGCTATAAGGAGTATCTGACAATTGCATTGATACCGTATTTTGCACAGTGTCATTCGTATTCTGAGCGACATCGGTTGCATCAATAGCATTCGCTTCCTCTTGCGAGTCGGGCAATGGAATATCGAGGTATGGTTCAGGGGTCGCTCGGTGCTCATTATACGTACTCAGCAGCGGCAACGGGCGATCGATGTGAGCTTCTGGCATAGCATCCTCAGTGCGCGTCCCCTCTGGCTGTGGCGATGGGTTGTCATTAGCCACTGCTGCATCTGGTATGGCGCGCTCGGCCGTTAGTAATTCTGCTGGAGCGACATCATCTACGTGCGATTGAGTAGATGGAGCAGCGAGTTCATCCTGCCAGGGCATGCCCTCATCACCAAACGACACGTGCTCACTCAGCATATCTGCATCAGCCACCTGAGCTGCCGTCTGGCTATCATCTGCAACGCTCGTACTGTCTGTTGCCACCTCTGGCCACGCAGGTGTAGCGTGGTCTATATCAGAGGCTTGCACACCTGGTATATTGCCCGATTCATCATATTGCAGCTCAGGCCAGGCTGGCTCGTCAAGCGACTGGTCAAGCGGCTGTACTACCTCACTATCAGAGGTATCACTACCACTCAGCGCTACTGGCATATCTGTGCCTGCAGATGTTTCTGGTGCATAGAGCAATTGGTCGTCATTGGCCTCATCGGTATCGCTCACACTGGTTGTATTATCTGGCTCATCCTGTGGTGTGACGACAGGTACATTATTAGCCGTATACGCATCATCCGCTGGCTCCACTACTACCTCGGCAGGGGGTAGCGAAGTATCACTCTCCTCCTTTGTTGGTGGCGGGATAACAAGTGGTTGCGGAGCAAAAGCATCATCAAGATCATCAACGACGGATGGTTGCGCCAGCTCAGCATCATCATCGGGCGCCTGATTCACTTCATTGAGATGGCGGACAAGCGCTTCGTCATCGTCATCGTCATCACCCTCGGCGTCTTCGCCTGCAAATTGGTACGGCATCGTTGGCGTCTCCGACTCAATTTGCTCAATTGTCGCTGGCGTCTCTTCCTCTGTAGCCGCAGCAGATGTTTCCTCGCTCGCTACGTTGTCGCTCGATATTGATGATGCTACATTATCTGTTTCTGCTGCAGATGCTGGTGTATCTGAATCTGTTGTAGATGCTACATCATCCACCGGTGTCGCCTCGCGGGCTGGTGATGCAACAAACGGCCGCGCTGCCGACCGGCCAAAGAACTGCGCTCGATCGGTATATGCGTCATCATCCTCGTCGTCGTCATCGCTGGCTGGGGTAATAATATCGTCAGGGTCAACTGTTACAACTGCTGCAGGCTGAGATTGAGACGGCATGTCATCTGTCGTCGTCTGCATTGGTGTTGCTGTATCAACAGAGGTCGCTTGAATTGATTCTGCATCATCCACCGCATCAGTTTGCTCTAGATTGGCAGGCATCGAAGCCGGTTCGCGCTCCGACGCAACAACCGACTCCGACAGCGCTCGGGCACGGTCAACAGCTGGCTCAGGCTCAACTGGCTCATATGACTCCCCTGCTGGCTCTGCTTCGTCCGCTTGTTGCGACAGCGGCATGATCGTCACCCCGCGGCGGCGCACAGGCATACTGTCAGTATTAGTATCAGAGGTAGCATCAGTGACGGTAGTGCTATCATCAGTCTGCACTGTTTCATCAGTGCTATTAGTATTATCCTGAGTACGCAGCGTGCTTGCATCTTGTGTGTCGTCGCTTTCCTCAGGACGAGCCGAATCTGCTGCTATTGTTTGCTGGGGCGTTGCAGTTTGGGTGCTTGATGAGGCCGAATCTTTGCTTGGTGTGGTGGCAGGTGCTTCAGACGGTTTGTCTGGCGTTGTTGGCAGCTGACCAGACTGGCGCATGAGGTCGTGCACCGCGCGGTCGAGTTCGTCGAAGTCTATATCTGGCATGAACGGTTTCCTTTGTTTGTTTTTATACAAGCGCTACAATTTTTGTGTGGTGCACACCAGTCCACACCCTGATACAACGAACCGGAGCCTCGTATCGAGTTTTGGATACTACCTCGGTTGTTGATCAATCGTATGCCCACAATGTATCGCTTATGTTGTTTTCTCTAGTGTAGCTTATTTGACATTGTGGCGCAACTCACCTTGCTCATTTGGTGCGAAGTATCGATGCGCTAATTCGCATACTCATACCATCGTGTTGCACTCTCGGCAATAGCCTACCTCTGGTCGATTGGCTGATATTTTTGCAAAAGGTACTCATCCTACATGATGTTATTTTTACACTACTTTTTCATATACGCTGTATTATATACAATGGTACAGTATGCGAAGTTAAACAATTACCTTGCCTTCACCAATAAAAACACCCACCGTAGTGATAGGTGGGTGCTTCTATAGAGTGTTCTAGCGGGTCTAGCGCTCGAAGGTGCGGACGCTCAGCGTATCTGTCCCACCAGTTGCGCCAGGCTGGCGACCACTGATAATGACGGCAGTCACCGACTGTACATCACCAAAGGCACCTTGGCTGAGTAGCTCGCGCGTGAGGTCGCTCCCCAGCTGCTGGCTGTCGGGCCGGACGAAGCTACGCGTTGCATACGACAAGGCAAGCTGCTGCGCCACACGGGGGTCTGGTGCCACCGCAATAATTGGCAACTCCGGTCGACACGCAGCGATACGTGCTGCTGTCGCACCAGAATGCGTCTCGGCAACGATCACTGTTGCGTCAACCTTATGAGCCACCTCAACGGCAGCATGAGCAATCGCATTGAGTCGGCGGTTGGTGCGGCCCTCCTCGATGGGCATGTCATTCATCGGCCAGCGCGACTGAGTGTAGCGCACGGTGTCGGCCATCATTTTAACGGCCTCAACTGGATAGTCACCATTAGCCGTCTCGTCAGAAAGCATCACGACATCTGTCCCAAGGATAGCAGCAGTTGCAACGTCACTTACCTCAGCCCGGGTTGGCTCGGGGTTATCGACCATGCTGGCTAGCATCTGTGTCGCAACAATCGAGAGCTTGCCATACTTGCGGCAGAGGCGGATGATTTCGCGCTCGACGATTGGCACAATCTCTGGGCTCGTTTCGACCGCGAGGTCACCGCGAGCAACCATCACACCATCAGCCGCCTTGACGATTTCCTTGAGTGTTTCTGGCTCGATAGCCGCCTTGGTCTCGACCTTGGCAATGATCTGTGCAGTCGAACCATGGCTCAGCAAAATCTGGCGTAGGTTGTTGATATCCTCCGCGCTCTGGATGAAGCTCAGCGCCACGAAGTCAATATCTTTATCTGCCCCAAACTCGACATCAGCCAAGTCCTTTGGCGTCAGAATGTCACCGCCAAAGTCGGTGTCTGGCAAGTTGAGCCCCTTGCGACTCATCAAGAAACCATCATTACTCAGGCGCACCTTGATGGCAGTGTCGCTGACGCGCTCGGTCATCTCACCGCGCAATTTGCCGTCGAAGAGATAGACAGGCTCGCCCACCTTAACCTTATCAGCAAGGTTATACTGGATAGGCAAACAGTTACTACCATCGTGCTCCTCCACCGCGTGGTCAAGGATGATTTCATCGCCTGCCGCAATATCGAAGTGGTTATCCTTGAGTACGCCGAGGCGAATCTTTGGCCCTTGCAAGTCTTGCAAAATCGCGACGGTACGGCCAACAGTGGCACTTGCCTTGCGAATCCACGCAATCTGGTCAAGCCGCTCTTCGTACGAGCCGTGGCTAAAGTTGAGGCGAAAGCCATTGGCACCCGCCCGGATCAAAGCTTCTATTTTCTCTGGTGTGTTGGTAGCTGGCCCCAGAGTAGCCAGTATCTTTGTACGTTTTGTAGAATTATTCATTGCGTACATATTATAGCAGCATAATGCCAAATAGTGAAACACAAGCGGCATCACTTAGGTGAGTATACATATACGATAAACCGAGTATTTTGGCCAATTTTACTCCTTTCATTACCCTTTCCAGAATACTGATAGCCACCCTTTATTATCCACTCCACATCAGAGATTAATAAATGAATTGGGGCAGTTTCTTCTCCTGCACTATTTGAAGAAATAGTGCGAAAAGTAGGATAAGCAAAAAAGCGGAGGCTATGGCATTTACCTACCAATCATTTGACAGCACCATGTAATCACAGTATGCTAGGCTATAACATCATTTTACTATAAGGAGTCTAACACTATGGCACCATCCCTCTTACATCTCGCATTGGCACTCGACTGCTTTGGCGGTATTCTCTATCTCTTGTTTGCGCCGCGCATACCACGAGCTTTCTTGCCGTGGCTGACCGCAGGAATCGTCGTGCTTCATCTTGTGGCGGCTGGCATATTGTACTGGCTTGGGCAAGATGGTGAACTCCTCGTTCTACCTATGGCATTGTATGCTGTAGCACCAATTGTCCGGCGCTACCAGGGCAAGTAGGATTATCTATCTCTCTTGCAAAAGAGCCCCTCAGAGATACAACCACTAGTGTACATAGAGCAATACCGCAGCGTCATCGGCTGCGGTATCTTGCTAGCGAAAAAGGAAATAGCGCTAAGCTTTGCTTAGAATAAAGCGTTTTCTCTACGAGAGAAACGCAAACATAATGGCTCGCTCATGAGCAAAAGAGGAGGAATGATCACCCATCGCGCCTATCCACCCTGGTGGAGACCTCTGGCAAATTCATTGCCAACTGGCGATAGCGCCCACGGCTGATCGCTGCACCAGTAGCCTAACCCATAGCTACCTCTGTGCTAACATGTGTTCGAAGTACCTTATCAGTACCCCCTACGACAGTGTAGCACTATATCGAACAATTAGCAAACGTTTGTTTCATTTTTTGGGATTTTTGTTCGGAATTTTATACTAACCAGTTTAACCATTCCTCGTATGACTATGGCATTCTTAACTACCTGACTTAATGCCAGTATAATTCTGGACAACTCGAGCAATACTATCTGCGTCGCTCGAATCTTTGAAATTATGATCCTGTACTGGTTGCACTAAAAGATCCATTACTTTATCTACCATAGCTTGGTACAAAGCTTGGTCTCTATCTTTAACGGACATATAGCCGGCAAGCATCTTCGCATTAACCAGTTTGTGCTTATACTGGTTCCGTAGACTTGCATATACGCGATAGTTCTTCTGTGCAAAGTGATAGTTTGCATACAAAATCGCACCTATAGATAGCTTGAATGAGAGGATTGTAATGCTATTCTTTGTATATAGATCTCCTGCGAATACCATCAGAAGCCCCATTACTACAACCATTATCAATATATACGCAGCAAGGCAATAGAGGGCCTGTTTCCGCTTACGATACCAGAAATGGATATTTTCTTGCAATTGGCTCTCATCTTTTCCTGGCTTGCACCAAGGCCATTTGAGCCAAATTCCAGACGAAGTCTCTTCCTCATAAAGATTCACTTGTTTTTGAAATTCTTTCGCGATAACACTTGTTACTGCTTGCTCTATGTTTTTGCTTGCAACATTCACCGCTGTTTCTAGTTTACGTGTATAATTGTCTATGTCAGTTTTTTGTTTTTCAAGATTTTTAAACGCAGCCTTCCTTGCTGCTGCGCTGCTCAGAAACTGAACCACATCATTGTTTATTAGTAAAGCTTCAATAGCTGTATCTCGTAGAGTCTGGTTCATTAGTCCGTCTATATGATACCCTACATCATAAGGACTATTACTTTTTATTATATTTTGATAGTTACCATCATTTTCAATTTTCTGTTTTTGATCGCTTGTACCAACAAGATTAACAATATTGATATATTTGTTATATGTGTCAATCTTCTCGTGAATTCCTTTGTCGTAGTCTTCTCGTTTGAGTGTTTTTAGTTGCATAGAGTTATTTTACCGTTTCGTTGTTGTTATTTGTTAGCTATTTTAAATGAAATAAGTTTTAAAATTCAGTTATATAACCTCTTATTTTATTCGTGTCGTCGGCGCATCATCCATGTGCACAGCCCTATTCCCACCAGTGCCGCTATGCTATCGATCATGACATCGCGCAGTTCACCACTGCGCCCTGGTATGAAGAGTTGATGGATCTCGTCTGTCACTGCATAGAGACTGCAGCTGAGCAAGGCAAAGCTCGCCACAGTGTGCGTTCGCCAGCGGCGGATAGTGATGCGCAGTGCACGATACATCAATATACCAAGGATAAAATAAGCAATAATATGAGCACTCTTGCGCACAAGAAACGTCAAGATAGCCGTACTTACCCCTGGCATAGCCTGCTGCAAATGCCCAACAATCACCCCACTCTGCCCGCTAGAGACAGTGGCGGGCTGGTGAGAGAGAGTGAAGATAACTAAGGCCCAGCCACAAACAATTACGTAATTACGTATGATAGCTGTTTTTTGTTTTGTATTTGTCATATAGCATATATTATTTATGGTGAGGCATTTTGTCTAGGTATTTTTTGAAGGGTATCTTGGCAAAGAGATCCTTCATCAAGATAATACCTACTGCCATAATCACTATACAGGCTATGATAGAAATAATTTTCGGCACATGAGTATAGTAGATAATACCCCCGGCAATCAGCACAGCACCAGAGCATATGACGCTTTGCGCACGATAGCACACCTTAACATACCGCTGGACATGAATATGCCGTATTACCGCCATACAGGCAAAGGCAACGGCAGTCGAGAGTGCCGAAGCATACACACCAATAACACCTACCAAAGCAAGGTTGACAACGATGTTAATTACTGCGGCCGCAAGGGAGCTATTGGCAACCTCTTTTGTCTTTTTCTTAGCAATGTATATCGCAGAGTAGTTGCCAAGGATCGCCTGGAAGAACGCCCCTATCGCCAAGATAGGTATTAAACCATGCGCATTTGCATACTCCGCACCGACAATTCGTGAATAGCATATATCTATCACCAATACATATACCACTGTTGCAAATGAGTATAGCCGCAAGCACATGTCGGACACCTTCGAAAAGAATGCATCTCTATCTCGCGAGGTAATATGAATCGAGGCAGATTCGCTCCAGCTCATACTAAATATGCCAAATAGTATACTCGGGACAAATGCAAATTTATTCGCAATCGCATACATGCCATTTGCCGCTGCACCAATAAACATCGAAATAATAGTCCTATCTGAGACATTGAGCACCCACCATGCAATATTATTCGGCAAAAGTGGAATAGCATACCGCAGCATATCCGAACGCAACGATTGGTGTGTCTCGCCGTGCAGCAGGCGAATCTGTTTCTTGCGCCGAATAACCACCAATAGATAGCCTATGCCTACCAAATTCGCGAGCACTAACGATATCATCAAACTAAAGGCAGGTAGTCGCATAACCGCAACAAAGACAAAGGAGCATAGTGTACTCACGACACCAATGAGTATGCTCGCGATAGAAAAATGCTTTGCATCACCAACTCCTCGCGTAAATTGTAGTAGCACCGCAGATACGATAGAGAGAACAATATTGAGACACACAAGAATCAAGTATGGGATAGTAACAAACAGCGACCCAATCACCAACAAAGCGATGGCCACCCCTGTGATAGGCAGCACTATCTTGAATATCGTTGATAGAATGCTACTAAGTCTGTCCGCATCGTTGCGCGAATCGATCGCAAACCGAAATGCTGCAAACTCCAGCTGCACCGATAATATTGGCGCAAACAGAGCAATATACGTCAAGATAAGGTCGACCTGCCCATAGTCACTTGCGGACAGATAAAATGTATACAAAGGGACGAGCAAGAACGCAACGGCCTGCGTCGTGATCTTGCTAATCGTGAGGAGAGCGGTGTTTTTTATGAGCTCGGTAGATCTACTCATACGCTTTTTACCGCCTTGTCAAGAAATGCAAATGATTGCAGACGCCTCTTGGCAAGGTTTTTTTCGTAGGCTGTATAATCAATGGCGGAGCGCATATCCTTTTCCGTGTCATCTTCTGCCAGAAGCCGATCTGACAATGCAAGGCTATCCACGAGCGAAAGAATCCGATCGTCTTTGTCATAATTCATCCCTTTATTGTACAAGATCCAGAAATTCTTTCTATACTGGGCACAAAATATCACACCATGGAAAGACGCCGTAAATACATATTTGGCATGACGTATGTACCACAGGTATTTCCCTGGGTTCTCATCTTTTGGTAGGATATAACCCTTTGCTGCCCCTTTCATTTTGAGCCAGGTATCAGGTTGCCATATAACGATCTTGAGCCCCTCTTCTCGAGCGAGTTGCTGTATCCGTTGTTCAAACTTACGCGATACACTCACTGCATAAATAAAGATATAATCCTTCTTGATATGCTCTGTGGGCGACTCCTCTCCATCGCGATAATCGCCCCCATCAATGAGCAGCGTTGGATCGAGCACCACAGTGCTCTTGATTGCAAAATCTTCGGCTAGCCATTTTTGGCCATTTGGCTCTCTGACCGAAATGTAGCTGAAGTCCTGTATCATATCACGAATTATTTCAGGATGATTAGTGTTGCTACTTACTCGTCGTGCACCAAATGAGGCCGCGTATGATATCTTTGGCTTCTTTTTTTCAACAAAATTCAAGAAATAGGCAGGATCATAATCGTCAATCATTATATTCCACACCTGGTCACTCCCTGCAATGTACGCATCATACGCAAAGTGAGCCTCTTGCAATTCTTTGTTGGTAGTAAATGTGCGGCTAGATAGCCTCAGATGCTTCTTGATATACCTATCGTAGCTCGCCTGATTCTTCTTGAGCCGGTTGTATATACATGCCCGCCCGACATTACGCAGCATACCCTTTGCACTGTTGTCTCCACTAAAGACCGAGTAGAGTTTTCGCTGGCCAGGGCTTGAGAAGTCAATAAATTCGGGCGCAATGCCGTACCGCGTCTGCAAGACTTTTTGCAGTGCGTATGCTTGCATAATAGACCCACAATTATGCGAACGATGAAAGGTGATGATGCCGACTTTTTTCATAAGAATATCCTCGTCTTTTAGATTTTTATCAATTTTCTAATTGCAATGAATCCAAGGTTGGCGCCAAGACAAATAATCAGTGCCGCCCGTATTCGACCACTGTACTTGACGTCTCTGCTCAGTAGTGTACCCCACTTGAGCCGCCGAACGGTACGTTTGATTTCGTCAAATTCTCTTGGGAATTTTTTGCGGCTTGCATACATCAATGCACCGTATGATGCCGAGGCGACAAATAGGTTATTGTCCATTGCCTGGACGAGTTTCTTTGGTGGATTGTGGAGTGCTCTGCCTGTCTTTTGCATATTCTCAATCGCTTGGTAGTGCCGAATGTTAAATTCCTGATGCACGGCGCTTGTCGGGTTAGCCCGATAGTAATAGAGCTTGCGATTGTCAACCGCGATGCAGCGCGCCGATATAATCGCACGGGCCAAGAAATCAAAATCCTCTCCTATCGCCATCTGAGAATCAAACCGGATACTATTACTCGTAATAATCTCAGTTTTATACAATTGGCAGCCATTATTGCCCTTCTCGAGCCGTCCATTATATAGCGCGGTCAATGCCTCGGTGCGCGTAAAGACCGACGCCGACGCAGCAACTGGGATAGTCGCGTCCAAGAAGTTCTGCCGCTCTGCATTGCCAAGCAGGTGCTTTGGTGTGCTCACTATGTCAGCATCCGTCGCCTGTGCATCAGCCAAGAGATTCTCAATATACGTTGGGTGGATTGAGTCATCTGCATCAACGAAGGTAACGTAACTCCCCTGCATTCGCTCAATGCCTTCGTTGCGGGCCGAGCTCACCCCACCATTTGGCTTATCAACAACGACAATCCTCTGGTCTTTCTGGGCAAGATCATGAGCAATATCAAGCGATCTATCTGATGAGCCATCATTGACGATGATAATCTCGAGCGCCCGATGCGTTTGGGCAATAATACTCTCGATGCACTGACTGAGGTATTGTTCCATATTATAGACAGGTACGACAATACTAACGAGTGTTTTGCTGCTCATACAAAGCTCCTTTCTGAAACAGTGAGACCATGAGAATCGGCAAGATGAAGTTCTTTGCTGCAATATCGAAGAAGGCTTCTGCAAATCCATACAGGATGATGAATAAGAATAGAATATACATCTTCGTCGAGCGTTCTCGCCGCATCCCCCACCAAAAGACGAAGGCAAATATGATAAAGCCAACAATTCCATAGCGGGCATATATATACACCGGGAAGTTATCGACCGGAGGCGTCCCGTACTGGGCTTTATTGTACACCTCGTCCGATCCAAATACCGATGGAGTGTATTCTGATTGCAGGTATTGGTCGATCAATTTAGGCCTGCCAGACATAACCCTATTTGCTAGATCATTATCGACGAGCACTGCCGCCCCTATGCACGACACAAGAAGGCCGATCACAAACAAATACGGTGCTACGGTGTTTTTCTTGCGCTCACCATGCTTGTGGAGTAGCAGTCTATAGGCTGGAATGAAGGCAAGGCTCAGCAAGAAGCCCGTGCGACTACCAGTCAGAATACCAACAGCGATACAAGCAATCAGAGCGATACCCGTAAACACCCGGCGAGTGCCATAGAGATACATACCGCTGAGTAGTATTGGGAAGAATGATAGCGATGCTTGGTTTGGCCCATCAAACCCAAGCGAATATTTTGCAAGTCCATATCGCTGCGATTCATTACCATCAAACCCAACATACACCATCGGCAGCACACCTAAGAGTGCCAAAATAACCACCAGCAGATAAAACCCTACTGAGGTATAGAAAAATATCTTGATAAACTCATCCCGCTTGAGGATCAAAAGCGTGCTCGAAGTTAGTGCGAGCCATGCAACATTTGGCCACTGGAAAATAACTGATATCCCAAGCACCGCAATATAAAAGAGCAGGTATTTACAATGCCACCTAGTAAGCTTGTTTGTTATGGCAAAATCTACCAGAATAATCCCCGATAGAACAATGCCAATTATAAGCACTAGAGGCAGCCACGCCGTCAACTGTGGTGATACCACGTAGAGGTAATAGTACGTGATCATCACAAACACGAGCGTGGTCGCGAGTATCTTTTTTGGATTTATATGTAGCTTTTGTGGTGTTCTCATACGTCTCTACTTTTCTTCTAATTCCTTGAGGAGCCCTCTATAATAATTATATAATGTCATATCTTTGGCGGCTCTTTGGCCTGCTTTGCTCATGGCTTGTAATGTGTCATCCTCTCTAAGAAGTTTTTCTATATTTTTTGCTATAGACTGCTCAAGGTTCTCATCTGTATCAAGGAGGATAGCTGCTCTGTCTGATGCATATTCTGGTATGCCACCTCTGTTTGTCGTGATCATTGGGAGGCCTGCCGTAATCGATTCTATAACCGTTAGCGGTGCAGCATCATTACACACTGAGGGCAGCACGGCAAAGTCACACCCACGGTAGATTAGCGGCATGTTGTCATAGTCGATATACCCGGTAAATGTCACGTGCTCCCGATGCGCTTCGGTGAGATCACGCAGCTCCTTCAAAAATGGGTTTTTGATATCAGTCCCAAAGAACGAGCTGCCAACCACAAGCAGCTGGTAATTTTGCTCTCTCACCCAGTCAAGCGCCCGCAGCAACACATCAATCCCCTTCTCCGGAGTCAGCCTACCACTGAATAATACGATGTTTTTTGAGGCATCGATGGTATATTGTTGATGCAGTAGCTTCGATGCGCGCTTTCTCGTCATTGCAGTAAACTGGGTATTGTCAACTGCGTTCTTGAGCACCGATATGTTTTGTAGTGGGCCGCTGCGTTCATTACCTTGCGCCGATTTAGCGATCAAGCTATCTTTGATGAAATTGCTCACGACGATAATTTTTGCACCCGCTAGATACTCATATGTCTTATAAAAGTTAGTTATTTCATTATGGATATGCACATAAACTCTACCTTTGTATCGTTCCTGGTTTTTGTGCCACCGCAGGATGTGCGTCTGGATGATCGCATTCTCAAACAGTATTTTGCGATGGTTTTTGCGAGCAATATGCCTTGATACCTTCCTCAAAAAATACAGCCGCTGCAGGACCGCCCGCAAAGACGCACTCTTATTTGTATCGACAAGGCGCTGGAATATACTGTAGAGTATAGTATCGGCTACTCTGATCACCCATGGGGTTTGTATAAAGACAAAGTCTGTGTGTGTATAGGCTTGAGCCTTCTCTATAGCATCTGGCGTTGCAATGCTATATACGGTCAGGCGAGCACTACCCTGCCGCTCGTTCTCATCAATAAAATTTTGGACCAGATTCTCTACTGCACCCCCCATCACCGAAGGCACTGGCAAGAGGCCGGTCGTTATGATCGCTATAGTTCCTTCTTGATTCATCGAGCAGCCTCTCCCTCGTATTCATACAGTTGGCGCATGTTTTTCATAATATTTGGTGTCGTGTATCGTGATAGTGCGGATTGGATTGCGTCTTTCTCGCGGTGCAAGGAGCGGTGCTTTTTGTGGTGCTGAACAGCCGCGCGGAATGTCTGCCTATCTCGCGCTGGCGTGGCACCCACCAACGAGAGGAGCTCAGCAACCCCTCGGCACTCCAAGGCAACGATTGGCATACGTCCCATCATCGCCTCAAGAATATTAACAGGAAGCCCCTCTTGCTTTGACGTAGAAACATATAGATCCGACGCCTGGAGCAGCTCTGGTATATCCTTTCTATATCCGAGGAAATGAACTTGACTCTGTATACCATAGCGAGCAGACTGCTTGTGGATCTTACCCTGCAGACTATCTGCACCAACCAGCAAAAGATGCATTGACGCGTCCTGCTGCAAGGTTGTCTTGAGCGCACTGAGGAGCCAAGACTGGTTCTTTCTTTTCGACAGCTCAGCGACGTAGATTATGACGAAATCATTCGGCTTAATGCCCAGCTCAGCACGTATTGCGCGCCGTAAGTCCTTATTGATTGTGATATCAAATCGCTTTGGGTCCACCCCCACCCCCGGCACATACACCACACTGGTAGCAAAATGGCGGTTAGCTCGGGCATAGTCCTCGGCATTGATCGTGATGAGAACGTCGGTGTAGTGCGCCATCAGGCGCTCAATGGGATAGTACACCAGCCAGTTAAGTAGTGGCGCACCCGTAAAGAAGTGAAAGCCGTGAGCAGTGTAGATCACCCGTGTGCCGCGCTGCCGAGCCTGCCGAGCCGCAAGACGCGTCACGACCCCCCCTACTGGTGTATGAGTGTGGATGAGGTCGTACTGCTCGTGGTCGATAATCTCCTTGAGCTGGCGATAGGCCCGGACATTACTCAGTGTGAAGGGGCTACGCGTAAATGGTACGACAAACTGCTTGTCGCAATCCTCAATCTGTTCCTCGCCCATCGAGGCATAATGTACCTCATACCCCTGTTCGCGCAGCATCCGCATGAAGGGCCGATTGAACTTCTGGAAGTTGGCGGTGTGTGAGGTGAAAAGGACTTTTTTCTTATTCGAGAGCATTATCGACTCCTGTTACTGTCCGCTCACTTCCCTCTGTGTGGCCACTCATCATCAATACCGCTCCAATCGTCTTTATCATGATCTTGACGTCGGTCAGGAAGCTTAGCCGCTGGACATACTCACCGTCCATCTCGGCTTTGCGCTGGTCGTCTAGGTCATCGCGGCCATTTACCTGCGCCCAGCCAGTGATGCCTGGCTTGACGGAATTAGCCTGGTATTTTTGGCGCAGGTTAATGAGCTTTTTCTCTGTCTTAATGACGGGCCGCGGCCCAACAATACTCATCTCGCCTTTGATAACATTAAGTAGCTGTGGTAGTTCGTCGATGGAGAGCTTGCGCAGCACCCCACCGAGTGGTGTAATATAGCTATCTGCGTTGGTAAAACTATTGGTTGGCATATTCTTTGGTGCTTTTGTAGACATAGTCCGAAATTTATAAACTGTAAATAACTGCTTATCTTTGCCGAAGCGCTTCTGGCGAAACAAGGCCGGCCCTTTCGATGTGAGGCGGATCGCCGCTGCAACCAGCAGCATTGGCAGCCCTAGAATCACCAGCGCAGCCAGCGCAATGCTCACATCTTCGATGCGTTTTCCGTATTCCCGATACATGGTATACCCCCTTGTTACCCTGTGTTGTTATCGTGCCGCGTACCCATGCGGCTGCATGCTTCAGCAAAATAAGTTCTGTGTAGGTAGCGCGACTAGCGCTTAGCCTTGGTCGCCGCGGATGTAACTGCGGCAGCTGCTTCGGCCACGCGCTGCGATTGCGCATAGTCGTAGGCAAAGAACAATCCTACAATGGCAAGCAGCAGTGCGCCACCGCCACCAAGTGCCATTGCCTGCCACAGCC
Organism: uncultured Candidatus Saccharibacteria bacterium; assembly: GCA_963522835.1. GTDB lineage: Bacteria > Patescibacteriota > Saccharimonadia > Saccharimonadales > Saccharimonadaceae > Saccharimonas. The sequence goes on from CAUQZB010000007.1 coordinate 54,291, forward strand.
CTATATTTGCTGGCGCACTTGGTGTATTGACAGTGTCGACAGTTTTGATGCTAATTTTGGTTTTGCCATACAATGCTTTCGTTTGCTTTTCAAACTCGGTAATTGCCTGTTTGAGTAAGGTTTCGCTCATCTTGGGCTCACCAGCATTCATCGAGACAGTGATAATATCGGTGTTCTTTACGTGCTTGGCAGTTGTGTTAGCCAGCAGTGTCTCGTAGCTCCCCTTGTATTGGGCGCGGTCGATTACCGGATCGAGCACCCGCCGTGAGGTAAAGAGCGTCGTATAGTTAGTAAGCGTAATGGTGTTTTGACCCTGATCTACCCCTGTTAGCAGCAATGTTGCGGAGCTTTTATACTGCGGCTGTTGGATGGACAGCGCATAGGCTGCACCCAGCCCAATACCAACGAGAATGGCAACAATCATCACCGGCCACTTCCGTGCATAATATCGTATTAGTTGGTAAAAGTTGATTGTTTCCACAATGCCCCCTGTGTGTTATGTTCTCATATTGTTTGTCCCACCTATGTTCGACTATAGCATACATTTTGCCGAGCTCCAAGCATATCTTGCAACATATGGCGATCATACATTTATAGAACAGAGGTTATACCATAAATTGTTGTGGAAAATTCAGCAGATTTGCGTACTGCAAAGGTGCTACAATAAATTAATAAAGCATGCTTATACGTAATTCTAAGAAGATAAAGAATCGCTAGAAAGGATAAAAATGACTCTCAATACCATCTTCCCTGTCATCTATACTATCGAATCAATCGACCTTCCTTCATCTGGTGTTGATTATGAGGTTGGACCAACAGGCTTAGACTATATGACACCATACCGAATCACGGTCGACGAGACACTAAGCTATACGCTTGGTATACATTCTAGTGATACATCGCCCGGTCTTGTTACTGACATAATTACAGCTCCCAACCCATGGCAGTTATGTATCGTTGAGCAAGGAGATCTCTATGTTTGTGATGTACGATATCCTCAGTCGTTCGCAAAAATAGATGAACTATATGATGGTATTGTCGCCATAAAGCCAATCGTTGATCAGGATATTATTCTATTTATTACTCACATAGGTATGCTTGCGCTCGACTCTACTGGCGTGCGCTGGAAAACAAAGCGAATCGCTCTTGACGGCATCACTATTGAAGGTATCACTGGTGACTGGGCCAACTGCAGACCTCAATCGGAAATGGAATACGGAACGTTTGATATTAATCTACTAACTGGCGAAATACGACGTAGCGAGGACAATAAGCGTGTACTGCGCCTGCTATAGCCCTTCTGCTCTACTCCCCACTCTCTCCACCCTGATACTCGCTCAGTGTCACGCGCACGACGCGCTCTTTGCCATCGCGGAGGATAGTGAGGGCGACGACGTCGCCAGGCTGGTATTCGCCAATCAGGCTCGAGACGTCGCCCTGCTTGCCCACAACGAGGCTATTGATCTTGGTAATGACGTCCTTCTCACGGAGGCCAGCTTTATCAGCTGGGCTACCTGCTACAATCGCGCTTTTGTCGCCACTTGTCATCACATACGCGCCTTCCTTCGCCGAAGTACCGACCTGCTTAGCAATATCTGGCGTGAGCATCACATAGCGCGCCCCAAGGTAGGCCCGGCGCACTCCCTTACCCGCTAGGACCGACTTGAGCGTCCCCTTCATCGCATTGACAGGAATAGCAAAGCTAATGCCCTGAGCGTTTGTTGCCACTGCTACATTGATGCCAATCACCTGCCCCGAGCGGTTAAGCAATGGCCCACCAGAATTGCCAGAATTCACGGCGGCATCGGTTTGGATGAGATCAGTCAGGCTCTCCGTTCGCTGGGTGCTATTGCCTGAGGTAGACGCCGTTACGGGCCGCCCTTTGCCAGAGATGATACCGCTGGTGACGGTGTTTTGGTAGCGGCCCAGTGCGTTGCCGATTGCCACAACCGACTGCCCTACCCGCACCGTTGCTGAGTCACCGAGCGACAGTGGCGTGAGCACCGTATTGCCTACCTCAAGCTTGAGGTAGGCAATGTCATTGAGTGGGTCCTCCCCCACGACTCGGACGTCATCATACCGCGTGCCGTCCGAAGCAATAACACGGATAGAGCTCGCCTTAGACACAACGTGCTTGTTCGTGACGATGTAACCATCTTTGCTGACAATAATGCCCGTACCCGCCGCCGCTGATTGGCGAGTGGTCGTGCGGAGCGATGATGATTCTTCGATATTGGTGATGATAGACACGACGCTCTTTGATGCTTTATCGGCGACATTGGCTACTGCAGATTCGTCAGCGGTGGGAGCGAGGTTACCATCGGTGCTAACTTGGTCTCGCTCAGTGACAGTCGCATTGCGGTCAATCGCCCGCAAATAAACCCACATTGCCATTGCCACAACGAAGACAAGGGTAAGTGCACCCGCTGCGATAATAGACATGATTTTTGATTGACGCATGGCACGCGCCGCCCGCTGGTCTTGCGCTGTCATCTGCGGTTGTTGATTCATAACCTCTTTTCCCCTTACCCCTTTCTCATTTGCCTCGGCTACGCAAGGCCAGTGGCGCTCAGGCTGTTAAACAACAGCAAAAGCGTCAGCACAAGCCCAACCGCCAACGTAGACGGCAAGACGATATCCGCCCCGCGCACCACACCATGCTGGTAGTAGCTATTATAGGCACGCTCACACACAAAGCCAAAGAGCACCAAAAAGAGCGGCAACTGTGCAAGCTTGATCGCCCCTAGGCCAGAGATGGTATAAGCAAACATCCAGTGGTAGCTCACCCAGCCAAGCTCCGCAAAGACTGTCGCAGTAATGAGTGCGTAGGTACGTGTGAGTGGTTCTTCATAGCTACCGAGAACATGCCGTGCAGCACAGTACCCCAGTACCCACAGCGGTAGCACAACCAGGGCAGCATCCCACCGGTAGGAGCTCATAGCAAGAGCTGTCGCCCCAACAAAGACGCCAACGCCCGCCTGAATAGCCACCGAGCGGCGATCCGATCGTGGCTTGAGTACCACCAGCCACAGTGCATGCAGCACTGCCAAGATAACCTGTAGCCAGATCACTCCACTCGCAGCATACATCAGCATCACGACGCTAATGCCTACCGTGAGGTCGATCATATTTGCCACAATATTGGCAAGCCAAAAGCGTGGCCGCACTGCGAGCGCGCGCCACTTGCTCGCAATCACCAGTGCCAACGCGAGCCAAGGCGACTGCACCTCTAGGACGATCAAAAATAGCAGCGTCGCAAGCCCAAGATTGAGCGCCACATAAACGACCTCACTGACCCGAGACTGACGATGTGTACCATGCAAAAAATCCATTGCCTTTTATTATACCATTTTGGGCGAAAAAATAAGAGCCTAGGGCGAGAACATTCTACTCTCTACTGTACTGACTGTGTTAGTTCAGTAGTTTGTCTTGCTACGCCTCAGTTTGCAGAGTCTCACCATAAGATCGCACGCCGCTTCTCTCGCATTTCCTCCGGTGGAGCGTGAAATTGATTGTAATAAATGTGCTTTTTTAGATAAGTGTAAGAGAGTTGATGCCCGAGGAGCGCTAGCTCTTGTTGCAATTTATCAGAAGGAAGGTGAAACAAATACTGAGGAAGAAGAATTATAAGATTCAGGCAGTATTTGCTTTGTTTGACAATAGCCATACTATACGCTCTATACTTACTATATATGACAAGCAAATTCCATTTTCGCAACACCAAGCAACACTGGGTGGCCGCCGCCGTCCTCGCACCTCTCCTCGTTATTACCGTACCGGTGACTGCCTTTGCTTTGACTGGCTACATTAGCAGCGAGATACCACGACACTTCCCATCAGGTTCGTACAAAGAGGTACTGAATGTACGGCAAGTGACCGATCGCAAGCTATTCGATGCAGCTGCTCAGTGCTTTGCTGGCCATGGTTTGCCGCACCGCATTGTGAATGGCTCGTCGATCCAGGTTCAGGAATCACTCTTTCGTACCGGCATTGAGCGATGTTGGAATGAACTCAATAACGCAAAGCTCTCCACTCAGGATCCTGAGTGGACGAAGACGCAACAGTTTTGGCATGGGCGATAAGACGGTAGAATTTTCGTATCTCGCAGCTTAGCCGCACAACTCGTCGTAGGTAAAGCTAAGGCTGGGTAATGTAAAACCGTACAAACACTACCATATTTGGCAATAGCAGTGGTGCTATACAATCGGCAAATCACCGTTTTTGTACTTCACAGATGGAAATAACCCCCTTCTCGCTATCTTACTCGACGGAGGAAAGAGTTATTATAATGATCTACTCTGATTCGAAGGTTAAGAGCTAATACTTACTCTGCACGGCCTTGTAACTATACGCCGAACACAGAAGCTTATCGGCTTATTAAAGTACCATTCACTAATTGCTAATTGCCGACGAAGTACCCGTCGTGGACTGGCCAACCACGACAACGAACTGCGTGTGGCTACTAGTAGTCACTGGTGGTGTGCCAGTAGTAGCCTGAGCATGATAGATCGACTCTAGCTTGGCCTTCGTGTGCGGTGCGCTAGCTCTCCCAGCCACTTGGTAGATCTTGTTACTCCCTGCGCTGCCGCTGCTTGGAGCATTATCAATGCTGTCAATAACCATGCCAAGCTTCTCTAGCTTGTCTGCCTCGCGCTTGGCTACCCCTGATGCACCTGATGCATTGAGGACGACGACATGGGCCGACTCTTTAGATACCTCTGTGGCATTGAGTGTCTTGTTGATGTACGCTTGGATCTGGCTGTAGTCGTATGTGCCGGCTGCGGGTATAACCGAGCTAATACCGTTAACTGTCTGTGCTACCACTAGGTCGCCAACAGGCGTACCGAGCAAGCTCACACTCTTGATAGCGTCACTCTTGATATTTTGCCCCAGCGACATAAGCGTACGGATCTCACTTGTCTCAAAGTTGGTACGGAGGTTCTTACCTAGTGCATCAATGATCCCCGTCACCGCACCAAAGTTCGTCAGGGTGCCAGCGCTCGTTGCCTTTTCTTTGATAGCCACGAGCACCTTCTGTTGGTTCTTCTCGCGGTCGAAGTTAGACTGCTCGAAGCCGTAGGATATGCCCGAGGCACCGCGTGCCTGCGCCAAGTAGAGCGCATGCTCAGCATCGAGATCAACTGGCCCATTGGGGTAGTCGATAAAGTGACCATTCGGCGGGCAGTTCTTGACCATCGTGGCGTGGCTCGCGCGAGGGTTTCCGCCCCGACACTTCCAGTCGAAGTTACCATCCATCTGGCCACGAGGGTCACGGCTCTCGATCGTCACTTTGATGCCACCCAATGCCGAGACCAGGTCGCGCAGCACAGTGTAATTGACATGCACACTGTATTGCAAGTCTAGCCCCACAATATTGCCAAAGAACTTGCGCGAAGCCGCTTGGCGCTCATCCTCTGCCTCGGTGCTCGACCAATCGCTATTGACGCAGTTGAAGTACTCATTGATCTTACCTGCATTGCCAGAGTTACACGACCGGCGATATTTGACGTAGAGGTCGCGCGGGATACTAATCATATAGGCATCCTTCTTGCTCTGGCTAATACTCAAGATCATGATGGAATCAGTCAGATACGACCCCTCGTGGCCTGGGTCATCCTCCGATGTACCAAGCAAGAGAATATTGCTCCGGCCATTACTATCTGCCTTGAGCTCCTTTTGCTGAATCAAGCCAAAGATATCACCCTTAAAGATATGTGAGCTCGCCATAAAAGCCCGCCACAGCAGCATCGCACCAAAGCCCACACCAATGATGACGAGAGCGATAATGATACGCTTGATCCATTTGCTCCGCGTCGATTGCGGTTTCTTGCGGCCTTTACGGCCTCGCTTGCCACTGCCCTGCTCGAGGTCAGCAAATATGTTATCGCTTGGGTTGATGTCGAAGTCGGTTAGGCTACTACTGGGGTTGTTGGTGCTGATAGACGCACTGCGGCGTGGTGCATAATTCCTCGGCTGCTCTGCTGTGGCCAAGCTGCGACTAGAGCCAGCCGTGCCCGTCATCGAGCGACCCATCCGCGGCATCGAGCCATCGGCACGCCGAAGCGAGCGAGGGCGCCTATCCACCGCCCCGCTACTTTGCGACCGAAAACCATCTATCGAATTGCGACCCGCCATAAACTCTCTCTACTATACTGGATCTGCCCCAAAAAATAAATACGAAACCGCGCCCAAACTTGCACTTTGCAAGCCAAAAATGCCGCGAGAGACTGTGGTCGTGCGGCATCATACTACAAGCATCGACAAAAAGAAGTATTTCACACAAACGGCAAAGCCCCGCCTCGCCCAACCAATATTTCGCCATAGTCTTGACACGCCTGTCATATATTGATATATATATATTAATCTTTTGCGCCGACCCGCAGGAGATGGTACGTTTCCACCCAGAGTTATTAGAGAAAAAGAAAGTAGCTGATCATCATGATTGTCTGGCTATTCTCGGCATTTGCAGCGATTGTTGCAACTATTGTTGGACTCTTTATGGCTGTAGGCCTTGTGTTAGAACAAGATGACAAGGAAAGTAATCAATCCACCACAGTAGGATTTTTTACAAAGGTAGTCGCTACTATGCTTGTCCTCTACGGGGTAGCAAATGCGGTGCTATATACGATGTCCAGTTTTGATACCAAAACAAAGCGTGCCTCTGCTACTATTGCACAGGTCACCTCCCACTACGGGCTTGAGTCGGATACTCAATATCCGCTTAAGTTAGGTCAACGCTTTGCCGGTACGTCTGGCAGTATGGCAGTGAACGGGAACTTCTTCTTCGTTCATGGCAGTGGCTCATGGACGCCAGCTACCGCTATTTCTGTCGGCTTTGCATCGCAAGGCGAGAGCTATATCTTAGAGATTCCAACATCTAAGATAACGTTTGTTCAATCAAACGAAGCAAAGTCTTCTGTTAGCATCCATATCGATTCAGATATTAATGCGGGCCACAATTACGTCGTCAGAGAGGACTATAGCTCGTGCCATGCACGTGTCAGCTTCGGCTGGTGGTACTGCCACAGGACGCTCGAGAAGTCTTCTGTTAGCACCACGGATAGTGTAAGCCTACCTGAAGTTATTCAGGGAGCCTTTACAGAGGGCCATGCTCGCGCTACCATAACCCTTTCTCCCGAGCAGTATCAGCTGCTCCTTACGGGCGGAAACCCCGCTCCGTCATCTTGATCTATCGTCGAGCCTCACAGTATGCGCTCCGCTAGGTCGGTGGCGGAGCGCATACATTGCAATTATTCCTCCCCTCTGCCCGCATTTAGTGATATAATACTTCATGATGGAAGCAAGTTTTTTGACCCGCCACCCCAGGCTCAAGGATATCGGTGGCTTTGTAATTTTTGTGGTGTGCGTCATTGTTGGCACACTCCTTATCAATACCTTTGTATTTCGTAGCTTTAGCGTGACTGGCCCAAGCATGGAGCAGACGCTCTACACCGGCGACCGGCTGATTGTCAATCGCCTGCCCGTCACGATGGCGCATTTGCAAAACAACTCATACACACCCAAGCGAGGGCAGATCATCGTCTTTAAGAACCCGCTCTACAGTCCAGGCAGCGAGGATATGAACCTCGTTAAGCGCGTCATTGCCTTTGCGGGCGAGCGCGTTACCGTCAAGGATGGGACGCTGACTGTCTATAATAAAGAGCATCCACAGGGCTTTCACCCCGACGACAGCTGGGATGGCCCTGGCTCTCCCACCAGTGGCGACACAGAGGTAACGGTGCCCGAAGGATCGATTTTTGTAGCGGGTGATCACCGTCAAGGCAGCTACTCGCTCGACTCACGCAATGGCCTCGGCACCGTGCCACTCTATGATGTGATTGGCCCCGTTAGCCTGCGCCTCTGGCCACTGACGAAGGTTCAAGGGTTCCAGGTATAATATTACTAACTCATCTTGTTGCTTTTACTCTTGCAAACAAACTTTGTTTAGTGTTTGGATTTCTCTTATTCTTCGTTTGCTTGAGCCCCATCATAGCCTAGCCAGTTATGAACAAAAAACTGGCTATTATCTCCAGACCTTTTCGCCCAGGATATGAATATTTTTGGTATATATTCACTATTACAGAGAACTCGTATTGTATTCATTAGCAGTCTTTGACCACAATAAATAAACCTTCTTTGTCATAAGAAGGTTTATTGCATATATGGGATATGCTCTATTTCGTTACTTCTCACCCTGCGTATGCTCAAGCAAACTAATAATCCGCTCGAAGTCATCGTCGCTCGTAAAACGGATAACGATCTGCCCTGCCCCACGGCGGTTGCCACGGATCTGGACTGGTGCACTCAGCTGCTGCTCAAAGCGCTGGCTGGCAGCCGTATACTGTGGTGGTGGCGCTGGGCGCTGGGCCTTGGCGGTCTTTTGGGCAGAGTCACTTGCCTCGGTGCGCTTAAGAATGGCCAGGTACTGCTCGATTCGCCGCGCGCTCCACTCTTCCTGAATAATCTTGGGTAGAATATCTGCAATCTGCGCTTCATCCAGGCTAATCAATGGCCGGACTTGCCCCTCGCTCAGCTTGCCATCAACTACTGCTTGGCGCACTACCTCGGGCAGGCGCAAGAGACGCAGCGTGTTGCTCACCGCACTGGGTGACTTGCCACCAACGCGCTGGCCGATCTGCTCGAGCGTGAGGTTGAATTGATCGCGCAGCTTGAGATACGCCGTGGCGGTCTCGATGGCGTTGAGGTTTTGGCGTTGGATATTTTCGATAAGAGAGAGCTCGAGCTTGTGCTGATCAGACAACGTGCGCACCAGTGCCGGGATCTTCTCCAGCCCCGCCTTGGTAGCAGCTCGGTAGCGCCGCTCACCAGCCACAATGACATAGTTGCCTTTGTTATCAGGGGTAACAACGATAGGCTGCAGCACACCATGAACACGGATAGACTCAGCGAGCTCATCGAGCAGCGTTTCGTCAAACACCCGGCGTGGCTGAGTGGGGTCGGGCATGATTTCTGCAAGTTTGATTTGGCGCAGGTCACTAATCCGGTCGTCTTGGTCGGCGGTTGGGTCGAACGATTCGTCCAGCAACTCCGCCGGAATCAGCGAATCAAACCCCCGCCCTAAACCTCGTTTTGCCATTTATACCCCCGTTCGTTCGATTATTTCTTTCGTCACGGCTTTGTACGCCCGTGCGCCTCGACTAAAGCGGTCATATGCCCCAATCGGCGCACCATGGCTCGGAGCCTCAGCCAGGCGAACATTGCGCGGGATAGACTCCGCAAACACCTTCGCCGGAAAATGCTTTGCAATCTCAGCCAAGACCTGGCTCGAGAGCGATGTGCGACCATCTACCATGGTAGGTAGTACCCCAATAAGATCAAGTGTTGGATTCATATTTTTGCGCACCAGCTTCATTGTCTCGAGCAGCTGCCCGAGCCCCTCCAACGCATAGAATTCCGCCTGGACTGGCAAGAGCACATAGCGTGCGGCAATGAGCCCATTGACGGTGAGAAGGCTCAGGCTTGGTGGGCTATCGATAATGATATAGTCGTAGCCAGTTAGTTCATCGATCGCCCCTTTGAGACGGCTAAAGCGGTGCTGCGCCTTGGCCAGTTCTACCTCGGCATTGGCCAGCTGCGGCAGAGCGGGCGCGATGAAGAGATTCTTGTGCTCGGTGGGCTGGATGATATCGGCAAGTTTCTTCTCGCTCTTGACGACCTCTGTCATGGTAGCATCGAGCAGCTGCTTATCAATGCCAAGGCCGCTCGTGGCATTGCCCTGCGGGTCGAAATCGACGACGAGGGTTTTCTTGCCGGCCTTTGCCAAATAGTAGGCAACATTAATCGCTGTTGTCGTTTTGCCAACACCACCTTTTTGATTTGTTACACAAATTACTGCCGTCATGTCCCGTATTTCCGTTTATCCTCTCCATTATAGCATAACCCACATTGGTTAGTGAGGCGAGGTAGCGGAGTTATGCACAGGATAAGGAGGCTTTTTCGCGTGATTACCTCTGTGGTGTTTACATTGGCTACCCAAGGCCTACCTCGCGCTACTTCACCATGCTACCCACTCGAGGGTTTTCTTAAGTCTGATCATATTATACCTTCGTGTTGAGAAGAAAATTCGCTACACCCCTCACACTCCTCTAGGGTAAGGTAATGCAATAGTGACCTAAGAGAAATTAGCGTTACATATTCTAGCGCAAAGCAAAGAAGGTTGGGTCATCAAGCTCATCGTGCGCATGCGCTGAGGCTGTACTATCAGGCTGCTCAGCCAGTGGCACTGGGCCATCTGACTGAGGCTGCACCGTATGCGGTTGGTGGTGCAAGAGCTGAGCTGGAATCGTGGTGCGCGGCTTAGCGTGCTGAATGGAGAGAAGTGATGGGTCTCGTGGTGCGGCTGGCTTAGATGCGGTACTCGCTGGCTTTTTGCCTGGAGAAGGAGTGGCTGGCTTGGCAGCTTTACTGGGAGCAATAGGCTTCTTCACCTGCTTACTAGATTGAGCACTTGATTGCCCAGTAGTCGCCTGCTCATCGCGTGCTTCGCCACCAGCTGGCTTGCGTCGGCGACGTCGACGGCGCTTGGCGGTGCCTTCGCCCGTGGCGGTGGCCGATGATGCTACTGAAGTGCCTGCTTGTCCCGCCAGCGTCACACTCACCCCTGTACTGCCCGGGTGAATCCGCTCATTGATGGTATCCTCCACCGTTTGGCGCGACTGGCTATACAGCTCACGGCTATGCTCAATAATGCGCGACAAATGGCTCCGCTTAGCCTCAGGCAAATTAAGCGTAGTCGCACTAAAGGCTGGTGCCTTCTCACCATTAATCACCATGTTGATGATGAAGTTGCGATTATGCATCTGGGTGAGGTCGTTCTCCTCAAACTGCGGTTCAAACTGCTTGGCAAGGATCGGGCTGTCGTCCGGCGAGACGCGGAAGCTAATCATTGTCCCGACGTTGCCAAAGACCGCATCGCGCACCGTTGGCTCCATCTGCGAGATGTATTGGTTGGCTACGGTGAGGTTGAGTCCATACTTGCGTGCCTCACTCAGAATGGTAGCAAAGCTGTCGGTCGCAAAGTTTTGGAACTCATCGACATAGAGATAAAATGGCCGCCGGTCATGGATATCGAGGATATCACTCCGACTCATCGCCGCCAGCTGGATCTTCGTCACCAAAAATGAACCAAGAATCCCCGCATTATCCTCGCCAATCAACCCCTTCGACAGATTCACTACCAAGATCTTGCCCTCGTCCATAATCTGGCGAATATTAAACGACGAGTGCGTTTGACCAATGATATTGCGGATAATGGGGTTCGCCGTAAAGGCCCCCACCTTGTTGAGCACTGGTGCGATGGCCTCTGTCTGGAACTTCTCCGACCAGCTGGCAAACTCCACATTCCAGAACTGCCGCACCACTACATCGTTGCAGTAGCCGATCGTCTCTTTGCGGAATTTTTTATCCGTCAGCATGCGGGTGATATCAAGCATGGTAGGCTCGGGCCGATCGAGTAGTGCCAAAATAGTATAGCGCAAAATATATTCCAGCCGCGGCCCCCAACTGTCACCAAACATCCGCTTGAGCACACCAATCACCTCTGATGAGATCGTCGATTTCTGCGCTGGGTTGGTAACTTCCAGTGGGTTAAAGCCAATCGGGTGCTCGACGTCTGCGGGATTAAAATACACCACGTCATCCAGCCGGGCTTCGGGGATGAACTTCATATTCTCAATCGCAAAATCGCCATGCGGGTCAATAATAGCATAGCCTTGATTATGATAAATATCACTCAAGGCAAAGAGCTCCAGCAGGCCACTCTTCCCCGCCCCCGTCTGGCCGATGATATAGACGTGGCGCGAGCGATCGCTCCGCAACATACCAAACTGGTGGTTGATCCCGCGAAAGTTGGTCAGGCCAAAGGCCGAGATGTTCTCGTCGTCAGCCGCATGACCAGTGAGGACAGGTAAGCGATTTGGCGGTTCGGCGGTTTTGTTGCTTGCCCAGACGATGTTGGGCGTCTCGACATTGGTGTGCGGCAAATGAAAAACACTCGCCATCTCCTCAATATTAAGCAAAAAGCCGCGGTCAGCAAAGAGGCGCAGCTTGTAGCGGTTGAGATCTTCCTTGCGGAAGCTGTCGTGGCTCATGGTGAAGCCGTTGAGGTTGGTACTGTTGTATTGCTTGAAGGTGCCGATGATTGCCTGCATACGCAGCCGCGCATCAGTGGTACTATCGCCAAGATATACAACGCGAATCTTGACCTGGTAACCCAGCTTGGCGGCCTTTTTCTCGGCCTCGGCGATGCGGGTTTTGTCACGATCGGAGAGCTCCGTCACTGTCGTCATGTTGCCTTCGGGTGGTTGCCACAGCGCCATGAGGAACTGGCTAAACCACCGCGCCTTGGGGTGAAATGCGTCACCAAACAGCCCGCCACCGCGCACGCGCCTCACCCACGCATCGGATGCTTTGTGCCAGTCATCTGCCACGGGGCGCACCAAAATTTGGATCCAAATCTCATCATCCGTATCCTCCAACTTGGCTAATGTACCTGTAATACCGGCTAGTGGATCAACCTCAAAGCTCTGAAAGGTCTTGATCGGCAAAAACTCACTCTCTGCCAACACAACCTCTGCTGTATAGACGACATGGTGCTGCTGCTCGTGCGCTGTATAGTCGGCAGTGGCGGTGCGAATTTGCACCGTGGGATACTGCGAATAAACCTGACTCTCAACGAAGTTGCGTAGTGCACGCGGCGTCCAGACATAAAACTGAATCTGCCCACCGACTGACGCAATCTCAAAGCTGAGATGCTCTTGGTAGCCATCATTAATCTTGAGCTCGCGTGCATCACGCAAGATACCGTGGAGGCTGGCAAACATTTGCTCAGCTGCGAGCTCAGACTTGTCATTAGCACGGGGGATCTCGAGGATAAGCAGTTCGCTCTCGACCTCGCGCAGCACATCAACTTGCCGATTGTTGCGCCACGTCAAATAACCGAGGAGGATCACCACTGGCACCCACACATACCACTGCAAAATTATCGTAAAAAACGTCGTAAAAAATGCCATAATGACGCGCTTTGATTATAGCATGGGACATGTATTTTGACAAGGTATGTACGCAATTTGTTCAATAGATTTGCTGAGACGGCGAACATTAGCCCATTAGAGAGAGTACTCTGCCCTACCCTGCGGCTATAAATTCACCACACCCGTCTCGACCTGCTCTGCGACAAAGGCAGCGCCTAGAACGCGTTCGAGGCTAGAGATCGTCTCATTTTCAACTGGTTGGCAGGTTGTCATCGTCACGTATGCCAGACCGGTCTCGGGCCAAGTACGCGCTGCAATATGCGCTTCGGGCAAAAGAAGCGCCACACCAATACCATACGGTACATAGTCGTGGCTCACCGAGCGTACCGCTGAGAGTCCCGCTCGCCAGGCAATCTCACGCAGCGCTTGCTGCACAACAATCCGGCTGTTGAGGCATACTGTGCTCCCACCGGTGATTTTAAATGTCATTGTTTGCAGCCGCTCTGCTTTCATGGAGATATTTTATCATATTTGCCGGTAATTCTGGGGAGATATTCTACTCGCTCAGGAGCAAAATTGACGACTTATCCCAAGATGATATACTAGCATTATGATTGATGTATTGACGACTACTCTCACCAAACTTTGCCAACCCCTCCCCCGCATGAGCGCTGCCATGAAGCAGTGGTTCCGTGATAACCTCTGGATTATGATGCTGCTGGTTGCGATTGTTAATGCTGGGTACGGCGTATCTTTGCTTATCCAGCTGTATCAGGCTTTTACATCAAAGGTGGGTACTTTGCTGATGATGGTTGCGCCACAAGCATCTTCGTCGCTGACTACGCGGCGAGTTTATCTCGTCGTGGCATTGCTGTGCGTTATTACTCAAGGAATCATTGCTGGCCTTGCAGTCCTCCCCTTGCGCGAACGGCGCAAACAGGGTTGGGTGCTTGCGGTGTGTAGTGCGCTAGTGATTGGCCTCTTTGCGGTGATTGGCTTCATCCTCAATATATTTATGATGCCACTGGCCGTGCTGGTGTCACTCATGTCGCTGTTGTTTGCACTGGCGGCGCTATATGTTGCACACGAAGTGAAGGATGAATTTTAATACTCCTAGATTACACACCTGCCATCTTGGTCAATAATGCCTGCTAAGGTTACACTCTCTATTCACTCCCCGCTAGCGCAATGAGAGAATGAACGACAAGAAAGAGGGTGAGTGGGCAATACGATAAAGCCGCGTAGTTTCGATGCAAACAGCTTGAAAACCACCCCTGCCTGTGCTACAGTATCTACAGCGATGGGGTGTCGCCAAGTGGTAAGGCAACGGGTTCTGGTCCCGTCATGCGGGGGTTCGAATCCCTCCACCCCAGCCATATAGCATTTTTAGTCTGCAGAGGCAGGCTATTTTTTATTACCGCTATAGCTACTAGGAGAATATGCCAAGCTATAAGCACCTGAATCCCAAAACTTCACCCGCTGCTCACACTGTCTCTCTATACTTCCTCCTCAGCATTAGTCTCTCCTCTACTTCATTCGGGTAGGGCGTGAAGATTGATGAGTCTTGCTATTTAAGCTTTAGGTTTAGGCTATATACATTAAACATGCATCACCGCCGTCGACGCGAACGCACCACAGCGTGCCCTTTGCCAAAGTAGGTGCGGCCAAGCCACTTGTGCCCTTCGATAATCGCAAGTGGGACGAAGAACGCCACGATCCAGACAAAGACACCATCGCTCCACGAGATAGGCGCCACATGGAGCCACTGCTCAAGCGGCCCAAACAATGCGACCAGCTGGAGTACAATCGATACTGCCAAGCCACCATAAAATGCTGTGCTCCACCGCCGAGCGCGTCGCCAGACAGGCTCGTAATCACTGCGGGCAGCGAGAGCGCTGGCCCACTGCATTACCACCAGCGCACAGAAGGCAATAGTGCGGGCATACCCTTCGCCATGCGAGTGATAATACATGCTGTAGAGCCCCAATGTGATAACCGCCATCACTACTGCGATGAGCCCAACCCGGCTCAGCATAAAGCGGCTGAGCAGTGGCGCCTTGGGGTGGTACGGCGACCGCCGCATTGCCTGGGGCGAGCCTGGCTCGACGCCAAGCGGAATGACCATCGTTGTATCCGTTACCAAATTGACCCACAAGATCTGCACGGGCAAGAGTGGGATAGGCAGGCCCACCAGCAGCGAGCCAATCGACACGAGCACCTCACCAAGATTCGTCGCAAGTAAATACACCACCATGCGCTTGATATTAGCGTAGATCGTCCGCCCCTCATGTACGGCACTGATGATGGAGCGGAAGTTGTTATCGAGCAGGATAATATCACCAGCATCGCGTGCTATCTGCGCTCCCGAGCCCATCGCGATGCCAACATTGGCATTGGTCAGCGCGGGGATATCATTGACGCCATCGCCCGTCATGGCAGTAATGTCCGTCGCATTGAGCGCTGTGAGGATGCGGTGCTTATGCTCTGGTATGACCCGCGAGAAGACGCGCGCCCGGGCCACCACAGTAGCCAGCTCACCGTCGCTTAGTTGGTCAAGCCGCCGGCAATCATATACCTCATCACGCCCCCGTACAAGGCCAAGTTGCCGCCCAATCTGATACGCCGTCTCAAAATGATCGCCGGTAATCATCCGCACTGTGATGCCCGCTTGGCGAGCCCGAGCAATCGACGGCCGAGCCTCTGGCCGCACACTATCTGCCACACCAACCAACCCAACAAACTGCAACCCCTGGCGCGCCGGCAGCTGCTCTAGCGAATCAATCGGCGCGCGAAGCGCCGTATACGCCAAGGCAATCACTCGATGCCCCTGCCCCGTGAGCTGCTGCAAAGCCTGGAGCGTCGCGCGCTTATCTGTGCTGGAAAGTCGGGCATGGCGAATGATCGCCTCTGGCGCACCCTTTACGCACAGGCGATATTGCCCAGTACCAACTGCCTGGAGTGTGCCACTCATCGCCAGCTTGTGCTCAAAGGGAAAGAGCGTCAAACCCGTCCGGCGCTGCGGCCGCGAGACGCGCTGCTCATTGCAATAGGCGGCAAAGGCTCGATCGAGCGGGTCATACATCTTGCTCCGGCTATTGGGCAAGGTGCTGCCAGCCAGCGTCTGGAGTAGTGGCTCAGTACGATTGCCTGGCGCCCAGACGGCCTGGACGGTGAGTTTATTGCGCGTAAGAGTTCCCGTCTTGTCTGTGGCGATTGTCGTCACCACGCCAATTGTCTCAATTGCCGCCATCGTCCGCACCAGCGCCTTGCGCCGCGCCATCCGCTGCATACCAATGGCCAAAATCACCGAGATCGCTACTGGCAGCCCCTCCGGCACCGCACTAACGGCAAGCGCTATCACAAACTGCAGCGCCGCCGTAAGCTCCATACCACGCCACAGTGCCAGCCCCAACGCCACCACTGATGCCACTAGCACAACGATGATGATTTGGCTCACCAGCTTATCAATCGTCCGCTCCACTGGGCTCGCCTCACGTGGGTGACTCGAGAGAGCAGCCAGTTTACCATACTCAGTCGCATTTCCGGTTGCCGTCACAATAGCAAGCGCACTGCCACCAATCACAAATGACCCCTGATACAAACAATTCCGCCGCTCATAGAGCGCCGTTGCCATAGGGAGAACCGCACTATTCTTCTCGATCGGGAGCGACTCACCCGTCAGCTGTGATTCATCCACCCGGAGCGAGCGCGCCTCGAGCACCCGCGCATCGGCCGGAATCTTATCACCCTCTTCCACGATAATAACATCACCTGGCACCAGCTGCTCCGCATCAAGTGATTGCTCACCTTCATGTCGACGGACGCGTACCTGCAGGGGAGCGTGCTTTTGCAGTGAGCGAACGATGCGCTCGGTAGAGAGCTGCTGCGTATAATCGATCAGTGCACTCACCACAATAATCGCCAAAATAATCAGCCCGTCCACCACCGCCTGGTGGAAGAAACTAATCGCCGCTGCCGCAAACAGCACCAGCATAAACACCGAGCAAAATGGCTTGATGAGCCGCCGCCACAGTGGCTCATGCACAACGCGGATGATATTAGGGCCGTAGTGTTCCAGCCGCTCAGCCACAGCAGCGTCATCGAGACCACGGACGCCAGACGATAGGTCGGCCATCGTCTGCTGAGGGGTCTTGGCATGGTATGTCATAATAGATCTATTATAGCACACCAAGCATAAGCATTCTGGACAAATCACTGTACATCAGCGTATACTAGAGCCATGACAAAAGCTCCACACACCACTGTAACCAAAACCAAGGCAGCAGCCAAAAAATCATCGAAGCGCACTAGTGCATCAGCCACTCACCCCTCATCACGTCAAACCAAGCAACCCAAGACGGTCGACTACTACCCCAACCGCATGACTATTGCTGTCTCAGTGCTAGCTGGCACAGGACTTGTCTTGCTGTGTTTGATGGTGCGGATGACAGTGATTGTAGAGTAAGCACACTAAAGTAACCAGGCCACCCGTAGTGATATTTCATTTTCAATGAAAAATACCACACTTTTTACAGACAAGAGTTGATAACCCGGCCGATTAATAATTAAAGCTCTCTCGGTTATGGCACAGTGTGTTATAGTATGCTATAGTGTGTCATTATGACACATCGTTTTTCTATTTTTCAGGGGCGGCGGCGCCCGATGCTTTTTGTTGCACTTGGTGTGAGTATTACCCTGCTTGTAGGGAGTGTTATTGCTCTCTATTTAGTATCGCAGCCAAGTGCTCAGTCACCCAATGGCCGCAAAAAAACAATCGACCTTCTTACCAAGACAAATACCCAAACGCAGCAGCGTCGCATCACCTCACAGTTGGGTTTTAGTCTAGAGTACGACCCAGGAGTTATGACAGCAGAGGGGATTGTCCAAAATCCCAACAGTGAGCCAGGAACATTTCAGGGGCAAACATATAATGGCGATCAACTCCAAGAGGCACGCAACTACGGCATCATTACCCTACACCTCACTAACAAGACGTCTAGTACACCACAGCCAGCCGCTGCGCAGCAGTCACAACTTACTATTACCGCTAACCGTAACAAAAATTACTTCGGTAGCAAAGACAGCATCCCTGAGTACAAGGGGAAGTCTAACCTTGACATCATCACCCAAGAGAAACGCAAAAGCCTTGCTCATGCTGGACGTGATGATGAGATCAACGAACGCGCTATTACTATCGCAGGCAAAAAATATCGTGAGCTTCACGTCAAACATCGCCTCAAAGCTCTTAATGGTCAGCTCACTATCTGGCGACAATCCTACTACTACCTAACCGTCCAGCACGACCGACCATATTGGCTTGCCGTAACCAACCTACCTGCCAATGACCGCGATGCGCTCACTACCTGGCAAAATGTAATCTCTCGCGTCTCCTATACGCAGCCACAGGACGGTGCGCTATCTTCTAGCCAGCCCGTGATCGCACGCCTAGCTGCAGCCAATAGACCAACCGACACCGCTAACATCCACGGCACAGTCGGCGACGACATTATGCTCAGTGTGGTAGCAAAAAATCAGCTAGCAACAGTTAGAGTTGGTGCAATGCGCTGTGCTCGCCTCACCTTTCGCGTCCAGAGTAATACTCTCGCACTAGCAAAGGCTTGTAATGGCGGCATTGGGAGTGGGTCGATCGTGTCATCGGATGGCGTTGTTGTCACTAATGGCCACGTTGTCGAAACAACCGATACTGATCTCCTTGCCAATGCCTTCCCAACCTCCCAACAAGAGTGGGATAACTATGTCCAATTTGTCACTGGAGCGGGTTATGCAACTGAGACGCAGATACGCGAGCTTATCAGCCAAGTCGAAAACGATGATATGGCTGCCGCCCAAAAGCTTATAGCCTATCTGCAGCTTGTGCCAAAATCTAACATTACAGTAAGTAACAGTCGCACCGACTACGTTATCCAGACGTCTGATGATCCAATCCGCCTTACAGAAGAAAATACCTGGCAAAAATCTGCCACCAACAAAACTGCGACACTCATTGACAAAGAAGTTGATACAGGTGATGTCGATCTCTCGTCTCGATATACCGACGTTGCACTCCTCAAGATGAGCGGTACATTCCCAACGATCCAACAGCTGTCGTCGCTCAGCTCAGTCCAAAACGGCGACCGCATTACTGCAGTAGGGTACCCAGCGCTTGTTGATGGTGGCATTAGCACTAAGCAGTCTCGCACCATACCCACCGTTTCTACTGGTACGACAAGCAGGACACTGCGTGATGGCGGCGGGCACTCGCTTATTTTGACTACTACCGAGATCTCTTCTGGCAGTAGTGGTGGCCCTGCTTTTAATGCGAAGGGTGAGCAAGTTGGTATCACAACATATGCGCGAGAATCATGCACGAAAGAAGAATCGTGCTTTGGTAGCGGTATTGCCCGAGATGCACAAGACGCACAAACTATGGCAACCAAGCAGCGTGTCTCCATTGCCACTAATGGTGAACTCACCAAACTATGGCAGACAGGTATCGATGAATTTGTTGCTGGGCGCTACAGCGCTGCAGCACGGTCATTTAGTAGTCTCAACAGCAAATACCCAGGTAATTATCTTGTAACAAAATTCCTATCAACCGCCCAGAATCAACCACGAGATGAAACCGACCAGACTACAACACCTAGCCCAGATGCTCGCAATGCAGACCCAAGTACAAATCCTGATACTAGCATCGATTACTCCTACACTCCGCTCACATCAAGCGAACGTAGTACGGTTGTCATACTTATCATCTGCTTTATGGTAATTATCGTGGTCGCGATTGCAGTAATTGGCTTCGCTATCTGGGCTGGCACCCGCAAGAAGAACTCTACTCAGCCGCGTTACCCCTACCCATTACGGCCAACAGCGCAGCCTGGGCAACCACCCGTTGGCTACACAAGTCAGCCACAACCACCCGTCCAGCAACCATATTATCCGCCCCAGTCTCAACCTCAGCCATATCCACCAACTCAGCAAGTTACACCAGTGCAGGCGCCTATGGTGCAGCCAGCAACACAGCCTTCATCACCAACTGATCCACTACCACCACAGCAGCCGCAGGCTACTCAACCCTCAGCACCGACTGAGTCATCTACTCCCGCTCCATTCGAGTAATGATAGCGTCGGCCACCAGCAAATTGTGGTATACTAAAGACCATGAGAGTACGGATAGAGATAGACACAAAGACCTTTGTGCGGTTTTGGCTGGTAGTAATTGGTTTTGCCTTTGCAATCCTCGCGATTTATCTGGCGCAGACTGCCTTGATTATGATTGGCACGGCGGGGTTCCTCGCGCTGGCACTCAATGGGCCGGTCAATGCCATCGTCGAGCGCTTGCCAAATCGCAGCCGCACACTCAGCACTGCCCTCGCCTTCATTAGCATTGTGGCGCTACTTGGAGTGGTTCTTGTGCTTGTGGTACCACCTATCGTCCAGCAGACGAGCAAGTTTGTCGACGCCCTGCCGGGGATGGTCCATACAGCGGGCGAGCAGTGGCATAGCTTTGGTGCTTTTGCCGAGCAGTATCATATCCAAGCGCAGGTGGATCAAGTAGTAGAGAGTGCTCGCAGCAGTGTCGAGTCCTGGACGCGTGGCCTTAGCGGCAACCTCCTTGCCGGCATTAGCTCCGTCTTCTCTGCAGTCGGCTCAGGGTTCTTGGTGCTCGTCCTCACCTTCTTGATGCTGACGGAAGGGCCAGCCTGGGCAGAGCGCTTTTGGGGGCTCTACCGCGATCAAGCCACGATGGAGCGCCACAAGAAGGTCGCCCACCGCATGCATGCCGTGGTAACAGGCTATGTGACGGGCCAGCTCACCATCTCAGGTATTGGCGCGCTGTTTGCTGGGGCGGCGGTCTTTGTGCTGAGCCTCTTTTTCTCGGCTATTCCAAGCAATCTTGCGCTCGTCACCATTGCCGTTACCTTCGTCTTGGCGCTCATCCCTATGTTTGGCGCGACGATTGCCGGGGTGATGATCTCCCTCTTGCTTGCCTTTAATGCCTTGCCAGGTGGCCTCATCTTTGCGGCATTTTTCATCATCTACCAGCAGATCGAGAATAACTTCATCTCACCCACCATTCAGTCGCGCAAAATTGATCTCACGCCACTAGTTGTCCTTGTTGCCATCACCATCGGTCTCTATATCTTTGGCATCATCGGTGGTCTCATCTCCATCCCCATCGCTGGCTGCTGCAAAGTCCTACTCGACGACTACCTCGAGCACAACGCCCGTGCTCGCGAAGAATCCACCAAGCCACTAGCCAAGCTGGTGGAGAAGATTAAGGGCGAGAGCTAAAGCCAATAGAGCTTGACTGTTGTCTATCAGCTAGTCGACACAGTGGTGGTCACAACACAAGATAGATCATGAGGTGTATTTATAGATTTGGTCGCCTCGACGCCATCTCAATCCCCAGATCAACCTCAAGCGGATCCTCGCCCTCGTCCAGCTCATCTACTTCTTCTGCGGAGTAGTAACGACCATCTTCTAGCTCTTCAGGAGCACGCCATGCGTAGTAAGTCAATGAAGCTGGTTCACTGATCTGAAGGATGTCACGCAGGATGTGGATCGACTGTAATGAAAATGATGAATACTCTGAACTCAGCAACGGCAGTGAACGAGAGAAAGAGTGAGGATTCTCCTTATTCTTTAGAGTACACGATATGCCGCCATTCATTATAATGTACTCTATGTACTTTAAGTTCTCGTCACTCTTGTCATTATATATCAGTGTTATATGAGTGCGATCCTCTGCATGCATGAGTATTGCTGAAATTCTGCATGCGAATTCGTCCCATGTTATTGTGTTAATATTGTGCACTTGTCAGCCTCCTTTTAGTCTTCATTTAGTATCTGTGTGAATTGAGGAGAGTGAAGAAATATGCCAACAGATGAACGGGTGTTACTTAGCTGTAGTTGGCATCCTGTAATGGACGTCCATATCGCAGTCTCATCCTCCTGCTCGCGAACAATTTTTGGGTCGCCCCAGGCTGCCTTTCCGGCATTAACGTAGCCTACGAATGTATCGTTCATAAAAACATCGCGAGCGCTAGAACTAACTATGTCTACGTCAGTTAGACTCCAAGAAATAGTGTTCAGGCCTGCAACTGGATCAGAGGTCACCATGAGCATCGGGCGATTAACTGGAATATCTTTAGCAATACTACTCGCGTCACTTTCGTCCCAGCCTAGTTTTTCCATAGCCGCTGTCAACTTATCTTCCGTGAGTGGCCAATCTTGGTTGACCCAGTAATTTACAAGTTCAGCAAATCTTTGTGGGGTAATGCTGTTCCATGTCATGATGATAGTATTATACCACCATCATATCCTACACACCATCGCTATTTTGTGCTATCACACTACTGCTCTGTGCGTGGTTCATCGTGTCATAATACTATCTCGGCACGCAGCGGTACACCACTGTTTGGTCTCGCATGCATAACTGCACAACTGGTGCAATAACTCCTGCCGTCTTGAGCGTATCGGGCGACGACCAATCGTAGCGTGGCCCTCCCTCACTGCCATATTCAATCGGCGCAACGACTAGATTGTAATAATGATGCATTAGCACCAGCGCACGCAACGGATCGACAAGCGGCGCGGTTGCCATCGGCTCATCAGACATATCAAGCTCGAGTGTTTGCCATGCTGCGTCGGGTATCTCCTCAGTCTCCTCGGATGCGTTATATCTATCATAGCTCACAGCCAAGCCACTACCGTTATAGCCAAGACCTGGCAGTTTCTCAGCATAGTCTGGCAGGTACGCCGCGATGGCAAGGTCGATATTCTCTGGTAGGGTTTTATCCGCATCATAGCCCGTCCGCTTAGTCAGTGGCAGATCCTCAGGTGGCAGCCCAGCACTGAGGTACGCTTCGCACACAATGAGGTCGCCCAGTATAATCGTCGCTTCGTTGATGTCGTGATTGTTATATTCGCTATTCTCATATGCTCTGCGGCGCACTGCATCATATACCACAGTCAAGGCGGCAATCTTCTGGTCTGACGGCGATGGTTCTTGCTCTGCCTGTGGTGTAGCTGTCTTTTCTGATAGAGTCTCGTGATTCATATCGACTATGATGGGGCATCCCTTGGCGCTTGTCAAGCAATGCATGTGAATATACTTGCGTCTATTTATACAATATATTATTCTAATAGTGTAATCTGCGTTATATTTAATACATGCGAGGGAGATGAAATGCTTGAGAGGTTTAAGTTATTCAAAGAAAAAGACCCTACTAAACCGTCTTTGAGAGGGTCAGAAGTTTATGTTCACTCGGGTCTGTGGGATCCATGAGGAGCACTTGAAGGTGATGGGATTGACGACCCAGATAAAGTACGGTATCTTGTTGAAATTATAGAAGCATATAATGCTGTCGACGACACAACACCCGAGGGTGCTATTGAGAGGGAAAGACTTGCAAATGAATTTACTAGAGCGGTAGAACTCGGGCACGCTGCTGTACTAGAAAGCAACACAGACACAGCATCAGAGGATCGTACTGACACTAGCAATGCGTAAGGATTTCTAAACATTACCTATCGTCGCACCAAGCCTCAAATGACGACCCTCCAGTAGGGTCGTCATTTTATCATCTCTCGTACTTTACCAGGCGTCGCTATGGTTTATCAGAGATTATTGAGCGATTTTCTCTTCCGCCCACCACCACACCGGCCCTTGCGGGGTGTCGCGCACGGCAATGTGCTGCGTGGCGAGCTCGGCACGCAGGCGGTCGGCTGTGGGCCAGTCGCGGGCTTCGCGGGCACGCTGGCGCTGGAGGATGAGCTGCTTTGCCTCATCTGTAATATCTGGCGTCGACTCACAGAGGTCGAGACCAAGTAGCTGGTCAATCGCCGCTAGCAACTCCTCCAATCCACGATGGTACACTGCTGCCAGTGGCCGCGCTAGCACCCGATCAAATGCTTCGTCGATGAGTCGCAGCGCCTCGGGGGTATTCAGGTCATTGGCGAGCGCCTCACGTACTGCCCCACTTGCTGCCAGGAGCGACACATGGCCCGATTGCTCGTCACTCTTGCGCTGGTCATCATCCAGGCTCTCATACGTCTGGTGGCGCAGGCACGCCACTTCATACCACTTGCGCAGGCGATTGCGCGCTGCACTGAGGTTTTCCCAGCTAAAGTTCCCCTCGTGCGAGTAGTGGCTCTGTAAGACAAACAGCTTATACTCTATGGGGGTGTAGCCCCGCTCGGCGAGGTCGGTCAAGGTATAACCATTGCCCAGGCTCTTGCTAATCTTCGTGCCATTAACCTTGAGGTGGTTGCAGTGCAGCCAGTAGTGAGCAAAGGGTTGGCCCGTCGCAGCCTCGCTCTGAGCGATTTCGTTGCTGTGATGGACGGGGATATGATCAATCCCACCAGTGTGGATGTCGAGCGTCGCGCCAAGGAAGTGCATTGCAATCGCCGAGCATTCCAAGTGCCACCCCGGGAAGCCCATCACTGGCGCACTGTCTGCTGGTGGCTGGTCGAGCAGCTCCGGTGGCGTGGGCCACTCCATGTCGCGCTTGACGCCATCTGGCGAGAACTTCCATAGAGCAAAGTCGCTCGCGTGGCGCTTCTCGCTATTGGGGCCAATCCGTGCCCCCGCCCGCAAGGCTCGCAGATCGAGCCGGGCAAAGTCTGCATAGGCCGGGAAGGTACTGGTATCAAAATAAATCCCATCACTCGTCTGGTAGGTGTGCCCCTTACGCTTGAGAGTAATGGCAAGCTGGATTTGCTCGTCGATATAGTCGGTAGCACGGGCCAGCTGGCTCGGCGGTGTTAAGTGCAACGCGTTCATCCCGCGGATGAAGTCATCAGCGTAGAATTTAGCAATCTGCCAGGCGGTCTTACCCTCGCGGCGCGCACCCTTCTCGAGCTTGTCTTCACCTTCATCGGCATCACTTGTCAGGTGGCCGACATCGGTGATATTCATCACGCGCTCCACCTCGTAGCCCTCCGCCTGAAGCATGCGCACCAAGATATCCCAGTAGATATACGCCGCCCAGTTGCCAACATGCAAATAGCTATACACTGTTGGCCCACAGGTGTAGAGCGACACCTTGCCAGGCTGGAGCGGCACAAATGTATCGAGCTGACGAGTCAGTGTATTAGCAAACTTAATCGCCATGAGCTGCCTCGTTCTCATCATATTCAACGAAGGCCCGGCTGGCTGCCTCGACGATCTCGCGCATTGCCAGCTGGTAGTCCTCATACATCCGCCAACCCGCTGCATAGGCATGGCCGCCGCCGCCAAAGTACCCAGCGATCATTGCCGCTACTGGCGCATTGCTGCGAATCTTGCCAGTCAGCTTGCCATCGGGGTAGGTCTTGATCGCAATCGCCACATCTACCCCCTCTACCAAGCGCATCTCGTCTAGCACGAGCATACTGGGGTTATATTGGTCGCTATATTCCTGGATCTCCTCCCACGGGATGTGGATGAGTGCCAAGCGGCCATCTAGCATATACTCGATCCGCTCGATCAAGCGCCCTTTGTAGCGAAGGATCTCTGGCGCTTTTTTCATAAAGTCGCGGCGGCGCACCTCAATGGCGGCATTGCTTGCGCCCAGCCGGGTCAGCTCTGCGACGGTCTGGATGGAGTCGGCCGTGGTGTTTTGCGTCGTGAGGCCGAGGCTATCGCTCATGATCGCGATGAGGAGATTCTCTGCCGCTTGTGGGTTGATCGCCCATTGGGCGTGCTGCGCAAGGTTGTAGATGAGCTCACCAGTTGCCACCACATCTTGATTGATAAGTGTATGGTCAAAGCTTAGGGTACTCTCCGTCGCGTGGTGGTCTAGCACGAGCACTGGGTGCGTCGTGAGGAAGGCGCGAACACTCGGTGCTTCGAGCACTTTGCTGAGCAAGACATCTGCGCTGGTATCAACGATAATCGCCAGCTCGGCACTACTGTCAAACTCATCAGTAATGCGATCCCAGCCGCGGATATACCGCAAATATTTGGGCACTGCCACCGGGCAATAGAGCGTCACCTGCTTGCCCATATCGCCCAGAATTTCCTCCAGCGCGAGGCTACTGCCAACACTATCGCCATCGGGGTTTTCAGCTTGGATAATAATAATTTTGTCTGCGCGTTGAATCGCGCGTATCGCTTCGTCAAACATCCTCTTTAGTGTAGCAGAATTTGCCAGTTGGTGCGAGGTATGGTACGGTGGATTTATGGCTTGGTATGCGAGCTACAGGATCGTAGTTAGCCAAGGACGAATCGCGATGAATATAGTGGGCGGAGTCTATTCTTATTTGCATAGCATTATAGAAATATGGTACGGTAGTTTTAGAAGCACTAGTGTGGAGGATTCTATGACAGACCACGAGAACAGACCAAGCGCGAGCGAGATTAGTCAAGCACACGAGAGTGATCAGACAGCAACCTTGCGGCAAAAATTCGGAGCGAAATTTCTAGAGCTAGCCGAAAGAACAAAAGGTTTCATAGACACCGCACGAATGATATACTGGCACGGCTTCCCGCTCCCTCCATATGAAAAGGATAAACCGGCAACTCCTAGAGAAATGAATTCAGAGAAATAACCACGCAAAATACCAGAGTCTATATCAGTACTAACGATCCTTAGTTGCCTGTCTGCGCCTTCTCTACCAGCTTCTTGCCGCCACGCTCAAACCAGCGTGTATAGGTGGGGCTACTGCCACTTACCCGCTCGCGCCACAGGTTCATGGCATCGCGACTGTAACTGAGAGTCTCGATCGCCTCCAGCCCACGGCCACGGTATAAGTTGCCCGCTGCACCCGGGCCACCATTGTAGCCAGCAGCAACGAGCTCAACGCACTCATTTTCGGATAGATTGCCGAGTGGCACACATAGCTGGTCACGCAGATGTGCCAGGTAGGCCGCACCAAAGGCGATGCTCGTTTCAGGATCAAATAAATCATAGTTCGTGCGCGCCGGCTTCACGAATTTAGCCGCAATCTCCTTGCCCGTGCTATCCGTCACCTGCATCAAACCACTGGCCACACCACTGTGCGCCTTGGGGTAACCGCCGGATTCCAGCGTCATGATAATCGCCACCAGCTGCGGCGAAATATTATACTGCCGGGCCTGCTTGGTAATCTCGCCCTGCCAACGCTTAACGGTATCTGGCATCCAGGCAGGTAAAGTGTTGTCTTGGCTCGTGAGCGCTGCATTTGCAGTGTCCTGCGGTGTTTTGATAAACTTCGCCAGCATGCCACGCTGCCACGCAAGGCACACACCACCCACCAGCACAAGCACTAGCGCCGCACTCATCAGCCCCCAGCGGTTACTCTGCGCCCAGCGCGTTAGCTTCTTTGTCCATTTCTTCGATTTTGCCATTGTTTTAGTATAGCAAATAAACGCGCGTTATCTCGCCTTTTGGCATGACACGCCCCGCCTCTTCCTTTCAAACCTCTGCAATTATCCGTATGCCCAAAAATACTATAAGAGTGAATCTAGAATAATATCAGCCTGCTACATCAGACTTGAGAATATGATAGTCCTGGCAGCAGAACATTGTACTCCACTCGAATATAATAGCAAATAGAGAAGCTAACAAATAAAGTGCAGAGGTCTTACTCCTTAAGTTCCTTTTGGTTGACAACTCCCTCTTCCTCCACTATGGTATGTACTATGACAAATCCTCCAGATGATACCACTACTACCCAGCAACAAAGGCTACAGGCAAGTCAGCTCCCAATCGACCCAGTCAAGATAAAAGCAATGATCGACTACTACATTGTGGAGTATCGCGAGCAGTTACTCGATAGAGATTTGCTCGAGCAGGCGATCGCGAAGGACGAAATACTCTGGGATGTTGATATATGGGGAATAATCTCTAATCTCACCACCGCTCTACATCAGTCCAATTGTGACCCCTACTTCGATAGTGATTGCGATGAGCAGACTATTCTCGAGTGTAGACGCTTCACCACCGATCTCCTACGCGACCTGCAAAAGGTCAGCCAAGACATCCCTGGTCTTGCTGCGAAGCTTCCCGAGATTAAGCAGCATGTCTGGGAGCTTCTTGACGTCATCTTGCCAGATTCGCAGCCGACACAAGCAATGCGGTCAAGCACTCTTGAACTCCAGCGCGATGAGTCTGGCACTGTCTCGCTCCAAACAATCCCTGCCGATCTTGAGCCACATGAGCTCTTTCATCAGCGATATCGTGAGTATATCAAAATGGGTGATATACCAGATGGAATAGCCCGATTGCAGGAGCTACGCGAATCGCTCGATGCTCGTATTGCTGCCGCCAGAGATATGCAGCGCGATGATATCGATTGGCCTTTTTATCACCTTCTCGGCGATGCCGATACCCTCCACTTGCGCACTCAAGATGCTCATGATTTTACTCGCATTTGCACGATTGCGAGCCTTTGCCAAGAAATGGCCTATCGGCACTTTAGATATAACCCTGCGACAACAACACCCTCGCAAGATCGAGAAGTCAGTCAATATATTTCATCAGCTCAGCAAGAACTGGGCACGATCATCGAGCTCCTTCTCAAATTCGATGATGATGGCGTAGCGAAGGCGCAGCAACTCGAACGGTATGTCATCAGCCCCTACATCAAGGCAGAAATCGATGCCGAGTACGTCATACATGGCAAAGATTCAGACGGCACACGCCAAGCTCGCGCTATCGCCTATGTCATTGTACCCGAAGATGAAGAGTATGTGCTCCATCCTATTGTTAATTCCTTGAACGACCAGCGCTTTATCTTCGACCAGCGGATTCGTGATGCCTACATTGCCATCATCACCAAGCATCCATCAGAGCGATCTTCTTCACAGTTATTTGACGACTACTATCTTGTAAAGCTCTGTGCCAAGCATGGCGAGCAAGCGGTCGCTCGGAAGGCCGCTTGGGACATGGTGAACTATTATTTCTATCAAACAGATGAGATAGAGAAGATCCATTTCTATGTGCTTTTGCTCAAAGACGAGCTAGGAGAAGGTGAGAAAGTCAAGCAGTGGGTCACGCAACAGCTGCGAGACAACCCAAGCGCCGAACTCGCTACGCTTTATTTTGAATGTATTGGTTATGATCATGACGTATTTCGCTTTTTGCAAGAGGCCACCGCACGTGAAGCAGACTCACCGATGAAGGCACTGGCCCAACAAGTTGAGAATCTTAATACGCTCGAAAGTGCTGTCAGCGACTGTCTTTACGATTTCGTCGAGAAGCAAGAAGCCGCTGAAGAGCAGCAGCATCTCCACGCAGAATCAGCACAATAGCCGCTTCACTACACCGCGCGCCGCCCCTCGAGCGCGTGGCCGAGGGTGATTTGGTCGGCATATTCAAGGTCAACACCAACAGGGATGCCTCGGGCCAAGCGCGTCATCCGCACCGTTAGGCCTGCCTCGGCAATGTGCCGCTGCAAAAAGAGCGCGGTCGACTCGCCCTCCACGCTCGCATTGGTGGCAATGATCACCTCTTCTACTACGTCATCAGCAATGCGCCTCAGCAGCTCGGGGATGTGCAGCTGCTCTGGCCCCACCCCATCGATCGGTGAGATAACGCCACCCAGCACGTGGTACGTCCCCTTATAGTGGCCAGTACGCTCCAGCGCCACGATATCGAGCGGCTCCTCCACCACAGCAATCTGCTTGCGATCGCGCTCTGGGCTACTATAGAGTGGCGAAACGTCTTGGTCAGGATCCATCAGAGCAAAAGTGACGGGGCAGGTTGCAACAGCAGTGTGAAGCTGTGTAATCGCCTGGGCAATCCCCTGGCTCGTCCGCCCATCGGCTCGCAGCAAAAAATACGCATAGCGCTCCGCCGTGCGCGCGCCCACTCCTGGCAGACGCCCCAGCTCATCTATCGCCCGTTGCAAGGCCTGAGGCAGAATATCTGCCATACTAGCTAGAACCCGAAGTTGCCAAGCTCACCCATCAGTGACTGTAGCTCTCTCTCCAGTGGCTGCGTCTTCTTGGCAGTGATTTCTTTTGCTTTAGCCAAACCGTCGCGAATTGCAATCTCAATCCAGTGCTCTAGCTGATGGATGTTATCCAGGTCTACCTTAGTTGGGTCGATCTTTACATCCTTGATTTTCATATCAGCTGTAATCTGCACAATCACTGCACCATCACCAGCCTCAACCTCTATAATCTCCTTCGCTAGTGATTTCTGTATTTTCTGCGCCTTGATCGCGCTATTAACCAATTTCATTTTGTTGCCCATTGCCATACTTCTTCATTTCCTCCGTTTCTTGGCTGTCGTACTCGATTTATTATACATGATTTGGCGGATAGCTGGAAGGGATACTCGATCGCTCAGCGCCTCTCATCCTCATTATTGGGGGATTACCACCAAATGAGAAGTCATCAACCACCACGCACGCTTCGAGCGTGATGAGGATGACACGCCTCACAGCCCAACACACATGATTCGACTATATCCAGAGCAACAAGCACACCATGATATCCGTCTCGAATCGGTTACTCGTCCAGACACTGCACACAACACAACTCAGTATGCACACAAGCCAAGCTTCTACGACATAATACCCTGCTCTACCAGCCAACGGTAGTTCCAGCCATCGTTCGATTCGGTTTTATAGCTCCAGAAAAAGTGGGCATCGGCGCTGGCAAAAGCTGTTTGCTGCGCCAGTATGTAGGCGGTGATGGTCGGCGGAGTCATAGCAATAGCAAGCGGCAAAATCGCGCTCCACTCACCAATGATGGTTGGGCGCTGCAACGACTGGTGCATGTGGGTAAATTCATCCACAATACTCGCGTGCTGATCATAATCCACCAGCGCCAAGTTGGCCGCCCCAAAGCACTGGTAGTGGTGAATATCGAGCCAATCACGGGGCTGCGCCCGGCGCCACCGCGGCAGCTGGTAGGCGTCACTGATAATAATGCGCGTTGTGGCCGGCACAATACGGCGCAACCGGCCAGTTGTGCGGCGCGACCACAGCCGCAGCAGCCAGTGCTGCAGCCAGTTTTTGGTGAAGGGCTCGTTCAGTAGCTCAATCCCCCAGAGCTGCGGGCTTGTACTATAGCGCTCGGCAAGCTGCCTGAGGATGCGGCGGGTTGCCCGGCGGTTTTTGGCCTGATACCACCCCGTCTGCGGCATGCGGTTGCCACTCCCACTGTGGTCGCCCAAGTTCTGCGCGCCAGGCGCCGCATGTAAATCAAGCAAGACACGCATATGGTATTTTTGAGCCATTGCAAAGCACCAGTCCAGCTGCTTGGTAGCCTCGAGGTAACCATCCTGGCTTTCCAGTACCCAGTAACCAACCGGCACACGCAGCGCCTCGATACCGTGCGCATGCAGCCAGGCAAAGTCCGCTTCGGTCATAAATTCCTGCCGGTGCTTGGCAATGCGCTCCGGGCCATCTGGTTGCATCATCAGCTGATGCTCGTTGCTCGCATCGGTGTCCGCAAAGACCGATGGCGTCATCCAGCGCTCAAGCACCAGCCACCCACCTAAGTTAACACCACGTAATGGTTTATGCATATGCTTTATTGTAGCAAAGCATAGAGCTAAACTATAATTGCAAGTATGTACACCCGCACCATCGTCATACCATCCTCCAGCAAGACTCAAACATTGCGCCTGGTTAAACCAAGCCCAGCTTATGCGCCAATTACCATCCAATGGATTCATCGGCCAGAGGTGACACAGTATTTGGGCGCGGATTTTTCGCAGATGACTGAGGAAGATGAGGTGGCGCATCTCCAAAATATGCTTGACGATGACGATCGGTATAGCTGGATGATTGAGCGTGATGGCGAAATCGTTGGCAATATTGAAATCAACGATATAAGAAAACTTAGCCACAAATACGGCGTCACAGCTGGGGCATTTTGTACACTGATTGGCGATCCGAAAAACTGGGGTCAAGGCCTTGGGAGTTCTGCCAAGCAAGCAGCTTGCAATTGGGCGTTTTCTGAAGGTGGTTTTGCAATGATTGAGGCAAAGGCCTACGTGCAAAATATCCGCAGCTGGAATGCGCTGGAAGAGCTTGGCTACCGGTACACAGGGATTGAGCAAGGTGAAGTTGCAGGTGAGGCAGTGAAATGGAGGGTGTATACACTGGCGAGGGCTGATTGGCGGCAACTGGATTGGGCTAAGCAATAAATAACAAAATGGCTCCAACGAGCCATTATAATAAATCCGTGGTGACCTCACCGGGAATCGAACCCGGGTTGCTGGGATGAGAACCCAGTGTCCTAACCGCTAGACGATGAGGCCGCTTAGTCACTATAGCAAAAAAATCGACACTTGTCTAGCGATAATGTTGTAAAAAAGGCTTGACATACCCTAGGCGTGATGCTACACTGATCGTGTCATGCACTTGCATGGTGGAGACAACTAACACAAACAGCACTCGATACAGCCATCGCAAGCCACGAGATGCAGGAGAACCCATACTGCATTTGTCTGGTTTGTTCACGCTATAACTGTGCAAATTCACACTTGGCACCCGTGCGAGAGGTGCCAAGCAAAGGAGGACTCCTTGGGTATCTTACCCAGCCCAGGAGATGTGCGATTTTCACTTCCCACGCGGGGAGTGATTTTCGTTTGGTGAAATATTCTGGTGCGGCGTGAGGCGATCGATCGGCAAGCGGAAGCCAAAGGTGCTACCCTGCCCCTCTCGCGAATGAAAGATCAGCTCGCCATGGTGCCCCAGCACGATCTTCTTTGCCAAGAATAGCCCAATCCCCGTGCCATCGGGCCGCTGCAGCTGGGCATTGTGCGCCCGGAAGAATTTCGTAAAGATCTTGCGCTGCTCACCCTGCGGCACTCCAATGCCATGATCTTGCACGGTACACACCACCCAGCCATCCTTGCGGTAGAGTCGTACTGTAATAACATCAGCGCCAGGTGAGTAGTAAATAGCATTATCGATATAATTAACGATGACTTGCCGAAGCTTATTTTCATCGATTAACAGAGGTGGGATAACTCCATGCGATCGATAATCCACTCGCAAATGGTGGCGCTCGGCAATGAGCTGAATAGACTCGATACTCTCCGCCACCAGCGCGGCAACATCACCTGGATGGAAGTCGATTGTGAAGTTGCCAGTGCGGATGCGCGACACATTAAGGAAGTTGCCAATCAGCTGCACCATTCGCTCACTACTCGTAAAAGCCTCGGTAAGGAAGGTGCGCTGCGTGGCATTAATCTCACCAGCATCGCCCTCCAGCACCATCGAGATATAGCCCTTTACACTAGTGAGCGGCGTACGCAGCTGGTGACTCGCCATACTAACAAACTCATCCTTCGCGGCATCGAGCTCGCGCAGGCGGCGGTTAGAGGCGCGCAGTTGGCGCGTTGCATGGTCTACCGCTTGGGTGAGCTGCTGCTGGAACTGCTGCGTGGTATTGTGGCACTGTTGCGCCATCAGCGTCACTGCGCATTGCTGGGCTATCATTGCAAGAGCGGCTCGCTGCGCAGTAGTATACGTGGCTCGCTCAGCTGGCGGGCCTAGCACGATATATCCACAGTGATTACCCTGCCACACCAGCCGCAGCACTACAGCAATGTTGTAGCGGCGGAGTGCGTGGCGCTTGGGTAGCATGGCGGTCATTGTGCGAGTCGTCGCTTCTTCACACAGTGGCAAGAGTGTATCAACAGAAGTAGCGCATTCATCTGGCAAGTCAATTAGCGGCGGTACTCCATCCACCGTCACCATCACCCCGCACCAGGTCGGTCGAGCAACCGCCCTTAGCGCTGTGCGTACCGCTGCTACCACCTCTACAAAGTCGGTCGCGGTGGCCAGCGCGCTACCCAGTGCTATTAGTGGCTCGGCTGGTATAGATGTGGTGCTTGATTTTGGGCGATTTTGTTCCATTTTCATGCTACACCTGCTATTATAAAGCAAATGGTTAAAATTGCCATCATCGAAGACGACCAAACCATCAGCCAAATGTACCGCATGAAGTTCGAAGCGGCTGGCTTTGCGGTGGAAGTTGCAGGCGATGGCAAAGCTGGTATCATGCTCGTACAACGGACTCACCCCGATATCATCCTGCTCGACCTCCAGATGCCCCACCTCAATGGTGCCGACACACTCGAGCACATCCGCGCCTACTCATGGGGTAAGAATATCCCAGTTATCGTCCTCACCAACCTTGGCCACGAAGAAGCTCCCAAAAAACTCCAGCACCTCGGCGTCCACAGCTACATCGTCAAAGCTGAGCTCACCCCCAGCCAAGTCGTCAAGCGAGTGGAGGAGGCTTTGACGGAGCGTGGGGTGATAATATAGTTTATGACCGCATTACTCGTATAATGCGTGCCTCATTCTTATATGTTATTTTCATATCTACAGTATGCTCGGATGTCCGCACGTCTGTATATGCATAGCTACTCCGTTTGATACCTTGATGCATCTCACCGCCTATGTTACTTACGTGATATGGTTTATATGGTAGGCTATACTCAGGAGTATATGTTGGCCCAGGAGCTCCAATAGTCATCATGGTTGAATTCTTGTATTGTGCACCACCCGGGAAGAATTGATTAGCATTGAGCGCATCGACTTGCTCATCAAGCTTGCGCCCACTATCGGGTATCAGTGCAATGTGAAGCTGTGACGTATCGACAGTATTTCGTGCAGTGATAGTGTAATCAACAACGAACTGATTATTATGTTTCGCATAAGTATTGATTGCATCTCGTGAGCTATTGCGTCTCACACAAACATTGTAGTCCGACGGTCCATCCTGATACCACTTGTCATCTCTCCCGCTCCAAGTTTTTATTCTTGACTGTGTTTCGCAGTTTTCTTGTGTATTAAGGCCACCATATTTAGCAATTGACTCTTTATCAAGCGGTACATTAACTGGCTTAAATTCTGCTTTCGTGATTTGTATAGTTAGATCAGACATAGCGACAGACTCTCCAGCCAAATAGATACGATGAGTTTGATAGCTCTGATATGTAGACCATCCGATATAGCCACCAGCACCAACCAACCCAATAATAACAATACCCACATAATGCCATTTTTTTTACTCGTTTATATTTTGGCCGCTGATGCATACTCATAACCCCTCCGCTATTCACAATCATCGTATGACGAAATATCTATATTATATCAGACCTTCACATGTGAAATACTCACCAGGCAAGTTTTAATCAAGACGCAAATTGCGCACTGTTGCCTCAATAAAGCATCGGTCACGCACATGCTGTGTGATAACAGAAAATAATTTTGCTCGCTGCTGCTTGCTGGGTTCGAGCTCATCCGTCAGATCGACTATCCCCTGCAGGACACGTTGGTCGGTTTGCGTTTCGGCAAGTCGGTAGAGGTCTGGCATAATAGCGCGTATCTTATCGCGGCAGCGATCGGCTAGATCAGCATTGCCACATTCTTTTTCTGATGGAACTGACCAGCCATAGGCGATTTCAACAAGAAGGTCGAGAGCAAATCCGAGACCTAGTGTATTAAAGTTTCCAAGATGTATCTCGTTTGTAACGATGGTGGTTACTGGTTCGGTGGCCTGATATAGATTGCGTTGGAAGAAGGCACTTCCCTCTATCTTCCAGTATGCGTCATCAGCAACTTCTTCTTTGGTGGCATGGAGCATAGTCCATATTTTGCCAGGAAGAATCTGCGGATTCTCGTTGTCAGCAGTACGTAATTGTGTCCAATCTATCTTGTATTCTTTGTACATCCCAAGGTTCTCGTTCTTATTTTTATATAATACCATCCAATCCTTCAGTCTCGCCACTCCCTAGAGTGTATTCTCAGGCAGTTTGGCTTCTCACGCCAGTGGTGGTACAATAGAGACAGCACGCACCCGTAGCTCAGCGGATTAGAGTACTTGGCTTCGAACCAAGTGGTCGCAGGTTCGAATCCTGCCGGGTGTACCATGATAGCCTTACCCAAACCTAGGTCATGAGTAACACGGTCTGGGTTGTTTGTTGAGGATGCGAAGCGCTCACCACCACTGGTGAGCGCTTCGTCGTTGCAGACGGTGTTGATGACCGGGCAGTCCACCTGGGCATCCCGGTTTTCGCGCATGTTGTCGTGCAACAAGGTCGCACGGTGCTGTCGTGCGACGTTGTGCATCAGGCGGCTGGTCAGGCAGGCGAAGGGCCGCCGGAGGTCGGCTGCCAGGCTGGCATCGCTACTTGCGTCGGCCAGCAGGCGCGGTGCTGCGGCCCGCTGCAATGGCCCATCGTCACTCTCCCCTATCGGGCAGTCGCCAGCTGCTGCACCAGTCGCTTTCTTGCCTCTGCCATCATTCGTTCCATCTTCCGGCAGGATGACTCGGCCGTCCTCATCCACCGCCGGGTTGACCAGTACGCGCTGGAAGAACACCTGGTTGAGCAGCTTCTTCAGGTGGGCGGGTGCTGCCGTGTAGAGGCGGTGGCAGTCTTCGAGGAGGTCAAGGGCTTGGGTGAGGCGCTGCCGCACCTCGGTTATGTCGGCCTGGTAGGCGGTCAGCTGGCGCTCGATCTGGCCCAGCTCGCTCGTGAGCTGGGTCTGTTCCTCTTTGAGGAGCTCTAGG
>CAUQZB010000008.1:0-23837 GCA_963522835.1 uncultured Candidatus Saccharibacteria bacterium
CTACCGCCCTGGCGCTCACCGCCTGTAGTAAGACTGTTGATGCTGCGACGTTTCCTACGGCGTCGATAAGCAATGTGGCTTACAGCGAGCAGGAAGCGAAACAGCTGCCTAGCGATGGCACCATCACCGAGGCGGGCGTGTACAAGGTGAGCGGGAATGTCACCACGCCGATTACTGTGAACGCCCCCAAGGATGCTTCCGTGGTACTGCGGCTTGATGGGGCCACCATCAACTCCACGGTGAGCATCAAGCAGGCGGGGGATGTGGTGCTGTATGTGGCCGGGGACTCCAGTATTAGCAGCACCGACGGCCATGGGGTGGATTCGAAGAGTAACCTCACGATTGATGGGCCCGGCAAGCTCACCGTCACGTCGAAAGACAAGGACGCCATCCATTCGGACGAAAACCTGACCGTCACCGGCGGCACCCTGGAGATTTCCGCGGGCGACGACGGCCTGAAGGCGGTGAAGAACCTCACGATTGATGGGGGCACCATGAACGTGAGCAAGTCGAATGAGGCCCTGGAGGCGCTCAATGTGACTATCAATAACGGCACGGTGACTACGCATTCCACTGATGATGGGGTGAATGCTTCGCTTGACGACGGCCTGGCGGACCAGAACGCCACCCCCTCGATCACCATCAACGGCGGCACTGTGAAGGTTTATGCGGATGCTGATGGCCTGGATTCTAATGGTAATCTGACCATCACCGGTGGCACTACCACGGTGGTCGGTCCGACCAGCGTGGATAACGGCAGCTTCGATGCGGACGGCACGTTCACCATCACTGGTGGTACAGTGGTCGGTATCGGCAGTGGTGGCATGCCGCAAACCCCCACGGCTGGGCAGGGGTGGATTCAGCAGAATGTGACGGTGAAGGCCCAGGATCGGGTGAAGGTTACTGATAGTAATGACACTGAGGTGGTGTCGTTGACGGCGGAGCAGACCGCGACCTCGTTGTTTGTGTCTACGCCGCAGATCACAGAAGGTCAAACCTATAAGGTGACTAGTGGTTCGGCCACCACCTCGGTGGTGGCTGGGGAGAATGCTCAGGGTGGGTTCGGTCCTGGCCCTGGTGGGGTTGGTGGCCCGGGCTCTGGCGGCAGCAATGATCTTGGTGTGGTGCCCCCGGAGAACGGTGATCTGCGGGCGCCTGCTCTTACTGGTAGTAGTCGTCGTGGTGAGACGAACCAGCCGACGGATGGCTCATCCTCATAATAGTGGGGGAGTAACAGACCTCCTCGGCCCTTGGTTTACGCACCCAGGGGCCGGGGGTTTTGCTGTAGCTATTGCTTTGTGGGGGTTGTTCAATGAGTTGATCATTATCATAATATTCCCTGTTAGTTAATGACTTAGTATCCGTAGTCTTAATTAACAGGGAATAGTTCGTTAACTATCACACAACCCAGGGATGTGCTAATCATCGTAAATATGGTTCAATAACGTATACCTTCATTCCCCGCAGCGATTCCAAATCAACTACCGGGTCCATTGCCGCGAATTTGCGCAGATTCTCCTGGTCAAGAGCAATAATAGGATCAGCCCAATCAGGGTTATCGAAGTCTTCATCATTTACCCATGCAGCCAGAAATGGCCTTTTAAGTTCCAGATCAAGCCACGCATGAGAATTCACTAAATCGTCCAAAAGCACATAAGCAGCATAATCTGGTGGGCCGCACCCTGGCCGACCCCATATTGCCGGGGGTTTAGCCTCGTCAGCAACCCGCTGAAACAAATTTTTAGCCATTACCATCACCTAGATCTTTTGGTTTTGTTGTTAATCATCGTAAACGAGTTTCACCTTCATTCCCCGCAGCGATTCTAGGTCGACTACCGGGTCCATGGCTGCGAACTTCCGCACATTTTTCTGGGTACGACCAATAATAGGTTCTCTCCAACTATCAGTGTTGTCGAAGTCTTCATCATTTACCCACAAAGCCAAAAATGGTATCTTTAACTCCAGGTCAAGCCATGCACCAGACTCTACTAAGTCATCCAAAAGTACTTCAGTAAAATAATCAGGCATTCCTGGATACCGCCCCAACACCGCAGGTGGACGGGCTTCGTCAGCAACCCGCTGAAATATATCTTTAGCCATTATCATCACTACCTTGAGGAAATTCTTTAGGTATAAGACTACCTGTCAAGTGTCAGTATTTGCAGGCACTTACGCTTAATAGTGACCTTGGGTTGTGTTGTTCATCATCGTAAACAAGGCAGCTTATCCAGCTGCTGGGAAATTATGGTTCAGCTTCTTAAGGCATTAACCCACATCACTACTCCCTGAAAGTGTAAGGAAAAACAAGATAGATGACGTGTTCTTTTCGATTCGTCATCTGTTGGCGTGGGTGGGTTTTCCAGTAGCTGAATAAGCTTCGTTATGCTGGGAAATCTTATTGTCCTTGGGAAAATATTTCCTGCACCTCAGCGTCAGTGGTGTTTCCCCACCAGCAAACTGTGCGAGGGGTGTTCTCGTACACATAAAATGCCATGCGTTCCTTAGGCCACCAGACGTTATCGATTTCCACAACAGGCGTGGAACCAATCTTTGCCAGTTCTTGGGCGAAAGATTCAGCGGACATATTAGTAAGGTCAATACCTTCGAATGTGTCGCCATGAAAAAGTGAGGCAACCTCAACGCATTCTACTTCTCCAGTGATTTCATTTTGATCCACCCCGATAAGGTAATTATTTCCGTCTAAGACCAGGTAGCCTCGGATGGATCCAAAGATAATGGTTGTG
Source organism: uncultured Candidatus Saccharibacteria bacterium (assembly GCA_963522835.1). Taxonomy (GTDB): domain Bacteria; phylum Patescibacteriota; class Saccharimonadia; order Saccharimonadales; family Saccharimonadaceae; genus Saccharimonas. The sequence continues at coordinate 2,745 of CAUQZB010000008.1, forward strand.
ACATTATCTAATGATTCCTGGAACTTGTGGAATGGATCATTGATGGAATATTGGGGGATTCCGGTCTTTTTAAAATCCATTAATTTATTCTATTCCTTGGAAAAGGTTCCGCATTGTTCTTCTCGGTATGCCCGTCCACAATTTTTGGGAATCCACTAGCGCTTTTGCCTTGAGGTTAGTAGAGCTCGTCGCGTGAGTCGTTGACGCATAGGAATTCCATCCAATAGTCTTCTTTGTCGTCTGGTTGATCGTAAATCTCTACCCTATAAGTGAATAACGCGCCGGCGTTGATGAGTTCGTCAGTGATGTTAAACGTCTTGGGTTTCTCTTCTTCGGTCCCTATGAACGTTGCTGGAGAATAGTCGTAGGCTAGAAGAGGCTTCGCTTTGTCTGGGAATGTTGGGTCATCGCTCACCATTACCCTACTTCCAAGAGCGGTATTGAGGGAGTGAAAGAATGCGCCTGCAGGATCACTCTTAGGGTCAGAGCAGTCAAATTCCACCAACCCTACAATGGGCTTTCGCATCAGAAACCCGAGCGGTGTGTCTGTAAAATCCCAATGCCAGAGCAGTGCGCCACCATACTGGTGTGTCATGTCGGAAAATTTTTGCAGCGTCTCGAACTTGAAGAAAATATAGAAATGCAGGCTGGTATCTTGCGCTACCTGGTGGCGCAGGGCTGTGAGCATGTGTTTTTCGTCGGGTATTCTTCGCCAAAACATGTATTCGGAATACATTGAGCAAGACTTTCTTTTGCAATCTCGGGGTTTATTTGGTCACTGGGGCATGTGACTTGTCGCGTGTTGGTGCGGCCCCTTCCTATGCTTCGTTGAGGTTTTGGGGCCAGAGCACGTGGTCCAGGATGGGGGGGCTAATCGCAATGTTATTGTGTCCGGTCAGCCGGTGGTGCGGGTTCCTGATGCCTCCCGGTAGTGGGTGAGAGGCTACTGAGCGCAATGTCGGCGTCGTATAAAAGGTATGTGTGCATGCTAGCGCACGGGTGGGCGTCGTAAAGCAAAAACCCCAACCTGCAACAGTTGGGGTCATAATTTGTGCACCTGGGCAGCATCAATCCGAACAACTGGAAGCCCTTGCTCGCCTTCCGCAAGCGTCTCATCGCGGGTGAGGTTGCTCCGGCGCCGAGCACAGCTAGCGTAGCGCCTACGTCAGAAGCAAGTGAGACCACGACGGCTCGCGGTATCCGCAAGACGGCCTGCCGTCCGATTAGCGCGGTGAAGAAGCAGCAGATACTCGATCTGGAGCCCACCGGCATGTCTGCCCGCGAGATCGCTGCCGAGGTCGGTGTCACTGAGTCCACCGTCCGTGCCACGTGCCGCCAGGCCAAGCGACCACCCCGCCGCAAGCGACACTTCACCAGCGATGACCTCCAGCGTGCTCAGCAGCTCCACGCCCAGGGGCGCACCTACATCGAGATCGGGCTAGAGCTCGGCTTCGGGCGGGATACGGTGAGCAAGCATCTGGCGACGGCAGCAAAGTCAACTTCATACGAAACAAAGGAACGCCCCCGACACTGAAAGCGTCGGGGGTAGGGTGTGACCTTCACTTTTCGCGCCTGAACCTGAGCAATACCAACGTCAGTTGATGTAGGCAACAGTAGGTGATGATTCCTACGATAAAGTGAATGGCGATATGTCCATTCACAAGGATAGTGCGGTCTATGCACCCGAACACTGTCCCTGCCAGAAAGAGCGGGATAGTGATGACTGTCGCTCTCGTTGTGTCTTTCATCGCGGTAGCCCTTCGATAGCGCCGCCGCGGATTGCGGCAGTCGAACTGGCCATTACGAAGCACATGAACAGTTCGAGCACAACAATACGATAACATTATACAACAGTCCAGATTTATAGGCCAGCCTACGTGGTAAAATATATCCTATGCTCGCCTCCCTACGAGCGAAGGAGTTCCCACGATGGCAGGAACCTCAAAAGAAACTTCGTGGCACTTTAACCCAAAAAGGATTGCCGAAAGTTTATTTGTCACAACGATTGGTGGAATATTAGTAGCGTGGGCTACAGGTCCAATTGGGCTGAATTTATCGAGCGATAATGGTGCAGCCCCTGCTACTGTGACGACTACCGAACTTCCCTCAAATTCAACTCCCAGTTTCGTCCCTGGATCGTCGGAATCGAATGACGATGGTCAAGGGTCGTCGGAAATTACCCCTTCTTTTCCATCCGAGTTGCCACTTGCGACCGCCACGCCGATCGGCTCGCATCAAGACGTTGCTATTGACGGCACTCTCCAAATTGATGGACAGCAGTACATTCACTCGCTTGGTCATCAATGCGAAAACTACTGTGACGAAAACTCCGGTGTCGGTAGTATCGAATTTGATATCGGCGGCAAGTATCGGACATTCGAAGCGACAGTAGGGGTCTCGGAGACTGCAGAGGACACATCGCAAGTCGGTACATTTGTGGTGTATGTAGATGGTGTCAACAAAGGCACATGGCAGGTGACCTTTGGTCGTCACGAAAGTATTTCTGTCGACGTTTCCGGAGGGCTTCGCCTTAAACTCGAATCATCTCGCGATGGCAACGTTGGGAACCCTGCGGGTAACGGAGCTAAGATGGCTTGGGGAATCAAGCCTGATCTTCCTGATCTAGTTTGGGGAACGCCGCGCGTCGTCAGCTAACCGAAAAAGAATGAAGCTGTTCTAAGACAGTATTTGACATTGCCAACGAATCGCCTATAATCATAACCAGACACAGTTGATCGCCGTGTCACCCGAAATCTCCGGCACGTAGTTTTCAGGCTACCCCGCGGGAGATTTTCATTTTGTGCGCTTTAACGCGGTTTCCTATCAAAGACTGACATGAAGTCCTTGCGGCCGGTACGTTTGTCTTCCTTGACCTGCACGCAGAAGTAGCTGTTACCCTTCGTTACGCAATAGAACCGATGGGGCAGCATCCGCATATCTTCAACGCTTGCGATCGTATCTGGATCGATCTGAGACTTGACGTGCGGCTATCACTTCGTCGAGCGCACGATTACGTTACATTCCTGAAGATCGTGCTTTAGAATTTCGTCGTGTGATGTTTCTGAGAGCCGTGAGCATCATCTTCAAATGTAGAACAGTGAACTATTTTGCGCTTGTCGTATGAGATATGAGTCATGCACAAAAGGCGACGCCTATCGTTGTCATTGCCATACAGTGGGGACATGTCGAACTCGGACGTCCCACGCATAATTCGCAAAACAAACAAAGTGCTGAAAGATTATGGATACCCAGAGATTTGTGATGAATCAGAAAGAATGCTTGCAATCTCTGCGTCGATCGAGGCAAGTCAAGATCTCAGGCTCAGAGGTGCCTTTGCTATTATAGGCGCATTCTCGTTGATCGGCGTATGGGTCGCTTCTGGTGGCGTCATCAACTCACAGTATGTTGTCGTGTTCTTGGCTATGTTTTCAATCTCGAGCGTATACTCATACTTCACAATCATAGATTTGGGATCGCGAGATGCGACGTCAGCAATCTTGAATCACCGTGCCAGCAATCTAGAGTGATAGAACTCATTTGAAAAGCATAGCGCTATTTGATGCCAAGAGGTAGGAGCGGAACCATCGGGGCGTAGCGGCAGCGGAGGGTAGTGAAGGGCGCCAGTGACGCGCGGATGAAACCCTCAAAGCGGGAGTGTGTTGCAAGATGGTGAGGTCAGTAGGCCGGCTCTCTGCATGTAGTGAGCTTACGCAACATATCGAGCGGTTAATATGTTCTGTCAGCGGCGTTGTGCCACTCAGCTGTGACATCCGTGATGTTCCGTCGGGCATCCAGCTGAGCGGTGGCTGTGCATCGAGCACATGGTGCCCAGCATCTTCAGTATCAACACGGATGCGAGCCAGTACGAGCTGATGGTGCAGACATACCACCTGTGGAACGCGCGGGGAATCCCGACACGTTCCACAGGTGCACGACCGACAGGCTTCAGGTAGGCAATAGCACTTGATGTGAGCGGCCGGCCTTTACGGGTTACTAACTTGCGTGTTATGTAGTGCCTTTAGCACTGCGATGAGGTTCTCGGTCGACTCCGCTAGCTCATTGTCCGTGTATGGATCGTTGAGCCTGTTCTCTGGATGATGGCTTGAGTTTCTGATGTAGTACGGAATTGTTGCTGATTCAGATTTTTGCCCATTCTTTCCCTCCCTAATCCATGTTTTCTTGTAGTCAAATCCATATTTTTCGTTCAGAACCCTATTGAGTCCAGACTCACTATCCGGACCGATACGGCAGTGTATCTCACCCCACAACTCATCATGGAACTCAGCAGACGGAATCCCAAACGCAAAGTAGGTGATCTCGCCCAGAGAAGGTGCTTGGTTGGCAATGAGCCCAAGCTTGTCCGAGTATTGAATCGATGGGACGTTATTATCGCGTGAGAAGATGAGCAGTCTGTGCTGCTTTGGTTGGTACGAGCGCAGCATGTACGGCGAGTGCGTAATGAGGAATAGTTGCTCGTCTTCCGAAATTTTTGTTAGTGCTTCTCCGAGCTGAATCTGCGCACGAGGGTGAAGCCAGGTTTCGGGCTCGTCCAGGAGAAGCGTGAGAGGTGCGTGCTCTTTCGTTCTGTGCTGCATATTTGAGTAGACCTGAATCAGCGCTAACGTGACAGCACGCTGCATTCCGGTACCTTTATCACACAGCGGGGTCTCGTAGTTGCCATCCGTGACGAGTAGCTGGCCGCCCTTGATGAAGGTTGCGGCGTCAGGAAGGTCGAAGTCGAGCCTGACTTCGGCTGGGCCATATTGCTTTCGCACGAGCTCTTGAATCTGGCTAGACATATCTGCGGTTAGCGACGAGAGCGAATCCTCGCCATCGGAGAATGCCGCAGCATGGGCTTTTTGAAACGCCGTCCAACTGGAGGTCTCTTGGAAGTCCTTTGAGATTGCTGAGATGAGTTTTCCAAGAGTTTTGGTAGATCCGAAATCGACAATTTCAGAAGTAGTGGTGTCGGCAAGCACCGGCACGATGTCGACTAACGACCTGAATAGAGCGTCGATACCGGTCGGGTTCTCAAACTGCTGCGTCTCAGGATTCCAGAAGGGAGCTTTCTTTCCGTCAAGTTTCACCTTCTTGCCGTTCTGCTCAATTTCCTCTTCTTTTGGTGAGCGTCGCACCCTGAAATAGGGCTCGTCGCCATCGGTGAGCAGATAGTCCTTATACTTGCTGTACTTTTTGTCGGCGACAATCTGAACCAAATCGTTGCCAGCGATGACTCCCTCCACTGAGAAGTCCTCGCTGGCAGCTTTGTTTTGCAATGCTGATGTATCGCGAGCTCCGTCGGCTAGATAACGTAGAGCGTCAATGATTGTAGACTTTCCGCAGTTATTATCGCCAACGATATAGTTGATGCCTTTGGAGAAGCTGATTTTCTGTTCGCCCTCAAAAGACTTGAAGTTGGTGATGGTTAGGGATTTGAAATACATGATGGTTTCCTCATGGTGTGTCTGTCGCAGCCATTGCGACATCGCGCCCAAGCGGGGCGCTATTATGATAGCTTGTCATGAGGATGATGAGTGAGCCTACGCCGTTGCGGTTTGGTAACGGCAGCGGGGCGCGGACTTCTCACGCCGATTGTCGACATAGATGTAGCGCCTTAGGTGGTAGTCGTCCTAGACTGATCGGTACTGCGCTGGAGTTGCGTGCTTCTTAATGACAATCAACTCATTGGGCTCAAAATCGCTCTGTGAAAACGATGATGCCGCTACGCCGCCTGCAACCTACTCTCAACAACTGCCACCCGGCCAGCGAGATCCTCATGCTGTGTGGTGAGCAGCCGTAGTGCGCCTTTCGCTTCGAGGGCGTCTTGGTGCTGAGATTCGATGTCTTTACTGAGTGTGTCGATCCGCTTGGTCACTTCCTGATGGTTGCGATCGATCTTCTCGTCTAGTTATGAAAAATATCTGTGAACTCACGTGAGTTCGCGGCATGTGATGTCGGGAATAGGCGACTCGCTGTCTGAACTATCGCGCATCCTGCACCGTGGTTGCTATGTCATCCCTGGCTACCTCCACCATCACGATGGTGCGGTAGGTGGTCATGCGGGTGTGGAGGCCGGGGGTGAGGTGGCTGTGGTCTTGGTAGAAGACGGTGCGCATGGGGGCGTCCTGGCCGGTGATGAATACAGCCAGGATGGCGTCGTCTGGTTCGACGGACTTGGTGTCGGGCAGGTCGAGGGCGAGGCGGTGCAGGCTGTGCTGGGCTCCCATCGCAGTGGCGAGCGGGAGCGGGTGCATAACCACTTCCTGAAGAGCACGGTGGTGTGTGGGCAGTGTGGTAGTCGGTTGCTGGTGCAGAATACGAAGAATGGCAAGGGGGTGCTGTACCCCTACTTCATCTGCGCTAGGCGGCAGCGGCTGCATGACTGCTCCTTTAAGGCGGTGCTCATTGAGGTGGTGGAGGCGCAGATGCAGGAGGTGTATCGGCGGCTGTATGTCAGTGAGGCGGATCGGCAGGAGATTGAGCGGTATCTGCTGGCGGAGCTGGCACGGATCGAGGGGGAGAAGGATCGAAGCGTCCAGTCGCTAACAGTGCGGCGGACGAATCTGGAGGATGAGCGGCGCAGGCTGCTGCAGGCGCACTACGGTGGGGCGGTGCCGCTGGAGCTGCTCAAGGAGGAGCAGGATCGGTTGGGGCGAGAGCTGGTGGGGATTCAGCGTCAGCTCGATGCCTACCAGGCGGATGCCAAGCTGGTGCGGGCGCATGTGGAGCAGGCGCTGGATCTGCTGGAGGACTGCTACCGGCTGTATATGGCGGCACCGGATCACTTGAGGAAGCAGCTGAACCAGGTGTTCTTCGAGCGGGTGCTGGTCAATCCGGCGGTGGATGAGGACGGGCGGGTCATCCTGCCTGGCGAAGGTGGTGATGACGGGGCTGGCGGAGAGTTGCAGGATGCGGACGATGGTGTGAGTGGTGCTAGTGGAGAGGGTGATGGACAGTGTGGTTGTGATGAGCAGGAGATTGCCGTAGGGCGACGGCAGCCCAGTGGTGGGAGTCAGGCGGGAACGACAGGCAGTGCACCGGATTCAGCGACGAAGGATATGGGCGGCCATGCTGGTCGTGAGCCAGACGACGCTGGTGATGAGCCAACAGGTCGAGCTGATGAGCAGCCCTGCCCTATCCGCGTGGCGGACACCGGCAGCGATGTCTGCCTGGAAGCATTGCTCAACCGGCCGTTCGACCAGCTGGCCAGCGCAAGACTCCGGGCTGTGGCACGGATCGCCGCCCTACGAAAAACGCCCACCTCTATGGGAGGTGGGCGACGGTCCTCGGCTGAGACAGCCACAGGGGCTGTTTCTCAGGGTGAGGGTTTGTATAGCGATGCTGTGGTGCGGGTTAGGAGACTCTAACTCCTGGCCTCTTCCATGGCAAGGAAGCGCTCTAACAACTGAGCTAAACCCGCATGTTGCTGAGTTGTATTATATGGAATAGTGCGCAAAATTTCAAGCCCTTTCTTCTATGAATCGTACTATTCGCTCTTGCGCACTTCGTTCCGTCACTATTCTAGGATATGTACGTGCGGCTATTGTGTACTCACCTCTTGCTTTTGGAGAAGCAGAAAATAAATCATACTCCAATTCTCACCATCCATTGAATAGCGCAGAAAAGATATGTATCCTACTCCGCCGCACCAAAGCCACGAATTTTGCCAACGGCCGCTCGATCAATCGTGCTGACGTGGATTGCGTTGCCTTCGTTGCCGCCAACGGTGGTGAGCTTGCCATCTTGGTAGCGCAAAAGGATGTTAACATGCTCGCCGCGCTGGCTGGTTGTGTCGTAGAGGATGGCATCGCCTGGCTGGGGGCGTATAGCCACTATCAGCTGAGTGCCAACGACCAGCGGCGCGATAGTATGCCTCGAGGCTGCGCACACCAGGGATGCGCCAGCCACCATTGTGTGGGTTGACGAATGGCACACCTGCCTGCTGATGTACCCAGCTGACAAAGTTTGCACACCAGTCTTGCCGCTCGCCCTGGCTGTAGAATGTACCAGGCTGTGGAGTGTCAAATTGCTGGTGAGCAGTCGTGATGATCTTCGCTCGGACGGGCGATAACTGCTTCGTATCTATCGCTGGAAATTCCTCTTTTTGCCTAAGCTGCTGGACTGGATGGGGTTGCACGCGGCGTGGTATAAAAAACAGGACGCCATACACAATAGCACTGCACAGTACAATCGCAAGCATAACCCAGAGCGCAAACAGAGCAAAACGTTGCCAGGAGAGCGGTGTGGACTGACGGAGTGATTTCATAGTGCTTATTATACACGGACGTCTTGTTTGTGGGTAAGTTGTATCATACTAAAAGAAAAACACCCTCTTATTCTAAAGAGAGTGCTTTACTGGTGGCTCCTACTAGACTCGAACTAGTGACACAAGGCTCTTCAGGCCTCTGCTCTACCAACTGAGCTAAAGAGCCACAGGCAACACCTGTTGCTCTTTCCTATTGTACTAAAAAACCACTGCTCAGGCAAGAGCTTCAAAGTCTCAATTCTTCTAGGCTTTGTGTTATCTCGTCTTTCCCGCTCCACTACATTATCTACCAAGCGCGAAAAACACGTTCGCATTTTGCGCCTCGCAATAAATAGTTAGCCTTTTGCTTTGCAAGGTGCTATAATACAGCCAGCGCGGGTATCGTATAACGGCTATTATGTATGCTTCCCAAGCATGAGACGAGGGTTCGACTCCCTCTACCCGCACCATGAGGAGGAACACCACACGTTGCATGGGGTGTTTTTATTTTTTATTATGCATGATCGTAAAACCCTTATAGCACACGCCATAGCGAGGTGCAGGCTGGGGTGTTTGATCGGCTTGATGCAGCGGGTATCGCCTACGATACCATAACGACGCGCTTTTCACAGGCGGAGGACAACATCAAGGATCTTGCTGATCACCTGCCGCATGACGCTCATATCATCAGTGCGGCAGGTGATGGCACGAGTACGCAGGTAGTAAATGCAGGGCTGAGGGCAGAGCTTAATAACGCGGTGTATAGCTTTATTGGCTATGGCAATTGTAACGATCTCGCAAGAGGCCAGCGCGATCCTTTACCACTGTTGCAGGCTAGCCATAGCATCATCACTCACCAGCCGCTCTCTATTGAGGTAAATGGTGAGCCATGGCGATACGCCCCTGGCTATATGACACTCGGCCTGACTGCTCTGATTGCCAGCGGCTTCGCTGACGCGGCATCACGCGAACGCATGCGCCACACACCACCCCGCACCAAGCTTGTGCGCAGCATGGGGCAAGTTGCCACTACCTACCTGCGTGCACACGATACCTACTTACCCCCCTTCACGACCAACCTCTCTACCATAGAACAGACTGGTCTAACCGATGTGATGATGATCAACAGCCAATGTATGGGGCGCGTGATTCGCTCGTCGATCGACTACCCACAGACCGACTTTTTTGGCTACCATCAAGCCGACTTCTCGTCTGTCTGGAAAAACATTCCCTTTGCCTGTAGCGCCATAACGGGCCACACACCAGCCGAAAGAATCACTGACATCACACTCAACTTCTGTGAGCCAGCTACTATCCTCGCCCAAACTGAGGGAGAGCATGCCACGCTGCCGACGGTATCGACAATTCACGTGTATAAGGACCCGGCAAAGGCTATTCGGGTTGTGCGCCATGCAGTATAATAGCGGTGTTTATGACTAACTATGCAGCATCTTAGTAATCTCAACTACCCTCCTCAAAACTATCAAAGCATGACAATCGACGGCGGTGGTTTCACGGAGTTTGGTGAATTATTTCGCCAACTCCGCTCGCACTGGGTTAAAGTTGAGTTTCTCCAAGAATATGATGAGACAGGGTCAAAAGCCTATGAATCATTCATACGGGGGTGACTATGACGATGCCAAACGACGCATTACAAAGGATGTGAAGTCCCAATGGGTATATGAACATTCCAAGCAATACAATGTCAGTATGACACGTATCCGCGTTGTCAAGTATCCAATCTCTCGTTACCTTCTCCGCTTTGAATACCATGCGTACATTGCCGACGAGGAGATGGGTGAACAGATTCTTGTCGTACCGTGGTCTGAAATTTCAGACGTTATCTCAAAAACTGGCATTTCTGACTATCTTGTATTCGACGGGGAAAAAGTGGTTGCTTTGCTCTATGACGAGCATTCATCGACAGTACAAGAGGCTCGTCTTGTCGAATCTCAGGAAGAGGTTGCACGTTACATTGTTATGACTCAGTTTCTTCTCGAACACAGTGTGCCGCTTAAGCAAAGTGAGTTAGCACGCATCGCTACAACGCGACGTGAGTAACCATCTAGAGAGATTCCCCTTCTGGTACTGGTACATAAGTTCTGGATTGGCGTGCGGCTACGCGTAAGAGGGATGTAGAATCACTGACTGTGCCATTAGTTGGGTATGTCTCATCTACTGCAACCCCTGCCGAATCTGCGCTGCGCGCGTCTCCCCCACCACTGCTGCTAGCTCTGCCTGGCTGGCGCGCATGATGCCGCGCACACTGCCAAACTGCCGCAGGAGCTTTTGCTTGGTTTTGGGGCCAACACCGGGGATGCCATCGAGCGCACTTTTGACGCTGGCTTTGCGCTGCAACGCGGTGTGGTAGCTGACGGCAAAGCGGTGCGACTCGTCGCGGATGCGCTGAAAGAGCTTGGTAATGTCACTAGCCGCAAGCGGCGTGGTAGCTACCTGGCTGGTACTGCTGGCTGGTTGTTCCTGCACGGCAGAAGCAGCCTGGGCCGCCTCTGGCTCATAGCCCGCGGCGCTACCGCGCAAATTCTTGGAGTGCGCGCCAGCGTTGCGCTGCCCCGGATGGAGGTTAATCACATAGACATCGCCATCCTCGTAGACGGTGATGCCGCCTGGGCGCTCGGCCTGCAGGCGCTGGATATACGCCAGCCCCACCTGCGAGCCAGTTTTGTGCACCAGGATCTCTTCCTCGCGCTTGGCAATACTGATGATCGGCACATGTACCCCACGTGCATCACGGGCCGCAATTGCTGCCGCCAGCTGGCCTTTGCCACCGTCAATCAGCAGCAGGCTCGGCGTGCCCCAGCTCTTGATATGGCGCTCACTCAGGCGGCGGAAGATGACGTCGTGCATATTGCCAGTGTCGTCGTTTTTCTCGCTGACTTTAAACTTACGGTACTCGGCCCGGTCACTGACGCCGTTGCGAAACACCACCATGCTCGCCACCACCTGGCGACCGCTCATGTGGCTGATATCGTAGCCTTCGATGCGGGTTGGTGCGCCGGCTAGCCCCAGCAGCGTGGTCAAGTCCGCCAAGGCCCGATCCTTACTGATAGCCAAAAATTCCTTATCGCCAAACATCACCCGGCGCTGCAGCTCCTGCATGGCGCGCAGCTTGTTGCGCAGCTGGGCCGCCCGTTCAAATTCGTGTCGCCCGGCGGCCGTCTTCATATCGCGCTCAAGCTCGGCAGCGATGGCTTTGCGGTTGCCTTTGATGTAGCTTATCAGCGTGCGTAGGTTGGCTTTGTAGGCTAGCGGCCCGTCGCTGACTTTGGGGCTCAGGCCCAAATCCTCATCTAGCTTTGACTGCCCAGGCCGGCGCTCGCGCGTTAGGTACGGGAAGATTGGCCGCAGGTGGCGCAGGGCTTTTTTAAGCGCAAAGCCGTTGTAGAAGGGGCCGTAGTAGTCAGCGCCATCATCCGCTGGGTTGCGCGTCAAGCTCACCACTGGCCACTGGCTCTTCATGTCGATCCGCACGAAGGTCTGCGATTTATCATCGCGCAGCAGCACATTGTAGCGCGGCATGTAGCGCTTGATCATCTCGCTTTCTAGAAAGAGAGCGTCCACTTCGCTTTCGGTCTCGATCCAATCCGTATCGTGGATCTCCGCCACCAGCGCCATGGTCTTGTTATCCCGCCCGCGCGAATCCTGAAAATACTGCCGCACTCGGTTGCGCAGCACCGCCGCCTTGCCGACATAAATCACCTCCCCGCTGGCCGACTTATGAAAGTACACCCCCGGGCTGCGAGGTAATGTTGTGAGCTTGGCGTAGAGGGCGGCGTTCATACTTTCTATTATAGCGCGAAGCTACTGCTTGCCGGTAAACAGCCGAAACAAATTATCGTGCTTACCTTGAGCGAGCTTAACAGCCCAGTCTCTCGTTTCGAGATCTGCCAAAAGATGTGCTTTAAGCGCAGTCAAACCAAGTTTTTGTCGCGCCTGCTTGACCTTCTCTGCTTGCTCAAGAAAGGCAAAAAATTGCTCGCGATATTCCGTTGGGACATCGCTGATCTTGCCATTTGGCATGACAACGTTCTCGAGCCCTGTTAGTTTCCTTTCGTCCTTTTTGCGCACACCAGTAATCGATCGATTCATATACGCACCGAGCTGAGCAACGGGGCCAGGGATGGTACAAACTGTTTGGCCGTCTTGTTCGACACGCCAAGGATCAAGGCTTTCAAGTGGAATCTTCGTTTCGCTGCCAGCAAGACGCCAGTAAAGTTCCTTTTCACCTCCCTCGTCTTCTTTGAGATAGCGATCACCAGTGAAATGGCTCAAACCTTTGAGTGTATTCATTAGTGGAGTGCCATATGGCCTAAGGCCAAATACCGAGGGGACAAGCAGTCCACCCAGCGCATCTTCCATCTCATCTCGATATGCTGCTACTGTACCTGTCGTATGCACTAGTGTGTCGAGATCTCGCACCGTGCCATTGCTCTCACGCCGCCGCGGCAGGTAGATATTACCAATCCGTACCACACGATCATCCCAATCGATCTCCTCAGCATGAGTGACTGCGTGCAAACCAAGCCCACCAACCACAGTATAGGGAGCATCTCCTACGTCTTCCATCCGATTGTGAAAATCTGCTGCAACTAAAGTGAAATATGAATTGTCTAGGGTTGTTTCTGGGGATCGTCTCATACACTTGGTTATACCATACTTTTGTGGGTGTGAGAAGTGTTTTGCATACTATTGTACGACTCTGTCGTATTAGTTTTTATCTTGTTCGAATCATATCCATGGTATGTTCTATGTGGATACGAAATAAGGCCAAGCCGTTACCCGGCAGTACTCACTACACCCTCATAATTATTCTAAAGCTTGGCAAACTCTCTGACGCAGCACCGGCACAACCTCTGCCTCAAACCATGGGTTACGCGCTCGCCAGCGAGCAGTTAACGGCGAAGGATGTACCAGTGGGAAATACTGTGGCAAATAGTGCGCAAAATGCGCCACCGTTTCTGTTAAGTTCTTCTCTGCCTGGCGAGCAAGATAGTATTTCTGCGCATAGGCACCAACCAGAATCGTTAGGCGCACCGCTGGCATGTGGGCACGGAGCTTTGGGTGCCATTTCTCAGCAAACTCTTTGCGTGGCGGTAAGTCGCCGTGTGCACCCTTGCCGGGGTAGTAAAAATCCATTGGGATGAGCGCAAAAAGATCGGGGTTGTAAAATTGCTCATCGCTCACGCCAAGCCACTGCCGCAAGAGGCGGCCGCTGGCATCATTCCACGGCATGCAGGTCTCCTGAGCAATACGGCCCGGTGCCTGGCCAACAATGATGATACGCGAGCTGGCCGAGGCACTATAAACTGGCTGCCAACCCTGTGCTGCAAAATCTGCATTCATTGGGTCGGCACAAATGTGCTCGTAGAGGAGCGGCTGTGACTGCGCATTTGCCATATCTTTTAGTATAGCGAAGTTGTGTAGCTAGCTCAATTGCTCACCCGCTGCAGATTGTGCTACCACACTAAACACACCTTGCGCATGCAACTTGTATTACAATTTAGTCAATGCTCGTTAAAAGCTGTATCTGTGCCATACGTTCATTGCGCACTGCTGCTTCGTCGTTTGGATGCATAGTGTTGATAAGGGTGATGGCAAAGTCGCTTGCCCACAGCCCGTGATATTTCACATGCGGGCTCGCCGTGAGCTGTGCCATGGTACGCAAGAAACGCTCCACTACTCGGTCGGTTGCGGAGCGCGCCTGGCGGCCAATCTGAAAGCTCGCGTTGCGGGCCGCGTGGTAGTTCGCCTCGCCAGCAAGCCACTGTTCCATGCCAGCATACGCGTCAGCAATCTCACTGTTATATGGGAAGGTGTGGCCAATGAGCTTGTGTAGTCGATGACCATACGCGTGGCAAAAGCGCACGACTTGCTGGTGTGTCTTAACGTCATACACCGTAATAAATTGCTGGCGCAAAGCCTCGTCGTCGGCAATAGGCCCAAGCGGGCGTTGATAGGCGTAGATATTCATTAGTCCTCCAATGTTCGTTCGATTATTTTCTGAAAGGTTTTGCCGCTGCGGATCGTGAGCTGCTTATAAAACCGGGCTTTGAGGAGCTTTTTATGGTAGTTTGATGTAAGATAGTCGGCTTGATCGTGATTGCAATAGAAGAACGCAGTGCGCCCAAAATAGAGCTGCTCGCGGCTATTTGCCCAGGTGGCTGCTTCTGCCTCAATTGCCGTCTTGTCCGCCTCTGGCAAGTAGAACAGCGCATCCCGCCGATAGGCCGCGTCGTCCTGCCACCAGCCCGGTAACTGGGCCACCTCTTGCTGGAGTGTGGCAGCACTGATGATGATAAACGGCACTGGGAAGTCATAGGTCGCGTCAAAATAGCACGCCAATGTGCGCTGGATCTCCCCCTCCGGCTCGCTGCTATCAAAAAAGAGATTGCCACTATTGATATACGAGACGACATTGCGAAAGCCCAGCTCCATCAAGTTCGCCTTCAGGCGATCCATACTCACCTTATGCTTGCCGCCAACATTAATACCGCGGAGGAGCAGCACGTAGCGCATTGGTTTTGCTGTGGTGTGGTGGGGCGTGTGCATAGTGCTATTATACAAAGATATACGGCGAGCGTCACGTTGCTGGGCGACGAATCGTAAACGTGAGGTTGACACAGCTCCCCACATCGAGCTGGTTTGCCCGCCGCACCTTAGCAGGCAGCGGAATGAAGTGGGTGCCATCACCCATTGGCAGTAGTGAGGTATCCCACGACACCTCTCCTACTACCACATGAACCGCAATCAGACCACGCACCGCTAGTGGCTGGAGTATCTCTGTATACCTCTGCGGCACTGCGACATAATACCAGCCACCTGCTTGCGGAAATTGCTGCACCCGCCCATCAATGATATAGGTGTGCATCACCCGTCACTCTCTCCTGCTTGCTGAACGATATCGACCGTTACACCGCTTGGGTCACGCACACAAAAGTGAGTCTGGCCCCATGCCTCGGTGGTGAGTGGATGGGTGATTGCAACATCACAGCTCTTAATCCGCTCATATTCACTGGCAGCATCAGCAACCTCAAGTGAGTAAATAATACCATGACCACCAAATGCCGCTTGGAGATCTTGTGGCTGGTTGGCAAGGTGTGGCTGCATCAGGCCGATCTCTACACCACTATGCCTATGCAGGAGCTGCACATACCAATCGGCTTCGAATACAACCTCAAAGCCAAAGAGCCGACAATAAAACTCCTTACATTCCGTTATTTTTGTGGTAATTGTCACAGGATATAGTGCGTGCATATGCGTTCCTTTGCGTTAGATGATTATGCCATTATAGTAGCGTGGTAGCACTCTCTCGTATTGTATATTTCGGACATTATGCTTGGTATGTCTTGTGGTAGTGCTGCGGCGTATGCTGCGTAATCCACTGAAAACGATGGATATAGTGCGACTGGTCGGCATAGAGCTCTCGCCAATCTTCTGTAAAGCTCCGCTGAAACTGGACAATTGTCCGCAGTGCTCGAGGTGAAAAGCCAGTTCGCTGGCGAACAATCCGCCGCAGATGCCGCTCGGAGCAGCCCAACTGCTGAGCAATCTGGGTAATCGTATGCTGGCCATCAAGCCGAGCGATGACCTGCATGATAAAGTCATCTGCCTGCACTAGGTTACATTCAATCATTCGTTGGATGCAAGTTGCGAGAATATCTTGCTGCTGAGTAAAGCTGTGCTGTTGCAACGCAGCAATAATATCTGTGACGGCCCAGCCGGCCAGCCGCTTAATAGGTATCGCTGCGCCAACGACTGCATCGACGTCACCGTGATACACACCAGGATGCAGGCGTATTCCCACATAATGAAATCGTCGACCCAGTGCTATCCGCCAAGCAGTTTGGCATGGCGTCATGATAGAGGCGCTGCAGTCATCTAAATCAAAGACAATATCAATACATGCATCGGGCAAAATTGTGTAGTAGAAGTTGTGCGCCAGTGGCTGCGTTGTCTTTAGCTCCCATAGACAGTACACGTAGCGAGCGTGCGCTACCTGTGGTGGTATTTCGTCATACCACACACGACGAGCAGCCGCTTGCATGATGCCATTTTGCTGAGGGGTGTATGGAGGTCTCATATACTTTGTACTGAAAATACTGTGCAGCCAAGCACATCTATTGTACCATGGGCGTTATCGCTACTCAGGCAACAGCCAGTGACCACTCAGCAAGAAGGTCGCCATATCTGCAAGCAGAATAAGCCCGCACAGTATGATAACTGCTGTAATACTCGAGCGAATCAGCGTACTGTACTGGGATCTCACCTGCTCGAACCAGGCTATGAGGGGTTGGTGTCTATCGCACATAATCGCGACGACAAGGCCAAAAAATAGCCCCTGACTGACAAGCAACCACACAACGTGCGCCATGATAACGACAAGCAGTGACTGTTCGCGGCTTGCTATAGTAATCACTGCGAGGAATGATGGGTCAGTAAAGGCGCTGGCCGCATAGATAATGCCACCAAGCATAATACTACGCCTAAGCCACTGCAAAACTCGGCTATCCTGTGACTCCTGCGGTTCCTTATCCGATTTTATATGCCTGTGCAAGCGAGCTGCCGCCCAGCCAAGTAGCCCCACACTTGCCGCACCTTCTGCGCCTACCCACACACAAGCTGGTACACGATGGAGTGCCTGGGCAAATAACTCGGCGCTGCCGCCAAGCAGAAGCGATGCTGCTACGCCAGCAGTGACCGTCCCCACTAAGACGATGAGCGCAAATGCAGCGATTCTTTGCTTGGGTAGTTTGCTTGCCACTAGCAGCACAACCAGCACTGCACCAAACACGTCAAATCCAGCCATGCCAAGGCCAAATGCAAGTGCAATAACATTCATGGTATCTAGTATAGCAGTAGATTCTTGGAGATGGCATACGTGTCTCTCATCACAGCATGGATTATGAGCACTTTACAGCCAACACTACACGCCTTATCCCTGTTTGGCCAGCAAGAAAGATACGCGGCTCACTTCAATCTATTGTACGCCGCGCAAAGCACCTGCTCTTATTTGCTATATCCAACGAATCCAGTAGTATTCCCTATCAAGCGATCAACGATGATACCGTTGCTATTAATAATCATGGTTGGCCCATCTGTACCCGCCAAAACAACGGCTGTTTGTGCCTGCCTAGCATGAATAACACTATCTGCTGCGTGAAATTGCTTTTGCAGATAGCCATACTCAGGATCACTCAGTGGAATATAGGCAACGTCACTCCCCTTGAGCCGCTCAACAATATCTGGGTAGTGTATGTCATAGCAAACATATGCCGTAACTTTCGTAGCATTATGCGTAGCAATTACGCGTGAATAACGCGCTGTACCAATTGATTCATCTGGCGCAAGATGCGCTTTGTAATTTGTTAGTATACTGCGACCAGACTGATCTACCAGTGCGACTTTTTTGTATATTCTCGTATCGTCTTTTTCTGTTGTGTGGTAGACGATGTTGATCGATTCTCTTTGTGCAAAGGCTGCAATTGTTGTGTGCAGCGCAGGTGGGATAGAATTTTCTGGCCAGACGATTGTCGCATGAGGATATTGGTACTGTGCAATTGCGCGCTTTGTCAGATGTATGAGGTCATCCACATCAGCCTTAGTAGCGGGTATATCAACGCCGCCACGTGTCATCTTTTGGAGTGCAATCACTGGAGGGAGTGGCTTGGCTGGCATATGCACAGCAATACTATTTGCTATCGCCACGAGTACAACAAGCCCGCAGCTCATACGTATCCATACGCTCATACGAGCATGCACTATTAGCCACGCTATACTCACACCGCAAAGTAATACAATCGCTTCGAGCACTGCTTCGCCGCCATAGGCACTCCACATAGTGATACTGTCATTACGCCACACGCTATAGCCAAGATGAGGAATCCACCAATCCTCTACCACTGGTGCATGAGTTCGTATATACGTCAATGTGCACCATGCAATAACAAAGAGCACTACAGCACCGTATGTCCGAATATACCGACGCAGAGCTATAATCCAAAACAGATTAGCCTGCAAAAGCGCCCATCCAACACTTGCACCAAATGCCACGCCGGGCGACATAATGTAGTAATACCAATAGGTCGTTGGTAAGAGCCATGCCAGCAAGAAACAAGCACCAACGCCATAAAGATGGACACCCGACAGTCGTCGCACTGCTATAAATAGCAATGCCAATGCAAAAAATACTGGTAGCTGCAGAAGCCAATGTGGGGCAAAAGCCGTTCCTGCCACAACAATGCCAGATATCGCCGCAAAAATATATGGCCGAGCCGCTCGCCGTATTGTTATAAAGCGCATAGGTTTCATGTGTTCGCACACCATAGGCACTACAAGCCAGCGCCGCACCCGTCGGCAGTACCACTCGTAACGCTCGTCAAAGACGTGATGGAGGGCGTGCTCTTCGATCGGAATAATCAGCCAGTTTAGCACGCCAAAGCACACCACTGGGCACAGCAGCGCCAGCCATGAGCCGCTCGCCAAAGCACAGCCAAGCACCGCCAAGATATATGCAAGATAGAGTGGGTTGCGCGAGAAATTAAACGGCCCAGTGGTGAGCAGCTCGCTTGGCTCATCAAGCGGGTTGGTTGAGGTTGCAGCTCGGCGCAGCGCACGCATTGTTGCATATATTGTCAGCACGGCCACAACAATACAGGCAATACCTACCAACCACCACTCGCTGGCAATTACTACTGTCCCTGGCCACACCCATGCCACCGCAAAGGCAATAAAACCAAAGCCAAAGAGGCAAAAATCAGGAATATGGTTATATATACGATTCTTTTTCATGCGTACGATTATACCACTTTGTTATCACTATGACATAATTATGATAATGCGTTCTTGTCTTGTACTACCTCTGTGTATATTATAGTCGAAAGTTACTGCCCGCAAGACACTCTGCATTCTTTTTATTGACTTATATTTATTTTATTATACAGATATAAAACAAGGAATAGCCACCACACTAGAGGAGCACACGAGCAATAGAGTGAACTGCGCAATTCACCCTACATTTGCTATAAAACTATGTCTTGGTATACTAGCCTATAAGGACTTCACCATATGCCGAAGTATGTTCATATTGCTGGTCTTACTGTATTGCTTTGTTTGCTGATGTACGCGCTGCTGCGTACTCTCGCGCCAGCACCAAACTCCACCCCACAGAGCGGCACAGATCATCCACATCCTCAGCACACCTCTCCGTCGCGTATGCTCTATGGTCTAACCATCGACGACAGCTGGGAGGGCACGAGAAAGCTTACTGATATCATAGAGGCCATTCAGCATTTGCCTGCTCGGCCAACGGTGCGAATTGTTATGTCCGAGGATCGATCACCGCAGAGTTACCGGGGGCTATTCAAGGCGATTCATCGCGTGGCCGATATCATGGCCCAGCCCGTTGATTCCTCAAGCATGCACAGCTACAGCACTGAGCGCTACCAGCAGCGCTTTGCTGAGTCGTACCAGTATTTATCTCACTACGTCGCGATATGGGAGGTTGGCAACGAAATGAATGGCCAAGAGTGGATCCAAGAAGACCCGCGCCTTACTGCCGCGAAGGTGACCAGTGCTTACCGATACATCAAGGATAAGCATGCCGTGGCGGCGCTTGTGCCCTACTACTTTCCACCAGGCGGGAGCACACTCAGCATGAAAGACTGGCTGCAGACATACCTGCCAGATGATCTGAGGCAGGGCGTCGATTATGTCCTCGTCAGCTACTACGACGATGACAACAATGGCTACCAGCCCAACTGGCAGCAGGTCTTCACTGAGCTTGAGACACTCTTCCCACAGGCCAAGCTTGGCATTGGCGAGTGCGGCACACCCAGCGAGCACGCCCCACTGGCACACAAATTGCAGCTATTTCGGCATTATTATGATATGCCGCAGTATACCCCACGCTACGTTGGTGGGTACTTTTGGTGGTATTGGGCGCACGATGGCGTACCATACAAGGATAACCCGCTCTGGGAGGAGACCGCGAGGTATATGAAGAAGCAGTCGTGAGCTAAGGATGCTTTGGCCTCGCCCCATTCCGCTAGCATGCAGCATACTACAACCAATACATCATAGAACTTATCACGATTAAGCTTTCTTACGGGCTGATTTTTTATCTTCCTTGCTTTTTTGGAGTAATTTGTTTTTGAGCTTCAACACCACATCTGCCTCTTTGGCTAGCTGCTTGCTGTGGGTGACGACGATGACGCATTTGTCGTTTTCATGGGCGGCCCGGCGCAGGATATCGATGATGTCAGCGGCGGTAGTTTCGTCCAGGTTGCCAGTCGGCTCGTCTGCCAAGACGATCGGCGCATGCGAGACGAGGGCTCGGCCGATCGCTACGCGCTGTTGCTGTCCGCCAGAAAGTTTCATAACATTGCGGTGAATGTGATCGTCATCCAGACCCATGGCATGTAGCGTTTCGTTGGTGGCCTTGGAATTAACTAACTTCAAGTTTTCTAGCGGCGTCAAGTAGTCGATCAGATTATAATTCTGAAACACCAGCGAGATGTTGTGCTTGCGATGATGCGAGTAGCCCTGCTCGGCGATGTCTTCATCATCAAACAAAATCTGCCCGCCAGTCGGCGTGTCCAGTCCGGCTAGGAGCCCGAGCAGTGTCGATTTACCGGCGCCAGAACTACCGACGATGGCGTAGAACTTGCCCTTTTCAAATTGATAATTGATCCCATTCAGCACATTGCTGGTGCCGTCGGCGTATGAATAGATGATATCGCGTAAAGTAAGTATTGACATAGTACTCCTAACTTAATTTTGCTAAAATTTGCTTTGGTGATTGGCGCATGATTGGCGCGGTGGCAGCGATG
>CAUQZB010000009.1:0-20817 GCA_963522835.1 uncultured Candidatus Saccharibacteria bacterium
CAAAACTCGGCTCGCCGACGTAAACTGGCTGAAAGCGCCGTTCCAGCGCCGCGTCCTTCTCGACATACTGGCGGTACTCAGCCAGCGTGGTGGCACCAATCATATGGAGTTTACCGCGCGCCAGGGCGGGCTTAAGCATATTGCCAGCGTCCATGCTGCCTTCGCCTTTGCCAGCGCCGACCATGGTGTGAATTTCATCGACGAAGAGAATGATCTCGCCAGCCGCTTCCTCTACCTCTTTGAGTACACCCTTGAGGCGCTCTTCAAACTGGCCACGAAAACTGGCGCCGGCTAGCAAGCTGGAAATCTCCAGGCTAATCAGCCGCTTGTCCTGCAGCGAGGCCGGCACGTTGCCCTTAACGATGCGCTGCGCCAGCGCCTCGACGATGGCGGTTTTACCAACGCCCGGCTCGCCGATCAGCACCGGGTTATTCTTGGTGCGCCGGCTGAGGATCTGCATGGTGCGGCGAATTTCTTCGTCCCGACCAATCACTGGGTCGAGCTTGCCCTCGCGCGCCAGAGCGGTGAGGTCGGTGCCAAATTGCTCGAGAGGCTTTTTGTTATCTTGTTGGTTCATGTTTGGTGGCATATATTCCTCCTTGTAGTTATCATTGTAGTTATATAGTGCGGGCAACAGAACGCCCGATTAGTTGCTTAAAAACGGGTGGCTGATCGCGCTGGGTATCAGCCGCGTGGCCTATTGGTATAGTAGCAAATTAGCACTCTCGGTGCAAGAGTGCTAACTAACGCGAGTTTTGATAGGTGCACGTGATTTGCTCAGCACTGTTTTCTTAGCGTCAAGTGCGTATACTCATAAGAGCAATATAAGGCATTGATGTTTCAGCGACTAACCTTCTGTGAGATCAAAAAGGATATAGCAGCAATCAGCCTCCATTCTTTTGTGTATAATAGACGCCATGACAAACATATATTTTACTCGGGCAATCCAACCAGAGAATGACCACCCCCATTTCTTAGCCAAAGCACTCATTGTTGATGCGACTGGCAAAGTTCTCGTTCTTGAGCGCAGTAATACACATCCGCTCTTTCCGCACGGTGCCGACCTGCCTGGTGGCATAGTCGAGCCTGGCGAGACACCACTTGAGGCAGCACGGCGGGAGATAGAAGAAGAGACTGGCCTTGGCTTTGCACCGAGCCAGCTGAGTGTGGCCTTCGAGCACGTACTGCCGCACCCCGATGGCCAGCGACTAAGCTATATGTGCTATGCGGCACGCGTTGATGGCGATGCGCCAGAAATTACCCTCAGTTGGGAGCACAGTAGCTACCAATGGCTCACACCAGATGAGTTTATGCAGCAGCCTATCACGCCACGGACTGACTATCCCTTTGCGGCGGCTGTGCACTATATCAGCTCATTGCGGCACTACGCCCAGCAGGAACGACCAGAGCTGCTGTAACCGGTACATAAAAAGGAGTATGTATGGAATACGTAAAAAGCAACAGACCTGCTATTGCCGTCGACCTTGATGATGTCGTCTTTCCTTGTGCTGAAGGGCTGGTGGCAGCATATAACGAGCATTACGGTACCAACTTTCGACCTGACATACCACAGACGACGTGGGGTCCAACACCTGAGGAGGTGCAGGAGCGATTTAATGGATTACAACTGGGGACGACGCCAGGCATGGTGAAGCCTGGTTGGTTTGAGGAGATGCAAGTCCCAGACAGAGAGACAATCGAGGCGTTGCGAAGACTAGCAGTCGGGTATCGACTCTATGCAGTCTCGGCTCGGCACTATGGCCTGGCAGACGTGACAAAGCAGAGTATCGAAAAGTATTTGCCTGGTGTCTTTGAGCAGGTTATTTTGACGCAGCGGCCAGTCGAAACCGAGGACGGCATCAAGATAATGACCGACTCCAAGACAGAGATATACCGGCAGTACAATATGAAGATTGCGATTGATGACTCGCCACATCACCTCGAGCGTGGCCTTGAGGGGGATGACGCGCCGCTTGGCTTGGCGATTTTATTTGGCGAACGGCCATGGCACCCAGGCGCTACGATCGACGATCCGCGCGCTATTGAGTGCCGCACCTGGGCGGAGGCGGAAGAGGCCATTGCTCGGTATTTCGCTCGGTAAATTGAGTGAGAAACATCTGGCTCTGGATAATACACTGGTTGCCTTGCAATCTGTGCGTAGGATGGGCTACTATATTTTCTATGAATCTAACGATGAAACTAACGAGACTCTTGAGAGTTCTCTGGCCAGTACTACTCTGCGCAGTGGTGTGGCAGCTACTGCAGTTTGCTCCGGCAGACCAGTGGTGGTGGCTACAAAAAGCAATGAGCCCACTCACGACGATGATGATTTTTCTTGCAGCTTGGCGCTATAGCGATCGGCAGCAGCCAACGACGTGGCTCCTTCTTGTAGCACTTGTGCTGTTTGCTGTGGCTGACTCGCTGGTGGCATTCTTGCCCTTCTCGCATCTCATCGTTGGGCTGGGGGTGTCTTTGCTGGCGTATCTGGTGCTCTGTGTTATAAATTTGTGGCGTCTCATCTTTGCCCTTGCGAAGGGGGCCGCCAGGCGCATAAATTGGGGATTGCTGCTAGCTACCTTCATGGGCAATGCAATAATGGTATATTCGATACTACACAGCGTGCTACCGCGTATAGGAAGCCCGCTCCTTGCTGGAGCAATAAAAGTGTATGCTGCTGTACTTATGGTGCTGACGACGAGCGGGACAGCGGCAGCTCTGACAGACTATCGGCTACGGTGGAGCGTGGGCAGTTGTAATGGGACAATACTTGCTGCCTCGGAGTCGGCCCTTGCGCTGCAGCTCTTTGGTAAAGCATCTGAAGCATGGATTATCTATAGTATTATGCCATTGTATTGGTGTGGTCTCGCCTCTTATGTTGCGGCAAGCCGACCAAAGAAGGAGCGGCTTACATCACGAGTGTAGCGCTCCAAAGGTGTGAAGAGGCTCAGTTGGCCGTCTAGTATCTCACCAGTATACATGCTACAATGAGACGATATGTCGGAGCAGATACGGATTGTTGGGGCGCGCCAGAATAACCTCAAAGATGTCAGCGTGACCATTCCACGCGATCAGTTTGTGGTGGTGACAGGCCTGAGTGGTAGTGGTAAATCAAGCCTCGTCTTTGACACGATCTACGCTGAGGGGCAGCGCCGCTATGTGGAGAGCTTGAGCAGCTATGCTCGGCAGTTCCTTGGTATTATGGATAAGCCCGACGTTGATTCTATCGATGGCCTCAGTCCCAGTATCAGCATTGACCAAAAGTCGACGAGCCGCAACCCGCGCTCTACTGTCGCTACAGTGACGGAGATCTACGATTATTTACGCCTGCTCTTTGCTCGGGTGGGGGTGCCGCATTGCCCAGCTCTTATGCCCGATGGCACGCGCTGTGGCAAGCCTGTCCAGCGCCGAACAGCTCAGTCTATTATCGACGAAATTATGAAACTTCCTGAGGGGAGCAAGCTCATGTTACTAGCGCCGATTGTGAACCAAAAGAAAGGGGAGTTTGCCCACATCCCCGAGCAGTACATGCGCAGTGGCTTTGCGCGAGCCAGGGTGGATGGCGTGGTGTATGCACTTGATGAGTTCCCGGAACTACAGAAGAGCTATAAGCATGATATTGAGCTGGTGGTCGATCGTGTTGTGATGGCGCCAACGATGGTGAGTCGCATCTCGCAGTCGGTTGAGCAAGCGCTGGAGCTTGCGAGTGGGGTTGTGCAGGTGCTGGATGCCACGAGTGGCGAGATCACGACGTATAGTCAGCGCTATGCCTGTATGGATCACCCAGGCGAGGATATCCCCGAGCTTGAGCCGCGGCTCTTTAGTTTCAACGCGCCGCAGGGAGCGTGTCCGGTTTGCACGGGCCTCGGTACACGTCTGGAGGTTGACCCAGGGCTCATCCTTAACCCCAATCTGACGATTGCCGAGGGAGCAATCCGCCCCTTCAACCGCTTTAATGCCGAAGCGTGGTACATGAAGCGTCTCGCCGCGGTGGCTGAGGAGCAAGGCTTTAGTCTGCACGTGCCCGTCAAGGAGCTAAGTGATGATGCCGTGCAGAAAGTGCTGTATGGCACAGGCAAGCAAAAATATCGCATTCACCTCAGTGGTAATCGCTATTACGACTCAACGTACGAGGGGGTCATCCCTAACCTTGAGCGTCGCCATCGCGAGACCGATAGTGAGTTTATGCGCAAAGATATCGAGCGCTTCATGCGGGAGCGGAAGTGTACGGCCTGCAAGGGTGCACGGCTCAAACCAGTGGTGCTGGCAGTGACAGTCAATGGCCTCTCGATTATGGATATTTGCAATCTCGACGTCGCCAATGCGCTGGATATGATAGGCCAGCTGGAATTTAGTGCAGAACAGCAGCACATCGTTAAGCTTGTTGTCAAAGAGATCATGGCGCGGCTGGGCTTTATGAATAATGTGGGGCTCAGCTACCTCGAGCTGGGGCGGGCAGCCAACACACTCAGTGGTGGTGAGGCGCAGCGCATCCGCCTCGCGACACAGATCGGTAGTGGCCTACAGGGGGTGCTGTATGTGTTGGATGAGCCATCGATTGGCCTCCACCAGCGTGACAACGATCGCCTCATCCAGACGCTCAAGAATCTACGCGACCTAGGTAATACCGTGCTTGTGGTAGAGCATGACGAAGATACGATTGCGGCGGCTGACTACCTGGTGGATGTTGGGCCAGGTGCTGGCGTGCATGGTGGGGAGATCGTGGCGCATGGTACGCCAGCAGAGGTAGCACGTATGCCGCAGAGCATTACCGGTCGGTACTTGTCTGGCGCGGAGAAGATCCCAGTGCCAGCCCAGCGCCGCCCAATTGAGCAGGGCCGTGCACTGATAATCCGCGGGGCACGCGAGAATAATCTCAAGAATATTGACGTTACCATCCCGCTTGGCGTCCTCACGCTGGTGACGGGGGTGAGTGGTAGTGGCAAGTCGACGCTCGTCAATAGCATTCTCGCGAGCGAGCTCACTGCCCGCTTGCACCGCGCCCAAGCAGTGCCAGGTGCACATGATGCAATCGATGGGGTTGAGCAGCTTGATAAAGCAATTGTCATCGACCAGTCGGCAATTGGCCGCACCCCGCGCTCCAACCCTGCTACCTATACCGGTGTCTTTACGCAGATTCGCGAGCTTTTTGCGGGTACACCTGAGGCGAATATCCGCGGCTATAAGCCAGGGCGCTTTAGCTTCAACGTTAAGGGTGGGCGCTGCGAGCATTGTCAGGGCGATGGCGTTATTAAGATAGAGATGCATTTCTTACCCGATGTCTACATCCAATGCCCCGAATGTCATGGCAAACGCTATAATCGTGAGGCGCTTGAGATCACCTACAAAGGTAAGACGATTAGCGACGTCCTAGATATGACGGTCGAGCAAGCCTGTGAGTTCTTCGCTAACATTCCTGCCATCGCTCGCAAGTTGACAACGATCAATGAAGTGGGCCTTGGTTATATCAAGCTCGGCCAGCCCGCTACGACCTTTAGCGGTGGCGAGGCGCAGCGTATCAAACTTGCTACCGAGCTAAGCCGGCGCACGACTGGCAAGACACTCTATATTCTCGATGAGCCGACCACTGGCCTGCACACTGCTGACGTCAAGAAGCTACTCGAAATTCTCCAACGCCTCGTAGCGGGCGGCAATAGTATGGTTATCATTGAGCATAATCTTGAGGTTATCAAGTGCGCCGACCATATCATCGACATGGGCCCCGAAGGTGGACAGGGCGGCGGCACCGTCATCGCCAGTGGTACGCCCGAAGAGGTGGCGCATAACCCAGCGTCGTTTACGGGGAAGTATTTGCGGCCACTCTTGGGCTAATTGCAAAGGATAAAAACATATATGGTGTTACTGCGACAAGAGGAGCTCGTTCGCCTTAGAGTAAGCCTAGTTCGCGGCAATAGTTGTTATTGCGTTTTTCATCACTAACGCGCGGTGGAAGAAGCTTCGTGATGCTTCTGGCGTATGATTCGCCGCCGTCAGAGTCCGGTTGCTGATGACGCGTCACGGCTCCATCCTGATAATAGAATTTCCATACATCGCAAAACCCTGATGGATGCTCGTGCTTCTTCTCACGGCAACTCACGCCAGCGTAGATTACCTCACTATTGTGAGCAAAAACGTACGTTTTGCACGTTTCGCCCTGGCGGATCTGTGTCAGATAGCGTTCGGTCATTTGGCGTGCCAGTGCGTCGTTGCCATACGTCAGGCCATCCGTCCACCACCAATAGACTGCGAACCCGCCCGCAACCAGTGCCAGAAACAGTACAAGGAGGATAAGTCGTTTAATGCGAATGCGCGGGAGAAATGGTAGCTTCATAACTATACAATACCGCGCAGTAAGGGATAATGCAAATTTGCTTGCTATCAGTAATCGGCAACAATATCCGCGCTATGACCCTTGAGGTATGATAGGACAATGAGAGTAATATATAAAACTAAGGTAGAGTATATCCACTATGAGATCAAAACAGTCACAACCCGATAAGCAATCATATCGCACTGCTATCCTCCGCTATGCCCAGCGCGATCAAGCAATGCGCCAGCAGTACTTGGCCGATGGTGGGGCGTGGGATGCATCGCTTGATGCTGAATCGACTGAATTTTTGCGTACGATTGTGGCAGCAATTGGCTGGCCAACACGACGTATGGTGGGCAGTAAGGCTTCGACTGCGGCATGGTTGTTACTACAGCATTCGCCAGATATCGACTTTATGGAGCACTGCCTTGAGCTAATGAAGGCAGTGCCACGTGGCGAGGTCGCGCTGCGCGATATAGCCTTCCTCGAGGATCGGGTGTGTTTGCTGCGTGGTCGGCCACAGATATATGGCTCGCAGTTTCAGGGGCGGGGTAAAACCCTTCGTCTCTATCCAGTCCAAGATACTGAGCGGCTTGATGAGCGCCGTGCAGCGATGGGTCTGCCGCCATTTGCAGAGTATGAAAAGCAGATTCGTCAGATGTATGGCGATGAGCCGTCAGCTGCTAGATAAGAGGTATAGGGCAAAAATATCGGATAGTCGAACAAGACAAAATAAAAAAGCCAGCTACTCATAGGCTGACTTTTTACACAAATAGTGTGCTAAATAAATGTACAGAGGTTATTTCTTCGTCCGCTTGCCTTTACTGAACAGCACAGAGAGCTGATATTTGAGCTTATCACGGGTTGATTGTTGCTTAAGTGCATGGATGACCATCGGTGCAACGGAGATGAGGATAATAATAATTGCAGCGACCTCAATATTAACCCCAGCCCCAGTAAGGATTTCGCCTGCAAAGTAGCCAAGATAAGTGAAGATGGCGGCCCATAGCGCACCCCCGACGATGTTAAACAAGAGGAACGTATTGTAGTGCATCTTGCTCGCACCCGCCACAATTGGGGCAAAGGTGCGCACGATGTGCAAACAGCGAGCCAGGACGATGGTCAGTGAGCCATGCTTTTGGTAAAATTGCTCGGCCTGCTCGAGGTATTTTTTCTTAAAAAAGCGCGAGTTGGGCTTGAGAAAAAGCTTGCGCCCGACTTTGTGACCAAAGGCATAGCCAGTGCTATCGCCAAGGATTGCCATAAGAGCGATCGCTGCAACAAAGAGGTGAATATTGAGTGGGTGGCCAAATAGGCGAAGGATCTCTTGATTTACCATATAGCCTGCCGTAAAGAGGAGGCTGTCCCCCGGTAAGACAAAGCCGATCAAGAGGCCAGACTCTGCATAGACCACGAGCAAAACCGCGGCAATGCCGAGGCCAGTAATTGCATGTATAAGTGATTCCATCGCGCTTTAGTATACCATACTTTGCTCGGGGAAGGGAGTTCTTTGCTGCTTTTGGCTCACCTGGCACAAAAATGTTATACTAAAGAGGCAATATTACTTAACTCCGGAAACATATCCGAAAGGAGAACTATGGGAGATAAGATAACACTAAGGATCGAGACACGATCAATTCATGGCAAGAAAGTTCGTCAATTGCGCCGCCAGGGCATAACGCCAGCGGTGGTGTATGGTGCTGGTATGGATGCTGCTGATGTGCAGGCACCGAGTGGTGAGGTGGCAAAGGTTGTGGCCGCAGCTGGCCGCCACACACCAATTCATTTGACAGGGGTTAAGCGGCGCATTGCGCTTATCAAAAGTATCGATTACGACCCAACGCGAGTGGGTGTGATTCGCCACATTGCTCTACATGCGGTACGCGCAGACGAGCCAGTTACGGCAGAGGTGCCAGTGCGCCTTATTGGTATGGGTGAGTCTGAAGCTGAGAAGAATGGACTGGTCGTGCTACAAGCAATTGAGAAGGTTGAGGTGAAGGCCTTGCCGATGGACTTGCCAGAGGCGCTGGATGTGTCGGTGCTTGGCCTGGCCAGCGAAGGCGACCGCGTGACGGTAGGCGACATTACACTGCCTGAGGGTGTTGAACTGGTCGAGCATGACGATGGCCGTGAAGGTACTGCCGATGATGACGTGACGGTGAAGGATCTCGTCATTGCGAGCGCCTACGAGCCAAGTGCCCTTGCTGCCGCTAATGAAGCGGCTGCTGGTGCTGCCGAGAGCGCGGATGCGGAGGATGTTGCGGCCGAGCAGGGTAGCGACGAGGATGCGGCAGCATAGCACCTAGCGAGCAATACTTACAAGAGAGCGATCAATCATAAAAGAAACCAGTCATGTGAGGCTGGTTTCTTATGCTGTATTGGCCGTAATCATGCAGTTACTACACCGCGAGGAATCCGCCATCCACCACAATCTCCGCCCCATTGACGTACTGGCTCATCGGCGTACCAAGCCACAACGCAGTGCAAGCAACGTCGTCGGGCTGGCCCAGATTCTTGGCGGGAAGGCGGAGATTGTAGGTGAGGCCAGTCTTGATGATGGAGAAGTCGAGCTTCTTGAGCGCCGCAAGCCCCATATTCTGAGCACCTGGTGTGCTGATGCCGCCCGGCAAAATAGTATTGACTCTCCAGCCACTCCGCCCAAAGTCTTTGACGAGCCCACGGCTCAGCGCGAGAACACTGGCTTTGCTCATGGCGTAGAGCGTCATGTCGTAGGTCATACCTTTGAGGGCTTCAATGGAGCTGATGTTGATGATAGTGCCTGGTGCTGTGCGGCGAGCGATCATTTCTTGACACATGGTGAGCACTGCCCGAGTGTTGATCTGCATTGTCTTGTCGAAGGTTGCCTGGTCGATATTAGCGAGCTTGACTGGCGCGAAAATACCAGCGTTGTTGATGAGGATGTCTGACGTTGGGGTGATATCGCGCCATAGTGCGGTGATAGCACTGTTGTCGGAGAGGTCGACGATGTGTGTTGTGACGGCGGCGTCAAATTGCTCACGTAGTTCGGTAGCGGTTTGCTGCAGTGCGTCGGTATCGCGATCAACGAGCTGGAGGGCAGCACCAGCCTCGGCATCGCGCCATGCGATCGCCTTGCCGATGCCCATCGCGGCACCAGTGATGAGCACCGTCTTGTTTGTCAGCTTCAGTAATTCGTGCAGGGGAGTTGGATGTGTTGTCATGTCATTAGTATAGCATAACCAGTATGAATCGGGTGTAGCATCTATTGCAAGAGTTTCATACCTTAGGCTTTGAAGCCCTATGTTAGCAGTATACGAGTTGATATTTCTTTGAGCGGATTGGCTTCTCAAAACGAACACTAGAAGCAAAGGGAGTTCGCACTGAACATACAGGGTTTGGAAAATAATCGAAGAAAAGCATTGTCTTTTTATTGTAAATGAATTACAATAGCTGCATGGAGCAAGCAGTGCAACGCCGAACGACGAAATACACCGATCGAGTGATCGCGATTCTTCGCCAGCTGCAGCATGCCACCAACGCCGAGATTGCGGCCGCACTACGTCATGACTACCCCCGTGTCAGCGCGACTACTGTACACCGCATTACCCAGCGGTTGCAGGCGGATGGGGTGATTGGCCTTGCACCAGCAACGGAGCATGGCTGCCTACGCTACGATAGCAATCCTGTGCCGCATGACCACTTTGTCTGCAGCTCCTGCGACGGCCTACATGATATCACCATCGCGCCAGCGCTGCGGCATGAGCTTGCGCGGCAGGTAGTAGACTGCCTCGTCGATGGGCCGCTCATCATTACTGGCACATGCCACCCCTGTCATCACGATAATCATAATTCATAAGGAGAAAAAATCATGGCACTATACAATACCACTACCAAGCAAGAATTTGAGGAGCATGCTCTTCAGAGTGAGCGGCCAGTGCTGGTCGACTTTTGGGCACCGTGGTGCCCACCGTGCCGCGCAATGGCACCACTGCTTGAGCAGATTGCTGAAGAGACGGAGTTCGACGTTGTCAAGGTTGATACCGAAGCAAGCCAAGACAATGCAGCGCTTGCCTTGCAGCACCAAGTGCAGAGTATCCCTAACATGAAGATCTTCAAGAGTGGTGCTGTGGTGGCAGAGCTGGTTGGCATGAAGCCAAAGCAAGTACTGGTCGACGCTCTGCAACAAGCAGACGCCTAATCACTTTACTAGCAGATTTCCTCCTCAGGACCGGCACAGATGTGTTGGTCCTTTTGTTATGGAGTGTCACTGCTTTCGCTAGCAGCAAGCCCGTTAAGCTGGTTTGTCTATTGCTGGATCAGATGACTCTAGGTAGGAGTGCAAGGTAAAAAGTAGATAATCACAACATATCTGGTATACTATAGGGGCACAAGCAATAGGTAAAACTAACAAGGAAATCGTGTCATGAAAAGAGTAAAAAAGGTTCTACTTGGCATAGTTATAGTGATTATATCGATAGTAGTCATTATAAGTATTTTGTATTGGGTAAATAGTGCTGAAGGCGAGCGTTTATCTAAGGTGAAGCAGCGTACTTATGATCAACATAGCTATCTCAAGGGGTTAAACCGTGATGATATTGCAAAGAGTTCTTTGTCGGGCGTAACGATATCGCCAATCAACAACCAGCATATCAATGGCTATCACTTTAAGCCTCAACAGATAAAACACAAGGGATTAATAATACTATTTGGTGGTAGCGAAGGATCAGTAAGCCCAAATACGGCAGCTCTATTGTCTTTGAATGGTTACGAAGTATTTGCAATGTATTTCTTCGGTAAAGGGAATCTCCAAAAAGAATTAATGCGTGTGCCGCTGGAGCAATTCGAGCATATCAAGGCATACGTCTCGGAGAATACTCAGCAGCCAAAGCCTCTAACAGTAATTGGCACGTCGAAGGGTGCTGAGCTTGGCCTACTGCTCGCTTCGTATTATCCAAATGATATTGATAACTTAGTATTGTACTCACCCTCAGCATATGTATGGCAGGGCCTATCGATGGATTATTCAAATGTACAGTCATCATGGACATATAAAGGTAAGGACTTACCCTTCTTAAAATTAAGTGATGCATCAGGTTCGGTGACGGCAGGGTTCTTCACCGATATGATTATTGGGCGGCCAAGAGAATTTGCGACTATGTATGAGAGCATTATCCAGCGAGCCACTAATAAATCAGAGGCTACTATTCCAACGAATAATGTTAGAGCTAACTTGCTTATGTTTGCTGGCGGCAAAGATAGTGTATGGCCATCGGCGACGATGGCGCAAACCATCAAGCAGCATTATCCGCGTTCGAGCCGCCTTGAGGTGTATCCAAATGCTGGCCATGTATTCTTCGGCCCACCTGTTATCCGTGGTATGCGAGCTGGAGGAGAATATGACGCGAACGAAACAGCGAAAACACAGAGTGATGCAATTCTTCTCAAACAGCTTGACTCGTGGACGAAAGACAACGAGCAGAAGGCATAAATATCTAAATGTGATTAGGTATTAGAAAAATACCGTTTCGCTTGTTGAATCATACATGCTCCAATATCTCCTTGGCCAATGATACGGTTTACATCATTGATATCAACAAGGGTATGCGCAATGATATCACCACCAGGATCGTGAGTAAACTCGCCAATTTTCTCGAGCTTTGTATAGACACGAAACTGGTATACGCGCATGCCGTTTGGCTCAAGGCAGCACTGGTATCCGAGTGGTTGCCATTCAATAACGCGCATGTTGCACTCTTCTACCATCTCTCGTGTGATGGTTTGCTCAATTGTCTCTCCAGATTCAGGTTTACCGCCAGGGAGATTATAGCTCTTCTTGACCGCATTATAGACGAGTGGAACGGAACCAGCTAAATCACCGATCGTATAGACTTGTTGCCAGGGGAGATCGGGTATAGCAGATTTTTGTCGTATAGTACACCAAGAAACAAAAATGGTTTTGCCGCCATACTGAAAGGAAGATGATATATCGTATACCATAGACAAAACTATATTACGAAACGGAAAAAGATAAAATAGCTTTTGATAGCTACTTTCGTGTATACTATGCACTAGAAATGCGTCAAGAAAAAACACTCCTACCAATCTGTCAAGCGGGCGATCCGGTGCTGCGTGAGAAAGCGAGGCACGTGAGCCGCGAAGAGATCACCACACCAGCGGTGCAGCGGCTTATTGCAAATATTAAGCACACCGTGGCGGAGAGAGATTATGGGGTTGGGCTGGCTGCGCCCCAAGTGGGGCAGGCCTTGGCGCTGAGCGTAATTGCTATCAAGCCAACGCCAAACCGCCCAGACCGTGAGCCGTTTGAGCAGGTTATTATCAATCCGTCATACACTGGCATTGGCCAGACAACGGGCATGTGGGAGGGCTGCGCCAGCGGCGATGAGGGGCGGCTCTTTGCGCAGGCGCAGCGCTACCAACAGATCAATGCTCAGTGGGATGATGAGTGGGGTGAGCATCATACTGCGGTGCTGGATGGCTTTGTTGCTCATGTCTTTCAACACGAAGCTGACCACTGTCAGGGTATACTTTTCTTTGACAGAGTGACAGATACGACGACCTACATGACGGCAGCAGAGTATCGCAAGCGCATCGTGCGGCGGTAGTTGCATTTAAGCTTCGCTCATTTCCTCTCAAGATCAGTGATTATTGATTATTCGCCAAAAACGATTGCTTAACTTGCTGGTAGGCGTCGCGGAACGGCACACCTTTTTCGACTAATTCATTGATTTTGGCAACAGTATAGAGTTCATCGGTCATCGCCTCAGCCAATTGCTTAGTGTTGGCTTCTAGCTCGCTTACGCAAAGCGCCAAAACCTCTAGCGTATTGATGGCCGAAGTGAAGGCATCCATGGTGATCTTTTTGGTTAGTTGTAAGTCACGGTGATAACCACTGCCAGCACCTGTCGAAATAGCTTGGAGTTGCAAGGCGTAGTTCGGATAGGCGTGGGCAGTGGCACGCATGATCTCGAAGACATCATAGTTACGCTTGTGCGGCATGATGGATGAGCCCGTGGTCATAGTGACGGGCAATTTGAAATAGTTAAACTCCTGCGAGGTAAATAGCAGCATGTCTTCGGCAAATTTGCCAGCAAAGACCATGATTGGGTTGAGCGCCTGTACGGCAATCAGTTCAAAAACGCCGCGCGACAGGCCGCAATACATGGGGTTTTCCTGCACTTTGGCGAAGCCTAGTTCGCTCGTTGTCATCTGGCGGTCAAGTGGTAGGGTAACGCCAAAACCAGCAGCACTGCCCAGCGGGTTTTGGTCGATAGCGGCAATGCTGTGTGCGACCAATTGCTGGAGGTCATGAAACGCATCGTGATATGAGCCAAGCCACATACCGACGGTAGTAGGCATAGCCTTTTGGGTGTGGGTGTAACCAGGCATTTCAGTCTGGCCAATGGCGGCAATTTTGCCAGCATAGGCCTGGGCGACTGTTGCCAATCTGCCCGCTACTGCTTCAAGTTCCGTTTTGATGAACAGTCGCATCATCACCAAGGCTTGGTCATTGCGGCTTCGGCCAGTGTGAACCTTTTTGCCAATCGGTCCGAGTTTTTCTGTTAGATATAGCTCAATGGCAGTGTGACCATCTTCGCGTTCGCTGGTGAGGGTGAAAGTACCGGTTTTCCACTCGTTGAGTAGCTCATCCAAGGCCGCTGCTAATTGTTGATATTCGTTGCTAGTCAGCACGCCAATTTTTTTCAGCATGTGAGCGTGTGCTTTGGTGGCGGTAATATCGTGTCCGAGTAAATACTGGTCTAATGTTTGATCGTCGCCAACAGTGTATGACTCGACCAATGGATGGAGTGAGCCAGTTGCGGTTGATTGCCATAGTTTACTTGCCATATGAGTATGCTCCTTCAGCTGTTCGCTGACTTAGTGAATATAATTCAATGAATCCGGCGGACGAATTCTGGTTGAATGCGGCGTTGGAATCAAAGGTTGCAAGATTGATATCAAACAATGAATGTGGTGAGTCTACACTGACGACGGTGATGGTGCCTTTGTACAGGCGGACTGTCACCGTGCCAGTGACTTTTTGGTTCTGATCATCAATATAGGCATTGATGTGATGGACGGCTGGCTCGTACCACTGTGCTGCATAGGTGAGATAGGCCCATTTTTTGTCCATTTCGGCTTTGAGTTCATTTTCAACGCGGGTCGACACCAATTGCTCAAGCTTTTGATGGGCAGCAATCAAGATGGCAGCGCCAGGGTTTTCATAGACGCCGCGTACCTTCAGTCCGACTAGCCGATCTTCAATAAGGGTTGATACACCCACGCCGTGTTTGCGGCCGATCTGGTTGCAGTGCTGGATGAGTGCCTGGAGTGAAAAGTGACGGTTATCGACAGCGACGGGCACGCCTTTAATGAATTCGATGGTAATGTCCTCGGCTTCGTCTGGTGTGTATTTGATGGTTGAGCACCAATTGAGAATGGCATGATAATTTGGTTTGAGCGATGGTGATTCAATTTCGCCGCCTTCGCTGGTGATGCCCCACATGTTTTCATCGGTCGAATAAGGCGATTCCTGGGTGTGTGGCACGGGGATGTTGTGCTTCTTGGCATAGGCAAGCTCTTCCTCTCGGCCCATACTCCACTCACGTACTGGTGCTAAGATTTTAAGTTGAGGGTTGAGTGTGGTGATATACGTTTCGAAGCGAACTTGGTCGTTGCCTTTACCAGTGGCACCATGTGCGATGACTGTGCAGTTGTACTTTTCGGCATATTCGACGGCTAATTGCGAGATGATGATGCGCCCCAGTGGCGTGCAGAGGGCATAGCCACCTTGGTAATCAGCATTGGCTTTGATGGCCAGCGACAGCAACTCATCGGCGAAGCGGTCGCGGGCGTCAACCGTAATGGTTTCTATGGCGCCGAGCATCTTGGCCTTTTCGGCGATGGCGTCGAGATCGTCAACCGTCTGGCCAATGTTGACCGTTAGGGTGATGACGTTGCAGTTGTACTTTTCTTGGAGCCACTTAAGCATGACGGATGTGTCGAGGCCTCCCGAGTAGAGTAAGAGGCACGTATCAAACTCGCCGTTCGTTGCCTCGTGGCTGGCAACCTTGGTGTAGTGAGGTGTGTCGTGATTCATATCCTTCCTTTCTATAATAATTAAAAAGAGCCGCTCGGATGAGGGCTCTTTCGTTGGTTTATAATACTATACGACTAATTAGCCCTCTGAGTCAGAGCGGCGACGACGAGCAACGATAACAATGTTGTGTCGATATGTCATACTAACACCATAGCACACTGCGCATATTTTTCACAATACTTTTCATATAAAATTGCGATGCGCTACAATAGTCGTATACATTGGTATGATGGAGATAAAATTGTGCAGCAATATAACAAAGAAGAGTCTAGCATAGACGTATGAGTGGACGAGTAGTGAATATTCTCCTCGTTGAAGACGAACCAACCCTCCGCACTGGCACCGAGCAGTTCCTCCGCCAGCGCGGCTTTACGGTGCTAGCAGTAGCCAGCGGCGAGGAGGCGCTGGAAAAATTTGCTGGGGCAGATGTGATTATTCTCGACATTATGCTGCCAGGGATGAGCGGGATTGAGGTGCTGCACCAAATTCGCCAAGCGAGCGACGTGCCAGTGCTGATGCTAACGGCGCTGCATGATGAGCCGACGCAAATTGCCAGCTTTGACGAGCTGGCGGATGATTATATGAGTAAGCCGTTCTCACTGGTGATTTTGGAGAAGCGAATTAAGGCCTTGCTTCGCCGCCAGCAGCCTGCTAAGAAAACCTTGTGGCAGCGCGGCCTGGCTTCGGTGGATTTTGCGGCCTATCAGGGATTTTATGATGACAATGACGCACATCTCAAGCCCAAGGAAGTGCAGCTGCTCAAATTGCTGGTCGATAACCCACACATGGTCTGGAGTCGGCAGGCTATCATCGATAAGTTATGGCGTGATGACGAGGTACCGTTCGACCGAGTGATCGATGTTTACATCAAAAATCTACGCAAGAAATTGCACCTGGACTGCATCATCACGGTAAAGGGAGTGGGCTATCGCTATGAAGAATCTTAAATTATTCCCCAAGACATTTTTGGTGTCGATCGGCCTATTCGCGGCGTTGATCATCCTGGTGCATGCGCTGGTCTACACCTTGATGCCGCACTTTTATCTGCAACAAAAAGAGCGCGAGGCAGCGGATAATCTCACGGCGCTCGTGGCTGAACTACGCGGTAAATCGACTGAGGAAATGCGTCGTCTCAGCCAGGAGTTCGCTCAGGTGAAAAATGTTAATATCACGCTGACGATTGACGGGCGCGACCAGTATTTTCAAGGGTTTCAGTCTATCAACATCGTGACGGACAGCGGTAAATCGGTTGACGCCAGCGTGGTGAAAATTGCTGATGGCCAAACGGTCGATCCGCGCTCGGTGATTTTGCGGCAGGGAAGTGTGGCGAATAGCCAAGGCCAAGCGATCGCTGTCAAGCTGCTGGCCGACGTGGCACCCGTTACTCAGGCTAAGCTCGCTACCTTGCACATATTACCATATACCATGCTGGGCTCACTGCTCGTGTCGCTGCTATTTTCTTACATTTATAGCCGTTTTGTGACGCGGCCGATTCGCCAGATGGCAGCGGTGACCACGACCATGCAGCGACTGGAAAAGGACGCACATTATTCGGTACGTAGCCGTGATGAAATCGGCGTGCTGGGGCGGAATATTAATGAGCTCTATCAAAATCTGTGGCAGACGATACGCTCGCTAGAGCATGAGAATAAGCGGATCACGCAGCTGGAGAAGGAAAAAATCGCCTTCCTGCGCGCCGCCTCGCATGAGCTAAAAACGCCATTGGCGGCGCTACGGATCATGCTCGAAAATATGCAGCTGAACATCGGTGAATATAAAAATCGCGACCGATACCTGGCAGAATCGGTGGCGCAGGTTGACCGCGTGGCGGCAATGGTGAATGATGTTTTGTGTTCTGGCAGCGCGGCCGAGCAGGCTTTACGCCAGGAAAAGCAGCTGCGGGTTGATAAGCTACTTGCTGAGGTAGTTGCTGACTATACACTGCTGGCAAAAACGCGCGGCATGACTTTTGTGGTTGACACACAGCCCACGACCATCTACGCGAATCGCGACATGATGCGCCACGTCATCTCGAACCTGGTGTCAAATGCAGTGCGCCACGGCGATGCCAGGAGCGTGATAAAAATTACTTGCAACCAGAATGAGCTGGCTATCGAAAACGCCTGCAAACCGCTCACCAAACAGCAACTCCAGCACGTCTTTGACCCGTTTTATCGGAGCAACAGCGACAAGAAGCGGCACGCTAGCAGTAGCGGCATTGGCCTCTACACGGTCAAAATGCTGCTCGATGCTAAGGGCCTGGACTATGACTTCACGTCGCACGGGCGGGGCATGCGGTTTGTGGTGAGGTTTGATTATAAAATACCTGAACTTGATGTGAACTAAATTGAGCAACTTTTATAATAGAATAGCAAAGACCGCGCGCTGCCCCGATAGCTCATGTTATTTATTCTGATATAATAAATTCATTATGATTACACACCAATTAAAACTAGCAACAGAACCTTTTGACGCAATAGTCTCTGGCAATAAAACCATCGAATCACGACTATACGATGAAAAGCGCCAGAAGATACAGCTTGGCGGCATGAGCTACTACTTATAAAGAAATATGTCATGACTGAACACTCGAAGATATCTCCCCAGGAGGACATGCCACGACAGTGTTGTTCAATAGTGGGGAATCAGTCTCAACAAGAAAGGAGTGTCTATGCGTAAGATGCGCATCAAGCGTCCGTACTACGACGCAATCATGTCGGGTCGCAAGACCTTAGAAGTCCGCATCGGCTACAACAGCATCAAGCGCCTTAAGGAGGGTCAGCTATTGCAGCTCGAAAACGGATATGCAACAGGTGTGGTGCGAATCAAGTCGATTCGTATCTATCGTAACTTCGCCGATATGCTAGCTACCGAATTGTGGCAGCAGATCGTGCCGCAGGCAAGCAGCGACGAGGAGGCGCTCCGTCTCCTTCGCAAGATCTACCCGCCGCACAAGGAGCGTCTCGGTGTTCACGTTATCGAGATTGAGAAACAGGACAGCAAGTTAGGGAAACTCATCTGAATACTGCCCATTTCATATTCCCTTCACACACTCTTGCTA
The DNA here is from genome assembly GCA_963522835.1 of uncultured Candidatus Saccharibacteria bacterium. Lineage (GTDB taxonomy): Bacteria > Patescibacteriota > Saccharimonadia > Saccharimonadales > Saccharimonadaceae > Saccharimonas. The sequence continues at coordinate 18,466 of CAUQZB010000009.1, forward strand.
CACTGGCATAGAACCAAGAAAGGAGATCTATGTCATTCATGCAACGTGCCTGGCTCTATATCACCAGGAAAAAACTCAAAACGCTGATTCTGTTGGCGATTTTGCTGTGCATGTCGACGATTATGCTGAGTGGATTTGCCATCAAGCATTCGACCGACGCGGCGGCACAGTCGCTGGACAAAACGCTCAAGGCTGGCTTCACGCTGGGCAATAATCTGCGCACCAATCCAGGGACGGCCCGCGGCTCAGGAACGGTGTCGAACAAAGACATCGACGCGGTGAAGAACCTGGAGGGCGTGACGGATTATGTCAAGCGCCAGAATGCCACGGTCGATTTTATCAATACCAAATTGGTGCCACTGCCAAGCGGCGGTAGCGGCTATGACGCCGAGAAAGATAAGCAGTTTGGCAACGCCGCGACCATCATCGGCGTTAATAAATCTGAGTCCGAGAAGAAGTTCCGGGCTGGTGCGCTCAAACTCGTCGCTGGCCGGCACATCACCGAGAACGATTCGCACGCAATTTTGGTGCACGAAGCTTTCGCCAAGGCCAACAACCTGAAGCTTGGCAGCAAAATTAAGCTGAAGGCCAATCAATACGACACCGACAATGAGCATCCGTCCAAGGACGAGGTTGAAGTGGAAATCGTCGGTATATTTAGCGGCAAGAACCCAAAGCAGGCGACGTACCAGGTGGAGTTGTTCGAGAATTTGTTCTTGACTGACCTCACGACGACTCGCCAGTTGAATGCGTACACTGAACAAAATGAGATTTACCAGGACGCCACGTTCTTTACCAAGGGCACCAAACAGTTGGATGAGGTAATGGCGCGGGCGAATAAACTGCCGGTCAATTGGCAAAAGTACCAGTTGAATAAGAACAGTCAGGAGCTGGCTGGCGTGACTGGCGCGGTGAACGGCGTGTACGGCTTGATCGACGGTATGTTGTGGGCGACGGCGCTGGTCAGTGTGGCGGTGATCGGCATGGTGCTGTATTTGTGGATGAATGAGCGCAAGCGCGAAGCGGGCGTGCTCTTGGCGACGGGCGTGCCGCGGTCCAAGATTGTGCTGCAATATATCGCTGAGCTGGTGATGATCGCGGTGTTGAGTTTCGGTGCGTCGTACTTTACCGCGGGGCTGATTGCGCAACAGATGGGCGATCACGTGGTGTCGCAGGCAGCGCAGAATGCTACACGTCAGGCTGGTAGTTCGCTGAACGGTGCGTCGCTCGGTGCTGACGCTGACTCGGTGACGTCATCACGCACGCTAGACAAGGTGACGGTTGGCGTACAACCGACGGATCTGCTGGCGGTGTGGGGCGCTGGACTGGCGGTGATTATCATCGCGGTGCTGCTGGCTTCGCGGCCGATCACCCAGTCAACGCCAAAAGAATTACTAACTGAAGTGGACTAGGGGCGAATGATGACGATTATCAAACGAGCCTGGACGGCTGTGACGCGGCGGCGGCGTCGCAGCCTGACCATCGCCCTGATCATGACGCTGATTTTCACGCTGCTGATCGGCACGCTGACGGTGCAGCAGACGATGGCGCAGCTGAAGCAGTCGGTCGAGCGTAATATCCGCGCCGGCTTTAGTATCGCTAGCAAGCAACCATCCGGCGAGGTGCCGATGGACATAGCGCAGCGAGTGCAGCGCCTGGACAATGTCAAAGCACGCAATTTCCAGACAGAGACCACCGCGGAACTGCCGGGCAAGCAATTGGTTGACGTAGCAGGCAGCGGCGTGCAGCTGGACTCTAACGTGGCTGGCGAAGCGAAGGTGACGGGCGCGACACAGAGCAATCTGCTCGGCGAGTTCACTGGTCGGTTCTACCAACTGGAGCAGGGCAGGCATATAACAATGCACGATCAAAACGCGGCCCTGATTCACAAAACGCTTGCCGAGAAAAATAATATCAAGCCAGGCGACAAGCTGGACGTCACCAAAGACGGCCGGCGGGTGACGGTGACTGTCATGGGCATCTTCAGCGGCACAGGCGAAAAGCCGGCGGTCTTACAGTCCGACATGGCAGAGAATCATCTCATCACCAACTTGGCCGTGGCGCAGCAGCTAGCGGGTAGCCAGCAGCTAACGCGGGCAACCTATTTCGCCAGCGACCCACATCAGCTAAAGTCGCTAACAGATCGTGTCAAAAGCCTACCAAACATCGATTGGCAAACATTGAGCCTGACCGACAACGGGGCGGTATTTGCCGGGGTTCTCCAAAATATCGCTGGCATGCAAAACATGGTGACGATTGCCACCATCGGCGTGGCCGCGGCGGGGCTAGCGGTACTATCACTGGTGCTGGTGTTCTGGGTGCGCGGCCGCTTGCATGAAATTGGCATCTTGC
>CAUQZB010000010.1:0-18729 GCA_963522835.1 uncultured Candidatus Saccharibacteria bacterium
ATTTTGAGATGCGCCAGGTATCTTGTGTTTTAAAATATAATCAAAATAGCGTCCTAAAGTAATAGTATACATAAGCATCATCCCAGCCATAAGAGCTGTATAGATAACTTGCATTTGTATCATGAATGCGCTCATTTTTGCATTTCCTTTCTCAATGTCTGAATCGTGAAGAATCACTTTTTTATAAGAGCGATATAAAGCCACTACGTAAGCCGGTCAAGCACCACCAAATGCTCACTATGCGGCGTGCGGGGGAAGAAGTTATAGCCTCGGTGGTAGGCAATGCCGTAGTGCGTAGCAAGAAGCGCTACGTCGCGCGCCTGAGTAACGGGGTTGCAACTAAGGTAGAGGATGCGCTGCGGCTGGGTGGCGAGGAGTTTGGTAATGACATCGGTGTGGAGACCGGCGCGTGGTGGGTCGAGGATGATGAGCGCATCGCCAGTAATATATTCCAGTGCTTGCTCGCTGGGCGCGAGAATGGCCTGCGCTTGGCCTGTGCGGCCCAGCTGGTGGATGTTTCGCTGCATCTCGCGCACCGCATCGGCGTTGATCTCCACCAGGGTGACGTTATCACTACCGATCGTTAGGCCAATCGTCCCTACCCCGGCATAGAGGTCGAGCGTAGGCTGGGACGTGTCATCCTGCACCTGGACGAACCGTTGCATATCGCGCAGTGCTTGCTCATAGACCGGCAGGTTAACCTGGAAGAACCCCTCGGTGGCGTAGCGAAATGGCACGCCAAGAATGGCATCTTGCAACACAGGATTACCAAAGCATGCCAAGCGCTCGGTGACGCGACTGGCTGGCGAACGGGGGTCGGAGTAGATAATCTCGCCGCCCTGGGCCGATAATGCAGTGGCTTCGTCTGGGCTCATAACATCCCGCAGGCGGTCTTTGGTGTAGAGCTGCCACGCGCAGTGGCCGGCTTGGTTGCAGCGGATGAGGAGCGTCTTGAGCTGGCGCGCCGTCACGTGCTTGGTGCGCAGCAGGTCGCGCACCTGCCGGGCCAGTTGGTTGATCTCTGGTCGAGCTAAGCTCGTCCCGTCAACGATAATCTTACCCTTGCTCCCTCGCCGAAAGAACGCGAGGTCGAGCGTCTCGGTGCCATCCTCTGCCCTGTCGCTATACCAACTCAGCTCAACTTTATTACGGTAGCCATAGGGTATATCATCGCAAAAAACGTCGATCGGCTCTGGCAAGACGATATTATGCAGCTCAAAGGCCTCCTCGATCAGCGCTGCCTTATAATGCTGCTCGCTCGCCAGTGGCATAATTTGCCATGGGCTGGTGCTGAGGTAGCTCTCGGGGTCGCGCGGGGTGATGCGCTCGGGCGAAGCATCCAGCACCTCAGTCACCACTCCTTCGACGAAGTGAGATTTTTTCTTGGTGATGCGGATAGTAACAGTCTCGCCCGGTAGCCCACCCCAGACGAAGGCTTTGCGGCCATCATCAAGCGTGCCGAGGGCTTGCCCACCACCGACGATCTTTTCGAGCTGGATTGTTGCGAATGTTGGCTTTCTCATCACCGTCTATTATACCATTTATAGTGAAGTGATGGCGGTATCGATGAGTGGTGCACGGGGCTTCTCTACTGCCCTTGCTGCCACTGCCAGGTGGTGACCATCGGGTGGTCAGTGTGGTGCTCGCGTGCGTGGGCGAGGCACTGCTCAATTGCTGCGTGGCAGTGCCCCGCGAGGCGCTGAGCGTCGTCTGGAGAGATAACGCCTGTCGCGCTAAGGCACGTTGCGGCGGCAATGACAAGATCATAGCGGCTAGCCTGCTGGTGGATGAGGTTCATCATGAGCGTGTCGCCGTGAGGCGTTAGACCGAAGCTGTGAATGTCGAACTGCCGACTATCGACTCCATAGGCAAAGAGCGTCGCCGCAAGGGAGCGCTCCTCGCCCGGGTAGGCAATAATCACCGGTTTGGTCGTTGTGAGGGTACGGGCAAGCGTTCGCCGTGAAACGGGCTGAGCGAGCGTGCCAAAGCCACGCGGTGTGAGGCTCGAGATGTTGACACAGCGTACCCGAGCAGCCGGGCAAGACTGATTGATAAGCTCAATGGCGGCCAGTACCTCTGTGGTAGCGACGTCACCACACGCGGCAAGCACAATATCTGGGCTGGCGTGGCTGGCGAAGTTCCACGTGGCAAGGCCCGCGTGCATCTGAGCGCGAGCCGCCTTGGTGGTGAGCCAGGTAGGCTGCGTGGTATCGCTGGCATGCAATATATTGATCGCCTGCGTGCTCGACAGCATCATATCGAGGGTCACCACTGCGCAGTTGCTATCGGCTGGGAAGTAGACCGTTGTGGGGGCGTCTCGCTGATCAAGCGCATTGGTTATCTGCTCGGCGCTCTGGTGCGAGAGGATGGTGTTGAGGCTCGGTAGCGGCGCGCCGCTTGGCTGGCTCGATAGAGCTGCGGTATAAGAGCGACTTGCCGCGCTCATGTCCTCATGCAGGGACGCTCCAATGAAGACGCTTTGCCTCCCCTGCTCCAGATAGCCAAGCTGCATACCGCGTAGCGCACCTGCTGCTGGGTAGCTCATCGTGTGGCTATCTGGCGCGTGTGGTGCTATGCCTGGCTGGCTGCCCCACTGCCAAGCTCGCGGGCTCAACGCAAGCCGCTGAGCGAGCGTACCGCTCTGCAGCGACGGACTTATAAAAAGCCGGAAGCTATCTGGCGCTGCATCCTTGGAAAGATCAGACAAGTACGAACCAACACTAGAGAGTGTATTGCTGTGCTGCGTGCCAGGTGGCGTCGCGACGACCGCATAGGGCTCAATAGCCGGCCGGCGTAGTGGTGTGGCTACCGGAGCAGGAGTTTGTGCTGTGAGCTGAGCTGTATGCGAGTTGGCGTGATCATCATCGGTATGGGCTGCAGCTGTGTGCGGCAGGGCTTTCGTCTGGGCAAAGATAAGATTGCCTGCTGCATCAAACAGATTCTCTGGCTCACACCACGCAAGCACCTGAGCAAACCATGCCTGCGTGCCTGCCCAGCTCGAGTCAGCACCATCTGCTTTGCGGTGAGCGAGCGCTGCCTGTGCCCGGGCAATGCTTGATGGCTGAGCGTCGCCGGTATCATTCTCGGCTGGAGTGGGAGAACTCTCTTGTACTTCGTGCGCGTCTAGTAGCGCCTCAAGCTGCTCTGGAGTGCGCACAATCAACAGTGGTCGGCGAGCTTTGTATGGGCGCGGTTGGGCTGGCTGGCGCAGAGCAGCAGTGCGCTCAGTTGCCCACGCGAGCGCAGCAGCGTAGTCTGCGTCTGGTTGGCGTGGGTCGGCTGTGGTGCAGTCAACGATTCGCGGCTCATACCCATAGCCAATGAAGAGCGCAAGCAGCTCGTAGGTAGAAAGCGTGGCGAGCAGTGTCCTGGGCCGTAGCTGGATGATCGGAATAATCGTGCCGTCAGCTGCTGGGCTCAACAATTTGGCAACGTGCCACGGGGTATCGTCTTGGGCCACCACGCTATCGATCAAACAGTAGATTGTTTGCTCTGACTGGCCAAGTACTCTGCCGCTTGCCTGGGCGAGTGCACCACCAAGACGGGCGTCACAGAGATGTATTGCGTCAGACAATGAAGTTTGCGGGTCGTGTGTTAACGTGCAGAGCGCATCAATCCCCGCTTGCGAGCGCGCAATATCGCAGCCAGGTTGCAATGCATCATACACGAGCGCATAAGCACGCGCTGCCGCCCACCGATCGCGATCGGTAATAATCAGCGGTGCTGCGCCATCTGACTGAGTATACTCCGCAATCTGAGCCAAGCTAAAACTCAGCGCAAAGTCCGCCGCAAGCGCTGCCCGGAGCTCATCCGAGAGAGTTTGCTTTATATCGCTTGTCTGCAATGGCTGTCCAGCTGGCAGTGTGCGCCAGAGTGCACGCTGTGCTAACACAGTATAATAGGCCGCTTGCCGGTAGCGCATCGTCATCCCACCATTCGTATCCATTGCTTCTAGTATACACGCTTGTGCTTGCTGACGGAATAGGCCGAGGCGAGATTGTGCGCGTTTACGACACATAGGTTGGTCTGTTACACTAGCAGTATGAAACGACGCGTTGCCAGTCATGGCCAACATTTTTTGCGTAGCCCCCGTGTGGCGGCTATCTTACTGGGCCACAGTACTATCCGCCGGCGCGATACAGTTTATGACCTCGGGGCAGGTAGCGGCGTCATTACGAGCGCCTTAGCGCGGCGCTGCCAGCAGGTGGTAGCGGTCGAGAATGAGCCACGTGCGCTTGATGCTCTGCGCAGGCATACCGCAACCGTGCCACATGTCCGCATCATCGCGGCCGATATCCGCCAGCTTACCCTTCCTGCTGAGCCATATAAAGTATTTGCTAATATCCCATTTGCGCTCAGTGCCGATATCGTGCGGATGCTCACCGTCGCTTCCACCCCACCACAGGCGATATATCTTATCGTCCAGCGCCAGTTTGCGTCCAAGCTCGTGCCGAGCGACCGCCACTTTACGGCGGCACTGGGTGCCCAGCTGGCACCTTGGTGGCAGGCGCGGATCCGCTACCGCTTGCGCCGGACGGACTTCACGCCGCCACCCGCCGTCGATACAGTATTGCTTGAGCTCTTGCCGCGCACCGAGCCCTGGCTGCCCCACAATCAGCAGACAGCGTACAGCCAGTTTGTGGCGCAGCACTACGCCCAGCCACGACGCTTCGCTGCCCTGCCGCGAGCTCAGCTTGGCATCAACCCTGAGCGCAAGCCATCAGAGCTCCAGCCCAAGCAATGGGTGCAGCTGTATCAAGCAATGCAGATGAAATAATGCCGAAACTTTTTAAGTCAGGAATGAGCGGCCGACTAGTGAGTATTTTCTACAATACCTACAGTGGCTCGTACTGATAAAACCGGTTGCCGTCGTGTGCACGTGCATTGGTGATAATATGCGCTGGGCGCGTTAGGTCGCGATGCTGCTGGCGGTAGGCGCGCGTTGCGGTAAAGACGGTTTGCTGCTCGGGTACAGTGGTAACGACGCGCAGTCGGTCGTTATAGCGGGCAATCATTTCATACATTGGTCGCTCCGTCTCAGTCACGGCAAGCGTCATAGGGCGATCGACGCGCACATTGTCACCCTGGAGTTGGTCGTTGAGAAGCTTGACGTCGCTCGAGTAGTGAGCAAGAACATCTGGATTATAGCGATACGTCTCGGCATAGCGCCCGATGCCAGTAAGGGTGAGCCCACCAATCAAGAGCGTCATAGGGAGTAGCCCAGCCACCCGGGCGTAGGGGTTGCGCGGAAACATCTTATACCAGTGGTTAATCAGCCAGGCTGAGCCAAATGCGACGATGATCGCCACGACCGGAAAGAGTGATGTCACCAGCTGTGGATTACTAATCACCACGCCCAGTAATGGCAGCCCCACCAGGAGTGCTGCATAGCTCCGTGCTGTATAGTAGTGGCTCAGGAGCGAGGCGAGGCCAATCAGCATAATCAGCACCATACCAACCGAGTATAATGGCTGCACGAGGTACGATTTGTTCGAGGCAAAGAGCCCGAAGAGTGTGACGCCAAGATGGCGAAGGTTTGCCCCCACATTGATCGATTCGAGTGGCAACCCAAAGAGCTGCTTGAGTACATCATGATTAGTGATGCTTGCGTAGATAAGTGGTAGCATCGCTACGAGGCCAATGACGGCTGCCAGGGCAAGGCGGCTACGCTGCACGCGCAGAATTGTGTAACGAGCGTGCGGATGAGACACCCCTAGAATCCCAAGGGCAACGACGACATAGATACCAAGTGGTGCATACAGTAGGAGTGCCGCCAACACACAGGCTGTCACCTTCCATAAGGTGGAGAGAAACTTCTTCGTCCGGATAGCGCGCGTTGCAGCATAGAGCAGCCACACAGTGAGGCAGCTAAAGAGAATAGCTGGTGTGCCATCTTGCGCCAAGAAAAGGAACTGCGCCGTCATCGTCACGAGTATTGTTGTAATAAGCGCAATGTTTCGCGAAAACCAGGAGCGAAATAGAAGGAGCAATCCAAGCGCTGTCATCAAAGCAATCGCCATAGACGGCAGTTTAATCGACAGTGGTGTCACGCCGAGCACCGCAAAGCTCAATTTTTGCAGGCCATGGTATGGCGCATTGATCACCATAGCGGGGGTAAGATTCTGGAAGGATAATTGGCTGCTTTGCAGCGCGCTATCGAGCTCACCTTGTCGCAACTCACCAGGGATAAACAGCCCAGCCAGCACAACTGCCGCAATAATTGCCACCACCACAAAGCCATAGCCGAGGCCATACCGCCAGCGGTACAAATGATAGTCGACAACTTGCTTTGCCATATTGCCCTATTATACCCGAGTTTGTGGGGGCGCTCAAGAGCGAACCACCTGCCCTTTGCGCGTTCGCAGCAGCACATACCACAGATAGAGTGAGCCAAGACCAGAGATAGCCAGGCCAAGAGCAGTACCAGCCGTCGTCTGGAGAAAGGTGCGTGGACCGAATCCATCCTGAACAGCATAGTGATGGTAGAGATACACAGTGGCCAGGGCAACAAAATACCCAAGGATGGCCACAAACGCTGTTGCTTGCTGACGATATGGTGCAATTGCTGAACGCACAGTGCGAATCATGACATAGACAGCTTGCACGGCGAGGTTGATTGCATAGACAAGCATACTAAGCATGGTGATATACTCATGTGGCTCTGTCCTCTCAAAGCCGGTCGATGCACTATAAATGCCCATTGTCTCAACAAAAGTGAGAAAGACGCCGATAAGGGTAATGCCACAGCAGACAAGAATGATAGAGAGACGCTCGATGATTCTGCGCTGCCCCAATAGAGGACGTTTTAGTTGGGCTGCTTGCACTGGGGTGGTTTGTGTTTGAGCCGTCATAGTATTCTCCTCGCTATATATGTGCAATAATTGCTAATGTGATACGTCTAAAAACCTAGAAGTCTTTTTCGCGCAGCTTTGCTGTGTATTAGTGCTGAGTATCCCATCGAATACCACATACACACAGCACTTAGGGTAGTTACCATAATACCGAAAAGGCACAACTGTGGGCTCGACGAAAACACATGAATTTGCTGCGCAGACAGAGCATTATAGACCACCTCACCCGCTATCAGTAATGGAAAGAACAGTGCCAAGGCGAGCCAAAATCCCTCTTCGCGATAGCGTTGGTTACCCTGGCTGGTGTATGTGCGAATAATTGCAATTCCTTCGATAATAAGCGTAACACTCAGCCACCAGAAAAGAGTTATCAAGCTAATATGTAACAAAAAATATGGCGTGAAGAGAAAAACTGCGAACATCCAGCCAAGATAGATCAGCCATCCGGCAGTACCAAGGAGGCCAAGTGATCCACAAATCATCGCACAGCGAACCAGTGGTGGGCAGGACGGTGAGGACGAAGACAGCTCTTTGGTGGTTTGTGTGTGTGATGATGTGGTGTAAGCTGCCATTGCTGTGGTTCTCCTATGCTTAAATAACTATAGCATAGCATCAATCATGATGCCTGTCGAGGCTCATGAAGCGCAGCCGCTCGGGGTGGAAGTAAAGTTGGATCTTGCCTACTGGGCCATTACGGTGCTTGGCGATGATGAGGTCGGTGATATTTTGGAACTCGGGATTGTCTGGCTCGTAGTAGCCTGGCCGGTAGATGAAGGAGACGATGTCGGCGTCTTGCTCGATCGAGCCCGACTCGCGCAGGTCGGCCAATTGCGGCACCGGCGGCGTGCGCGACTCCACCGAGCGGCTTAGCTGGCTTAGGGCAATGACCGGTACATTGAGCTCACGAGCAATCAGCTTGAGTCCGCGCGATATCTCACTCACCTCTTGGACGCGGTTGCCATTGTGGTTACCGTTGGCCTGCATCAGCTGCAAGTAGTCAACGATCACTAGCCCAAGCTGCTGGTCGTGCATGGCGCGCCGTGCCTTGGTACGCATCTCGAGGACGCTGAGCCCTGGTGTGTCATCGATGAAGATGGGCGCTTCGGCCATCTCACCCATTGCCTCAGAGAGCTTGGCCCAGTCATCATCACTGAGGTTGCCAGTGCGGATATTCCAGCTATCCACACCACTGGCATCGGCCAGCATGCGGTCGGTGAGCTGCTCCTTACTCATCTCAAGTGAAAAGAAGAGGACGGGTTTTTTCTCGATTGTCGCGACGTTATACGCAAGGTTCGTCACCAACGTCGTCTTACCCATGGCGGGGCGAGCTGCAATGATAATAAGGTCGGAGCGCTGCAGGCCAGCCGTCATGGTGTCGAGGTCGCGGTAGCCTGTGCGAATGCCACGCAGCTGTCCTTTGTTGCGGTGGAGCTCTTCAATACGGTCGAAGCTATCGGTGAGAATACTCTCCAGGCTCACGAGGTCTTGTTTGAGCGATTGGTCAGACACACTAAAGAGCTCTGCCTCGGCCTTTTCGAGCAGCTCTTGGGTGGTGGTGTTTTCGTCGAAGCCAAGCTGGCTGATGTCGGCACTGGCTTTGATGAGGCGCCGCCGCACCGCCTTTTGGGCAACGATCTCGGCATAGCTGCTGGCGTGGGCCGCGGTAGGGACGTAGTTGGTTAGCTCGGTCAGGTAGGCTGAGCCGCCTACCTCGGCAAGCTGGTCTTTTTTTTGTAATTCATCAGTCAGGGTAAGGAGGTCGACTGGCTTGTGCCGCTCATAAAGACGCATCATTGCCCCAAAGATCGTCGCGTGGCGCTTGTCATAAAAGTCTTCTGCGCCGACATGCTCGCTAGCATCGGCCAAGACTTCTTCGTCGATAAGTACCGCACCAAGTAAACTCATCTCAGCATCGAGGCTTTGCGGTGGTACTTTGCCTTTTGGTTGGGGTGATTGGTCAGCCATCGATCGTAATTTCTTCTCCTCCCCCCATCATAGCAAGAATGGCGGCTTTTTGGCGATCTTTGGGCGGTTTACTGGTAGCTAAGATGGCGATCTCTGCAGTAATGCCAAGGCGGTGCAGTGCTGCGCTGAGTGCAGGTAGGGCGCGGTCGATCTGCATTTTGGCGAATTTTTTGCCAGCGTAGATCGTGAGTGTCTGGCCGTCATACACATGCCCTGCCTTGGCGAGGTATGCGCGCGCGCCGACTGCTCCGACTGCATCGAGAAACTGCTCCCACGGGAAGTCAACTGGGTCTGGACTTGCGGTGGGTGTTTCATCGTTCGCTGCAGAAACGCTTGGTTGCTTGGCTGGTGTATGATCGGTAGCGGAGGCACTTGAAGCACCAGACTGGCCAGCCGATGATGCCGCTGCACCATTTGTCTCCTGACGAGGAGAGTCTGAAGAAGGAGCTGCAGGAGGTGTTTGCGATGAAGGTGCAGCAGGTGAGCGTGTATATGGCGCAACTGGCTCGCTGACGGTAGCGGGTGATGGCTGATGATGGCGCGCTGCAACTGGTAGTGTGGCTCGGCTTGCCAGAGCGGTAAGCAGCGCAATGCGTGGCCAACCGGCTCGCGGTACAGCTAGTAGTTTATCAAGCAATGGCAGCAGTGCTACATCCTCCACAACGCGCTGGCGAGCAATGCCAAGCAACTGCTCAGCAAGGAGCTCCGCCGGCGTGCCAGCTGCCTCAGCCTCATCGATTAGCCGAGCGGCCTGGCCAATGTCTGCCGCAGCATAGGCAGCCATAAGCCCTTCTACTACCTCATCCTGCGCAAGGCCCAGCACTTCTGCGACCATCGCGCGGTCGATCGTTTCATCACTCAGTGAGCGTAGTTGGTCGAGCAAACTAATACTGTCGCGGAAGCTCCCCTTCCCCTGCTCAGCAATCAGTTCGAGCGCATCGGGTGTAATGGCAATCTTTTCTTGCTGGGCGATAAACGCCAAATGCTTGGCTGCATCACGCGGACTAATTGCTCGGAAATTGAAGCGCTGTACCCGGCTCAAGATCGTTGCGGGGAGCTTGTCGGCGTCGGTCGTCGCAAGAATGAAGACGACATGCTCGGGCGGTTCTTCTAGCGTCTTGAGTAAGGCATTAAAGGCCGACTTGCTGAGCATATGAACTTCATCAATGATGTAGATCTTTTTTGGGCTGCTGGTGGGTGCAATTTGCACCTTGTCGCGCAAATCGCGGATATCCTCCACCGAGTTATTGCTCGCTGCGTCGATCTCGATAATATCAAGATGAGTTGACTCATCGGTGTATGGCAGGCCGTTGATCTCGTGCGCCAAGATACGCGCGATCGATGTCTTACCCACTCCACGTGGCCCTGTCAGGAGATAGGCATGGGCAATATGCCCACGAGCAATTGCTCGCTGCAAAATCCGCGTGATATGCGACTGCCCCACAATCTCATCAAGCGACCGACTCCGATACGTCCGATATAGTGCTCTGCTCATTTGCTATATTATACCGCAGAATGGATGGAGATGCGATCGAAGTGTTAACTTCTGTATTGATCCTATACATGCAATTGTACAAAACCGCCACAGGATGGTAGTATGTGGTCTGTAATTAGTAAGCAAGGAGTCTCGTAGATGATCGATATGAACAACCTCAACCAACAACTACAATTCGGCCGCGAAGAACTCGCCGCAAACGACAAAGCAATCCTCTCACTACAGCGCCGTATTGCGATCTGGCGAGCAATGATCGACGAGAACGATGCTGATCTCTCATATCACATTCGTCTCCGGCTCAATACAATGTGTGTCCGCCACGTACAGGATGTTTGGTATCGTGCTTTCCCTGATGATTCTGGAGTCGAAGATCTTCTCACGCTCGCACAGAATGTTGCAGATGGACAGGCTGATCCAGCAGAAGCAGAGGAGCGTGCACGCAGCTACTTTGAAGAGCTCCTCTTCGATGTGGAGCTCGACAGCATCACCGAGCCAGCAACCTTCGTGGCCGATGCCGCAGCTAGTGCTGTGATGTCAGCCTGCCACCGAGATCTGTACTACGAAGTCGATATGGATAGCGACCTCAAGGATGACGATCTACTGCCAGATTCCCTCGATTTGAGCTACGCCTGCTCGGCTGCTGCCGCTCGCGGGTTGAATTGGCAAGCTGCCGAAGACGTTGACATTAACGCTCGTCGTGCATTTTGGACATGGTATCTTGATGAGGCGATTCCTGCAGCAGTGGATGGTAAATCACTAAAGTAATTCACTATCAAACAGTAGTCAATTTATTTTGACTACATGCTTAGTAGATAAAACGTATAAAATTACGCCTTAAAGCAACAACCGCTCCACATAGTAACGGTTGTTGCTTTTTATAATGTACCTGTAGAGGTATAACGTAATCTGTGTATACCTCAGCAGGTATACCTGCTATAACGGTGCTTCCACCGCTGCCCACGTTGCATCGGGTTTGTCCTCGGGGATGATGACGGTAACTTGATGGCCAATCTCAATCCGGAAGAATGTCACACTTGCCAGCAGGATCCGGTATTCTCTCCCCTGTGCTTCCACATAGTACGCGCCATCGTGTTGGGTGAGCGTGCCGATAATCTGCTTGCGCTCTACTCGCTTGATCTGCTTGTAGATAAAGCCGCCATCGTCGGCAATTGTCAGCTTGAGCTTGTCGCCCTCAACAAGCTTAGACTTGCTGGCATAATTGGCTGGCACAGGATAATTCTTGCCATCGGCATCGACCATTACCTGCCCGTCAAAGATACCTTCGACTATCTTGCCCGATACCTCCTCGCGGCTATTGCTTGGCACGACGACTTCGCCATCGTCACCAATAATACTCATTAATAATTCCTTTGCAGCGGCCAGGTTTGTCTCTGCCTCTTGAATCAGCGATCGCAATCGCTTCACCTGTTTCTCTGGTAGTTCAGACATATTTTCTCGCAATTCCTTGTCTGTTTTCTTAGTTATCAACCCATTATATAGCGATGGGGTGGGGCCTTGTCAAGGCGCTTGGTGGTTATCCACAGCAATAACAGGGGTAGCCAATAGTTCGTTGTAAAAATGGTACGATGCTTAGAGCGCTACGCACATGGAGTGACGCACAGCAATCCGGAGCAGTGAGTTCGACGGATAACCAAAAACACACCCAAGCGGGTGTGCTGATGGTATCAATGCGGTCGGTAGGGTGATTACGCCAGTTCGACGGTAGCGCCAGCCTCTTCCAAGGTCTTCTTGGCAGCTTCAGCGTCGTCTTTGCTGACCTTTTCTTTGATTGGGCTTGGTGCGTTGTCGACCAAAGCTTTTGCTTCACCCAGGCCAAGGCCAGTGAGTTCCTTAACAGCCTTGATGACGGCAACCTTTTGGCCACCAACTTCTTTGAGGGTGACGGTGAATTCGGTCTGCTCGTCTTCAGCAGCACCAGCGTCGGCGGCTGGGCCAGCGACAGCAACTGCAGCAGCGGCTGGCTCAATGCCGTATTCGTCCTTGAGGACATTTTTGAGTTCGTTGACTTCCAGAACGGTCAAAGCAACCAGTTCTTCGGCCAGTTTTTTCACATCTGCCATGATGGATTCCTTTCAATGATGTGCGGTAGAGTTATCGCACGAATTATTGTCTGCCTAGTGCAAACGTTAGTACAATGCTGCGCTTGGTTACGCAGCTGCTTTGGCGTCTTCGATGCCATCGAGCAACGCATGAAGGTTGCCCGAAAGTGCGTTGGTAGTGTCGTGTACTGGCGAGAGCAGCTGTGCCACCACTTCGGCCACCAGCTGATTCTTGCTTGGCAAGCCAGCCAGTGCAGTGACATCGGCTGTGTTGAGAGCTTCACCTTCGCCACTAAAGCCAGCAACCAACTGAACTGTTGGATGCGTCTTAGCAAACTCGTGCAACACCTTCGCTGCCATCACCTCGTCATCTGGCGAGATTGCATAAAGCAATTGCCCAGCCAGGGCCGAAGTGTCGGTATCTTTATAGGTGTCATGCTGCGCAAAGGCAACACGCACGAGACGGTTCTTCACCACCTTAATGACAACACCAGCTTCGCGAGCTTCGCGGCGCAATGCCTGCAGATCTGCCACACTTGTCCCTTGGTAGGTCGCAACGGCAGTGCCCTTTGCCTCTGCGAGAAGCTCGCTCATTTCAGCCACCAAAGCTTGTTTTTTATCTTTGGAAATTGCCATAAGATAAAATCCTTTCTTTGGAGTTGTAATACCTAGACACACCGAGAAGGGGTGCAGTATTACTGGTTTGTTGTTGTATCCGACCGCATTGTTAATGTCCGACATATGCCGCAAAAAATCGCCTCTGCACGATTGCAAAGACGAGTCTCGAGTTTCGTATTAGAACGCTGGCGTAAGAGGCCACGGCGTATCCGAAATTCCCTCGGTAGCATACTTATCGGCTGCTTTGTCGTACATAACAGCCCGCTACGGTCTTTGGCAATGTCTGGAAGAGATTATAGCAGATGATGGTAGGCGGATGCAAGATGTAGATAGAGGTGATCTTAGGTGAGCGGGCTTTACTACAGAACTGAAGAACTTGCATTAAGGAGAAGGTCATTAATTGCCTTATTTACTTTCTTAATGCGGCGGTAGCTTGCTTTGTTGACTGTTCTCTTACCAAAGTTTTTCTTCCGTCCATTGAGCGCACTCATACTTGCGAGCTGTTTTTTAGTTGGTTCAAGCCGATAGCCAAGTTGTTTGCTTAACTTATACAGGATGTGTGCAGCTTCGCCATAGCGTGCCGACTGCCGATCTTTTTCGGTGAGAACTTGAATTTCGAAGGGTAGAATGCCCGATGCATGGTCTTCGTAGAGACCCGTTATCTTTGAGACATGGAAGCCTTTTTTGTTTTCTTCTTTGAATTCTATATATTGCTCGGGGTCAATGTTGAGATAGCGTTCTTTAAACTTTGTTTTGATATAATTGATAAATTCTGTACGCCCCTCGACTTTGAGTATCTCGTCTCGGCTTGGTGCGGCATGTGGCGTGACAGAGTAGCCGTTCTCATCGTAGCCTTCATCGTCCCGAGCGGGTAGCTGATTGTCTTGGATGAGTTCATCTTGTGAGCGATGAAGAACATTACTATTATCGACCATTTTAAAGAATATATCGACTAGACTTGCTCGGTCTTTTGCGATTAGTGTCATACCAAGAAGATCAAAAAGTATCTCAAGCGAGTTGTCTTCCTTTTTATAGTCGAGAAGAGATACCTCCTTTGGTGTAATTCCATTGAATTCCTCATAGAGCTCAGCCAGATGTATATCCATAAGCTTGAGCAAGGAATCTGCTACCTTTTTGTTGTATATATGTGACATCTCATCTCGAATATATTCTCGAGTGAGATTCCAATCTTCGTTCCTTTCCTTATTTGTCTGATAGGTTCTCTTCTTACTGTATGCCTCCAGAGAACTAGTGGCAAGAGCAGAGTCTTGGATCTTTTGACGGTCTGCTTCATGTTGTTTCTCCACTTTTTCTGCCTGCTCTACGAGCCCACGTGCTAAAGAGCCTACTGATTTCAAGCGAAACACCAACCGTAGCAGATTAGCAATAATATTACCATTGCCTATCACAATATCATGACCAGACTCTCCACCAAGTACCAGTTCCACACTATAGTCAGCGCTATTGTCAATATCGCCAATTACGGACTCAAGTATTCTGTAGACGATAGTACCATAGTTTTGATTACGCTCTTTGGCCGTGATGGTTTCTTCAGGACTAGCAGCACTCAATACACCAAACTCTGATAGTATCTGCTTGGCGAGATCCACAAAGTGCCCTCTGCCGGTATTGCGCAGCTGGAGGCATATCACTTTACTCCGCAATTCCATTGCTAGCCCGTCAAAGCCAATAATCTCACATAGCGGTGCAAGTAATGCCTCGCTCTTGTAGGCTAGCTCATAGGCCTCGGGGGTATCGTAGCGCGTATTATTAAGCATGTTAAGTGTGTTAACCGACTCCATAAAGATGGTCGACAGCCCGACATTATGCCCTGTCCGCAAAAGGTCATTGAGGTCAAGCATATTCATTGGCTGCTGCCAGAGTTGTTTCATCGTCATTTCGGCCTGCATACGATCATGTGTCGCGGCTTCAAGGCGCTGGTCTTGCCTGCTCTCTTCAGTAAGATATTGATTTTCTGCACCACTAGATAGAGGTTGATCATTTGTCATCCCTTTGGATTTTTTAAGTCTACTTACCCTTTTAATGGCGCTGTAGAGTGATTCTTTGCTCTGAATAATTGGATCCGTCTC
Organism: uncultured Candidatus Saccharibacteria bacterium; assembly: GCA_963522835.1. Classification (GTDB taxonomy): domain Bacteria; phylum Patescibacteriota; class Saccharimonadia; order Saccharimonadales; family Saccharimonadaceae; genus Saccharimonas. The sequence continues at coordinate 15,080 of CAUQZB010000010.1, forward strand.
AACCTTTTGTGTATTCATGAATTTTTGCCACGAGCTCGACAGCCGTGTCGTGTCCATCATGATTGATACGATCTGATTAAACTTTTCTCTTGCTGCTTTTTTATCGTTGCTGCTAGCGTGATCTTGCTCTATTCTTTGACGGAGAGCGGCAAGATTATTAATGTCAAGCAACTCATCGCGGTTGCCAGCCGCACAGAGCAAATATGCAGTATAGGCACTGTGGTTGCTATATTTTGCAAATAACTCCCCAGCGAAGTCTCGCATAAGGCTGAGGCCCGACACGATTTGCTTTGTTTCAGACTCTGGTATGTCGGTGAGATTGAGCGCTTTTTCGTATATATTGTATCGATCTTTATCAAAGCACACGTCTGTCTCGTGCGCTGAAATGCTATTCGCTGGACTGTTTGTACGCTCTTTCGTTGGGTTCAACACAGTGCATACAACTGTAGCAAAGTTATCAAAAAATCACAAGAGTTGACCTCTGAGGAGAGCGCCTCTGTACTATAAACAGTAGGTAACTGCCCAATTCCAGAAGTGCTTTGTGTTATGCAAGTATAAAAGGATAGAGGAGGATAGGGTCTATACACCAAAGGTTTTACTATGTTAAATAGCCTTATAGGGTATTTAACATTAAAACTTTGTATTAATTATCGAGATAATCTCACATTGTATCTCGTGCGGCGACTTATATACACCATCATCGCTCATACACTGAATTGTAGGCACCTGGTAGTCTTTGGCGAGAATGTGATAGCCATCATGGACGCGCTGCTGGAAGTCGCTGCCCTGTGATTCGAAGGTATCTAGTGTCGCGAGAGTACCTCGCTGCTTTATACGATGCATGCGTTCCTGTTCATCGTCGAGCGTGAGGATGATGAGATGATTTGGCGTAAGGTAACGCTGACTAGTAAATAAGCCGGTAATGTGCCGAATATGTTCTTGACTCAGGCCTTCGCCATACCCCTGATAGGCGAGTGTCGAGAAATAATTGCGGGACGCTAGGACAGTTTCGCCCCGCTCCAGCGCTGGTTGGATGATGTGCTCCCATAGTTCATGCCGGGCAGCGCTTAGCAGAGCAAGATTAATCTCTGGATCGCGACGGAGATTACTATTCTTGATAACGGTGCGGAGGTAGTGAGCAATTGGCGTGGTCTGGGCTGAGTCATCGCTGCTTGGCTCTTCGATAACCGTCACTGAATGGCCGTGAGCTCGATAATGTTTGGCGAGGAGCTCCACTTGGGTCGATTTGCCCGTGCCATCAATCCCCTCAATGACGATGTAGTTACCTTGGTGCTGAGTCATTCACATAACCTTATATTCATTGCAAAATACCCCCCATACCTATATATCAATCTTTCGCAAAACGGATTCAGACGGTATACCGCCCTTTGTAATATAATCTGCAAAGATCTGTCCAGCTTCTTCTCCAGTAAATACCTCTTCTGGATGAATACGAATCGTAAATGGTTCGCCATCGCGCTGCCAGGTGAGTGGAATGAATCGCTCTTTATCAGCCACTGGCTCTCGCGCGACCACATAGTGGATATATGGATACTGAGCTGTTTGGTTGCCTGGATCCGGCACCCGCACCTCTATAGTCATGCCGGTATTCGACCCAGCACATTGCATATAGTAGCCATCAGCCAAGCTATCCTTTGGCACATTCTTTGGATGGTCAATACCATCTGGCAGGGCCCACACGCAGATACTAAAGCAACGGTTGCCATCAAGGACAGTTGGGTCAGCAATAGCCTGGCTCACCTTTTGTGCAACCTGCTCTGGTGTCTGTGGCTGCAAAAATCGCTCAAGATAACCAACACTACCAACGAGCGAGTAGACATATTTTTTCATATAGCACCTCCGTTACTATGGTGATGAATGAATAGTATGAGAGTATCACCACTCATTCCATCATACCATGCATAGGTAGGCACATAAATAATACTGCCAGCTTCCCCGACTGGCAGTATTATGGTGAGTGCTATACTCTTCTCTTAACTAGTCGATTTTGTGCTCAACCTTGATGCCAGGCCCCATCGTTGTTGCAGCTGCGATGGATTTGACATATACACCCTTGAGCGAGCTTGGCTTTTGAGCTTGCAAGCTAGTGAAGAAGGCGTCGGCATTCGCGCGGAGCTTTTCTGTACCAAAGCTTACCTTACCGATGCTAAGGTGAATCGCGGCTTGCTTGTCTACGCGGTACTCCACCTTACCAGCTTTTGCCTCAGTGACGGCAGTTGCAATATCAGTTGTTACAGTACCGCTCTTTGGGTTAGGCATCAGACCCTTTGGCCCAAGCAGACGGGCGTATTTACCAAGCTTTGGCATGTACTGCGGAGTGGCGATCAAAACGTCAAAGTCTAACGTACCTTTGTCGAGTAGCTTGATGATAGCCTCTTCGCCAGCAATGTCTGCCCCAGCTTTGGTAGCAGTTGCAACCTCGGCTTCTGGCGCAAAGACAGCGACGCGAACAGTCTTGCCTGTGCCGTGTGGCAGGACGACTGTCGAGCGGATGTTTTGATCGGCCTGGCGTGGATCAACACCAAGGCGGACGTGCAACTCAACACTCGCATCAAACTTAGCAGGATTGGTCTCGGTCGCAAGCTGCAGCGCTTCGTCTAGCGAGTACACCTTATCTTTTTCAACCTTCTCAGCTAGTTTGCGATAGGCCTTGCCGCGGCGCTCGATCAGTGGGCGAACCTTTGGTGCAGGGCCTTTTTTGATCGCTGCATCGACATCACCTTGAGGGGTTGTATCGCCAGCTTCTTTGCGAGCCTCCTTCTCGGCCTTGGCCTCAGCTTCGTCGAGAGCCTTTTGGCTACGCTTACCAGCCTTTGCCACAGTGGCTTCGCGCTGGGCAATGACATCCTTGTCGTTTGCTGCTGCGATAGCTGCCTCAATCTCTGCAATAGTGTTTTTTTCTGAAACATCGAGTTTCAGCTCTGCTGCTTTTTCAAGCAGATCGGCTTTTTTTGCCATAGTGTCCTTTCTGTGGTGCAAGCGGCTTGGGTGCCTCCCACGATTACTCGTTAACCTTTCTAGTATAGCATATATGGGCCCTGCAGCATGAGAAATAAGCTTGTACAATGCGAAAATAGTAAAGTGGTTATTTTGAGCACGCGTCACCAATTGTGCTATAATGAGAGACGTTGTCGGGGTGTGGCGCAGCTGGTAGCGCGTACGGCTGGGGGCCGTGAGGTCGCAAGTTCAAGTCTTGTCACCCCGACCATTGAGTCAACACTCAAACCCACGTCATGGAAACCCCATGACGTGGGTTTTTGCTTGTTTTTGCCGGATTTTAGGGCAGGAAGGCCATCATCTGGCAGACCGTGCAAGCCCGGCTCTCCTGGCCCCGAGGCGACGATGTCACTTGGCTGACTCAATGTGACTTCGTCGTCTCCAGAGGCTTCCAGGCTGTCGCCATCTCCTACCTCCACACCCTTTTTGCTCAGGCACGGCTCTCCTCCTCTCACCCCCAGTATCCCATCAAACGGTGGCTGGTAGCGCACTATCGCAGTGAGCAGCCCGGTCTCGTCGTCTGGTGTGATGTACACCTTGTCGAAGAGCACTTGGTTGAGCATGCGCCGGATGTGCTCAGGAGCCTGCCGGTAGGCGGTGGCCATGTGCTGGGCAATATCTAACGCTTGCCC
>CAUQZB010000011.1:0-14213 GCA_963522835.1 uncultured Candidatus Saccharibacteria bacterium
TAGGGTTTTCGATAGATTTGACCGATAACGTTTGGCCTCTCCCTAAGTAGGCGATGATGCCCCAAGTAATAATGCCTATAACCACAAGAATAGCTATAACGATGATAACCATTTTGTTACTCCTTTTCATTATGTAAAACACCTTTCACAAAGGTAGTGGCAAGCACTTCTAGTGTTCTACTAATACCTGGAAAATCGCCTTCCGTGATATGTATATCCATATAGTAAAACAAATTATAAACCTGTAAAATATCCTGAATCTTTTCCTCTGAATGTCCTTCTGCCACCATACGATTAGTAAAGGTTTCGACTAAAAACTGATGAAAGGTATTGGCGGCTTTGCCTTTGCCCGAAGAGTAGTGGCTGCGCAGTGTGCGAGAAATGGCTGGGTTATGCCATTCCGCCAGGATTTTATTGGACGAAACCAGGCTACGTGACCGTTCGAAGATCTGCCTCACAAGTTCAACCAAATCCTGCTGCCAATCGATATCATCCATCATTGCTTGGCGAACGCGGTCGTTCTCCTCAACGTACACATCCAGAAAGATAGCCTCCTTGCCGTCGTAGTAGTTGTAAAAAGAACCAACTGCTACGCCAGCACGTTTAGCGATTTCTGAGATCCCGGCCTCCTTATAGCCCTTTTTTGAAAAGACGTCATAGGCAGCTGTTTTTAATGCTTGCTTCTTGTCCAATGCTCATAATCTCCTTTATTGTAATATTGTAATACTATGAATGAATAAATTTTTATATTCATTCATAGTATATTAAAACAATAAAGGGTCTGTCAATAGAGAGATTTTCTTGATTATCTTTTGCTTGGCAGCTCGATTGATGAGCTTACCTCATTAAGCGCCCTGTGGGTGGGATTGAGTGTGATTCAGCAAAGATCAACACCTGAACTAACGAGAGTGTGTCATTGGCTCTGTATTTTATCTACCAATTTCGTCAGCTTCACGCCACCGTACATCCAGTGGTCGGCGCCGCGGTATGCGCCGGAGTTGTTGACTTCGCCGCGCTGGGTGTAGATCAGGCGGGTCAGGGCAGACAGGCGCCAGGTTTTGCCGCCGTAGGATACTTCGCGTGGGCCGGCTACAACGGCGGTGATAGCTGGGTCTTTGATGAAGTGGATGCTCGCGCCCTTTTCAATACCCTTTTTATAAAAGCTAAAGCGCTGATCTTGCTGGTGCGCGGTGGTAACGGCTTCGAACGAGTCGGCCTTGCTAGCGGATTGAGTTGGCTTTGGGTAAATTTGCGTGCCATCAAGGGCAAGCAGCAGCCGCTGGATAAGATATTCATCGAGCGCAAAGAACTCACTCCGGCCAATGCGGTGCTTGCTAAAGACTTCGTGCAGGAGCTGCTCCTTTTTGTGGTAATTATCTACCTCAATGGCGACCAGCCGCTGCAACCCAGTGATATTAGAATAGCCGTTGGACTCAAGATACTGCATGCGCGCCTCGAAGTGGTCGGTGCTGGTCTTGCCAATCTTGACCAAGCCATCAATGGCACTGGTCATAACATAAATCACTCCGCGCGGCTCGGACATGGTTTTATTGTAGCAGACTAGTCATTATATAACCACTCGCTTACGCCGCCGTGGTGTGAGCAAGCACCACGGCCAGTAGCGCTCGATTGCCATCCGTCTCGGCAGATGGCTCCTGTGCGATGCGAGGTGTGGTGCTCGGGTTGCGTAATTGGTTGCGGCGTTGGCTGTGGTGTCGGAACTGGCTTGGGTGTACGAACAATAATGTGGGTGACTGGTTGTGTTGTGACTGTTGTTTTGTTCTCGTAGCCGGGTTTGCTTGGTTTGCAAATTTGCTTGGTGCCAGGTTTACCTTGCTGTTTGATAGAATCGGTATGCCCGTAGGTGCCTGTTTCACCCTCGTAATGCGTTTCGAATGGGATTTCTTCGGTTGAGCAGTCTGTGTAGGTGACAGACGGTTCGGTGGGCGGGGCACTAACGGAATGATGTTGCACAGAAGTAGCGCCTGCCGATGCAAGTACACCAGTAACAAAGCAAATACCGGCAATAATACCAACAGCCTTTTTCGAAATGTTTGTGGTAGATTTCATAATGTAGTCCTTTTGTGATGAGATTGACCTTATTAGTATAATACGCTTATGTTTATTTTCAATAGAAAACTAATAACAAATGAAGTGTATAAACGATATAATAGGTAAAGACATAACAGAAGTAATATGAAAATCCCCGCCACGATCAAACCCAACTCCCGCCACCGCGAAGAAGTCGTGGTGAGTGGCGACGGCACGTATATCATCTACACTAAGGCGCCAGCGATTGAGGGCCGGGCGAACGCGGCGGCTACCAAGCTGCTAGCCAAATATTTTGGTGTAGCACAGTCGGCCGTGAAGCTGGTGCGCGGTGCAACGTCGAAGCATAAGGTGTTTGATGTTGATAGCGCAGCTCTATAAAACACATAGGGGGCGTAGAGCGCCCAACAAATCAATATGCAGCTTTTGCAATTAGTACATCGCTAAGGACTCTTGTACACATAATGCACACGAGAAAGGTGAGACGTTGTAAAACACTGGAACGTAAATTCCCAAATGTCTATCTCCTTCTGTAGGCAATTGCCTCGTATTACCTCATTAGATAAAGCGATGACATCACTACTAATTCCAACAAGTATGTCATGACAGTGTAATAACTCTCTCGTGCAATGCTAACTTATAGAAACGAAACCTGAAAAAGAAAGAGTAAGAAGCTCAAAAATCTTAATATTCAGGCTCAGGTGTCTCTACGGATAATTGGCACCTGGCACAGTCTTGCCCAGTAGCGTCTGCACGGTGACGAAGCGATAACCTTGCTGTTTGAGTGTACTGAGGATGCAGGGCACAGCATTGACAGAGGTCGGGTGAATGTCATGCATGAGGATGATAGCGCCTGGCCGTGCACCAGCGACAGCACGGTTGCAGACAATGGTGCTATTGCGATCGGCCCAGTCGCGTGTATCGACTGACCACAAGATGGAGGCCATACCGCGCTGGCGCAGTTGCTCGAGGACTACACTATTCACCGCGCCATATGGTGGGCGCATGATAGTCGGTGCAATGCCTGTTGCTTGGGTGATGGCGCTGTTGGTTCGGTCGATCTCACTACCGATTGCTTCTGTGCTATACTGCGGCAGAACCGGATGACTCCACGAGTGATTGCCCAGCTGGTGACCACTGGTGTGAATACGGCGTGCGATGTCAGCACGAGCTGCAACTTTGCTACCAATCATGAAGAAGGTGCCTTTTGCACCATACTGGTCTAGGGTATCAAGTAGCTCGTTGGTATATGGCCCAGGCCCATCGTCGAAGGTGAGGGCAATGCAGGCTTGGGCGCACGATCCAGAAGGTGCTGGTGCGGCTGGCACAGGGGTAACAATTGGTTTTGGTTGCGGCTTAGGCAGGGCAGGGATGGTCGCAATCTGCCGCGCCTGGGTGGTTTGCAATGCAGCGAGGATACTCGTGAAGGGGAGAGAGATCGTCATCGTGCCATAAGATGACGGCACGAGTGCAGCTTGGCTAAAAGGCCAGGCAAGTGCATTGTCATTAGTGATAATAAAGTTGGTGAGTGCGTCTTCTGTGACCATTTCGCCAAGATCGACGGCTGGCTGTTGGCGCTCGGCAATCGTGGCAGCAACGGAGCGCTGCGCCGCGTCAATGATGGTGCGGAGGTGTACAGTATTACCGCCAACGAGGTCGCGCAGAGTGATGGCCGTGCCCGTCTGCTTGTTGAATGTCCAAAACCGAGTAAAGCTGGCGGGGTGAGCGCCATGGGTGTCTTGGTTGGCTTGGACCACAACAGATAGCGCAGCATTGGTGTTGTGAGTAATTTGGTAGCTAATTGCCTCAGTCATTGGCCGATGAAAGGTGCGGCCAGCTGCGACGCTTTGGCGAAACTCATGATCGAGCTGGTCGATGGCGCTTGCGATAGTAGTGTCGATCGTGTTATTGCCTGTCAGTGGATATTCGAGCGAAGCTTTTTCTTTAGCAGAGGTGCGGCTTACCAGCTTCGAGCGAATGCCTTGGTAGTGCGAATCGACGAAGGAGTATTTCTCATCTGTTTTATCGGTTGTGCGCGTAGTCGGTGGGGGAGACTGCGGTGCAGCAGGCCGCACCACATGGACGATAATAAGGGTAACAACGAGGCCACATAATGCACAGGCAAGTAGCGCAAGCAAGATAACCATGCGCCGCCGCGCTTGCGTGCAGCGCTGTTGGTGTCGCTGCAAACGCGATGCTGGTGAGGGAGATTGACGCTCCATACCGCTAGTATAGCAAAATAATGAGCATAAGCGCCATAGATATGATGATTATGCTCACACCTATTGCACCAGCGCAGCCTATGGTATAATTTAGGCAGAATATGGGACCACAACAGCCGCGATTCAATAGTTTTCCTGAGCAGCCTCGGGCAAACAACCAGAATATCTACCGTTCGCCAGCGCCTCAGGCGCATGAGCGGCTTCCTGCGCTCATGCCCGAGCGTCGGAGCGAGCAGCAGCCCGCTGACACGCATGAAATGATGCCGACGGTCTCGCAGAGCCTCACGCTGCCAGCTCTGCCTACCACGGTTATTGCTGCGCCACAGCCCGACCCAGACACAACCGTCACGGCTGCTCCTGCAACTGCTGCAGACGAAGATCTGATCGAGAAAGATTGGGTTATTAAGCTCAAGCAGATCATTAAGGATACCCAAGATGACCCCTATCAGCGCGAGCAGCAGGTCAGTGCTCTGCAGCGCGACTATATCTACAAACGCTATGGGCGCAAAATTGGCGCAACGGAGAACTAGATGAATACCGTCACCACATTCATTATTGTTTTTGGCTCGGCTGGCCTTATTCTTATCATCTTGTTTGTTGCCTTCATCGTCTATCGCAATAGCATGCGCGAGGCCAAGAATTACGAGCGAGGTCTCAAGATGGTGCCGATTCTTATCCATTTGCCGCCCGCTAGCGACGATATCGACGGCGGTGGGCGGGACAAGCGTGACCTCACAGAGGAAGTACTGTCGCAGGCTCAAGTGATGTACAACATCATTGCGAGCACTAGCACCAAGGGCTTTATGAGCCGGATATATGGGCAGCGCCATGTGTCATTTGAGATTGTAGCACGCGAGGGTTTGGTGTATTACTATGCAGTGGTGCCAACAGTGCTGACGGACACAGTGCGCCAGGCAATTGCTGCAGCCTACCCATCGGCACGGCTGGAGGAGGTGTCAGAGCACTCAGTATTTAGCAAGGTAGGCAAGGCGAGTGGAACGATTGGTGGTGAGTTTACTCTGCGCAAAGAATTTATTTATCCCATCTCCACCTATATGGAATCTAAGCGTGATGCGTCGCGGGCGCTGCTTAATGCAGTGTCTTCAGCTGGGCGCGAGGATGGGGTAGGGATCCAATTTTTGATCCGCCCAGCGTATGAGAAGTGGACGAAGCGCTCTATCTCGGCTGCCGAGCAGATTGTCAAGAACAAGGGTGAGAAAAAGAGTAGTGGCGGTAGTGGCCTCTCGGCGCGTGATGTCATGCAGGCGCTGTGGAAGCCACCTGAGGCAAGTGACAAGAAGGAATTCCAAGCCGAGAAGCCGCTCAGTGCGGTGGAGCAGGCTAAGGTTGATGCTATCCAAGAGAAGATTCGCTACCCCGGTTATGAGGTGATGATCCGCGTGGTGGTGTCGTCCAACACGGCGGCGCGCTCACAGGTGCTGCTCAAGAATATTGTGGCGGCGTTTGCACTGTTTGATTCGCCAAGCTTCAATGGCTTTAAGTTTAACCTGACCAAGAATGTCGACGAGCTCGCGACGGCCTTTATCTTCCGATTCTTCCCGCAGGCAAATAACCGCGATATTCTCAACTCGGTGGAGCTTGCCACCCTCTTCCACTTGCCAGACCAAAATAGCATTCCTACCTCGCAAGTCAAGCGCCAGATGAGTAAGCAAGTCGACGGCCCGACAGAGGTAATGGAGACGGGGCTGCTGCTTGGCTACAATGAGTTCCGCGGTGTGCGTAAGCCAATCCGCCTAGCAGATAAAGACCGTCGGCGACACATCCACATCATTGGTCAGACGGGTGTAGGTAAGTCGGTCTTGCAAGAAAACTTGGCCTACCAGGATATGCTGGCGGGGCGAGGCTTTGCCTTGGTCGATCCACACGGCGACTTAGCTGAGGCGCTACTTGCCAAGGTGCCACGTGATCGGGTGGAGGATATTGTCTACTTCGACCCAGGTGATATGAGCAACCCGATCGGCCTTAATATGTTTGAGTTCGACCACCCCGACCAAAAGGACTTCCTGGTGCAGGAGGCGATCAACATGTTGTATGGCTTGTACGATCCAGGCCACACTGGTATCGTTGGGCCACGCCTCGAGCACATCTTCCGTAACTGTGCGTTGCTGCTGATGGCCGACCCTGCAGGCGGGACGTTTGTCGACGTGCCAAAGCTGCTGGTGGATGAGCAATTTCGTAATGCTAAGCTCAAATACGTGACGGACCGGCAGGTGCTCGACTTTTGGACGAAGGAGTTCCCAGCCTCGCAGCGCTCTAATGAAGCCGGTGACTTGATTAGCTGGGTGATCTCCAAGTTTGGTCCATTTATTAGCAACGATGCGATGCGCAACATCATTGGCCAGACCAAGAGTGGCTTTAACTTCCCCGAGATTATGAATAACAACAAGATTTTGCTCGTCAACCTCTCTAAAGGTAAGATGGGTGATCTCAACTCGAAGTTGCTTGGTATTATCTTCGTCATGAAGTTCCAGGCGGCTGCGATGGCTCGGGCCAATATCCCTGAGCACGAGCGCAAGGACTTTACACTCTACGTTGACGAGTTTCAGAACTTTGCCACCGATAGCTTCGAGACGATCCTTAGTGAGGCGCGTAAGTATCGCTTGAGTTTGGTCTTGGCCAACCAGTTTATGACACAGCTCAAGGAAGAACTGCGCGAGGCGATCCTTGGTAACGTTGGTACAACCATTACCGGCCGAATTGGTACGACTGATGCAGAGATCATGGTCAAGCGCTACACGCCTGTCTTTACTGCTGAGGACTTGACCAAACTGCCAAACTTCGAGTCCGTCTGTGTGGCGCAGATTAATGGCACACCATCGGCACCATTTAGCATGGCGTGGATTCCGCCAATGGGCGAGCCAAACCAGCAATTGAGCGGTGCTCTCAAGAAACTCTCGGCCGCGAAGTACGGCCGGCCGCGCGACCAAGTGGAGCGCGATATAGCTGCCCGTATTAGTGTGCAGCAGCCCAGCCAGCCAGCAGCCGGAGCAGGGCGCTCAGGAGGCGCGGCTGGAGCTGGCGGTGGGTCGTCCTTCCTCGATGAATGGCTTGCCAAGCGTAAACAGATGAATGCAAAGAAACCGCAATCGGCGGCAGCACCATCAAGCGCACCAACCTCACGGCCCGGTAACCCAGCTGCTCAACCACCACGGCCACAAACCACACCAGCTTCCTCAGCTCAGCCGTTGCGTGCCCAGCCAGCTACGCCGCCAGCTTCTTCATCCTCTCAAGCACCACGACCACAGCCAGCTAGCGCTCCTCGCACTATGCCAAATCCAAGCGCGTCATCTCCATCGTTGGCTGCTCAGCCTACTCCACCACCGTCACCAGCGGTGCAAGATGCGCTGGATAGAGCACGTCATGCTGCGTGGCCCAATATCCTTGGTGGCCAGCAGATCGAGGCGCGTGCTCAGCCTACTCCACCAGTCACACCATCGCCCGCTCCCGAGCCAACTATGCCATCACCAGAAGAGCTGGAGCGCGAAGCTCTGCGTCGCCAAGGTACCCTCAATACTCATGGCGACCTGAGCGGCGAGCCACAGGAAGTGTCGATTAAGCTGCATTGATAAGCGCTTAATATGGGTGATAGAGAACACAAGCGGCAAGTATACTATTTTTGACGTTCGTTATTATGCGTATTATAATAACCCTATGAAAACTCACTACACCTTACTGGAACTAAGCCAAGGTTGGCGGTATGTCGGCGACGATTGGGAGCTGGGTTCTGACAACACAACGTGCCGAAACAAGCTCACATCTGCGACGACAATGTTCGGCGCCGACGACATGTGCCCTTGGTGCATTGAACTTGGAGTTAGGTTCACTCTGCAGAAGAATATCGAAATTGGCGATCCGTATCTTATAGAAGGTGATCGTTACGTCCTTACCGTTTGTTCACCCTCGTTCGTTGATGATCCACGGGGTAAGTGGTATTTTGAAGATGACGATAAAGCAAAGCCCCTGATTATGAATACGCTTGACTATGATGCCATCTCTGAGTTTGTCGAAACAAAATTAAAGGAGTATACGTTCACATCCACACCTGACGATCCGTATGGAGACGATGTCGAATTTCGCAATGTCACAAAGCGCTGGCTTTATGATGCCGACTGGGACGACTACCACTAGCCGCCTTATTTTCGATTGCGTTAATGACTTGTTCGTCAACCACGAACTATTTGTAAATCAAGGAGGTGTTCACTATGCCATCCGCCTACTCTGAGGATGAGTATCTTGCAGCACTCTTATTAAGCACGAAGATATTCTTGTAGAAGCAGGCAGAGGACTGACGCACAAAAGTAATTTGCTAGTTAACGGAGTATTTGTAATTGACATTTTCATCTGTTAGTATGATAGTTATATGCTGATAAGACAGAAGGAGCACGCTCATGGACAACTTTGACGGATCATCATTTACGATCGGCATCTATGCAGACAAAGACAATGTTGTTACGATGTCTAAGATTATTAATGCGTTGAGTACCGTTGATCTTCACTTTGCCAACAAGATCTTCACAGCCACGACGGCCAGTGAGATGCCACAGTTAATGAATTTTGATAAGCCAGTAGAACAAGTTAGTCACTATATCGATGAATCGCACAAGATCCTATACGGGCTCGCCTGCTGGCACCCTTATTTTGAAAATGTTGTTGTTGGATTGGATCAACATGCGAACGACGACAGGGGATATGCGATAAGATTGTCATTTGACTCTGATGTGCTGGGTATTCCAGTTGCGCTACGTGACGAGCAGGATAATGATGATGCGCTTCTATTTTGGAGTACAGCAACCACGATTATGACTAACTTATCTGTCAAGCTCAATGCATGCTATGCAGCGATGGGAGAAGAGATCGTATTTCCGACACCCAAAGAGATTATTGGTGACCACTCCTCTTGGGAAAACTACAAACCTACCACTTGGTGGTTCTCCGAGAAACTTGTATCGGAACATATTCTGCCAGATGAAGACCCAAATCCTGATACATCACCAACACAGACCCCTAAGGAGGCAGGAAGTATTGTGATCTCTTACTGGGATCCGCTAACTGCCAATGCACCATTTTATCAAGCCGAGATGGATATGATGTTGGCGCGGCTTGGCGAGAAGCTAAAGCCTTAGAACCCCAAAACGTACTTTAGCATTAAACCAGAGGGAAATATCGATTACCTTATATGAAGGTATATCTAACCAAGGTATCAATATGTTATATGATACGTTAGTTAGATATTTTAAACATGTTATGGAGCAAATATGTCGACGAAAATATCGGGCAGCATCAATCAGTACATCAATTTAGTCGGACAGAGCGGAGAGACAGCTAAGACGGAAGTGCAACGCATTATCGACAAACTAGGTTGTACTCCCGTCATCCGAGAAGTCGACAAGGAATTTCTCGGGTACGGTTCAAGTAAATCATTCTGGTTACTGCATGATTCGGGTGTAGAATTTCACTGGGAAAATGACATGCTTACAGCGGTAGCGCTATACACTCAACCAAGTAGATCGTCTGTTTCGGAATACAAACCCTATACAGGTTCTCTATTTGTCAATTTCTCTAACACCGATACGCGCGACAAGATTATTCTGCATCTCGGCACACCACCAAGAGAAGGAGAGTGGAAACGCTCTTGGATCTGCTACGACAATCCCAATAACACTTGGACAAATTTTGAGTTTGATAATACACTGCATTTACGAGCGGTGATGGTTTGCACGCCTATAGAATAGTCAGCTCATCTATCCTTCGCCAAGATGCTGCATATATATGCTCTACATGCTCGTTAGCAACTCCGACAGTGGTATCGTTCGCTCATGACATACACGGCCACCGTCGTTCTGCTCCTTCTAGCCTGAGTAACCCTCCTCTAGAACAGTGAATTTTGATCAATGGGGCACTTAAGTACTATTCACATGAGAAGTGCACGCTATTAGTGATTGAATTATGTTGTTGAGCGAGAAGTGATTTACAGAGGCAAGCTACACATTTCGCCGACCGAGCATCATTATGCGCACAAAGTCGAAGGCGAGGCCGCAGAGCCAGCCGAGAGCGAAGGCAGCGATGGATTCGGCACCGGAGAGTGGATAGCCGTTGAAGCGGGCAATGAGGTAGATGGCTAGAGTGAGCACGAAGGCGGCGATGGCACCAGAAAGCAGCGCGTTGGGCCGGGCAACGGTGTTGCCGGTGACTTCGCTTGCTTTCTCGATGGCTGGATTGTGGATGACTTTGCTAAAGGCGCGGCTTGAGGGCGAGAGCTGAGACTGGACGGCTGCCATAGTTTTGTCGAAGCGTTCTTGTTGGGCGGTCGGGCTGGTTTGGCGTTGGCGCTCGGCGCGCTGCTGCTCGCGGGTTTCGCGCTGGCGGCGCTCGGCTTCGGCAGTGGCTCGTTCTTGCTCGGCAGCTTGCTCGTAGACTTGCTCGGCTTCGTGGCGAGCGGCCCTAAGGGTTTCGTGTCGCTGACGCGTTTCGCCCTGGAGGCTGGGGTGCTCTAACTGGCGGTGTTCGCCAGATTGGCGCAGGGCGGTTAGCTGCTCGGCGCGTGATTGCTCGATGGTTTGCTCGGTGCGGCGCTCGGGTTGGCGCTTGGTGGTAAATCGTTCTGCCATTGGTTTCTCCTTGGTTAGATTGTTCCGGCATTAAAGTTGCGGCGTACGAGGCGGATCTCGGTGCTGAGCTGGCGCGAGCGGGCGTAGAAGAAGACTACCACTGCAAGGACTATGCCGGCAAAGATGATATTCTCGCTGCTACCAGTGTGGGGCAGTTCCGTCACGACTTGCTCGACGACGCGCTTCTCGGCGGGGCAGTCTACCTTAGTGCTGAGTGTGTTGCCAAAGGTGTTATCGATGCGGCAATCGTAGGAGGTTGCGTTGCTGGTGCCAGTACCCATCGAAGGAATCTGGTCTTTGAGTTGGACGGTAAATTGCCGCTCTTGGCTCTCGCCTGGCTTGATCTCCACAGCTGGCCAGCTGAGGATGGTTGCATCGATGCTGGCGCTTTGGTTGGTGTCTTTGGCGAGTGTGCCGCCGCCAGCGTCAACGACCGTAGCGTATTGGAGGACATCACCGAGGTTGTCGCTAAAGGTGAATTTCTCGGCGTTGAGGCCTTTGTTGGTGACGCTGAGCTTGTAGGTAATGCGGTCGTGGGCTTTGGCAGTGACGGTGGTCGTCTCGGCGCTGTTTTGGGTAAGGTTGTGGCCACTCTTGGTCTGGACGAATTTGGCGGCACAGGTCTTGTCTTCGAGCCAGAGAGTGCTATTGCCTGGGCAGGGCTGGCAGCGAGCATCGTCTTTGAGCAGGGTAGGATTGACCGGGCAGCGGGCGGGTGCAGCGATGACGAAGGTCTTGGCACAGGCTTCGCTGGTGCGATCGCCCAGAGAGGTTTTGACAGTGAGGACGACGCGGTACGAACCGGGCGTTTTCTCGCTGTAGCTGACGGTGGGTGTGCTACTCTCGAGTGTCTTAGCAAGTTTGCCATCGCGGTAGACGTGGAAGACATAGCCAGTGATGGTAGCGCCATGCTGAGCAGACACTGCAGCGGTGAATTGGTAGGTGGTGTCGTTCTTGTTGATAGCAAGGCCACTACAGCTTGCCACTGGCGTTGGCTTAATGACGGATGGCGGCGTGCTACAGTTTGGATAGGTACCGACCTGGCCGGGTGGGCAAACAGGTGTGGGTGGCACTGTCTGGGTAATGAGGTTACCACAGTTGAGCATAATGGCGAACCAACCAAACTTTGCTGAGTGGCCAACGAATGCCCGGTAGGTGAAATTCCCCCACAAGTGGTGTGGTCGGTAGTAGAAGTTGCGCATTCCACCTTGCGCTGCCTTAACAGAATACACGCCTTCGCCCTGAGCGGCACTGAAGTGTGGTGTCATCCCCCACGAGTAGGTACTCTCGGTGCTGCGCCGGGTCTCGAGGTGAGTTGTCGCTTGCTGCAGCTCGGCACGAGTAATGCCGATGGTGCTGTAGAGGTCGCGGATATTGTTGGTGTTGGCGTCGTAGTGTGCCATCAGCTGCGATCCATTGCTAATACCGCCATAGATCATATCGCTTGGGTCTGCAGCGTTAGCCGATTCTGGTGGTGCAAGCAGTGTAAAAGACTGCACGACGAGCGCCAGCGCAGTGAAGATCAGCCCCAAGCGACGCGTTGCCTCTTCCTTGCGCAAACGCTTCGCATAGAAGCCCAGTTGGCCGACGATCGCCGGGCTGAGCGATAAGTTTGATACGAGTTTCCGAAACATGATGTACCCCCATAGACCATCGATGTTAGCTAAATGTTCTATGTATATTCTAGCAATGTGTTGCACGAAATGCAATTGTTTATTGGTTGTGCTTACTGATGTGTGATGCAGGAAGGAGCTCGAGAATCGGTTATATAATCTGTTTTTCAATTCTAAGGTATAAAGTTAGTGATTTGACAATATCAATCCACGTAATGCAAAAGGTGAGAAGTAGTGAGAAATTGAAGCGAAAAAATCACTAAGGCTTTAGAGTGTAGACTAGCCTATTTGACACAAGCTCCAACCTAGAGAATAATATGGAATATGGCTCGCTCTGCTCGCTCACACCATCCCGATGACTTCGCGCTCGATATTGCGCATGACGAGCTCGATCTCTTTCGCTGGTTTCTCTTGGTGTATCTGCTGGGCAAGCCGATTCAATCACCGGTGGCGGTGCAGACCTGGCGTCTCTTGGTGGAGCACCAGCTCGACACGCCGTGGGCGCTGCTTGCGGTGGAGCGGAGGCGCCTCGTGCGGCTGCTGGACGAGGGCAAATACACGCGCTATGATGAGAAAACAGCGACGGCCCTGCGGCTCTGCGCGCAGCAGCTGATCGACCAGTATGATGGTTCGCTGATGCTGCTGATAGAGAGCAGCCCAAGCGAAGCTGAGTGCGCCAAACGCTTGCAGAAATTCTACGGCGTCGGGCCAAAGACGGCAGAGATTTTCTTGCGCGGCATAGAGGAGTTATTTGCTCAGCGTGTGGAGTGAAGATATAATAAGTGAGAAAATACCAGAGATAAGGGGGAGTAATGCCTTATAAATTTCGGAAAATAGCACACGCAGTAGCTCAGTGGAGTCGGCAGCACTGGCGGGGTTTGACAGTAATTGTAGTGATTATCATAGGGCTGTGGCTTAATAATACGAGTCTCTTTGTGCCAACGCAGCATCCACGGATACTCGCGCACCGAGGCCTGGCGCAGACCTTTGACTACAGCAAGGTTGGTAATGACACCAACACAGCGGCCATTATGGATAAAC
Source organism: uncultured Candidatus Saccharibacteria bacterium (assembly GCA_963522835.1). Lineage (GTDB taxonomy): Bacteria > Patescibacteriota > Saccharimonadia > Saccharimonadales > Saccharimonadaceae > Saccharimonas. The sequence goes on from CAUQZB010000011.1 coordinate 13,555, forward strand.
CCGAGCACCCCTATCTTGAGAATACGATCCCGTCGATGCGCGCTGCTTTTGACCATGGTGCGGATGTAGTGGAGCTTGACCTCAAGCTCACGAAAGATCAGCAATTAGCGGTTTTCCATGATGCAACACTAGAATATCGCACAGAGGCCAAGGGCGAGATTGGCAATTACACTATGGCTGAACTCAAGCGGCTCGACATTGGTTATGGCTACACAGCGGATGGTGGCAAAACCTTTCCATTCCGCGGCAAAGGGGTGGGCTTGATGCCGACGCTTGATGAGGTGCTGGCAGCCTTTCCACACAAGGATCTTCTTTTGCATGTTAAGGATGGCAACCACCAGACATACGAAGTGCTGTGGGGAAAGCTCCGGGCAATGGACCCTGAACGCTTCAAACAAATTACAGTCTACGGCAACGATGATGGCATTGCCTGGCTGCGCCAACAAAGCGCGACGCTGCGTCTCTGCTCCAAGGCAATGATGAAGGCCGGATTGCTGCGTTACTTGGCAGTTGGCTGGACGGGTTATGTGCCGCACGAGCTACACAACATGGAGCTGCACATTCCGCGGCGCTATACACCACTGCTATGGGGTTGGCCAGGTAAGTTTGTTGACCGGATGGCGGCGGTAAACACGCGAGTAATGTTGGTCGAAGGCGAT
>CAUQZB010000012.1:0-5396 GCA_963522835.1 uncultured Candidatus Saccharibacteria bacterium
GACGCCGATGTGTCGAGAATCGGAGGTGAGGGTTTGTATAGCGATGCTGTGGTGCGCCTGGGCAGCATCAACTCGAACAACTGGCTACCCCTGCTCGCCTTCCGCAAGCGTTTTATTGCGGGTGAGGTGGCTCCGGAGCCGAGCACGGCTAGCGTAGCGCCTACCGAGCAGGACAGCGAGATCACGACGGCTCGCGGTATCCGCAAGACAGCCTGCCGTCCGATCAGCGCGGCCAAGAAGGAGCAGATCCTGAACCTTGAGCCCACCGGCATGTCGGCGCGCGAGATCGCTGCCGAGGTCGGTGTCACTGAGTCCACCGTCCGCGCCACGTGCCGCCAGGCCAAGCGACCACCCCGCCGCAAGCGACACTTCACCAGCGATGACCTCCAGCGTGCTCAGCAGCTCCACGCCCAGGGGCGTACCTACATCGAGATCGGCCTGGAGCTCGGCTTCGGGCGGGATACGGTGAGCAAGCATCTGGCAGCGGCACAGGCTTGACTGATGGCTGGGGGAGTGGAGACAGACAGAGTCAGTACGATACTACTTGTCTTCTCTCGTTGCCGCCGCAGGTTGGGGCCGGCAAGTACTTTAGCGTTGCTAGCAGTTCTGATTCTCGTAGAAGGTGAAGTCGGAACGAGCACGAATACACCACAAGATCCGTCTGCGCACCCTGCCAGCAGTGATCAGTATTCGACGTGATTCCGGAAATTACTATTGACATCGCCAAAGAAAAGCATATAATCGTAACTAGACACAGGCCAACACCGTGTCACCAGAATCTCCGGCGAGTGGTTTTCAGGTCACACTGCGGGAGATTTTTGTTTGATTTGAATTATTGCGGCTTTCGTGCAAATACCGACATTAAGTCTCTTCGGCTACTCCGCTTGTCTTCCTTGACTTGGACGCAGAAGTGCTCACCGTCTTTTGTCATTCCATAGAAGCGATAGAGCACGATAGTTCTATCGTCTGCACTGAAGGAAACTTCTGGTACTTCTCGCGAGCTACGCAGCAGTTCGATAGCCGCTTTGTAGAAGCGCAGCCGCTTCCGCCGCTCCTTTGGGTGCTTCTGCATCAGGTGAGTCCAAAATACGTCGAGAAAAATCTTGCTGCTATTGAAATACTTCGACCTCACATATGGTTGTCGTTTGCTTGATTGTGCGACGACATGATACTCGGCTCGAGCTCGCTTTAATACTTCATCATAGGATGATCCAGATAAACGCGGATATTTTGATGTATAGACTTGCATTACTCCAATCAGTATACAATGATTGTGAAACTATGGGAAGTCGTTGAGTCTTGCGTATACCGAGCAGCGCCGATACTTCCAAGTGAAACCGAAACAATATTCGTGACCAAACTGAGATAAATAGCGGAGTAGATGGCGGTAAGTAAGCGTATAATAAGCATGGGCGTTTCGGTTGTCTGACGCGAAATAATAGTTTAGACACTGTGTTACGCCTGATTGCTAAAATAGGAGAAACATGAAGAATCCAGAACTCATCACTGCCGATGATCTCAATTCCTGGCCAGACAATGACGCCCGTGATGCGCAGGAGAACTTTCCGCGACTTGTCCGGAAACTTTTGCACGAGACTCCGGGCGTTTCGGCGGTATCAGTGCGCGCCGGAAACGGCGTGAATGCGCCTGACTACGACGGAAGTGCGCAATTGGATGAACCGGTCTCTGTTCTGCCATCAGGATCACTACGATTTGAGTTTGGCACCGATAAGAAGATCGCTAGCAAAGCATCGGAGGACTTTCATAAGCGAGCTAAGCAGAATGATGCCGCTAGCCATGTCTTCGTATTTGCCACACCCCGGCGATGGAGTGGTAAAGACAAGTGGCTAGAAGAGCGACGAAGTGAGGGAAAATTCGCTAATGTATGGGCACTTGACGCTGATGATCTAGAAGCGTGGCTGGAGACGTCGCCATCTTCGCACTACTGGATTTCTGAACACCTTGGCAAGCAGCCTGATAAGGCGCAAACGCTCGAGCAGTGGTGGGACAGTTTTCATCAGGCGACTCATCCGGAGTTGCCACTCAGCATGTTTACGGCTGGGCGAGAATCGACTCGAGACAAACTCCGAGAGCTGCTTGCCAAAGCACCGCGAACCACCACGATTCAAGCGGACTGGCGTGACGACTGTCTTGCCTTTATTTACGCAAGTCTTGCCGCCGACGCTGAAGATCGTCTGAATACTCTTGATCAATCGGTCATCATCGTTAAGTCTAGCGCCGCCTGGAACCGAATTGCACGACAGCCTGGCAGATCGATACTGATTCCGGCATTTGATGGTGCTGAAACGAAACCAGCGATTGACAATGGTCATCACGTGATCAAAATTGTTGACCGTGAGCAAGTTGTGTATGGAAAGGTGGACGTAGAGCTGCCGCGTGTATCGCGACCCGACGTGCAGTCATTGCTGAATGACTGCGGTGTCAACTTCCAAAATGCGGGATATCTTGCTGGGCTTGCCCGGCGGAATATGCCGTCGTTTGTCCGAGCATTAACGCGTGACGCAGCGATCCAGACGCCTACGTGGGCCACCGATGCCTCAGCGCCAATGCTGGCGGCGCTGACACTCGTTGGTGCGTGGGATGCTAATAATGACAAGGATACGCAGACGATAGCGGCGCTGGCCGGTAGTGACTACGATACGGTGACGTCGCTCTGCCAGCAGCGCGCTGGCGGAAACGACCCTGTGATGAGCCAATCTGGCTCGGCCTGGCGATTTGCTTCCCTTGAAGAAGCATTTCGTTGCCTATCGTCGAAGATCACACATGGCGTCATAGAGCGGTGGAAGCGGATGACGCTTGATGTCTTGAGTGAGGTCAATCCGTCATACGGCTTGAATCCACTAGAAAAGGTTGAGCAGCAGCTCAATCAGCCCACGTCGCAGGTGCAGTACTCGGAGGAGCTGAAGAGCGGCATTGCGCGGAGCCTTGCGATGGTTGGCTCTATGGATGGAGACGGCGCACTGTCCGGAAAATTGAGAGAAAGCGTTGTTGACATTACCAACCAACTACTTAATCAGGCAGTAGGAGATGACTCCGGTCGCGTCTGGAACCTGATAGGGCCACGGCTGCGATATCTTGCAGAAGCCGCGCCGCAGCAGTTCATTGATGTCATCATAGACAATCTGGAGCAAGATTCCTCCTCGTTACTGCGAGCATACTATGCAGATAGTAACGATATACTGTTTGGTGATCCTTGGTTCCACCCTCACTTGCTGTGGGCACTCGAGGTACTCGCTTGGTCTGAAGAATACTTCGATGATGCTGTCGAGTGTCTCGCTTTGCTTGCCGCCAATCGGGCGGATGACAAGCAGCTCGGCAATCGGCCTGATGAGAGTCTCACCGCCGTACTATGCGGTTGGGCCAATTTTACGACGGTGCCGTCCGGTGAGAGGCTTGCCGCGCTTGATTCTATAAAACGGATTTCGGCAACTGTCGGGTGGGATCTTCTGTTTGCGCTATGGCCCGACTATTCGGCGGTAATTACGCCACCAGCCACGCCTCACTTTCGCGCAGATTGGTGTCCACTCACCGACAAGCCGGTAAAGTGGGAAGAACGGAGCTCCTTCTTCCATGGTCTCGTCCAGCGTGCACTCACCTGGAGTGATGTCACACCATCAAACCTTAAGCGATTGATCAATCACATCAATCGTGGCATATTGTCGGAAGACAGGACGAAGATTATTGATCACCTCAGCAAGCTTTCGTCGTCCGAAGAGTTTGATGACGACGATCGCTACTTAGTGTGGCACACATTGCGTCAGCTAGCTACCAGCCATTATCACCACAGGGCTGCGGAGTGGTCGCTGCCGGAAGAGGAAGTCGATCGCCTTTTGGAGTTGTCTGACAGGTGGAAGCCCACTTCACCTGTTCTGCGGCACCTCTACTTGTTCAATCACGATCCTGGTCTGCTCGATTGTGCACTGCACCGCGACATTGATGACTACGATCAAAAGGTGGAGGCACGTCGGCAAGAGGCGCTTAGTGAGATACTCTCGGGGCCGCAGAAGCTCGACGACCTCGAGATACTTGCGTCGCGAGCCGTCGCGTCGTGGGTGCTGGGGCAGATGTTGGCGGATCGACAGCAACTCAATTTCTGGGGTATCGCGCACTGGGTGGACAGCTCCGATAGCAAGCTGACTGCCGTTGTGGATGGCTACCTGTACCGAGCGCTACGCCAACGTGGTGCTTCCTGGCTGCAGGACGTGCTCGATGATCCGCGACTCACTGCATCGCAGCGCGCTGCTGTCCTGCGCTGCGTGCCGGCTGAGTGGGACTACTGGGAGGTTGTTGCGCGCAATCAAGACGATGACAACGCTTATTGGCAAACTGCTGAAATGCGTGTGTTGCCACCAGATCACATGCGGTATGCGATTGAGCGGCTGGTTGCGTGCGGGCGCGCCTGGGATGCGATCGACAGTGTGTCGTTGTCGATTCGCTCCGCCAAGCAAGAGGGCGTTACGACTGACTTGACGGCAGATGTATTAATCGGCCTGCTTCATGTCGCATGCACTCAAGAGTCGGCCAAGATCTCCTCGTTGTCATATGAGGTCGGTCAGGTGCTCGATCATATTGTTGAGCTAAAAGCTGATCAGGTAGATGTTGCAAGGCTAGAGATTATGTTTTATCCGCTCATTGGCCATTATCGAGAGCCGATAGTTCTCCATCGCACTCTTGCGACTGAACCCCACTTGTTTATTAGGCTTATGGAGGTGGTGCGTCGCGACAAAACCATGCTCGGGATGGATCGCAGTGCTTCATTTCGCATGGCTACGAGCGTGCTCAACGGCTGGCGTGGCTGCCCAGGCATGACGGCAGACGGGGAACTTGACGCGGCGGTGATGCAGCAATGGGTCGAAACTGCGCGGCAAGGATTGGCTGCTGCGGAGCTTTCTGATAAGGGCGACCACCAAATCGGTAGACTTCTCGCCAACAGTCCGGAAGATGAGAATGGAATGTGGCCGTTGCCAGCTGTTTGCGAATTGATCGACGAAGTGGGAAGCGACAATCTTGACGAAGGCTTCATCGCCGGGATGTGTCGCGGCCTCATGTCGAGCGTGCGCGGCGTCTACGACGGCGGACAGCAAGAGCGGGAGCACGCCCAGCGATACCGCACGTGGAGCAAGCAGATACGTTCGACATCTCGTCATACTGCTCGATTGCTAGGCAAGGCAGCTGAACGGTACGAGGAGCAAGCGGCACGGGAGGACGAACAGGCGGTGGCACGGCAGGACGAGGTGTAGGGACTCGCCGCTTGTCGTTCGTCGGGATCGGCGCAGTGCTGTAGGAGCGCTGCGCCGATCCTTTCTTCTACACTTCCAACCCACTCACCAACCCACCCGCATCGGTGTCGAGGGCGTGGGCGATGCGGAGGATGT
>CAUQZB010000013.1:0-3702 GCA_963522835.1 uncultured Candidatus Saccharibacteria bacterium
GGGCAATGAACGGAATTCGAATGCCACCCTCGTAGCATTGTCGTTTGAGTCCGCGCAGCTTTCCATCGCGATTGAAGAATGTGGGGTCGGCACCTCCCTCCTCGTGGGGGCCGTTATCGCTGGTGAAAATCACGAGCGTGTTGTCGTCGAGCCCTTTACGTTTAAGCAGCGCCATAATCTCGCCCACATAGGTATCCAAACGGGTTATCATGGCAGCAAACTGCGCATGGGTGTGCTCCACAGCGTTGTAGCGCGATGGTTCCTGCCCGCCCCAGGTTTTATCGACAAAGAACCGCTTCTTGTAGAACGCCACCAACGAGTCGTTGGGCTGTGCCAATTCGGCGTGGGGCAGTGTGTAGGTGAGCACTCCAAAGAAGGGTTTGCCGGGCGTTCGCGCCTCAAGCCATTGCAAAGCATGGCGATGAATGAGGTCGGCCGAATAGGCTGTGCGCTTGTGATAGTCGTCACCAAACATGGGATAGGCAATATTCTCGTCTAACACCACACGCCTCACGCCCTTGTCGCCCTGCACCCGGCTGTAGGCATTGAGGAAATTGGGGTAGTAGAGATGGGCCTGAAACTGGCAGATGTAGCCAAAGAACTCGTCGACACCGCGCTTGTCGGGTGTGGAAACCGATCCTTCGTAGCCACCCGCCCACTTGCCAAACATGCCCGTCTGATAGCCGTTGGCTTTCATGATTTCGGTCAGAAGAATGTGGTTGGGGTCGTAGGGATGTTGCCCCACAACGGCAAAGTCGGTGTTTTGGCCATACTTCACGGTGTGCTGCGCATCCCAATATTCCTTGTTGCCGCGCACTTCGGTGTGTCCACTGTGCTGCCCTGTCATGAAACACGCCCGCGACGGTGCGCTCACAGGTGCTCCCGCATAGGCCTGAGTGAAGCGCATACCCTCGGAAGCCATGCGGTCGATGTTGGGTGTGAGGATGTAGGGCTGTCCATAGCAGCCCAAATCGCCATAGCCCATGTCGTCGCACATGATGTAGAGGATGTTGGGCTTCGTGGTTTTTGCGGCCTGCGCTGGCAGCAGGGCAAACCATGCTGCCGGCGTGAGCCAAAGCGATGAAAATGTTTTCATTGTTCGTTTAATTGTTTAATCCGAAAAGTTCGTTGTAACCGGGGTTCTGCGTGAGCTGCTTGTTGAGCACAATTTGGCTTGTGGGCACCATACTCAGATAATAGGTATCGAGCCACCCGCCGTGCACAAGCGGACTTTCATAGGTGTAAATCCACCCACTTCCGGCGCTGTTGTTCTCGGCAGCAGCCTTGCCATTGGTGCTGATTTCGTCGTAATCTACAAACTGCCCCGTATAAGCATTGGCACGTGGTGCATAGATGTTTTGCGTGGCGGTGGTCCACAGTCCACAGGGCTGCCGGTTGACATAGTAGGCCGCTTTCGCCCAGCGCCGCACATCATAGAAAGCAAAACCCTCACCAAAGAGTTCGATTTGACGCTCGCGGCGAATTTCCCACAACACGGGATCGACATTATAGTTGCCAAACTTTCCGCCGTGACCTGTCCACCAGGGTGCCGTACCGCGGTCGCGATGGGGGTCGAAATTGTCGTCGATGTTGGCTACAACCATGTGAGCCACACCTGCTCGGTCGCGCAGTTTGTTGATGGTTTTGTCGGCCACTGCCTGCGTGAACAGCCCCAACTCCCAAGCCGCCTCAGCATAGTTGAGCAACACTTCCTCAATCTTGAAGATGGGTTTGTCGGCCGTACAGAACGCCGATGAGCCTGTGGAGAACTCCCATAAGTCGTAGTTTTTCCAGAAATAATAGCCCGTGCGGCAACGCATATAGGGCACGCGTGCGTCGGTAGTGAGGTTGGGACTCACGGGTGTTAGTGCGGCTCCCCAGTTTTGTCCGGGGCATCGTTTCATGCCTTCTCCACCGGCTGCACCACCCCGCACGCATTTTTCGTTGGCACCCATGTAATCAATGTAATAGCGATATTTCGCAGCTTCGGCCGCTGTCACCACATGTCCTTGGTTGTTGTCGCCAGCTTGCAGGAACTTCCATGTGCGGAAGGTGTTGATATTGTCGGGCGCTTGCTTGTTGGGTGCCACCACATAAGGCGGCTGAATGTTTTGATACAAGCGCGGATCGCGGTCGGCAAAGGTGCCCCACATATCCTTGCCACGCCCACCTTGATAGCCCGAAGCGGCATTGGCAATGGGCAATCCGTTTTGCATGAGAAACAAATCAACGGTGTATTGCGGCACATCGGCAGCGTTAGCAGCAATGTGTTCAAAATCGTTGTAGCGATTCATCAACACGTTGTTCACAAACGACTTGTAGTAAATCACACCGGGCTTGCCTTTCAGATTCTCCGTCGTCCACAGCTCACCATATCCCGTTGCGGGCGTATGATGGGCGTCCTCACCTTGATAGAGCGTAGGATAAGCATCCATCAATTCTTGTGAAACGGCCATACAGCGGCGCAGATAGGCCTCAAAAGGCTCATTCAGTCCATGATATTTCGCCCATGTGGCTTCACGAAGCAGAAAGCGTGAGAGTGCTGCCTTGACGGCATTGGCTGTGAGGGTGTTGTCGCCATCGTTGAAATTACCGATGTGTGTGGCGGCATATTCCAAGCGTGCGATGATGCTATCGGCCACCACAGCACGCGGAGTGCGCGGACCATAGCTCTCGGGATTGCTCTCATCCAACACCTTTGTCACCCAAGGCACATCGCCAAAGCGGTCGATGAGCTCCATATACCAATAGGCAGAGAAGAAATAACCCACCGAACGCCAATGCGCTATCTGTGCAGACGTGAGGGCACCATCGTTCAAATGGCTCATCATGATGTTTATTCTTCGGATGTAGTCAAAGTCCCATCCGCCCCCATCGGCCGTCGCTGTGATGGTTTCATAAGCGTAGGGATTGCGGGCATTATCGCGGTGTGTGACCAAACCTCCATACCAATCACCGGTAAACTGAGCCTGCATGTAACTGCTGTTGATGCTTGTGCGAATGGTGGTGTTGGTAAACATTTCATAACAAGGGTTCATAAACGCCTTGAAGTTGTCGTATTCTTTGAAAGCATTCTCTTCGGTGAGGTCGGTCAAAGGGTATTTTTCCAAGAAACTATCGTTGCAGGCAGTGAGCACGGTGGCTGCGAGCACGACGACTGTTATTATCTTTTTCATAAGAATATTTTTTAGATTAGAATGTAATGCTGGCACCCAACGAGATGGTGCGATAATAGGGATAGCCCCACGAAATGCCGTTGCTCAAGGCATTGGCCGTGGTTGATGCAGCCGTTCCTTCGGGGTCATAACCCTTGGGAAGATGGCTGAAAGTGGCCAAATTCTCCACACTAACATAGAGCTTGGCATCTTGCAACATCGCACGTCTCACCCATATTTTAGGTAAGGTGTAGGCCAACGTAACGTTCTTGATGCGCAGATAGGCTGCATTTTGCAAATATTTGTCGCTCACCCGCGTGTTGGAACCCACGTTGTTACCTTGGTCATAAATGCGGAATAGCTTGCTGTTGGGATTCACAGGTTGCATATAGTCGGGGCTCGCAGGGTCATAGCTCTTTGCCCGCCAATAGTCGGTTTGGTTGGCATAGAGCGCTTGAAACACGGCATCACCTGCGCCAGCACCGCCAAAGGGGAACAGTGCTGCACCGCCAAGCCAATAGTCACGCTTGACAACACCCTGCAACAT
>CAUQZB010000014.1:0-3206 GCA_963522835.1 uncultured Candidatus Saccharibacteria bacterium
CGCCGGTGAGAAATGCTTGCTCAACCTCGGCCTGCTCGCGAGCCCGCTGTTGGGCGGCGATATCAATGGCGTCTAGCTTCTTTTTCCTAGCCATGTCGTACTCCTCCATATCCATGTGGCGATTCGCCTCGTCCCTTGCGAACATAGGTCGTTGCTAGTTCATCGGCGCCGACACTCAACGGTTGTTGCGGTGCCACGTCAGGGTTGTATGAACTGTAGAATAATTCGCCCAGCTGTTTGGTATTAAGCTGCGAACTCTTTACGCCCATCTGAAACAGCCCACTCATTACTGAATCAACTCGGTTCTTAATTTCATCCTTGGCCTTCTCGTAGGCGGTCTGCTCGATCTTGGTGACGACATTGTCTTTCTTGCCACCAAAAAAGCTATCGAACAGACCCTTGGCCTGCTGTTTGATAACTTGCATATCGCCGCTCTGATAATACGGCACAACGATATAAAAATCCTTGTCCATAATATTAGCCTCTTGGGCGAGGACATCGATAAAGTTAATATAGTCATCCATCAGCACGTTTAGGAGCATATTGTCTTGGTTGCGGCGAATGTCAATCAGGCGGTCAATATACGGCCCGATGTCAACGCGCCGTGAGCGAATGAGCACTTGAACCGGAAAATACAACGAGTTAAGGAAGTTTTGGTAGCTAAATTCAATTCCCTCACGCTCGCGGCCACTCATCAAGTCAAAGTTAATCGACTGACACTGGATGACTGCCCGAAAGCTGCCGTCATTCATGATGATCATGTTCTCGCGCATCTCAGAAAACAGCAACGTGTTCTGGGTGCTGGTCGGGCCTTTTTGTTGAGGTTTTGCCTGACTGGCCGGCTGCTTGGCGGGCTGTTGCGGGGTTTGCTGTGGTTGGTTGGGCTCGGGTGCGGACGGTGGGCTGGGGGCTGGTTGTGCCGCGGGTTGTGCGCTTGGCATCGGCTGTGGCTGGGCTGGCGCCTGCGGTAATTGCTGTGGCAGCGGGCTGAACTGATCAGGGTACTGAGCATACGGTGAGGTTGGTTCCGTAGAGACTGGGTCAGGCCCAGAGGCAATGACCCCCGGCATGGTTGGCGGATTTGATGGTGCACCAAACGGTGGTGCAGCGGCTGCATCTGGTGGATAGTGATATGGTTGCTGTTGCTGATCTGGTTGCATAGACATCCCACCTAGTGAAGCGAAATCACGACTTCCTTATCATGTTCTTTTTGGATGCGACCGGCCTCTCGTTGCAGTGAGGCGACCGACAGATCGCTGTGATTACGCGCTAGATCCATTATAGCAGGCGAGACGGGTGCTGTGCTAGGGGGCGCCTGGTCGGTGTGGGCCGTCGCGGTCGTCTGCTCGCTGATGGGCGTGATGACAGACTGCTGCATAGTTGGATAGGGGTTGAAGGTCGAGGTTTGTAGCGAGTAGGCTTGGTCGTCTTGGACAGGTGTGGTTGTCTGGGTGGCTTGAGATCGTTGCATCTGCTGGACAATTTCGTCATGGCGCCTTTCGTCGGCTCGCTCAATGAGTGTTTCAAAGGCGCGGGCTGTCTTGCTACTTGGGTCGAGCGGGTCTTGGGCGGTCTGAGCCTCATTGTACCAATCCGCCTGCATCGAGCTGTTCATCACCGAGCTGTTTGGATTATCGACGCCGCGCACCGACCAACCGTGTGTGTCCACCAGCGTCGCCAGATACGACAGCCGGCGATTGACCTCGGCCTGGTCATACCCCTTGCCGTATTGCTTTTCCTCAACCCGCGGGGCGATCACCTCGACCATTCGCTCAATACCATCGGCTCGCCACAGTCGCTGCTTGGGCTTAAGAATGAACGAAATAACCGCCGCGAGGTACACCTCCATCGGCTGATCCTTGCGCAGCGGCAAGGCTAACGCCCCGAAAAATAGCGCAACCGGCACCGGGATAATCGCCAGCGGCGGCAGCACCGAGAATAGCCCCCACGCCAGCGCAATCATGCCGATCGCGACGATCAAGAAAATAAACTGCTTGAAACTAAACGGCCCGAGCAGCTTGTCTTCAGCTTCCACATCCTGGGGAACTTTGTAGACAGCCATTGGGTACTATTATAGCAGATTTTGAATGCCTTTGAGGGCGTCTCCCTGCTCACGACTATATCGGCCCCTGTATAGCTTATCAGTTAAAACAGTTGTAATGCTCTTGTTAAGGAATTTCTTCGCCTCTGGTGTCAGTTGTGCGGCAATATTATGCTTCTGCATCATATCAAGCGTATCCTCAAGGAACACCGCGTCACTTGCCAGGGCTTTGTCAGCACTCAACTTACCCTTCTCAAAAGCCTTTATCATATTGCGCACCTTGAAGGCGTCACCAGTATCTTTGATGGCGTTGGCTTGTATATCAACACACTCCGATCCACCCAGCCACCATGGTCGTGCACTATTATTTTTCAACGCAACACCAAGCTCCTGAGCGAGGTCGTCTGTCAAATTGTTCATCTGTACCTTGCTGAGCATATCGAGTAGCGGTTTAGCACCACGACTGCTTGCGATCTTGCGACCAGCTGCATTCCTGATATCGTCGGTTGCTGGTATATTGCCGACAGCGTTGCCACCAATGAGACTTACTGTGTCGGCATCGCTCACGTTGCTGCCGTTGAGGATAGCGGTGGCATTCTTGACTGATTCCTCATAGGCAGCACTCACCGTTTGAGCGGCAGCGGCAGCGGCGCGCCGCGACCCAAGGTCATCACTCATACCTGGAATTGATGCATAGTAAGCGTCCTCGATACCACCAGCGGCCGATCGAAGCTCTGCGCCGGTATTGTTATCACGCATGGCGCGGGCGAACTGATCATTAAGGACGCGATCGATACCACTCTTGCGCAAACCTTGAACCGCTAGAGTTTGATGTGAATCGCGTGCTCGTTGTACAGCCTCTTGGACTGCGGTGTTATCGGCAACATTTTCTGGCAATTCCCCGTGTCCAGTCTGAAGCGCCGTAAAGCGATTGTCGAGCACCTGCTTCTCAGCATCAACCATCTGACGAATAGACCGTGACTGGAAATCCTGAACGATGGCCGCCTGATTGGTGCTTTGATGTGCGTTCCATGCTGACTGTAGTCTTCCTTCGGCGATATTTTTATCTTCTCCAACAGAGCGCCTAAACTGGTCAAGCTTCCTGTAGTTAGCAGTTTCGGTGCGCTGTACGTTTGACTGATTACGCAGCTCCTCTAGCATATCC
>CAUQZB010000015.1:0-2798 GCA_963522835.1 uncultured Candidatus Saccharibacteria bacterium
ACATGGTACAAGGTACTTTGAGCGATCAAGTCGCCCGTGATACCGCCGAGCAATCCAAGCAAGCTGGCAGTAAAAATGAAGCCAAGGATAAGAACGCCAAAAAGCCAGCTGCCGACAAAAAATCCGCCGCCAAGTCAAGCGAGAAGAAAGCCAAATAGCCATGAAATTGTCATTAGTTACACTTGTTGGCACGAAGGTTGACGAAGAGGTTTATTCGCTGTCAATCCCAACCATTGACGGCGAAATATCCGTTTTCCCGAGTCATGAGCCGCTAGTGACGATTGCGCGAGACGGCGTCATTACTGTACGCCGCCATAAAGAAGATTTGGATAGCCAATTAGAGTATTTCGCAATCTCCGGTGGCGTGGTGAAAATTGATTATTCATCAGTGCAAATCCTAGTGGATGAGGCGGATCATGGTGACGACATCATCGAGGCGGAAACACAGGCAGCACTGGAGCGCGCCATCAAAGCCCGCGACGAAGCCGGCGATCAAGTCGAGCGCGAGAAAGCCAAACAGCTCATCGACCGGCACATGGTTCGTTTGAAAGTGGCGGATCTTCATCGGCGCAAGCGACGACACTAATTATACACCAGCACTACTACCAAGGAGTCTGATATCAGGCTCCTTGCGCTATGTCTTGTTTGAGATTTTTGATTAATGCCTGCATAATATCGATGGTGTCACGGGTGAATAGATCTGTGATGTTCTTTTCATATGGATTAATAAAATCCTCGATAATAAGCTCTGGGTCTAGCATTCTCTGACCGTCGTTATTGTATTGACCGCTCATTGAATAGGTACAACATTCAATATCTCGTCCGAATCTACTGACTGTTGCTGGGTTCTTGTCTATTGACATAAATGTTTCGGTGTCAATACACCACGGTTCGGTATTGATAGTAAACGCAAAGTTCTTTATCTGCGAGTCGTTCATTGTATACGGCTTTTTCAGGCTGTGAAAATAGTACATAGTAGCGAATGCGGTGCGGGCGATAAGCCGTGCTTTTTCTTCGGGTAATGTCTTTTCTCGATATTCGTCGACTAGACTGTCGCAGCTGCGCACGCCTTGCATAAAATCGGTAATAACTGCCATTTCGCCATTCTCGAGGCGGATAATGCCTTTCGGCTCAAAGGTGCGGATTGCTCGAGGGTGCTGTAGGCTATTAATGGATCGCATTGTACCAATGTCCTTCAGCGCTGTGCGAGGTGTAAGATATGGCTTGACTGCCCAAGGCTAAGTTACGAGGGGTATGTCTGAGCAGTACAATGTTGCGTCATAAAATCCAACCTTATTGATGCTGTTACGACGACCTTCTGCGTAATCATCACGAGGCGTTAGTTCTATGTCGAGCTGCTCTAATGGTATGCCGAGTCGGTCGGTGCCTAATAGAGCGATACTTCCTCGAGGTAGTCGAGTTACTTGTTTTGATAGATTATGCACATCACCGATGGTGATTGGTGTTGTGAGCGAATATCCTTCGAACTGGCGCATAATCTATATTATATCACAAATTACATATATTTGCAATAGCTAGACGGGCTTCGTCGGTGCTTTTGGTGTGCATCAGTTGGTCACGCAGTTCTTTGGCGCCGTCGAAGTCGCGGATGTAGATTTTGAAGAAGCGCTTCAGGGTTTCGAAGGGGTGACCGAGGGTTGGTTGGTAGTGGTCGAAGAGGTCAAGGTGGTAATGTAGTAGATATATAAGTTCTGATTTAGTATTGCCGCTCCTGTTGTTGTTGTCTGCGATGGAGCGTGGGTCACTGGGTACGATTCCTGATGAAGTTCGCGTCAGCGATTCATCCATCTCGGAGTACTCTTTACGGGGCTGTGCGCCCGTGGCGTTCGGCTGACGGGGCTTCACGCCCGTCACAGCCTCCTCGACTGAGGATAGTTCAACTACCCTCCTAAAGCAAAACGGATTGCTAAATACTCCCCGCCCGATCATGATGCCGTTCAGGCCTGGGTGAGCGGCAAATAGTTCCTCGCCGTGGGCTCGGTCGCGGATGTCGCCGTTGATGGTTAGCAGCGTCTGTGGGGCGATTTCATCACGTAGCTTGATGATGTCGTCGATGAGCTCGTAGTGTGCTGGGACTTTGCTCATCTCCTTTTTGGTGCGGAGGTGGATGGTCAAATTAACTATGTCTTGCTGCAAAATAGTCGTCAGCCACTCGCGCCATTCGTCAATATACGTATAGCCCAGCCGTGTTTTCACACTAACTGGCAACCCGGCGGTTTTAGCAGCGGCAATGGCAGCGACTGCTACGTCGGGTCGGCGAATGAGTGCTGCACCGCCAGATTTGATGGCAGATTTGGCGGGACAGCCCATGTTGATATCAATGCCGTCAAAGCCAAGCTCCATGCAGTGAGCGGCAAATTGCTCCATATCGCCTGGCTCGCCACCCCAGATTTGGGCGACTAGCGGATGTTCATCGTCGGTCTTGATCAGTCGCCCAGCGATGGCCTTGTCGCCGGCGTGTACCCAGCCAGTGGCATTGGCAAACTCGGTGAAAAACACGTCGGGCACGCCCGCTTGTTTCACGACATGACGAAACACTACGTCAGTGACGGCTTCCATCGGTGCCAATATAAAAAATGGCTGCGGTAAATTATTCCAAAACGATGTCATCTCTGTTATTTTATCACAAAAAAGGAAAAACCCTATCTCATCATCGAGATAGGGTGTGGGCGGGCTCAAGCGGTTCTGCTCGGAGTAATTCTCAACGTTGAGAAAAACTACCACGAGTGAAACTCGCGAACCCGGGAGGGAGAGATGGCACGCCATTGTGCCATCTC
>CAUQZB010000016.1:0-2582 GCA_963522835.1 uncultured Candidatus Saccharibacteria bacterium
AGCATATAGTGGTCTAACACGTCGGAATGGAGGTTGCCGTTGGCCGCCAAAAGGGCGATGGCTAAAGGCAAATCGAAGCCACTACCTTCCTTTTTTAGGTCGGCAGGCGCAAGATTTATGGTGATGTCGGCGCGCGGAAACTTATAGCCACAGAACAACATTGCTGCGGCAATGCGGTCGCGTCCCTCTTGAACAGCCTTGTCACCCAAGCCGGTCAGGTGGTACATCACGCCGGGATGGAGGCTCACTTCTACCGTGACGGTGGTCACTTCGAGCCCATTAACGGCAGCACTATAGGTTTTTACTAACATGAAGTGGTGGAGGAATAGGGGGAGTTGGGAGGGGGAATGAATGGTTAGGTGTAGGGGATGAGGGGCATGGGGCGTAGCAAATGCGCGATGACGTGCCACATCTGCTGACTGCTTTTGCTATTTAAGGTGCCGTCTTGGGCAGCAGTTCGTCCACCTTTTTCATCAGCTGTTCGACGGGAAGGCCATGCGCTACGATGCGCCCCCGTTGCAAAACGAGGTTGTCGGGCACGGTGTTTAGGCCGAGCAGTTGCAGCGTTGGGCTGTTGAACAGTTGCTGATCGTTCACCGTGGGCCAAGCAATCGACTGACTTTCAAGGCTCCGTCGGCAGTCACTTCGGCTTGCATCGAGGTTAAATCCAACGACTTTCAGCTGGCCATTGGCACGCTGATAGCTGTCGTTGAGGCGGCTGTTCAGCATGTTGTAATCGTAATTCCACGTGGCCCATGTGTAGAGAACGGCCACCGGAGCCGTGCGCAATGCTTTCACATCAATGGCTTTCCCGTTGATGTCGCGTGCCGAGAAGTTGGGCAAGGTGCCCTTCTCTAAAGTGGCAAGCGATTTGAGTTGCCCTTGCAGCAGGCGCAGATAGCCATATTCGGGTTGCGCCTTGAGCAGCATGTTGATGAGCGAAAGCGCCTTGTTGTAGTTGGCACGAGGCGTCTTGATGAAATATTTCGTCACTAAATAAGCCCCGACAGGCGACTCGGGATGGTCGGCAATGAACTGCGCGGCATAGCGTTCCATCTCGGGAGGTGACGCATTTGCAATCTGCTGGCGAAACTTATTCATCAGCTCATTGGTCTTGCTTCCCGTCACTTCCAACTCTTTTAAGTGCGAAGCGTCGCCCTTCACATCAACCGATTTGCCGGGTTCGGCGAAGATAGGCTGCTCGGAAAAGTTGGGAAACACCAACATCAAGATACTGGGTTTGGTGCAAGGCATCTCATAAGAGAAGCGCCCTGCCTCCACCTTCACAGTGTCTAAGCCCGCCGAAGCATCGTCTAAGGCATACACATAAAACTCACCTTGGTTGATGTTCGTTAAGCGACCGTCGAAGGAAAAATGCTTCTTGTCGGTGCTACACGATACAAAACCCAAGATGAGCAGTATCAGGATGTAAACTTGTTTCATTAACGAATGTTCGCCAATTCTAAGTCGTTTTCGGCATAGGTGCGCAAGGTGGCATCTTGTTGCAATGCCTTTTGCAGCGCTTGTTGAGCAGCATCGCGCTTCCCTTGACGTGCATAGAGAATGGCTTTCAGATAGCTTGTCATGGCATCGCCCTGCTGAATGGCGTTCAAAGTCTGCTCGGCGGCCATGTAGTTCTTGTTGAGCAACTGTGCCAAAGCCGCGCTGTTGTTGTTGTTGAACAGCTCTTCGGTGGCATTAGCATAATTGCCTCGAGCGATGTTCAATGCACCTAAAATCTCGTTAAAGCCATTCGCTTCGGTGGCATTGGCGAGATTTTGCTCTGCTTGTGCCACGCGTCCGTGTGTCAAGTCAATATAAGCTTTGTTGGCAAAGGCCTCGGATGCTTTGCTGTTGCAGCGCAAAGCCTGGCTCAAATAGCGCTCGGCTGTGGCTTCATCGCCTTTGTTTAAAGCCAAAGCGGCTAAGTTGTTATAGGCACGGAAGTCGTTCTTATGCAACTGAATGGTCTTCTTATAAATCGCTTCTTTGGTCGAAACCTGATCCTCTAACGCTGCCAAATAGAGCAATTCTTCCAAACTTAGCTTTGTGGGATCGGCTGCATATTGCTGCTTAATCTGCTCATCGCTGCGCCCAATCACCTGATAATTGATGATTAAACGGCTGCGACGCAACTCAGGGAGAATGCCATCGGCCAACTCTCTGAACCCTTCGCTCATGTTTCTGATTTGCTGTTCGCGCTCTTGTGGGTCTTTATACATCGACAACACACGCAAAATCACGTCCTTATCCTGGATGTTGCTGGCCTGAACGAGCTTCATAAAGCCCTCCCAGTCTTGCGCGGTGTAGTGCGCATCGATGTCAGCTTGCATCTTGTTGCCTTTGAGTTGCTGCTTCACATAGCCCTCACTTACGTTCTGACGCTTGTTGGCTAACTTGTCGTTGAAGGCGTAACCGCCATCAGGAGAAGCATAGGCTTTCACCTCAACATTCTTGATTGCCAAGCCTTCGCGGTCGGCATTGATGCGTTTCAGCATTGCAACAAACTCTTTCACGCTGTTGTTTTTCAACTCGTTGCTACGCACGTTGGCCTGGTTAATGAGAAACTTCACGTTGGCTTC
>CAUQZB010000017.1:0-2538 GCA_963522835.1 uncultured Candidatus Saccharibacteria bacterium
CGTAGGCGATCACCACATGGTCTATCTCCTCGGCTGTTATGTTGGCGAGACCGTTTACAATCTGATCCTGGAGCACCTCGCGCGTTTCGCCTAGCGTCCGCTCGTGCGCTGTTTCACCAATACAGAGGATTGGTTGAAGCCGATTACGTAGCGCTGCCTGCACCTTGAAACGAATATCCTTGTCGCTCTCCATAAATATATGTCGCCGCTCGGAATGACCAATCATGACATAATCAACCATGCCATGTAAATGCGACGCTGGCACTTCGCCGGTATACGGACCATGATCGCGCCAGTAGCAATTCTGGGCAGCGAGCTTGACGATCCGACGCTTAATTTGCAAGCTCAAACTCTGCAAGGTCAACATTGTTGGCGCCACCACCACCTCGACGTCACGACGCACCGGCAGCTGCTCCATGAGCTTATGTAAATACAAACTGGCCTCATGCATAGTGAGGTTCATCTTCCAGTTGCCGATAATGAGTGTTTTTCGCGTCATAATGCTTATGCTTAGTGTATCATTTTAGTCCATGCGCGTCTAGTAAACTTTCCACACCTGGTAATTTTTTGCCGCTCATCAGCTCGAGGCTAGCCCCGCCACCGGTAGAAATATGCGAAAATTGCTTGCCGTCATGCCCATCCCACCTAAGGACAAACTCTGCCGTATCGCCGCCGCCAATGATTGAGGTGACGCCGTGGTTTTGTACGATGGCTTCAGCGATCCGAGCCGACCCTCGAGCAAACAACGGGTTAGTCGAGTACCCCAGCGGCCCATTCCAAATGACTGTTTTGGCCGAGGCAATCACTGAGGCAAATTGTGCCATCGTCTGAGCACCAATATCTAGCGCCATCTCATGCTCACCGATCCCATCAACCGACACTTCATGACGATCACCCGATGCTTCTGGTGACAACGCCACCGCTACGTCGCTAGGTAGCCGCAAGAACTGATCGACCTGTTCATCACCAACCTTCCCGGCAGCACGGTGGTAGATGGCCGCCAGCACTTGCTCTTGATCCGGCTCAACTGTGCTGTGACCCATCCTGTGGCCGCGGTAGGCGAGGAAGGTATTGGCCATCGCCCCACCAATCAAAATTGTGTCAGCTTTATCAATCAGCCGCTCAATCAGCGCAATCTTATCAGCAATTTTCACACCACCAATAATCGCCACTACTGGTCGCGCTGGACGTGACATCGCTGCGGTTAGCGCGGTATATTCGTGCACCAACAGGTCACCGGCTAGCCCCGGCACGTATAGCGTAATCGCATGGGTACTGGCGTGAGCTCGATGTACCACCGCAAAACCATCCTGCACAAAATAATCCGGCCGCACCGCCCGAGCAATTGCCTTGGCAAACACCGTATCATCACGCGACTCCTCGTCATAAAACCGCAAATTTTCTAACATCAGTACGTCGCCAGCCGCCATATGTCGCACCGCCTGACGAAGCTGATCACCGACGCAACTATCAATAAACTGCACCGGCCGCCCGAGTAGTTCAGCCAGTCGACGCGCCACCGGACGCAGGCTGTATGCCGGATCGACCCCCTTTGGCCGCCCGAGGTGACTCATCAGAACAATCTTGCAACGTTGCTCTAGTAAATAGCGCAGGGTCGATAAACTAGCGCGAATTCGTAAGTCACTGGCAATCCCGCCGTTCACTGTCAGAGGCACATTATAATCAACCCGCACCAGGACGGTCAGCCCGCGGAGATTAACGTCACGAATTGTTTGCTTGAAAAATCTGCCCACCCTTTTCTCGTCCTAGTCCATTGTCCGGATCTGGATATTGTCAGTCTTGCCCGGCCGGCCCGGTTGATGGCCGCTGACCAATACCAGCGTCACTGGATCCTCGCCAAAGTAACCTTCGGCTTTCAATTCCTCTGCTAACTTATTCGCCGAACCCAGACCGCTTGGGCGAACGTATGAGCGCGTGGCGTAACTTAACGCTAATTTCTGCGCCGTTTTCTGACTATCGGTGACGCTAATGATCGGCATATTCGGCCGAAAGGCACCGACATTCACCGCAGTTACACCCGTACTGGTCTCGGCGATAATTGCCCGCGCCTTGAGCTCTGTGGCGAGCCGTGCTGCTGTATAGCTAAGGAGTGCATCATGCTTGCGGCGCTTTTCACCTGGCTCAACTGCCATGACATCACTATGCTCCTGGGTGTACATAATCGTCCGGCGCATTGCCTGCACTGTCTCGATCGGATATTTACCGTTGGCCGTTTCATCAGACAACATCACCGTGTCGGCACCCTGGATGACCGCATTGGCAACGTCGCTCACTTCGGCGCGAGATGGCTCAGGATTGTCAACCATGCTGCCCATCATCTGCGTGGCGACGATGCTGAGCTTAGAATACTTGCGACAGAGAGCGATAATACGCCGCTGAATAACTGGCACGATTTCTGCCCCGGCCTCAACCGCTAAGTCGCCGCGCGCCACCATGATACCGTCACTCGCCTTGACGATCTCCTCCAGATGTTCATCAGAGATCGCTGACTTGGTCTCGATTTTGGCAATGATATAC
>CAUQZB010000018.1:0-2506 GCA_963522835.1 uncultured Candidatus Saccharibacteria bacterium
GTTACCACTCCTGTTGCTTCTCTATCGATCAGATCTAGTTTGCCTTCTAAATCTAATATTCCCATGTCGATAGCGCGGACGAGCGACTGGTCGCGGCGCAACGGCGTGAAGAAATCGCGGTATTCAGCTAATTGCTGGCGAGTCATTAATAAATTAGCAGCGTAGCGCGGGAAGTAGTCGTGGCTTTTGTCGCTAGCAAACGTTTGCTCGATCCAGCTCCATTCATCGCGCATCCAGTGCCAAGCCGCTTCACGGCCATAGCGATTACGCAGCAAATCGACAAACCAATGCACGACGTCTTGACTACGGATGACGTCGGTATCGGTGAGCAACCTGATTAAGCGCGCTAGCTGTTTGGCGTCGCGCGTTGATGTCACTCCCGAGGCGATATCGTCGCGCAGGTCGGCTGATTGCGTCGTCTGATAAGCTTCGATTAGCTGGTCGACGGTGACTGCTGGCTGATCGCTATAACGGACAGTAGTACCGATTATCAACGGGCGCAGGTCTGCGCTAAGCTTAGCTAGGGGCGTGTCTTGATATAGCTTGCGTGCGGTACTGACTACTGCCGTGTCTTCGCTGTACAGCATGCAGCCAACGATAGTGGTGCGTAGTTTGCTGTCGGACTCTGGCTCGTTATCGAGCTTGTCCCAGCCCAAGCGTTCGAATTGGGTTCGAGCTAATTTGCCAGTGAATTGCCGCAACAACTTCTCGGCAGCTTCGTCTTGATCGACGAACTTCTTGAGCTCACCGATAGCTAGCGAAATGATCTCCCAAACGGTTTGGTCGTTCTCTTCGCGGAAAGCACTTAGCGTCTCGACTAGAACACTACTGCTAATCACGCCGCCGCGGGCTAGCAATAGCTGCTCATTGAGATACTGTGCGCGTTGTGATGATGTTAAAGTGCCTTCGGCGACGGCTTGCAAAATGCGGGAGCGGAGCTGGTCGTCGTAGCAGGTGATGAAGTGGGCGGCATTGTGTTGGTTTAGTAGCAGCGGCTCGTGCGAAGTTAGAGGTACACGCCATTCGCGATCGCTCAAAATTTCAGGTACGCTCGAGCTATTAACTCCTAGTGGAATCGGCCACAGACGATCAGATGGTTGGTGCGGCCCGACGAAAAACTGCTCTTGCCGCAAGACCAATTCGCCATCGTCGAGCGAAGTATAAACTACCGGATAACCAGGCTGTGATATCCAAGTGTTCATTAGGGCGCCAACATCCTTGCCGCTAGCTTCGCTCAGACAACTCCAGAGGTCGTTTCCGTCGGTGTTGCTGTATTTGAAACGAGTGAAATATTGTTTCAATCCGGCGCGAAACGCTTCATCGCCAATCCATAGCTGCATCATTCGCAGTAGTCGACCGCCCTTAGCGTAGACAATAGCCCCGTCGAATAAAGCGCTGATTTCAGCCGGGCTAGACACATCAGTCTGAACTGGCTGTACGCCGTCGATACTATCGCGCCGTAAGGCAGCTACGCCTTCGTTGTTGGCGAATTCATCCCATTGTCGCCAATCTGGATGTAGTGTGTCGGTTGCTAGGTACTCCATCAGTGTCGCGAAACTCTCGTTGAGCCATAGATTGTTCCACCATTTCATAGTCACTAAGTTGCCGAACCATTGATGACTAAGTTCATGGGCGATAACAGTAGCAACATATTGACGGGTCGAGGTACTAGTAGTAGCCGGGTCGGCTAGCAAAGCAGTTTCGCGGTAGGTAACCAGCCCCCAATTCTCCATAGCACCAGATGAGAAGTCTGGTAATGCTATATGGTCGGATTTTGGTAGCGGGTAAGGCACGCCAAAATATTCGTCGAAGAAGTCAATTGTTTTACTGGCATGTTCTAGCGCCCAGTCCAAGCTTGCGGCAGGTTGTGCCGGCGTAGCGTAGATATTAACTTCAACGCCACCTTTAGTCTTGGCGGTGACACGCTGCAAGTTGCCTGCCACAAACGCTACTAGATAAGTGCTCATACGTGGCGTTTGGTCAAAGTGGGTCAAAAGGCTACCATCTTCTTGCTGTTCACTCGAAACAACTGGCATATTGCTGAGAACTGTTGGTTCGTCCGATAGTATTGATATTGCAAACGTGGCTTTGGCCTCTGGCTCATCAATGCACGGGAAGGCTTCGCGGGCATGGTGGCTCTCGAATTGTGTCGCATAAAGCTCACGTTTCTCGCCTTGGTATTCGTAATAACAAGGATAGATGCCGTGCATCGCGTCGGTCAGCGAAAGCGAAAACTCGATAGAAATCCTCACCAAGCCATCATCGCGGCTATCAAGCGTTAAGACATCGCCATCGGTCGATACTTTGATATTTTTTCCGTTGACAGCGGCACGCTCGATTTGCAAATCTTTCGCGTGCAGGCAAATTGGTTCAGGCGTCAAATGCCGTCCGCTGATTATTGCGGTACCGCGAATCAAGCGTTCATCTTTTGCTTGACGCAAGTCCCATTGTATGTCGTAATGTTCTGGCTGAAATTGAGGAAATAATCGATTCATATACCTATTAT